>JBGAOA010000107.1:0-8899 GCA_044222065.1 Candidatus Eiseniibacteriota bacterium
CACGAACTTCATGCCCGTCGTCGCCGGAACGAAGGTGCTCCCCGAGGCGCTCGGGGACACGTGGCGGCGTCTGCGGACGGCGTTGCGCGAACTCGCGCCGGCGACGTCCGGCGGCTCGCGCGGTCGCGCGCGCCGGGCCGGAGCAGGGCGGCGTGGCTAAGGGCCGGAGCGGCACGCGCGTCGTCATCCTCGTATTCGCGGTCCTGGTCGTGGCGCTGCTGGCGTCCTTCCTTTATGCTCGGCTCCGCCCGGCGCCGGGAATGAGGCTCGCGCGCGACCATCACGTGATTCGCGTGCAGGTGCTCAACGGCTCGGGAGAGGGCGGAATCGGTTCGCGCGTGGCGTCGTTCCTGCGCGAGGGCGGATTCCACGTGGTCGAAGTCGGAAATGCCGATCGCACGGACTACTTCGCCACGATGGTCGTCGCGCGCCGGGAGGACCCGGGGGCGGCGAACGCCGTCTCGCGGTACCTCGGCGGACCGCCGGTCGTACTGCAGGCGTGGTCCTCGGATCTCGCGGAAGTGACGGTCGTGATCGGAAGCGACCGCAGTCGGCTCCATCTGGAGCCCTAGTCACAGGAGGAGCGGAGTGTTCGGATTGCAGGGTGGCGAGATCGGCATCGTCCTGCTGATCGTGCTGCTGATCTTCGGCCCGAGCCAGATTCCCAAGATGGCGCGGGGACTCGGCCAGGCGCTCAAGGAGTTCCGCAAGGCGCAGCGCGAGATCTCGGACGAGATCCAGCGCGACGACGCTCCGCCGCCGAAGCCCCCGGAGAACAAGCCGATCCAGTGACCGGCCTCGAACGACGAAGGCCCGGCGTCCACGCGACGCCGGGCCTTCGTCGTTCGGAATCCGATCAGGGGGCGCTGCGCAGGTCGTGCACGGTCGCCTTCGTCCGCAGCGACGCCATGTAGCTGTTGAAGAAGGCCGTCTGGCGGCGCTGCAGGATCTCGCGCGTGATCTGGCCCTTTTGCTGGGCGTAGAGCAGCGTGTCGGCCGGCGTGCGCGACTCGACACGGCCGAAGTACCAGCCGTTGAGGCCGCGGATCGGACCGATCGTCTTCCCGGCGGGCGAGGCGAAGAGCGCGCCGATGAACTCGGGGGCTGCGCCGAGTCGCGGATCGGGCTGACCGCGCGAGAACGCCTCCGCGCGATACGGCGCGGCGCCGACGATCTGAGCCGCGGCTTCGAGCGGCTGTCCGCCCGCGATCGCCGAGGCCACCTGGTCCGCGTTCGACTTCGCCTTGTCCACGGCGCGGTCCATGGTCGCGAGCTGGCGCAGCGGAGCGGCGATGTCCTCGCGCGGAGCGACGCCCGAGGCGCGCTGCGCGGCGACCTGCACGATCACGAACTCGTCCACGCCTTCGAACACGGGGCTGACCTCGCCCTGCTTCGCGCTCAGGCCCCAGTCGGCCGCCTCGGGCGCGCCGAACAGCGCCTGCGGCACGTTCGAGTTCGAATCGAAGTACTCGGTCTTCCCCGTGGGGAAGCCCGCCTGCGCCGCCGCGGCGCCGAGCCCGCGGCCCTTCGCCGCCTTCGCGATGCGCGACAGCTCCTCGTACTGGTTCCGCAGCACCTCGTCGTTCGGGCGGATCTTCGTGACGATCTGCGCCACCTTGAAGGACGGGCCCATCGGGCCGGCGCTCTTCTCGAGCACCTTGAAGATGATGAAGCGCGTGCCGTCGCGGAACGGCTCCGTCAGGTCGCCGACGTTCAGCATCGCGATCTTCGGCCCGATCTCGGGGCCGAAGTCGTTCATCGAGAACGCGCGGTCCACGACGCCGCCGTTCGAGGCGCCGGGGCCTTCGGAGTAGTCCTTCGCGAGCTGCGCGAAGTCCTCGCCGGCGCGAGCGCGCTGCACGTAACCCATCGCGATCTCGCGCGCCTGGCGCACCTCTTCGTCGCCGATCGTCTTCGGGGCGACGAGGAACTCGAGCTGCGTGCGCGCCGGAGCCGAGAAGCGCGACTTGAACTTGTCGTAGGTCTTCTGCAGGTCCGCCTCGGTCGGCGCGGTCGTGTCCGGCACCGCCGGCACGAACAGCACCGTGGCGGACACGCGGTCGAATCGGTCGGCAAACGCCTCACGCAGTTCCGGTTCCGAGATCTTGATCGAGGAGAGCAGTCGCTCCTGCAGCTTCCGCGTCGGCAGCTGCTCGCGGACCATCGCTTCGAACGGCGCCCAGTTGTTCTTGGGATCGCGCAACGCCGCGACGTACTTCTGCGGGTCGAACTTGCCGTCGGTCTGGAAGACGGGCTCGCTCGCGAGCGCGGCGGGCGGATTCGTCTGCAGCGAGAGCACGACCTCGCGATCGGAGGCCTTGAGCCCCAGCCGCTTCGCTTCGAGGCCGAGCAGCCGCTGGCTCAGCAGCGAGCGCCACGCCTGGATCTCGAGCATCTTGAGATCGCGGTCCGTGGGCTCGATGCCGAATCGCTGCCGGTAGTCCGCGCGCTGGCCGTCGAGCGCCATCTGGTACTCCGGTCGCGTGATGGACTGGCCATTCACGAGCCCGATCGCGCCCGTCATGCGGGCCTGCTGGCCGCGGTCGAGTCCTGCGCCGAAGAGGAAGACGAAGCCGCCGACGAACGTCACGACGGTGACGATGATGAGGACCCACCAGATGACCTTGGTGTGCTTGCGATCGCCTCGCAGGAATTCGAGCATTCGGGGCTCCGAAGGTGCGCCGGGTACGTGCGACAGTGAGAAATGAGCGCGGAAGAATAGCAGCGCCTCGCGGCCGCAGACAAACCCGAGCGCCCCGGCGATCCCGCTGACCCGAGTTCGCGCGCCCCCTCGGCCGCTGCCCGGAACGGCGTGCGAAACAAGGCGCTCCCCGGCGCTCCGCCGTTGAGTCGCGCAAGGGTGCGTGGTATCTCTCGGCCGTTCGCAAAGGGTCCAGGGAGGACGAACGCGCATGCGCAGCGAGACGGTCGCGAGGACGGTCGAGGCGGAGCCGCAGTCACGGCTCGGCCACTGGCCGGCGCAGGCGCTCGACGCGCTCGAACACGTGGTCGTGGCGCTCGACCGCGAACGGCGCGTGGCGTACAGCAACCGGCGCCTTGAGGAATTGCTCGGCGTCGAACCCGGCGCCTTGCTCGGCAGCCCCGGCTCCCGCATCTTCCCGGGCGCCGACGCGCGCTGGCTCAAGGGCGTGACGCGTGAAGCGCGCGACTTCCGGCTCGCGACAGACGACCGCGAGCTGACGCTCAAGGCCGAGGCGCTGCCCATTCGCGACGAGGAGGGCGAGCCGCTCGGATCGGTGGTGCTCGGCGAGACGATCTCCGAGACCGAGGACGGCGAGTTCCAGAAGAAGATCGACCGGCTCGTGTCGCTCGGCGAATTGTCCGCGTACGTCGCGCACGAGATCCGCAATCCGCTCACGGGCATCCGCACGACGGTCCAGTTCGTCGGCTCCAAGTTCAAGCCGACGGATCCGCGGCGCGAGGACCTGGACGACGTCATCAAGGAGCTGGACCGGATCGAACAGATCATCACCGGGCTGCTCATGTTCGCCCGTCCGCCGGCCTCGCGGCCGCAGCCCTGCGACCTGCACCAGGTGCTCGAGAAGACGCTCGACATGATCGAGATCCAGGCCACGGACGCGCAGGTGACGATCGAGAAGGAATTCGCCGAGGAGCTGCCGCTCGTCGAAGCCGACCCGGATCTCGCCCAGCAGGTGTTCCTGAACCTGTGCCTGAACGCGATCCAGGCGATGCCGCAGGGCGGGACGCTGTACGTCGCGACCGGCGTGCGGCGCTACCGCACGCGCCGCTCGCTCGTGGACGTGTCGTTGCGCGACACCGGGCTCGGAATTCCGCGCGAGCTGATGGAGAAGATCTTCGATCCTTTCTTCACGACGCGTTCGATGGGCACCGGCCTCGGGCTCTCGATCTCGCTGCAGATCATGCGGGAGATGGGCGGCATGATCACCGCCAAGAACAACCCGAGCGGCGGCGCCACGATGCGCGCGTCGTTCCCGCTGCCGAGCGAATCGGCCGCGAAGGCCGAGGAGTGAGGCCGTGAAGATCTCGGTCCTCGTCGTGGACGACGAGCTGCTCATCCGGAAGTCGCTCTCGAAGGTGCTGCGCGCGCGCGGCTACGTCGTCGAGGTCGCGAGCACGGGCGACGAGGGCCTGCTCAAGGTCCGCGAGGTCCGGCCGCAGGTCATGATCCTCGACATGCGGCTGCCCGACACCGACGGTCTGACGGTGCTGCGCAAGGCCCGCGAGGTGGACGCGTTGCTGCAGGTGATCGTCATCACCGCCTACGGCGACGTGCAGAACGCGGTGGACGCGATGAAGCTCGGGGCCTGCGACTTCCTGCGCAAGCCCTACGAGCTCGAGGACATGGTGCTCGCCGTGCAGTCGGCCGCGCAGCACTTCCGCCAGGCGAGCGAGCTCGACCACTACCGGCGGCAGGCGTGGCGGCAGTACACGGGCGAAGAGATCATCGGCGAGTCCGACGCGATGCAGGAGGTGCGCGGCCTCATCGAGAAGGTCGTGAGATCGAAGGCGACCTCGGTGCTGATCACGGGGGAGAGCGGCACCGGCAAGGAGCTCGTCGCGCGCGCGATCCACTACCGCGGCGACCGGGCGCAGGCGCCGCTCATGGAAGTGAACTGCTCTTCGTTCCACGAGCACCTGCTCGAGAACGAGCTGTTCGGGCACGAGCGCGGCGCGTTCACGGACGCGAACGAGACGAAAAAGGGCCTCGTCGAGCTGTGCGACGGCGGGACGCTGTTCCTCGACGAAGTCGCCGACATGTCGCTGCCCACGCAGGCCAAGCTCCTGCGGTTCATCGACCATCGCAACTTCAAGCGCGTCGGCGGCGCCCAGGACATCGGTGTGGACATCCGCATCGTGGCGGCGACGAACAAGGACCTCGAGGAGGAGGTGCGCTCCGGCCGCTTCCGCAGCGACCTCTACTTCCGGCTCAAGGTCGTGAGCATCCACCTGCCGCCGCTGCGCTCGCGCGGAGACGACGTGCTCCAGCTCGCGCGGCACTTCCTGCGCGAGTTCTCGAGGAAGTTCCAGAAGCACTTCGCGGACATCGCGGACGAGGCCGCGCAGGCGTTGCTCGCGAACCGCTGGCCGGGAAACGTCCGCGAACTGCGCAATCTCGTCGAGCGCGTCGTGCTGCTCGAGGAGGGCGATCGGCTCGAACTCGAGCACCTCTCGGGCGAGGCCTTCAGCTCGACGCTGCTCGGCAATGCTCCGAAGCGCGCAGCCGATGCGCTCGATCTGCCGACGCTCGCGCAGATCGAAGCGGATCACATCGGCGAAGTGCTGCGACTCACGGTCGGAAACAAGAGTCGCGCGGCGCGCATCCTCGGCATCTCGCGACAGGGGCTGATCGAGAAGCTCCGTCGCTTGAAGATGGAAGGGCGAGTGGGTCGTCAAGTTTCCTGACACCCGCAAGGAAGTGGACACACTTCGGTAACTAGTGTTCTCACTTCGACTTGAATTGCGCCTTCATCGCAACGTCCCACGAAATTGACAGTTGCAGCGATCGACTCGCACACGTGGGCACGTCGGCGTCGGCATCAAGACCCGTACGAGAAAAAATCTGCGCCGCATTCGCAATCAGTTACGGACTATTTCGATCGCGGTCGCACTCGATGGCACACCGGCTGCTCTGCGGGACAAGCGAGGCCTCGTGAGACTCGATCCGAGTCACGCGAAAGGCCGCTCTGGCCGCGATCCAGGCGGCTGCCATCCGTGTACGGGCGAAGGTTTGGGGACTTCGCTCCACCGAGTTGACGATCGAGGAGGTGATTCCCACATGGCGAAGAAGAAGGCTGCGAAGAAGAAGGCCACGAAGAAGAAGGCCGCGAAGAAGAAGAAGTAAGCAATTCCGGACCTGGCACGTCCTCGGGGGATTGGCTGGCGAACGCCGGCCAATCCCCGATTGCTAGTGGCCCGCGCGCACTCCCGCCGCGTCTCGCGGGACGCCGCCGGAGTGCCGTGACGTGACTGGAGGGTATCGCGCTAGGGCAGGCCGTCTTCCTCCGGCACGCGCGACGGCCCACTCACGGACGAGTGGGCCGTTCGCACCGAACTCGATCCCTCGCCGCCGTCCGACCGTTCGCTCGCGCGTGCTAGACTCCGCGCCCGCCTCACACCTCGGACCGCGACGGACGCCCCCGTGTCAGCCAACGACGACCTGCCGCGCGGCAGCATTCGGATCCTCGGCGCGCGCCAGCACAACCTGAAGAACTTCGACCTCGAACTGCCTCGCGGCCGACTGACCGTCGTGAGCGGCGTCTCGGGCTCGGGCAAATCGTCGCTGGCCTTCGACACGCTCTACGCCGAGGGGCAGCGCCGCTACGTCGAATCCGTCTCGAGCTACGCGCGACAGTTCCTCGAGCGCCTGCCGCGCCCCGACGTGGACGCGATCCACGGGCTCACCCCGGCCGTCGCGATCCAGCAGGTGGCCCCGGCGCGCAGCGCCCGCTCGACCGTGGGCACCGCGACCGAGATCCAGGATCACCTCCGGTTGCTGTTCGCGCGACTCGGCGTCGTGCACTGCGCCCGCTGTGATCGGGAGGTTCGCGCCGACAGTCCGGCCTCGATCGTCCGGGAATCCCGCGACTGGTCCACGGGCGAACTCGTGCTCGTGCTCGCACTCGTGGAACGCCGCGCGAGCGTGTCCTGGGAGGAGCAGGCCGCGCAGCTCGTGGCCGCCGGGTTCGGCCGGGTGCTGCTCGGACGCGAGGTCGTTCCGCTCGATCCCGCGCCACGACTTCCGGCGCGGACGACTCAGGTCCGGATCGTCGTGGACCGCCTGCGCTGGGACGCCGCGGAGTCCGCGCGGCTCGCCGACTCGTGCGAGCAGGCGTTCCGCCGCGGCGAGGGCGTGCTCGAACTCGTCCGCGGCGACGCCGAACCCGAGCGCCGCAGCGAACGCTGGCAGTGCCGCCACTGCGGGACGCCGGCGATCCGGCCCGAGCCGTCGCTGTTCTCGTTCAACAGTCCCTACGGCGTCTGTCCCGAGTGCAAGGGCTTCGGGAACGTGCTGACGTTCACCGAGGACAAGATCGTGCCGGACCCCTCGAAGACGCTGCGCGAGGGCGCACTCGACCCCTGGGCGCGCTCGTGGCGGCGGGTCGCGTGGCCGCGGCTCGAGAAGCTCGCGAAGGAGCGCGGCGTCCCGCTCGACGTGGCCTGGTCGCGACTGCCGGCCGCGACGCGGACGCTGCTGCTCGAGGGCGGCGACGGCTTCCGCGGCGTACTGCCGTTCCTGCGGCGGCTGCAGGAGAAATCCTACAAGGCCGGCAACCGGTTCATCGTCAAGCGCTACCAGTCGCCGCTGCGCTGCGCCGCCTGCGGGGGCGCGCGCCTGCGCTCCGAGGCACTGCGCGTGCGGCTCGCGGGTCGCTCGATCGCCGAGGTCTCGGCGCTCACGGTCGCCGAGGTCGCCCGGTTCGTTGCGGAGCTCGACTTCGGTCCGACCGAGCGCGAGATCGCGGGGCCGGTGCTGCACGAGCTCGAGTCCCGGCTGCGCTTCCTCGAGCGCGTGGACCTCGGCTACCTCACGCTCGACCGCCTCACGCGCACGCTTTCGGGCGGCGAAGCGCAGCGCATCGAACTCGCGAACGCGCTCGGCGCGCAGCTCGCCGACACGCTCTACGTGCTCGACGAGCCGACGGTCGGACTGCATCCGCGGGACACCGAACGCCTGATCGCGATCCTCGAGGAGCTCGCCGGACGCGGCAACACGCTCGTCGTCGTCGAGCACGAGCCCGCGGTGATGCGCGCCGCCGACCATTTCGTGGACCTCGGTCCCGGCGCAGGCGAGCACGGCGGTCAGCTGCTCTACTCGGGGCCGGCCGGCGCGGCGTTCGACGCGCTCGGCACGACGACGGCGCGCTACCTCCGTGGCGAACTGCGCATCGCGCGGACGCGCGCCTCGGGGCCGATCCCCGGCTGGCTCGAGATCGCCGGCGCCCGCGAGCACAACTTGCGCGGCGAGGACGTGCGACTGCCGCTCGGCCGGCTCACCGCGGTCGCCGGGGTCTCGGGATCGGGCAAGAGCAGCCTCGTCGAGGACGTGCTGCACCGCGCGGCGCTGCGGCACTTCGAGGGGCTCGAGCCCGATCCGGTCGGCGCGCACGAGGCGATTCGCGGCTTCGAGCGCCTGAAGCGCGTCGTGCTCGTGGACCAGTCGCCGATCGGCCGCACCGCGCGCTCGTGCCCCGTGTCCTACCTCGGCGCGTACGCGCCGTTGCGCGAGATCTTCGCCCGCCAGCCCGCCGCGATCGCGCGCGGACTCAAGGACGGCGCATTCTCGTTCAACACGGCCGGAGGCCGCTGCGAGGCGTGCGAAGGCGCCGGCTGGGTCACGGTCGAGATGTACTTCCTCGCCGACCTGCTCGTGCCGTGCGACACGTGCGGCGGCGCACGGTTCCGCCCCGAGGTGCTCGAAGTGCGCTACCGCGGGCTCAACGTGCGCGAGGCGCTGGACCTCACCGCCGATCAGGCGTTCGAACACTTCGCCCGCGAGCCGCGCTTCACGCGCGCGCTCCACATCCTGCGGCGCGTCGGACTCGGCTACCTGCGGCTCGGCCAGCCGGCGAACACGCTGTCCGGGGGAGAGGCGCAGCGGCTCAAGGTCGCGCGCGAGCTGACCGAGCGCGGCGGCAGTCCGGCGCTCTACCTGCTCGACGAGCCGACCGTCGGCCTGCACTACGCCGACGTGCAGCGGCTCCTCGACGTGCTCGACGAACTCGTGCAGCGCGGCGACACGGTCGTCGTCGTCGAACACAACCTCGACGTGATCCGGAACTGCGACTGGGTCGTGGACCTCGGGCCCGACGGCGGCGATCGGGGCGGGCACGTCGTCGCGTCCGGCCCGCCCGAGGCCGTCGCCGCGAGCGAGCGCTCCCACACCGGCCGCTTCCTG
>JBGAOA010000016.1:0-65476 GCA_044222065.1 Candidatus Eiseniibacteriota bacterium
GCCGGCTTGCGGTGCAGGATCTGGAAGTGCAGGCGCTGCTCGACCGACATCGCCGCCTCGGCGGCCTCGTCGGCCTTCTCGCGCGATTCGGACGTCCGGCCCTCGAAGCGTGCGATGAACTGGGCGAGCGCGTCCGGCGCGCGGTGGAACACGAGGTCGTCCGCGAGCCGCCGGTCCTCCTCGGCGATCTCGGCGTACGGAATGATGTCGGCCGGATTCACGATCGCCATGTCGAGGCCGGCCTGCACGCAGTGGTAGAGGAACACGCTGTTCAGGACGGCGCGCGCCTCCTTCGACAGGCCGAACGACACGTTCGACACACCGAGGCTCGTGAGCACGCCCGGCAGCTCGCGCCGGATCGCGGCGATGCCGTCGATCGTCTCGATCGCCGAACGCGCGAACTCGTCGTCGCCGGTCGCGAGCGTGAACGTGAGGTCGTCGAACACGAGCCGCTCGGGCGGCAGGCCGTACTCGCGCGTCACGATGTGGTGGATGCGGCGCGCGACCTCGAGCTTGCGCGCCGCCGTCTTCGCCATGCCCTGCTCGTCGATCGTGAGCGCGATCACCGAGGCGCCGTACTTCACGACGAGCGGCATCACGGCCTCGATGCGCTCCCGCCCGTTCTCGAGGTTGATCGAGTTGACCATCGCCGAGCCCGGGCAGGCCTTGAGCGCCTCCTCGATCGCCGCGGCCTCGGTCGAGTCGATCACGAGCGGCGCCTCGACCGAGAGCGAGAGCTTCTTCACGAGCCGCCGTAGCAGCGCGGGCTCGTCGGTGCGCTCGGTGAGCGCCATGCACACGTCGAGCGTGTGCGCGCCGCCGTCCACCTGCTCGCGCGCGATCGCGATCATGTCCTCGATGCGGTCCTCGAGCGCGAGCCGCTTCACCTTGCGCGAGCCCTGCGTGTTGAGCCGCTCGCCGATCAGCAGCGGGCGCGGCTCCTGGCGCAGCGCGGTCGCCGTCATGCCGCTCGACAGGAACCACTGGCTGCGCCCCGGGCGCGGCCCGGGGCGCGCCCCGGCCCCGACCGCCGCGACGAGCGCGCGGATGTGATCGGGCGTCGTGCCGCAGCAGCCGCCGACCATGTTGACGCCGAACTCGCGCACGAATTCGGCGAGCGTCTCGGCGAACGGCGCGGGCTTCATCGGGAACACCGCGCGGCCGCCGTCGTTGATCGGCAGCCCGGCGTTCGGGATCACATGGATCGGCGTGCTCGCGTTCTGCGACAGGTAGCGCACGGCATCGCGCATGAGGTCGGGACCGGTCGAGCAGTTGAGCCCGACCGCGTCCGCGCCCATCGCCTCGAGCGTCGCGAGCGCGCCGCGGATGTCGGTGCCGAGCAGCATGCGACCCGTCGGATCGAGCGTCACCGAGCAAATGATCGGCAGCCGCCGCCCCAGCTCGTCGAATGCGGCGCGCGCGGCGAAGATCTGCGCGCGCATCTCGATCATGTCCTGGCAGGTCTCGAGGATCAGCACGTCGGCGCCGCCTTCGACGAGGCCGAGCGCCTGCGGCAGGAAGCCCTCGAAGATGCCTTCGATGCCGAGGCGTCCGAGCTCCGGATCCTCGCTCGACGGCAGCAGTCCCGACGGTCCCATCGAGCCCGCGACGAATCGCGGCCGCCCGTCCATTGCGGCGTAGCGGTCGGCGACGCCGCGCGCGATGGCGGCCGCGGCGCGGTTGCTCTCGCGCGTGCGCTCGCCGAGGCCCCACTCCTCGTAGCGGATCCGCGAGGCCTGGAACGTGTTCGTCTCGACCACGTCGGCGCCAGCGTCGAAGTATGCGGCATGCACGTCGGCGACGACGTCGGGCCGCGTCACGGACAGCCAGTCGATGCAGCCTTCGAGGCGCGCGCCGCCGAAGTCGTCGGGACCGAGGTTGCGGGCCTGGAGCTGCGTGCCCATGCCGCCGTCGAAGAACAGGACGCGTTCGCGGAGTGCTTCGAGGAACGGGCTTTCGAGCGTCGGGGTCGGGAAGGCGGGCCTCCGGAAGGACGTGGGTACCTGCGGCTCGAAGTGGCCGGGGAGAGTATCGGACGACCGCGGGAGCCGCAACAGCCGCGGCTCAGCGCAGCGCGGCGAGGCGCGCCCTGAGGCGCGCGAGGCCGGGGTGCCCGGACGGCATCGAGCCTTCGCGCAGCGCGAGCGCCTCGCCGAGGAAGCGCCGCGCGGCGCTCGTGTCGCCGAGCGCCGCGTGGTGCTCGCCGATGTTCTCGAGCGCCGAGGCGATGCCCCGGTGCCCCGGCGCGAGTTCGCGCCGCATCACGACGAGCGCGGCGGTGCTCGCCGCCAGTGCCTCGCGCGCGCGGCCGAGCCGGCGCAGCGACGTCGCCCACTGGTCGCGCGCGAGCGCGGTCGCGGGATGCGCGTCGCCGAGCGCGCGGTGGAAGATCGCGATCGCGCGCTCGCACGAGCGGCGAGCGTCGTCGTCGTGCCCGAGTTCCAGCTCCGCGGCCGCGCGGTCCACGAGCGTCTCGGCCACGCTCGGATGGTCGGGCCCGAACGCCGCCTCCTCGATCGCGACCGCGCTGTCGGCCTGGACGAGCGCCGCTTCGCCCTCGCCCAAGTCGAGCAGCACGCCGCACAGCACGGCCCGGTCCTGCCCCACGCTCGGGTGCCGCGGTCCGAGGTCGCGCTCGAGCAAAGCGATCGAGCGCTCGAGCAGCGGGCGCGCGGCGGCGGGATCGCCGACCGTGCGCAGCAGCAGCGCGAGGTTGAAGAGGTACGGCGTCAGCGCCGCGTCGTCGCGGCCGACCGCGCGCTCCATGGTCGCGAGCGCGTTCTCGTAGATCGGACGCGCGCGCTCGTAGTCGCCGCGCTCGAGCAGCACGTTCGCGAGGCCGGCGTAGCTGCCGGCGACGTCGCGGTGCGCGGGGCCGAGCTTCGCGAGCCGGGTGTCGAGCGCGGCGCGGTACAGGCTCTCGGCCTCGGCGTAGCGGCCGAGGCGGCGCAGCAGGCCCGCGAGCACGTACTCGCTGCTCGCGACGTCGAGGTGGTCGGGACCGAGCGTCTCCTTCCGCAGCGCGACCGCCTTCGTGAGCAGGTCGCGCGCGCGCGCGTAGAAGCCGAGGTTGCGGTGCACGGCGCCGAGCGTGTGGTAGAGCCGCGCGCGCACGCGCGGTTCGTCCACGAGGCTCGTCTCGATTTTCTCGGCGCCCTGTTCGAGCAGATCGCGCGCGGTCAGCTTCAGCGCGCGCGCCGAGTCGGGATCCGAGACCTGGAACAGGTCCACGAGGAACTTCGAGACGCTCTCGGCCGTGCGCGCCTCCTCGGCGGCCTCGGCCGCGCGGCGCTCGGCCTCCTGCTCGGCCGCACGCGCCCGCAGCATGCCGACCGTCGTTCCGGCGGCGCCGAGCGCGAGCGCCGCGACGAGCGCGGCCGCGGACACGGCCGCGCCGCGGTGGCGGCGCGCGAACTTCCGCAGCTGCTCGATCGTGCCCGGCGGCTTCGCCGCGATCGGCAGGTCCTCGAGCGAGCGGCGCAGGTCGTCGGCGAGCGCGTCCACGCTCGCGTAGCGCCCGGTCGGGTCCTTGTCGAGCGCCTTGAGCAGGATCGTGTCGAGGTCGCCCTTGAGCGGCGCGACGAGCGACGACGGACGCCGCGGCGGCGTCTCGCAGATCGTGCGGACGCCCTCCGGCAACCCGCCGCGCTGAACGTCGTACGGCCGCTCGCCCGTCAGCATCTCGAACAGCACGACACCGAGCGAGTAGACGTCGCTGCGCGTGTCGATCGCGTCCGGCGCGCCGCGCGTCTGCTCCGGGCTCATGTACGGCAGCGTGCCCTCGATCGCGCGCAGCTCGGTGCGGCGCGTCGAGAGCGCGACGTCCCCGTCGGTGATGCGGGCGAGGCCGAAGTCGAGCACCTTCACGCGGGCGCGCGGCGTGCCCGAGCCGCTCGCCGCCTCCTCGGGAACCACGAGCAGGTTCGAGGGCTTGAGATCGCGGTGGATGACGCCGCGCCGGTGCGCGTACGCGATCGCATCGCACACTTCGAGGAACAGCCCGACGCGTTCGCGGATCTCGCCGCGCGCCTCGCGCGGCGCCGTGCGCCGACGCAGGTGGTCGTCGAGCGCTTCGCCGCGCACGAGTTCCATCGCGAAGTAGTGCTGGCCGTCGTCCGTGCGTCCGGCGCCGAAGATGCTCGCGATGCCCGGGTGCTGCAGCCGCGCGAGCGCTTCGATCTCGCGCCGGAAGAGCCGCAGCCGCGCGTCGTCGAGGAACGAGCCGCCGCGGACGACCTTGAGCGCCACGGCGCGGCGCGGGTCGTCCTGCTCGGCCTCGAACACGACGCCCATGCCGCCCTCGCCGAGCACGCCGACGACGCGGTACGGCCCGAGCGCGCGGCCGATCCACGCGCGCGCCGCCTCCGCGCGATCGATCGGTCCGGACGCCGCCGGCACGTCCGCGAGCAGCGAGCGCGCGATCGCCGCGGCCGATTCCGACAGCGAGGCGTCCTCGCCCGCGCCCGCCGCGTCCGCGGCGCGCTCGCCGGCCGGCAGCTCGAGCGCGTCGTCGAGCAGCGGCCGGAGGCGCCGCCAGCGTTCGGGATCGAGCGTGCTCACGCGCCGCCCTCGGGGTGCAGTTCGCGCTGCAGGAACGCGCGCGCCGCGCGCCAGTCGCGCTTCACCGTGCGGCCGGTGACGCCGAGCAGTTCGGCCGTCTCCTCCACGGTGAGCCCGGCGAAGAAGCGCAGGTCCACGACGCGCGCGAGCCGCTCGTCGAGTCCGGCGAGCCTCACGAGCGCGGCGTCGAGCGCGATCATCTCCTCGGCGCGGTCCTCGAGCCCGAGTTCGAGGCCTTCGAGCGTGACCGCGACGCCGCCGTCGCGCTTCTTCGCCCGCCGCGCGCGCGCGTGGTTCAGCAGGATCTGCCGCATCGCCGTCGCGGCGACGGCGTAGAAGTGCGAGCGGTCCTCCCACGCGATGGCCGGGCTGCGCACGAGCTTCAGGTAGGCCTCGTGCACGACCGCGGTCGTGCTGAGCGTCGCGCCGCGCCCGGCGCGGGCGATCTGGCCGCTCGCGATACGCCGGATCTCGCCGTAGACGCGCTCGAACACCTGGTCCAGCGCGGCGCGCTCCCCGGTCCGGGCGGCGGCGAGGATGCGTGTGATGTCGTGGGGGTCGGTCATGTCGGAGCGCGAAAAGCCTAGCAGAGCGCCCCGATCGCGCGATGTCCCGTTTCGCCCCGTTTCGGTGTCTCCCGGGACGTACGCCCCGACCCGAACCGGAGGAGTCCCCCGCCATGCCCCGCAGATTCGCCCCGTCCCTCGTCCGCCTCGCCGTCCTCGTGTTCGTCGCGGGCGGAGCCTGCATTCTCGCCGGGAACGCGCGCGCCGTGACCGTTCAGACGTCGCTCTGGCACTCGGTCTCGTCGCCCGACGAGGTCGTGCGCCACGGTGACCGCCTGTTCCTCGCCGGCGGCACCATGAACTACCTCGGCCCCTTCACCGGCCATGTTCAGACGGTGGACGCGGCGAGCGGCGCCGTCACCGGCAACTTCCCCGTCGTCTACGGGAACACGGGCGGCCAGCTCCACTCGGCCGTGCCCGACGGCGCGGGCGGCTGGTTCCTCGGCGGCGTCTTCGATCACGTCGGCGGACTGCCGCGCGCGAACCTCGCCCACGTCGCGGCCGACGGCTCGGTGAGCGCGTGGAACCCCGGCACGAACAACGCGGTGCTGTGCCTCGCGCTCGATGGCGGCGTGCTGTACGTGGGCGGAAACTTCACGCAGCTCGGCGGGCAGACGCGCAATCGCGCGGGCGCGATCAACGCCACGAGCGGCGCGGTCACGAGCTGGAACCCGAACTGCTCGAGCCTCGTCTCGGCGCTCGCGGTGAGTCCGGCCGCCGTGTACCTCGGCGGGCTCTTCAACGCGGTCGGCGTCACGGCGCGCCCCTACCTCGCCGCCGTGGACCGCGCGGGCGGCGCACTCCTGCCGTTCAACGCGAACGCCGACCAGTCCGTGCTGTGCCTCGAACTCGCGGGCAACACGCTCTACGCGGGCGGCGACTTCCTGAACCTCGGCGGCCAGCCCCGCGTGCGCATCGCGGCGCTGGACGCGACGACGGGCGCGGCGACCGGCTGGTACCCCGGGAGCATGGGGCAGGTCATCGACCTCGAACTCGAGGGCGGCGCGCTGTGGGCCGCGGGCAAGTTCACGGGCGTCGGCACGACGCTGAGGGATCACGTCGCGGCGTTCGACACGCTCACCGCGGCCGTGCTGCCGTTCTCGATGGACGTCGCCTCGGGCACGCAGGTGACCTCGATCTCGGTCGAGAACGGCGTCGTCTACGGCGCCGGCCAGTTCACGCTGCTCGGTCCGACGTTCCCCTACCTCGACCAGCCCGGGCTCGCCGCGTGGGACGCCGCGACCGGCACGCTGCGCTCCTGGAATCCGTTCCCGAGCTCGCACGGGACGTTCGTGCGCGCGAACGGCGCGAACGTGCTCGTCGGCGGCATGTTCACGAGCCTCGGCGGCGTGCGCCACGGCACGCTCGCGGCGCTCGACGCGCAGACCGGGACCGCGCTGCCGTTCGATCCCCCGCTGCCGTTCGGTGGCGCGACCGACCTCGCGCTCGCGGGCGACACGCTGTACGTCGGCGGGCAGTTCAACGCCCTGACGACGAACCTGCCGCGCACGCTCGCGGCCTACGACGCGAACACGCTCGCGCCGCTCGCGTGGACGCCCGCCGTGAACGGCGGCTGGATCGAGGATCTCGTCGTCGCGGGCGACACGCTGTACGTGTGCGGGTCGTTCACGCAGATCGACGGCCAGACGCGCAACGGCATCGCCGCGTTCCGGCGTTCGACGGGCGCGCTGCTGCCCTGGTACCCGGGCACGTGCTCGTTCATCCGGGCCATGGCGGTGAACGGCGGCGAACTCGTGGTCGGCGGGGACTTCTCGCTGCTCGCCGGCCAGCCTCGCGCGCGGCTCGGCGCGATCGACCGCACGACCGGCGCGATCACGGCGTGGAACCCGGGCGGCAACGGCACGGTGTACGACGTGAAGGTCGCGAACGGCCACATCTGGGCGTGCGGCACGTTCACGATCCTCGCCGCCGGCGCGCGCGGCCGCATCGCCGCGTGGGACGCGGCGACGGGCGCGCTCGCGAGCTGGAACGCGAACGCGAACGGCACCGTGTGGGAGATCGCCGTGAAGGGCGGCCGCGTCTACGCCGCCGGCAGCTACACGCTGATCGGCGCGCCGAACGTGAGCCGACTCGGCTTCGCGGAGCTGGACGCGACGAGCGCGGCGGTGACGTCGTGGGACCCGGGCTCGGAGGGCTCGACGAAGGGCGTGTACCTCGCCGGCGGCCGCGTGTACGTCCGACACGACATCAGCGGCTTCGGCGGCGTCGGCCGCGCGTTCCTGACGGCGCTCTGGGACCCGCAGCTCGTGGACGTCGCGCCGCCGTTCGCGCCGCGCGGCGGCCTCGCGCTCTCGGCCCCCTCGCCGAACCCGGCGCGGGGTGCTGCGACGGTGCGCTTCACGCTTCCGGGCGCGGGCGCGACGACGCTCGAACTGCTCGACGTCTCGGGCCGCAGGGTCGCGGCGCCGCTCGAACGCGCGTGGCTCGCCGCGGGCGCGCGCGAGGTGACGTTCGAACTGCGCTCGCTCGCCCCCGGGCAGTACTTCGTGCGGCTCGCGAGCGGTTTCGAGCGCGCGACGGCGAAGCTCACGATCACGCGCTGAGCCGGGCGCGCGGCCGGCGCGCACGGCGCGCTGGCCGCCGAGCGCGCCGCCTGTCATGCTGCGCGCGCGATGGCGATTCGTCTGGATCTCGTCCGGCACGGCGCGGCCGTGGCCACGAGCCCGCTCGGCGACGCGGGCCGCGAACTGAGCGCCGACGGCGCGGCCCAGGTCCGCATGCTGGCCGCGGGGCTCGCGCGCGACGGCTGGCGGCCGGGGGTCGTGTTCACGAGCCCGCTCACGCGCGCGCGCCAGACCACGTCGCTGCTGCTCCAGCCGCTCGGCGGCCTCGCGCTCGTGCACACGATCCGCGAACTGATGCCCGAGCAGACTCCGGCGGCGCTGTTCGCGATGCTCGAGGCGCAGCGCGAGGAGGAGACGCACGTGCTCGCGGTCGGGCACCAGCCGCTGCTCGGCAGCGTGCTCGCGACGCTCACGGGCGAGTCGCCGGCGGTCGCGACCGGCTCGTTCCACGCGATCGAGCTGCCGGACGGATTCCGACGCGGCACGGGCCGCATTCTCGAACGACGCTGAACGCGCGTCGTCCGCCGCGCGCGGACGCGCGGAAAGGACGGACATGGGCTTCCTCGACGGCAGGACGGCGGTCGTGACGGGCGGCAACCGCGGCATCGGCCGCGGCGTGGCGGAAGCGCTGCACGCGGAGGGCGCGACGGTCGTGCTCACGGCGCGCGCCGCGGCGGATGCCGAGCGCGCGGCGCGGGAGATCGGCGCGCGCGCGATCGGGATCGCGTGCGACGTGCGCTCGTACGACGCGGTGCGAGCACTGTTCGGCGCCGTCCGCGAGCGCGCCGGCGGCTGCGACGTGCTCGTCAACAACGCCGGCATCGGTGTCTTCGCGCCCGCGCCCGAGCTGACGCCCGAGGACTGGCGCGCGGTGATCGAGACGAACCTGAACGGCGTGTTCTATTGCTGCCGCGAGGCGATCCCGCAGATGAAGGCGAAGGGCGGCGGGTACATCTTCAACGTCAGCTCGCTCGCCGGGAAGAACCCGTTCGTGAACGGCGCGGCCTACAACGCGAGCAAGTTCGGACTCAACGGTTTCAGCGAGGCGCTCATGATGGACGTGCGCTACGACAACATCCGCGTCTCGTACCTCATGCCCGGGAGCGTGGCGACCGACTTCGGCCGCGATCCCGCGCGGCGCCCCGACCCGGGCCGCGACAAGTCCGACTGGGCGCTGCGGCCCGAGGACGTCGCGGAGGTCGTGCTGGACCTGCTGCGCTCCCCGGCGCGCGCGCTCTACAGCCGCGTCGAGATGCGTCCGAGCCGGCCGCCCCGCAAGGGCTGAACGCCGCCGATCGCGCGGAGGCCGCAGCGCCGCGCCGCGCCAGATCCGCCCGGGGCGTGTCCTCGGGAACCGCCGGCGAGACGCCGTGTGCCGTCTTCGGGCCGCGAGCGGTCTCACGGGAATCCGGAGCCCCCGGCTCCGGTCCATTCCACACCCCCACCGCGCGCCCTCTCGCCGGAGATCCGCCATGAGGCCCGTCGCACTCGCCGTCTTCGCCCTCGCCGCACTCGCCCTCGCCGCGCCCGCACTCGCTCAGGCCCCGAGCACGATGAGCTATCAGGGCGTGCTCACCGACGCCGTCGGCAACATCGTCCCGGACGGCAACTACGACCTCACGTTCCGGATCTACGACGCTTCGGTCCTCGGCGCCCCGCTCTGGACCGAGGCGCTCGCCGCGGTGCCGGTCGAGAAGGGCGGCTTCAGCGTGATCCTCGGGCAGGTCACCACGCTCAATCTCGCCTTCGACCGCCAGTACTGGCTCGGCGTGCAGGTCCTTGCCGAGGCGGAACTCGTGCCGCGCATCAAGCTTGCCTCGGCGCCTTCCGCGCTGTCCCTGAAGCTGCCCTTCTCGCAATCACTGATCAGCGGATCGTCGCTGCTCTCGCTCGAGAACTTCGGCGCGGGCGCGGCCCTGAGCGCGCTCGGGAGGCTGGACGTGGGCTCCACGACGCATAGCGGCGAGCTGAGGTTGTTCCGCAACGGATCGGCAGCGAACGTGCTGCGCGGATACACGGGAACGCACGGCGGCAGCCTGGACCTCTTCGAAGACACCGGTTCGACCCACCTCGCCCTCCAGGCCGACGTCAACGGGACGGGGGGATTCCTCGACGTGTTCAGCACATCGGCGGGGGGCAATGGGTTCATCGTGGATGGAAACGCGGCGGGTGCCCAGACCCCGGTCGTGAGCATCCTGGGCACGGCGAGCACCTCGTTCTTCGATACCCGCATGACCGGAGACGACGCGGTGGAGCTTCCCTCCGGTGCGATCTCGAGCCTCGAAGAGTCGAACGAACCGGGGGTCGCGTACGCGGCGGACGATGCCATCGTGACGCTCGACGGCACGCTCCAGACGCTGATGTCGCGCACGATCACCGTGCCCGCAGCGGGCTACGTCGTCGCGATCGGGTGCTTCCAGCTCAACGTGTCGCACACGAACGGTGTCCGGGACCTGCTCACGTACGGGCTCTCGACTTCGTCCGCGAGTCTGCCCCCCAACCAGGACTTCGCGTACGACGTTCCTTCCGCGTACCCGACCGCGAACCACTTCCCGACGCCGGGCTGCACCGCCATCTTCCCCGTCTCGGCCGGGGCGAACACGATCTACCTGCTCGGACAGGAGGTGAGCGGCGTGCTCTCCATCAACGACATCGCTCTGTCGCTGATGTACTTCCCGACCGCCTACGGCACGGTGTCCAGCGCCGCGCCACAGAGCGTGACGGGCGGTGGCGACGAACTGCGCGGCCCGATGCGCGGGGGGCTCGCGGCGCGGGAGATCGCGAGCGAGCAGGAAGAGGCGCGCGCGTTCCACGACGCGAGAGTCGCGCGCGAACTCGCCACGATGCGCGCGAAGCTCGAGGCCCTCGAGCGCGAAATGGCCGCGAGCCGTGGTCAGCAGGCCGCCGGGGCGAGGGACTAGGCCGTGCGCCCCGTTCGATTCGCTTCACCCGCGCTCGCGAGCGTGCTCGCCGCCGCGCTCGCGTGCTTCGTCGCGCGACCCGCTCCGTCGTTCGCCGGCGCCGGCGGCTACGCGCTCCGCGGTTCGGTCGTCGGTTGCGGGGGGACCCCGACGGGGAGCCTCACGCGACGCCTGCTCGGCACCGTCGGGCAGCCGGTCGTCGGCGTGAGCACCGGCGCGATCCACACGCTCTGCCACGGCTTCTGGTGCTTCGGCGGCTCGCGCGTCGTTTCGGTCGACGAGGGCGTGCCCGCCGCGTCGCTCCCCGCGAAGCTCGCGTTCGGTCCCGCGTTCCCCAATCCCACGGCGGCGGCCGTGCGGTTCGCGTTCGACCTGCCCGCGGCCGCAGACGTGCGGCTGAGCGTGCTCGACGTTCAGGGCCGGCTCGTCGCCGAGGTCGAGCACCGGCGGTTCGATCCGGGATTCCTGTCGCTCGGCTGGGACGGACGCGACGCCTCGGGCCGGCGCGTCGGCGCGGGCGTCTACTTCGCGCGCCTCGTCGTCCAGGGCCAGCAGGCCGGGCTGCGCCGCATCGTGCTGCGCGACTGACGCCGGCGCGGCGCCGGCGGCGCAGAGCGCGGCGAGGCCGCCGCGCCTCCGCCGCGGACTGTTTTCGGCCGCGCCCGGGACGCGCTCATCCGCCCCCGTCCGACGTTCGTCGCCGGACGGGCGGCGGGCGCGCCGCGACGGTTGAGCGTGCGCTCCCCGCTCGCTAACCTCGCGCGTCGTCTCATCCCGCCTCGGGCGCCGGCCCTTGCCCCGGCCCGCCTTCCGGCTTCCCGCGATCCGCGCCTTCCGCGGATCCGATTCATTGGAGGAATCGTGACGCTCCGACGCTGGCTCACTCGTTCGCTCGGCACGCTCGCCGTGTTCGCCGTGTGCGCGGCCCCGCTCGCCGCGGCGCCCGCCGCCGTGGATCCGCCGTTCTGGACCGGCTCGCCGACCGCGGCGCAGTTCAAGAAGGTCAACGCCGACCGCATCGCGAAGGCGAAGGCCGCGATCGCGAAGATGATCGCGGCGAAGGGCCCGCGCACGCTCGACAACACGCTGATGCCGTACGACGAGGCGAGCCGCTGGCTCGACATGGCGGGCGCGCAGTCGAGCCTGATCGAGAACGTGCATCCCGACTCCGTGATGCGACTCACCGCTGAGAAGGTGACGCAGGACGTGTCGTCGTACGCGACCGAGATCTCGCTCAACCGCAAGGTCTACGAGGCGCTCGCCGCGATCGACCTGAAGAACGCCGACGACGAGACGCGCTTCTACGTCGAGCGCGAACTGCGCGACTTCCGCCTCGCGGGCGTGGACAAGGACGACGCGACGCGCGCGAAGATTCGCGCGCTGCGCGACACGCTCGTCAAGATCGGACAGGAGTTCGACCGCAACATCCGCGAGAACGTGCGCACGATCCAGGTGAAGCCCGAGGAACTCGCGGGCCTGCCGCAGGACTTCATCGACGGGCACAAGCCCGACGCGAACGGGATGGTCACGCTCGACATCAACTACCCCGACTACATCCCGACGATGACGTACTGCCAGAGCGAGGACGTGCGGAAGCGCCTGTACATGGAGTTCCAGAATCGCGCGTTCCCGAAGAACATGGACGTGCTCAAGCGCATGCTCGAGGGCCGCAACGAGCTCGCGAAGCTCGCGGGCTACCCGAACTGGGCGGACTACATCACCGCGAACAAGATGTCGGGCAGCGCGGGAACCGTGCGCGCGTTCATCGACAAGGTCGTGGCCGCCTCGAAAGACGCGCAGGAGCGCGACTACCGCACGCTGCTCGAGCAGAAGCAGAAGGCGGCCGCGGGGGCGTCGGTCGTGAACTTCTGGGAGCAGATGTACTACTCGGAGCAGGTCAACAAGTCGCAGTACGACTTCGACTCGCAGGCGATGCGCCCGTACCTCGCGTACGACCGCGTGAAGCAGGGCGTGCTCGACATCAGCGCGAAGATGTTCGGCGTCGAGTTCAAGCGCGTGCCGAACGCTCCGGTGTGGCATCCGTCGGTCGAGTGCTACGAGCTGTGGGACGGCGGCAAGCTCGCCGGCCGCTTCTACCTCGACATGCATCCGCGCCCGAACAAGTACAACCACGCCGCACAGTTCGACATCCGCACGGGTGTGGACGAGCGCCAGCTCCCCGAGGCCGCGCTCGTCTGCAACCTGCCGGGCGGCACGCCGGGCGATCCGGGCCTGTGCGAGATGGACGACGTGAACACGTTCTTCCACGAGTTCGGCCACCTGCTGCACTCGCTGTTCGCGGGCCATCGCCACTGGCTCGGCACGAGCGGCATCCGCACGGAGCACGACTTCGTCGAAGCGCCCTCGCAGATGCTCGAGGAGTGGATGCAGAATCCGAAGGTGCTGCAGACGTTCGCGCTCGACGACAAGAACACCCCGGTCCCCGGCGATCTCGTGCAGAAGATGATCCGCGCGAGCGAGTTCTCGAAGGGACTGCAGGTGCGCCGCCAGATGGTCTACGCGGACCTGTCGCTCTCGATCTACGACCGCGACCCGGCGCAGGTGGACATCAACGGCATGATGAAGCAGCTCGTCGCGAAGTATCAGCCGTTCCCGTTCGTGGACGACACGCACTTCGCGTGCTCGTTCGGCCACCTCGACGGCTACTCGGCGGTGTACTACACGTACATGTGGTCGCTCGTGATCGCGAAGGACATGTTCAGCGCGTTCGACGCGAACGACCTGCTGAACCCGGTCGTGGCGAAGCGCTACCGCGACGCGGTGCTCGCGAAGGGCGGCAGCGCCCCGGCGGCGAAGCTCGTCGAGAGCTTCCTCGGCCGGCCGTTCGGCTTCGACGCGTACCAGAGCTGGCTGAACCGCGTGATTCCGTAGCGGCGCACCAGCGCGCGAGTCGCGACGGCCCGGAGCGACAACGCTCCGGGCCGTCGTACTTTTCAATTGCCGATCGCCGAGCGCGCCGCCTGGCCCTCGTCGCACGCGTCCGGAAGTCCCACCACCTCCGCGCCCGCCCCTGCACCGGTTCCGACGGTTCGCCTCGCGCTCGTGGAGCCCGCACGCGTGCGCTTCGCCGTCTACGATCTCGCGGGACGCGCGCGCACGCGGCTTCACGACGGCGTGCTCGCGCCCGGCATTCACGAGTTCACCTGGACTCCGCGAACGAGCGGGGCGCCCCCGGGCGTGTACTTCCTCCGCGCGAGTTCGGACGCCTGGCGCGCGAGCCGGACGTTCGTCGTAATGCCCTGAGACCGCGCGCGAGGGGCCCCGGAGCGCGCGGCCCGGGGCCCGTCGAGCTTCACCGTCGCCCGCGAACCGTCAGTCGAGCACGGTGAGTTTCCGCACCCGCGACTCCGTTCCCGCGGTGGCGCGGACGAAGTAGAGACCGCTCGCGAGTCCGCGCGCATCCAGCTCGAAGGCGTGAACGCCCGCATCGAGTCGGCCGTCGTGGAGGCGAGCGACGCGATGCCCCTGCACGTCGTACACGGCGAGCGTGACGTGGCGCGCGTTCGGAAGCGAGAGCGAGAGCCGCGAGGAGCCCGAGAACGGATTCGGGTGGGGCGCGGCGAAGCCGAACGCCGGCGCGGAACTCCCGGCGACGTCGGTCGTGCCTGCGATCGTGAACGTGCCGGTCGCGGCGGGACCGCCTTCGAATGCGTTGTCCAGCGCGCGCACGCTCCACTCGTAGTCCCCCGCGCCGAGGCCGTGCACCGTCCACGACGTGTTGCGGCTGACGTTGCCATGCTCGGGCAGCAGCTTCGGCGCGCTCACGACACCGGTGGCCGCCTCGACGCCGCCCACGGGATGCACGGCCAGCTCGTAGGTGAGCGACGGCCCGGGCGTGTCGTCGTCGCTCGCCGCGCCCCACGACAGCGTGACGTCGTTGCCCGTGGGAGCCGCGGCCAGAGCGAACGGAGCGGACGGCGCGGCGTTCGAATTCGTCGCGTCGTTGCGGAACAGCTGGCCCCGGCCCTCGATCAGTCCGTTGCCGCCCGGAACGTAGTAGCCGCCCGCGACGAAGTAGTCGAGATCGCCGTCGCCGTCGAGATCGAACCACGTGAACGCCCCACCGGTGTTCCCGAAGTTCGGCCCGGGCAGCGGAGCGCCCGCGAGCGTGAACGCGCCCCCCGAGTTCACGTAGACCTCGGCGCCGCCGACGATCTCGCCGTTGCCGAGCAGCTGGCCGGTGATGAGCAGGTCCACGTCGCCGTCCGAGTCGTAGTCCGCCCACGTCACGCATTCGAAGTCGAGCCACGGCTCCGCCGCGCTCTGGAACTCGTGAACCACGTCCACGGGCGTCCAGCCGCCGGGGTGCCGGTAGAGCACGCGCACGACCGTCTCGCCCGTCTCGTCCGGACGCAGCAGGTTGCCGCCCACCACGACGTCGATATCGCCGTCGCCGTCCGCGTCCGCCCAGTCCGCCGTTCCGTGCACGATCTGCGCGAGCCCGGAGTCCGCGCGCACGAACGTCCCGGCGTCGTTCCGCCACAGGTCGAGGAACGGCGTCGAGTTCTGTCCCATCTCACCGAACATCAGGTCCAGATCGCCGTCGGCGTCCATGTCGGCCCAGGCGGTCTGGGCGTTGAGCGCCTGCGGCAGTTCCTGGCCCGCATTCGTGAACGTCCAGTCGCCACCCGCGCCGGGCCCGTCGTTCCTCAGCAGCGCGGTGGGCTGCCACGAGAAGTTCTCGAACACGCACGGCAACAGGAGATCGAGGTCGCCGTCGTTGTCCACGTCCGCCCACGTGAGGCTGCGCTGGTCCATCGTCAGGAAGTCGGGACTCTCCTCGTAGCCCGGCAGCACCGTCGTCGTGCGCACCAGCGTTCCCGCGTCGTTGCGGAACAGTGTCGTCGCGAAGCGACTCGCAACCACCGCATCGGGATCGCCGTCGCCGTCGTAGTCGCCCCACGCGATGTCGCCGGCGCTCAGGAACAGACCCGACGCGTCCACGGGGATCGCCGTCAGCGTCCAGGCGTTCGGTCCGGCCGGCCCGTCGTTGCGGTAGAGCGTAAGCCGGTCCTCGACGAGCGCGCCGACGTAGTCGACGAAGTACCCGGCGACGAGCAGGTCGAGATCGCCGTCGCCGTCCACGTCGGCGGGTGCCGCGCTCGCGATCCAGAGATCGGAATTGAGATCGGTCGCGAAGGGATCGCCGGTGAGCGCCAGCTCGGTGAAGCCGAGTTGCGCGCGCGCGGTGCTGGTGAGCGACGCGCAGGCGAGCATCGCGAGCGCGACGCGCGCCAGGCTCGCGCGGACGAGAGAGAGCGTCGAGGAGTTGCGGGTGAGGTTCATGAGGGGGGAACTCCTTTCGATCCGGCCGCTGCGACGACTCCGCGCGCGCGGGGGAGTGCGTTCGAGCGCAGAGCTTTCGTCTGCAGAGGTGCGCCCAACATGCGCGCAAATACGGCGCGCCGGAATCGAATTGCGCTCGCGCGGCCGCGGCGGCGCGCACGGCGATCAGTGTCGAGCAACTCCACGTCGTCGACTGACGGCATGGCATTCGCACTGCAATTGCGTCAGGCGCGCCGATGGAAGAGCGAACGCCGCACCGGATCGCTCCGGCGCGGCGTTCGGTGTCGGGTCGCGGTTGCGGTCAGGCCGCGCGTTTCATCGCGGGCCCACCGTCGCCCTGATAGCGCGCGTCGCCGAATGCGAGCATCGGCAGGAACACGAACGGCAGGAGCGCGATGCCGAGCCCCCACCCGCCGGATTTGCCGAACACGCGCGCGAGGTCCCAGCACAAGATCGTCGCGGGAATGAGGCCCACGACCGGCACGCACATCGCCACGACCCACCACCACGGGCGCTCGCACAGCCGGGCGAGCACGAACGCGCTGTAGATCGGAACGATCGCCTTCCAGCCGGCTTCCCCGGCCTTCTCGAACAGCGACCACATCGCGGCGATCATGACGCCGGCGAACGCGAGCACGACGAGTGCGAACAGCATGAAGACCTCCGGACCATTCCGGTCCGCGCGCGCCGCACGGTCCACCTCGTCGAGACCGTTTCGCTCGCGAGGGCACGGCGCGATCCCGCCTGTTGTCGGCGCGACGGCGTGCGAACCTGAGGGCGCGGCGCGGACGGGCCGTGCGGCCGCGCCCGGCGCGGGTCAGCGCGCTTTGCTGCTCTCGCCCTCGCGCACCGTGCCCGCGAGCACGTCGGCGTGGAAGCTCGAGCGCACGAGCGGGCCGCTTGCGACGTTCTCGATCCCGGCGGCCTTCGCCTCGTCGCCGAGCGCCGCGAACACGTCGGGGTGCACGTACTCGATCACCGGCAGGTGGTTCGGGCTCGGCCGCAGGTACTGGCCGATCGTGAGCAGGTGGCAGCGGTGCGCGGCGAGGTCGCGGAACGTCTGCGACAGCTCCTCGCGCGTCTCGCCGAGCCCCACCATGAGGCCGCTCTTCGCCTTGATGGTCGTGCGGCTCGCCGCGACTCTCTGCAGCACTTCGAGCGAGCGCTCGTAGCGCGCGCTCGGACGCACGAGCGAGTGCAACCGCTCGACGGTCTCGATGTTGTGGTTGATCACCTCGGGACCGGCGTCGATCACGCGCTGCAGGTCCGTCGCGCTGCCGCGGAAATCCGGGATGAGCACTTCGATCACGGTCGCCGAACGCTTGCGGATCTCCTCGATCGTGCGCGCGAAGATCGTGCTGCCGCCGTCCGAGAGGTCGTCGCGGCACACGCTCGTGATGACGGTGTGCTTGAGCCCCATCGCGGCGACCGTCTCGCCCACGCGGCGCGGCTCGTCCCAGTCCACGTAGCCGTTCGGGCGTCCGGGCGCGACGGCGCAGAACCCGCAGCGGCGCGTGCACAGTTCGCCGAGGATCATGATCGTCGCGGTGCCGCGCTCCCAGCAGTGGCCGAGGTTCGGACAGCGCGCCTCCTCGCAAACCGTGACGAGGCGCTTGTCCCGCAGCAGCGACTTCGTGCCCGCGTACTCGCCGTGGCCCGGCAGCTTCACCTTGAGCCACTCGGGCAGGCGGCGGAAGCCGCCGGCCTCGTTGAGCGCCGTGCCGACGCCCGCGCCGGAGGCGCAGCCGCCGTGGCGCGGCGTGACCGGCAGGCGCTGCGGCACCGCGGGGCGCGGCGCGCCGAGCACCGTGATGCCCGCCGCCTCGGCCGGCGCGTCGCCCGACGCGGCGTCGTTCCACGGTCCGCCGCCGCCGCAGCCGCCGTGGCCCGCGCCTTCGTCCAGGATCGGAAGCTCGTCGTTCGCCACGTCAGTCCTTCGCCATCGCGTCGCGCGAGATCTCGCCCGTGCCCTTGAGCGACAGCATGCGGTCGAGCGCGACGCGCGCCCAGTGCCGCACGTCGTCGCTCACCCGCACCGGGTTCACGACGTGCCCGTCCGCGAGGTTCTCCATCGTCCAGGCGAGGTGCGCGGGGTCGATGCGGTTCATCGTCGCGCACGGGCACACGTTCTTCTGCAGCGAGTGGACGTGCTGCTCCGGATGCTCGAGCGCGAGCCGGTGGACGAGGTTGATCTCGGTGCCGATCGCCCAGTGCGTGCCCGCGGGCGCCTTCCGCACCTGCTCGATGATGAACTCCGTCGAGCCCGCGAGGTCGGCGTTCGCGACCACTTCGTGCGGGCACTCGGGATGGACGAGCACGCGCACGGCCGGGTCGGCCGCGCGCGCCTCGTCGATCATCGCCTTCGTGAACTTCGTGTGCACGGAACAGAACCCGCGCCACAACAGGATGCGCATCGCGGGGTCGTACGCGCGCGCGTTGACGCGCTTCGGATCGAGCGCGCGCCAGTCCCACTCCGCCATCTCGCCGAACGGCACGCCCATCGCGTGCGCCGTGTTGCGGCCGAGGTGCTGGTCCGGGAAGAAGAACACGCGCGACTTCCGCTCCCACGCCCAGCGCAGCACGCTCGCCGCGTTCGAGGACGTGCACACGACGCCGCCGTGCTCGCCGCAGAACGCCTTGAGCGCCGCGGTCGAGTTCATGTACGTGACGGGCACAATCGTGTCGCCGTGCGCCGCCGTCAGCGCGTCCCACGCGGTCTCGACGTCCTCGAGCGTCGCCATGTCCGCCATCGAGCAGCCCGCCTTCACGTCCGGGAGCACGACGGTCTGGTGCGGCTGTCGCAGCACGTCCGCGGACTCGGCCATGAAGTGCACGCCGCAGAACACGATGAAGCGCGCCTCGGCCTGCGCGGCGGCGAACTGCGACAGCTTGAAAGAATCGCCGCGGAAGTCCGCGAACTCGATCACGCTCTCGCGCTGGTAGTGGTGGCCGAGCACGACCGCGTTCGATCCGAGCCGGCGCTTCGCATCGAGCGTGCGCGCGCGCAGCTCGCTCGCGGACAGCGCCGCATAGTCCGAGAACGGACGCGCGGCCGAGGGCGATGCAGCGGAGGCGACGGTCATGGTCGCGCGGACTCGGGCGCTATTCGGAGTCGCTGCCGAGCGGGCGGCGCGCGGCGAACCCGCCCGCGAGCGGATGCCAGTGCCCGACTTCGGCCTCGTCCATCTGCCAGCACAGGAAGATCAGCCGGTCGCCCGAGAGCCCGTAGAAGTCCACGAGGCCCTTCTCGACGTCCTTCACGAGGCAGCCGCGCCGGTGGATGCCCTCGATGCCGACCGCGATCTGCTGCCGCAGCTGGCCGAGCCGCTCCCCGAGCGCGACGAGTTCGCGCGTGTCGGGATTGTCGTCGGACACGCCTTCGGTGACGATCTTCAGCACCTCGAGCCGCGATGCGACGCGGTCGAGGTCGAGCTTCATGCGGGCGAGCCGCTGGAGGTCGGGACGGATCTCGTTCGCGACGCGATTCGCCTCGTCCACGCTGAAGAGCGTGAGCCGTACCGGAGAGTGAGTGCGGTGCTCCATGCCGGGTTCAGTGTCCCCCGCACCCGCAGCCGCCGCCGCCGCAACCGCAGCCGCCGCCGTGCGCGTGCTCGTGCGCCGATTCCTCGGAGCCTTCCTGCGAGGTGAACGACTTGCCGCAGCCGCACGACTTGACCGCGTTCGGGTTCGTGATCGTGAAGCCCGACGACTGCACGGTCTCGAGGTAGTCGATCTTCGCGCCCTCGAGCAGCACCATGCTCTGCGGATCCACGAGCACCTTCACGCCGCCGAACGAGCCTTCCCAGTCGCCGTCCTCGCGCGCCGGAGCGAGCGACATGCCGTACGAGTAGCCCGAGCAGCCTCCCGGGAAGACGTGGACGCGCAGTCCGTACACGGGATCCTGCTGCTGCCCGATGATCTCGGTCAGCTTGCGGCTCGCGACTTCGGTCACTTCGATCATGCGCTGCGATCTCCTCTGTATTCGGCCTCGGCGCCGCTCACGCGGCGACGGTCTTCGCGAATTCCGGACTCCGCCACTCGACCCGGTCGTAGCCCAGGCGAGCCGCGAATTCCGCGGTGAAACGGTCCCGAACGGCCTCGAGGGACGGCGCCGACGACCCGAGCAGCTCGGCGAGGGAGGTCATGCGGACCCCCTCCAGACCGCAGGGATGGATGAGACGGAAGTCCCCGAGGTCAGGATCGACGTTGAGCGCGGCGCCATGATAGCTGACCCAGCGCCGCACGGCGATTCCCAGCGAAGCGAGCTTGTCGCCGCCCACCCACACCCCGGTGCGGCCGGCAACGCGTTCCCCGGCGACGCCCCAGTGACGGACGGTTTCGATGACGGAGCCTTCGAGATGACGCAGGAACGCGTGGAGATCCCGCCCGCAGCGTGCGAGATGCACGATCGGGTACGCCACGAGCTGCCCCGGCCCATGCCACGTGATGTCGCCGCCGCGGCTCGCCTCGTAGAGCTCGATGCCGCGGCGCGCCAGCTCGTCGCGGCTCGCGATCAGGCCGGCGCCGCCCGCCCCGCGCCCGACCGTGAGCACGGGCGGATGGTCCGGGAACAGCAGCCAGTCGCCCGTCTCGTCCGCGGCGCGCGCGCGCACGAGCGCTTCCTGCAGCGCGACGCCGGCGGCGTAGGGCGTGGGCCCGAGAGCCGATGCGAACAGCGTGTTCATGCGTTGACGCGCGCGGCCCTGCGCAGCCTTTCCCCTAGGCGTAGAACCAGAGCAGTTCGGGACGTTCGAGCAGCTCGCAGACGCGGCGCAGGAACTTCACCGCCAGCTCGCCGTCGATGACGCGGTGATCGAAGCCGATCGAGGCGTTCATCATGGGACGCGCGACGATCTGGCCGTCCTTGATGACGGGCCGCTCGACGATCTTGTGCACGCCGAGGATCGCGACCTCGGGCACGTTGATCACGGGCGACGAGTTGATCGCGCCGTAGACGCCGGCGTTCGTGATGCTAAACGTGCCGTCCTGGATGTCGTCGGGCTTGAGCCGGTCCGCGCGCGCGCGCGCGGCGATGTCGTTCACGTCGGCGGCGATCTGCGCGAGGTTCTTGCGGTCGCAGTCCTTCACGTTCGGCACGATGAGGCCCTTCTCGTCGCGGCCGACCGCGAGTCCGATGTTGTAGTACTTCTTGAGCACGAGCGTGTCGCCCTGCACCTCGCCGTTCACCCACGGGAATTCCCGAAGCGCGAGCACGCACGCCTTGATGAAGAACGGCATGTACGTGAGCTTCACGCCCTGCGCCTCGAGCTTCGGCCCCCACTCCTTCTTGAGCGCCACGATCGCGCTCATGTCGACTTCGTCGAAGCAGTGCGTGTGGGCGGCCGTGTGCTTGGCCTTCACCATGTTCTCGGCGATGAGCTTGCGCACCTTGGTGAACGGGACGACCTCGGTGCGCGGTCCGCTCGCGGCGGCCGCGACGTTCGCACGCATGAAGCTCGGCAGCGGCGCGGACACGGCGGCGGGCGCCATCGCGGCGGCAGCGGCAGGAGCGGCTGCGGCCGGAGCCGCCCCGCGGCGCCCGAGGTAGTCGAGCAGGTCGTCGCGCGTCACGCGGCCGGCGACGCCCGAGCCCGCGATCGAGGCGAGTTCGGCGGCCGACACGTTGCGCTCGCGCACGAGCTTCCGCACCGCGGGCGACAGGTTGCGCTCGTTCACGCCGGCGATCGCTCCGCCGCCGTTCGCGACCGGTGCGGCCGCCACGGCGACCGGCGCCGCGTCCGCGGGAGGCGGCGCGGCCGCCGCGCTCGACGCCGCGACGCTCGCGGCTGCGGGCGCGGCCTTCGGGGGCGCCGCGGCTTCGTCGCCGCCCGAGAGCTGGCCGATCTCCGTGCCGACGAGCACGGTCGTGCCCTCTTTGACCAGGATCGCGGCGAGCGTGCCTTCGGCCGGCGACGGGATCTCCACGTTGATCTTGTCCGTCTGGATCTCGACCAGCGGCTCTTCCTTGCGGACTCGATCACCCGGCTGCTTGAGCCACTTGGAGACGGTCCCCTCCGCGACGCTCTCGCCGAGCTGCGGAACCACGATCGAAATCGGCATCAGCCAGTCCTCCGGAATCGCCGTCGCGCGGCGCGCTGGAAAGGTCGGGGCCGCCGGGGCCGGCCGGAGCCGGGCCGCACGGGAGGATCGGAGCCCCCCACCGACGGAACCGCGGCACTATAGCGAAATCGCGCCCGCGGCCGCATCCGGGGCGGGCCCCGGACGTCGCCGGCGCCGCGGCCCGTGCGAGGCGCGGAACTGCACGCGGCGTCGCGCTAGGGGCGCGTGCGGACGCGGCGTTCGAGCCGGAGCCGCCGCCGCTCCTGTGCGGCAGCGTTCTCGGCCCGCTCGTCGTCGGAATCCAGCGTCAGGGCCGGCACCGAGGTCGGCCGGCGCGTCACGGGGTCGAGTGCCACGAACGTCACGAACGCGGTCGCCGTGTGGCGGCGCTCGCCCGTGAGCAGGTCCTCGGACTCGACGTCCACGCGGATCTCCATCGAGCTCTTGTCCACGAGCGTGATGCGCGCGCGGATCGCCGCGAGCTGGCCGACCTGGATCGGCGCGAGGAACGACATCTCGTCGAACGCGGCGGTGACGACGGGCCTGCGGCAATGGCGGTTCGCGACGACGGCGGCGGCGAGGTCGATCCAGTGCATCACCGTGCCGCCGAGCACGCTGCCGTGCACGTTCGCGTCGTTCGGCAGCACGAGCTGTGTCATCTCGGTCGCGGAGTCGCGGACCGTGCGGGCGCTGCCCGCGGCGGGCGTCGTCATGGGCTCTCCGGCGTCAGGGATCGGTGCTCGCGCGACGGACGCCGCGCGGGCGCGGCGCAGTATAGGCGCGCGCAAGGGCAGACGAAACGGCCGTAGCTCCGAAGAGCTCCGGCCGTTCGCGAATTGTTCGGTCAGTTGAGGATGACGCTGCGCGTCTTCAGCTCCTGTCCGCCGACCTTGTACGAGTAGAAGTACACGCCCGCGGGCACCCGGTTGCCGGCCGCGTCCGTGCCGTCCCAGCGGCGCGAGTGCGTGCCCGGATCGAACGAGCCCTTCGCGATCGTGTTGATCTTGCGGCCCGAGAGGTCGAACACCGAGATGTCCACGACGCCCTTCTTCGGCAGCGCGAACGTGACGTTCGCGATGCGCGCCGGGTTCGGGCTGACCTTGAGCGCGAGGCTCAGGGTGCCCTCTTCGACGCCGGCCAGCACGCCGTAGTCCGTGATGTCCGCCGCGCTGCGCGGGCACACGCGGAAGATGCCAGCCGCGTAGTGCACGACACCGACGATGTCCATGATGGACGCCGAGTCGGGCGAGTCGTAGGCGTTGAGGACGCCGTTCAGGTTGCTGACGAGCAGCGTGTCCGTGCCGAACTCGCGGTGACCGGTGACGAACCAGCTCTGGCCGACCGTGCGGTTCTCGGTGATGCGGACGTGGTCGAGCTTCACGAGCATGCCTTCGTAATCCTCGCCCGTGAGGTCGTCCGCCACGTTCTGCGTCGTGTCCGTGATCACCGACAGGTCGCCGAGCAGCGGCGGGTTCACCGAGCCGAGGCCCTCGTCCGTGATGTCCACGGTGCTGACGATCTCGGACTCGCGATCGAACTCCTGCACCTGGCCCGTGACGCGGTACTTGTGACCGACGATCAGCGGAGCCGACGGCGCGAAGATCGAGATGCCGGAGCGCAGCGGGCCCGCGGGAGCCCCCGAGCCTTCCGTCTGGATGTAGTAGAGCGCTCCGTAGATGCCCGTGCACACGCCGCGGGTCGTGAACTTCGTGCCCGGAGCGGTGCCCGTGCCGGCGTACAGCGAGCGGTCGTCGAACAGCGGCAGCATCGAGGGATCGGCGGCCTGCACCATCGCGATCGGCATGACGCCGTTCACGAAGTTGCGCTGCTGCGAGCCCATGAGGCACGTCGGGCACGTGGCCGAGGAGATGTTCGCGGCCGTGACGCTCTCGAAGTCGCCGTCCGTGCGCGCGCTCGTGATCGTCAACGTGACGTTCCGGCCGGCGCCGCCGTCCACGGTCGCGAGATCCACGGTCGAGCCATCGATCGCCGAACCGAGCGAGTAGTTGATCTCGTTCTCGGCCGTCGCGACGTTCACGTTGCGGTCGAACACGAGGCGGAGCTGGTTGTCCTCGATCGGGTACGCGTCGACCAGGTTCGGCGGCACCGCGAGGAACAGGTCGTTGCCGTCACGAATCTGGATCCGGTACGAGTTGACCGGGCCCGACGTGCGCTGGTTCGGAATGCCCTGAATCGAATCCACGGTCGTGCCGACCGCCGGAGGCGCGATCGTCGTGAGCGTCGTGCCGTCGACGCAGATCGAGTCCGTGCCCGTCGGCGTCGTCATCAAGAACATGTTCGCCGGCAGACCCGCGAGCGTTCCGGACGTGTTGATGCGGCGCACGACGAATGGTCCGCGCATGCGGACGAGGCAGCCTTCGTACTTCTCGCCCTGGTTGCCCGACGCGCCCGGAATCCAGTTGATGTCGTTCGGGTTCGAGCTGATGAAGTACGGCGGAAGCGCATTGCCCGTGCTGATGCGGCGAATGGTCAGGTCCGGGGTGCCCTGCACGCCGTCGTAGCCCTCGATTTCGGACTCGCCGTTCACGGCCGGGAATTCCTGCGTGCGGCCGTAGACGACGACGTCGTCACCGAGCTGCAGGTTGAGCGGAGTGCTCGGGCCGTAGTTCGTGGAGCCGGTGAAGACGTCGATGCCCGTGTAGGGACCGCCGGCCGGCTGCTGGATGTAGAAGGCGAAGCCCGTGGGCTTCGCGTCGAAGCCGATCACGATGCCGCGAATGCCCAGCACGGTGTCGAGCACGGCCGGATGGCACGGCGCGATCGTCGTATCCGCCTGCTGGAGGTCGAAGATCGTCAGCGTGTCCGGGCAGGTGCGGTAGGCGGGTCCGGGCGGGTACTTGTCCGCGGCGAACCCCGCGCCAGCGATGCTCATGAGGATCGCGACGCCGAGAAGCGTGGTGAGTTTCTTCATCGTTGCATCCCTCTGTTGCGGGTCAGGGGTGAACAGGATCGGCGGGGGTCAGCGTCGGTGTTCGGGCGATGGCCTCCTTCGATAGCCCGATACAGGGCCGTCTGAGGCCGGCCCTGCGACGGATGACTTCGGGGGAAGTTGGAGACTTTTCGAGCCGCGAACATTCTATCAGGGGACGCGCGCGGGTCCAACGAATTCCAAGACTACGAAGGGTTTGCAGGCGCGTATCCGGGCGGTCAACGGCGGCGCTGGAGCGCCACCGGGCCGTTCGGGACGGCCGGCGGCCAGGATCGTCCCGGCGCGGCGCGCGCGGAGCCGAACGCTCGGCCCCGCGGACGCCCTCAGGGGGCCATGAGCCCCTGGGTGGGATGGAAGAGGATCTTCGCGAGGAGTCGGGCGAGCGAGGAGTACGTCGGGCTCCCGAAGCGGAGCGGATAGCTCGTGAGGCCCATCTTCCCGCCGCCGGGAATCGGCGCCATGACCGCCACCGGCAGCCGCTCGACGTTCGCGGGCGTCAGCGTGCCGGGGAGCGCCCACAGGATGACGTGGTTCGTGTCGCGCACGGCGAACGCCCGGATGCGCGGCGCGAGCAGCTGCGAGGCGCGAAGGCTGTCCGCGTAGACGACGCTGCGGAAGACCCCGAGGTTCGCGTTGCCCCACGTCACGGTGACGTCGCCGAGCGTCGCGTCCCAGTGCGTGCGCAGGCTGTCCGAGTCGAGGTAGCGCCGCATGAAGTTCTCGCTCAGGGGCCCGCGCACCTCGTTGTCGAGGCTCGTTGCCGGGCCCTGCACCGCCTTCATGCACTCGAGGAAGAACCGGCCGCCCGAGTCGAGGTAGCTGCCGATCGCGTCTTCGTAGTTGTCGAGCACCTGCACCCCCGCCGGCGTGCCGGAGGGCGGATACGGATCCTGGTCCGCGCGGTACCAGACCACGGCGTCGAACTGCTTCATCGTCTGCTCGAGGTCGGCGGCCGATCGGAACGGCTGCGTCACCGCGAGCCGCAGGATGCTGAACGAGCCGGCCGGAAGATTGCGGGTCAGCGTGTTCGAGTAGAGCGTGTCGATCGTGAAGTTGTTGTTGTAGGTCGACGGCACGTCGTCGATCAGCAGCATCCGGCCCTTGTTGCCGGTCAGGACGGACGCCGGCGCGCGCACGAACCAGCGCGTGCTGTCGACCGGACCGGTTCGGCCGCCGTCGTCCACGGCCTGGATGTAGAGCGTGCGATAGCCGCTCGCGAACGTGCCGTTCTGCAGGAAGCGCGCGCTGGGAATCGTGAACGTCCGGCCGGTCGTCGAGTCGTAGTTCGCGAGGTTCCCGTCGAGCCAGATGCGGAAGCGCAGTTGCTCGCCGTCGCCGTCCGGATCGTCGCCGATCCACGAGAACGTGAGCGACCCGAACGTCGAGTCGTTGAGCGCGGGGTACGCGCCGATCGTCGCGATCGGAGCCTTGTTCGTGAGCGCGAACGTGTTGATCGCGGGGCTCGCGTCCACGGTGCCGGTGTTGTCCACGGCGCGCACTTCGAAGCGCAGGTTCTCGAAGCCCGTCGGCGAGAACACGGTGAAGAGCGAATCGAAGCCCGAATTCGCGTTCGCGGCGACGCGCGTCCAGTTCGTGTCCGTCGGCAGCTGCGAGTTGAACATGCGGAGGTCGAACGCGACGACCCGCCCGTCGGGATCGCTCCCGTACCAGTACAGGTGGACGCGGTGATTGACCGTGTCCACCGGGCCGTCCACGAACAGGAACGTCTGCGGGGCGACGTTCGGGACGAGGACGCCCTTCGCCTTGGCGCAGCCGCCGGCGACGACCAGCAGCGCGAGTGCGGCGAACGCGAGCGCCGCACGCCAGGGCTTCCGGATCGTGCGCGGGAGGTTCATCTCAGAATTCCTCCCGATCCGACTTCACGATGAGGAACTTGCCCACCGTGGAGTTGCCCGAGGCGTCCTCGACCGTGAACAGGTAGAGCCCGGTCGCGACCGCCTGCCCCTGGTCGGTGATGAGGTTCCAGCCGTAGGTCGTGCCCGAGAGCACCGGCGCGTGCGGAACGACGGGCACCTTGGGGTCGTAGATGCCGCGCGAGCCCTCGCCGCGGTACGTGTCGCCGTCGAACTTCGTCTCGAAGATCTGGTCGCCGGCGAGCGTGAAGATGCGGATCGTGCACTGCTTCGGCAGGTTCGTGAACCACAGGTAGTGGTCCCGCACGCCGCGGCCGACGTCCCACGCGGCCTCGACCCGGTACGGATTCGGGAACACGCTGACCTTGCTCGACGGCCGCTCTCCGGGCGCCGGACCCGGGATCGTCATGAGCACGTTCTGCGCGGTGCTGCTCTCGAGCGACTCGACCTCGGTGTTGCCCAGGTCGTAGGACGTCACGGCGCAGAAGTACTTGAAGCCGTTCCTCAGCGAGGCGACCGTGTGCTTGTACTGGTACGTGACGCCGTCGATCGTCACGGGTGGATTCAATCGCACGGGCTGGACGCCCGTGTTGAAGCCGGTCGTGTCCCCCGGCGCGTTCGGATTGTCGAACTGCGCGACGCGGTGCATCTCGAGCGGGGCGTCGCCGACGTAGACGCGATAGCCCTCCCAATCCCGCGTCTGCGGGCTGGTGGGGTCCTCCGCGAACTCGGGCGAGTCGTCCCAGTAGAAGTCGATCGCGCCGTCGCGCGCGACTGTCTTGAAGCGCGGCGAAGGCGGCGGGATCGGGATGATGTACCCGCGGTCGAAGGCGCGCTGCGCGAAACGCGAGTGCTCGCGGATGTCCGCGATCTCGGCGCCGCCCACGATCGCGAAATCCACGACGACCGTGCTGTCCGTGTAGAGCAGCGGGAACGGCCCGATCGCGAGCACCGAGACCGGGTCGCCCGTGCCCGGCAGCAGCGTGTCGCCCGCCGGCACCGAGGGCAGTCCGGAGCTCATGATCGCGTAGCGCTCGGCATCCTGGTCGCGCAACGTGCTCGACGGATCCCAGCTCCACGCGGTCAGCGAGATGCGCTTCGTGGTCGTGTCCTCGGCGAGCCCGTGCACGCCGAGCACGCGCACGCCGATCCAGTACGGCGCGATCGAGATGCCGCACCCGTCCGGAATCGGCAGCGACGCGCAATAGTGTTCGCGATAGAGCCGGTCGGCCTCGTCGTACTCGATCCACTTCTTGTTGAACCATCCGCCGACGACGCTGCCCGTGCTGCTCGGGGGCCAGATGTTGCGGTCGGTGTAGAGCGTCTTGTCGCCGCTCGCGAACTCGTTGTAGAAGCCGACCCACACGTTCTGCATCAACGGGCCCTTGTTGCGCAGCGTGTAGTGGAGGATGACGCAGTTCGCGTACTCCGAGAACGACCACGAGTACGTCTCCTGGGTCACTTCGACGCCGATCGGGCGGTGGTTCTCGGCGTTCTGCGCGGCGCGACGCACGACGCGGTCGTCGAACTTCGAGATCAGGTCCTGCTCGCTCACCGCGGCGGTCGTGTAGTAGGGGCTGTTCGGAAGGATCGAGCGCTGCACGATCGACGTGCCGATCGGCGTCCATTCGGTCGCGCCGTTCCCCGCGCTGCCCTGGTTGCCGTCGGTCGTCGCCGTGACGACGCCGGTGAAGAGCCCGTTCACGTCCTGCGCCTGCGCGCCCACCCAGATGCCGCCGCGCACCATGTGTTCGTAGGCATGCGCGGCGCCCGATGGGTAGACGAGCGACGCGTCGCGCGAGCTGAAGTTGTTCCCGAGGAACCCGTAGTTCGACACGGTCATCGCGACGAGGTTGTTGTTCGTCACGTAGATCGCGAACGCCGAGTCGGCCTGCACGGCCGTTGCGGACGCCGGGAGCGCGACGCGGCTCGGTTCGCGGTCGATCGGGCGGTCGCCGTTCGAGTCGGCAGCGGCCGCGCACGGAAGGAGTGCGACCGGGAGCGCGAGCGCGAGCGCTGCGAGCGGGCGGAAACCGTGGACGAGCGATCGGAGCATCACTGGCGCCTCTTGTAGCGGATGACGCGCGCGCCGCCGGGGTCGGCGACGTAGCACAGCGAGTCGTCGGCCGCGACCGCGACCGGGCGCACGAGCGCGTCGCCCTCGGTGTTCACGATCTGCTGGTAGGTGCCGAAGGCGTCGAAGCGCAGGATGCGCTTGCTGCCGCTGTCGACGCTGTAGATGTAGCCGAGCGGATCGGCCGTCACGTCGACCGGACCCTCGAGCGCCGTGCCCGAGTCGTTGGCGTCGAACGCGATCTCGCCGGGAGAGACGCCCTGGTCGAACGTCTTCTTGATCTGGTTGTTCCCGAAGTCGCTGACGTAGATCCGGTGGGCCCCGGAGGCGTTGCCCCAGAAGATGCCGCGCGGGTCGATCGCCGAGCCGCTGCCCGTACCCTGCGTGACCTGGAACGTCGTGTCGCGGTGCCACGTCCCGGCCGGAAGCACGGTGAGGTCGGTCTTGCCGTCGGGGCGCAGGCCGGGCGAGTACTTGAACACGCCGTACTCGAGCAGCTTCACGCGCAGGCGCGGGTCTTCCTGATCCGGGATGAAGCGAATCCGCGATCCCGCGATGTACACGTTGTTCAGCTCGTCGGACGCGATGCCCGTCACGGTCGCGAGGCTCGTGTCGGTGAAGCTCACGACCGGATCGCCCGCGATGAGCAGGTAACCGCGCACCCACCAGTACAGCTCGAGGTGGCTGATCGCGTTCCTCCAGCCGCCCGTCGTGTCGTTGCACTGGCCCGTCACCGGGTTCTGGCGCGCGAGGCAGGAGTCGCCGAGGTCGAGCACCCAGAGCCGGTTGTTGCCGGAGGCGATGCCGATCGGATTGAAGAGCCCGTTGAAGGGCCGCTGCGAGATCCGCTCGGGGCGCACGAGCAGGTACTCCCACACTTCGCCGCGCGGCGTCGTGCCCGCGCCGCCGTAGTTGAACACGAAGTAGAGCTGGTCGAGCTGGCCGCGCGGCACGAGCGCGAGGTCCACGACGCCGGGAAGGCTCGTCCAGGTCGCGAGCCGCTGATAGCTGCCGTCCGGCGGAATCGAGCGGTTGCGGTTCTCGGTCGGGAGCGGGAATTCCGAGCCGCAGCCCGCGAGCGACGCGAGCAGCGCGAACGCGCCGAGAGCGGCGGCGAGTCGGAGCCAGTGGCGCGGGGTCGTCGTCATGCGGGGCTCAGAAGCGGATCCCGAGCGACACGCGGTTCACCGAACCGAGCGTCGAAGCGGTCGTGTAGGCGTAGTCCACGGTGGCCTTCGTCGTGCCGATCTCGGTGAAGAGTCCCGCGCCGGCCGAGAACTTGAGCGCGTCGGCGTTGAAGTTGTAGCCGCTCCTGAGCGCGAGCCGCTGGTGCCACGTCCACTCGAGTCCGGCCTTCGCGACCTGCGAGTTGTCCGCGGGCAGGTTGAACTCGAACGCCGACGTGAGCCGCTGGTTCGCGTTCTCGATCGGCTCGAACGCGACGCCGTAGCGGAACACGGTCGGCGGGTCGAAACCGTCGTAGCTGCGCACCTCGCCCGTGATCGGCGAGACGAACTCGCCGCCGGGCTTGATCTCGGAGCCGAAGTTCGACAGCGCCACGGCGACGCGCACGCTGCCGAGCCCGAGGTAGTAGATGCCGCCGACGTCGAGCATGACGGTGTTCGAGACCGGGCCGCCGATGTCGGAGCCGAGGTCCTCGCGCACGAACTTGAGGCCGGCGCCGACGAGCAGCTTGTCCGTCCAGCGCCGCGCGTAGGCCGCCCCGGCGACGAAGTCCGAATAGACGAACGAGCGGCCGGTGCCGTACGGCAGGAACTCGGTCGTCTCGTCGAGCTCGGTCGAGAGCGCGCCCGCCTGCAGCGCGACCGAGCCGCCGAGCCGCTTCACGGGCAGCACGTACGTGACGTGCTCGTAGTTCACGTCGCCCGGCCAGGACGCGTGCGAGATCGCGACCTCCTGCCGGAGCAGCGAACCGAGGCCGGCGGGATTCCAGTAGATCGCGCTCGGATCGTTCGCGACGGCGACGAACGACTCGCCGAGCGCCGTCGCTCGCGCACCGATGCCGATGCGCAGGAACGACGCCGAGGACGTGCCGGCGCGCTGGTCGCCGAGCGTGAACTGCGCGCGCGCGGGCGTGGCGGCGGCGCACGCGAGAGCGGTCGCGAACAGCGCGGCGGCGGCGCGGACGAAGCGGCGCTCAGAAGTCATAGTCGAGCGACATCCTCCACTGGGCGCCGGGGCCGTAGTTCGACGGATCGTCCACCTGGCTCTGGAGCGCGTAACGCCAGGCGCTGTCCGACACGTACTGGTCGCGCGAGTACTCGCCGACGCCCGCGATGCGGCCTTCGCCGGTCTGCCGGTCCACGCGGTTGATCAGGAAATTGTTGAAGACGTTCGTGCCCGCGAGGCTCAGGTCGAGCCGGCGGCCGCCCATGCGGAACCAGCGGTTCACCTTGAGATCGGCCGTGACCTGGAAGGGCGCGTTCTTCGAGTAGGGCTCGGCGGACTGGCCGAACGCGTTCGTCGCCGGCGTGAACGCGCGGCCCGACGTGCCCTGCACGAACAGGTTGAAGCCGGTCTGCTTCACGAAGCGCGGGCCCTTGTCGTCGAAGCGCACGTCGACGCTCGCGGACACCTTGTGCGGGCGGTTCCAGCGCACGAACGTCTCGCTCAGGCGCGTCTCGGACGCGTCGCCGCCGCCTTCCTGGATGACCTTCGCCTCGGCCGGATCGCTGCTCTTCCCCTTCGTCTGCTGGAACGTGTACGTGATCTTGCCGGACCAGTTGTGGCTGCGGCGCTTCTCGAGCTCGATCTCGATGCCCTTCGAGCGCGCGAAGTGGCCGTTCAGGTACACGAGCACGTCCGAGAGGTCGGTGCCCGACTGGCGCTTGAACGTCGTCGCGACCGGGTAGTCGTAGACGTCCTTCACGAACACGCTCGCGTTGATCGCCGCCTTCTCGAGGAACTGGTGGCGCGCGCCGACCTCGTAGTTCACCGACACCTGCGGGTTCAGGTTCGGGTTCCCGAGCAGCGGGAACGACTCGCTCGAGATCGACGTGAGCTTCGAGTACACGTAGCGGTACGACGGATTCTGCGTGTACTGCCCGTAGTTGAAGAAGAAGTTGCTGTTCTCGGTGATCGGGAACGAGACCGACACGCGCGGCGAGAACTTCACCTTGTAGCGGCGGCCGAAGAACGAGAACGTGTCGTTGAAGAACTGGTTGCGCGTGTCGACCGTGATGTTGTCGTTCGACGTGTCCGCGACCGCGCGCTCGGCCTCGCGCCCGAGGAACCAGTAATCCGCGCGCACGCCGAAGTTCGCGACGAAGCCCTCGAACTCGAGACGATCGCGGAGGTACAGGTCGCCGACCCACGGGCGCACCTTCCAGATGTCGTGCGAGCCGCCGAGGCCGTCGGTGTCGCCGACCCACGGGTCCTCGATCGTGACGAACTGCACGTCCTGGAACTGGTGCTCGATGCCGAGTTCGAGCTCGTGCGGCTTGAAGCGCTGCACGTAGCCCCACTGCATGCCCCACGAGTTCGTGCGCCGGTCCTGCCACGTGTTGTCGTCGCCCGAGTCGAGGAAGTAGTCGCGCCACTTCGTCGAGTCCGCGAGACCCGGGTCGTACGGCTCTTCGTACTCGCTCCAATGCTTGCCGAGCACGTCCTGGCGCTGCGCGTAGTAGTAGCGGGAGATCTGGAAGTCGGTGTAGCCCGTGATGCCGAGCGTGCGGCGCCACTCGAAATTGAACTGGACGTTGTCCTCGAAGATCGTGTTCGCGTGGTCGATCCGGTGCGCCCAGATCCACGGGTAGGCCGGATCGCCGAGGTCGCCCGAGGCGTTGATGAACGTGCGGCTGAAGCCCTGGTCGATCGCGATGCTCTTGCGCGTCGTCAAGTTCCACTTGTCGGTCGAGTTCGGCTTCCACGTCAGGCCGAAGCGCGCGTCCCAGCGGTTGTCCTGCGAGGGCGCGATCCAGTCCGGGTACGTGAACTTCTCGCCGAAGAAGCTGTCTTCGTAGCTCGAGCGGAGCGGATCGCGCACCGGCGTGTCGAACACCGAGTTGAGCGCCTTCTGGTGATCCGTGCCGAGGTAGCTGAAGCGCGTCTCCGAGAACGTCCCGTTCACGTCGAGGATCGCGTTCACCTTGTGCCGCTTCGAGACCGGTCCGCCGGCGACGAGCTGGAACGCGCGTCCGCCGTAGGACCCGCCGGTCGTCGTGAGTCCGCCCTCGAACTTGTCGCTGCCTTCCTTGAGCTTGATCTCGACCACGCCCGAGAGCGCGTTTCCGTAACGCACGTCGAACGCGCCGGTCGCGACGTTCACCTCGGACACCGAGCGGGCGTTGAGCTGGCCGGCCGTGGACTGTCCGGTGACGAGGTCGCGGTTCGTGACGCCGTTCACGACGAAGATCGTTTCGTCGGCGCGCCCGCCGCGCACGTGGATCTGGTCCGCGTCCGTGCTGATGCCCGCCTGCTGCTGGAGCACGTCGCCGATCGTCTGCACCGGCAGGTTGCGGATCTCGTTCGCGTTGACGCTGCGGATCGTGGCGCTCTGCTTCACGTCCACGAGCCGGCGTTCCGCCGTGACCTGCACTTCCTTGACCTGCGTGACGACGATCTCGTTGAGCTGGAAGTTCAGGACCGTCGGCTTGCCCGGCGCAACGACGACACCGGCGCGCTCCTCGTTGGAGTAACCGAGGAACTGCACCCTCACGGTGTACGTACCGGCCGGAAGTCCCGGAATCAGGTACTGGCCTTCGGAGTCGGTCAGGCCACCCCGCTTTGCTTCCGGCACGTTGACGCTCGCGAACGGAATCGCGTGCCCCGTGCGCTTGTCCATGACACGGCCCGAAATGGCGCCCTTGTCCTGCGCGTGAGCGGACAGGGCGAGCACGCAGCCGAGAAGCGTGAGGAGGATGAGAAGAGCCGAATTCCTGTGCATGTTCGGGGCGCGGCTTTCCGTGCGGAAGGTGGACCGGCACCCTAAGCGGCGCGCGGCGTGATGGTCAAGCGCACGCGCGCACTAAATTCCCTCTTCACAGGAAGTACGGCGGTTCGGCGGCGTGCGGCGTCCGCAGGGAACACCGCCACCCTTCGGCTCGATCCCGGCGTGTTCGCCGGAGCGAAACTAGTTTCGCTAGAAGTCGCGCTGCACTTGCAGCAGCGCACGCCAGTCGTGAGCCGATTCGACGTGTCGCGACAGGACGCCGGCTGCGAGCGACCAGTTGCCGGCGAAGCCCGCGCGCACGCCCGGACCGACCGCCAGCGAGTTCGTCTGGGTCTCCAGTTCGCGCAGCGCGATCACTTCGAGCAGCGCGTGCCAGCGTTCACCGAACGCCGCGGCGAGGGACGACTCGACGAACACGTTGCGCTCCGAGCCGTCCTCGAGCACGGAGTAGCCCGGTCCGCCCTGCAGCGTCCAGGCGCCCGAGCGGACGAGCGTCGCGGCCGCGACTTCGAACTCGGCCGACGACTCGCCGAACGCTTCCTCGCTCGCCGGCAACTGAACTTCCCCGCGCACGACGACGGGCGCCTCGAACGGCAGTTGCGCCTTGAGTCCGAGCCCGAGTCCGCCGAAGCCGCTGCGCGTCTCGCCGGCGGTGCGGTTCGAGACGAACGGCAGGCCGATCTCGGCGCTCACGCCCCGCCGCAATCCGATGTAGACCTTTCCGCCCTGCGACGCGACACGTTCTTCGACGCCGTCGGCCGCGCGCAGCGGCAGGTCGGATTGCACGCGAACGGCCCAGTGGCCGCGTTCGGTCGGCACGGTCTCCTCGATGGCGAGCGGCTCGACCGCCTCGACATCCTCGCCGTTCTCCGGCAGGCCGGCGGACCGTGCATCCACCACTCCGAGCCCCAACGACAGCACGATCCACGCGGTAACGACCGACGCACGCATGGCGGTCTCCTCTCCCTGGACGAAACCCGACGGCCGAGTCCCGGCCCGCGGGTGTCATCGGACCGCAGGGCGAGGACTTGAGACGATTCAGGGACCGGGGCATTCGCGCTTCAGCCGGCTTGACCGGGAGTCGATAACGCCGTCGTCGCGATCGGAACCGAGGCGGAGGGAGGGAGCATGGAGGCGACCACGGGGCCGACGGCCGCCGCAGCGGCTGTCGGCAGCAGCGCCGTCACGGCAGTCGCGACCGAGCCCGTTCGCGGGCGCTCGCCGCGCGCGCTGGTCATCGCTCTCGTCGGGAGCGTCGCCGCGGGAACGATCGTGTTCGGCTCGCTGCAGGGGCTTGCCCTGCGCGCTCGCAAGGCCGAGAGCGAGTTCGTCGAATTCGAAGCCACGCTGAACCGTCTCGACGCGCTGGAATGGCAGATCGCCGCCGCCCGCTCGACGAACGACGAACTCGACGAGGAGATCGCGCGGACGCGCGCCGACGCCCGGCAGCGGCTCGACCGGCTGGAACGCGGTCGCTCCGCGCGCGAGGAGACCGCTGCGCTGTCGGACCGCTTCCGTCGCTACGTGACCGCCGTGAACCAGGAAATCGAACTCCTTCGTGCTGGCGACGCCGAGGCGGCCCGGGAGTGGGACGAGTCGGACGTGGATCCGGCGTTCGACGACGTGACGACGGCATCACGCGCGGGCCGCGAGGCGTGCGTTCGCGCCGCCGATTCCAACTCGGCGCTCGCCATCGGCGGAGCGCTGCTCACGCTGATGGTGCAGTTGCTCGCGGTCGCCTACCTGTCGCGCCGCATCCTGCGCGAGGCGCATCGCACGGCCACGGCGGAGGAACGCGGTCGCCTGCTCCAGGAGAGCCAGGCCCGGCTCGCGGCCGCGAATCGCCGGCTCGAGGAGGCGAACGTCCGGCTCGAGGAGGCGTCGCGCCTCAAGAGCGAGTTCCTCGCGAACACGTCCCACGAACTGCGCACGCCGCTGAACGGCATGATGGGATTCCTCCAGCTCGTGCTGGACGGCGCGTGCACGTCCCCGGCCGAGGAGCGCGAGTTCATCGAGCAGGCGCTGGGCTGTTCGCGCCACCTGCTCGCGCTCATCAACGACGTCCTCGACATCGCGCGGATCGAAGCGGGCCGCGCGTCGCTGCGCACGGAACGCGTGAGCGTGCGGCAGATGTTCGAGGAGGTCGCGACGATCACGAGTCCGCCCGCGCGCGAGAAGGGACTCGAGCTCTCGTTCCACATGGACTCGGACGTACCGCTCGAAGTGCGCGCGGATGCGCTCAAGTTCAAGCAGGTGCTCGTCAACCTGGTCGGCAACAGCGTCAAGTTCACGACGAGCGGCTTCGTTCGGGTGCGGGCGAGCGCGCCGACCGAGCGTGGACACGTGCGCATCGACGTCGAGGACAGCGGGATCGGCATCGCGCCCGACAAGCTCGAACTGATCTTCGAGAAGTTCGTGCAGCTGGACGCGAGCGCGACGCGCAAGCACGGCGGCACGGGTCTCGGCCTCGCGATCTCGCGCGGACTCGTGCACAACATGGGCGGCCTCATCACGGCTCGCAGCGAGGGCGCGGGCCGCGGGGCGACCTTGACCGTCGCGCTGCCGCGCTGGAGCGAACCCGACCTGACCGAGGCGGCGATCGAGCCGGCCGACGGCCAGATCTCGGGGCCGGAACGCGGACCGCTCGCGCTGCTCGTCGAGGACGACCCGCGCTTCCGCGCGTTCGTGCGGCGCGTGCTGCACGACGAAGGCTTCCGCACGGTCGAGGCAAACACCGCCGAGCAGGGGCGCGTGGTCGCGCGCCGCGTGAACCCGGACATCGCGATCCTCGACTTCGCGCTCCCGGTCGGGGACGGGGCGACGATCCAGAACGGCTGGGAACTGTGGCAGCGGCTCGAGAGCGAGTCGGACGCGCGGCCGATCCCCGCCGTGTTCCTGACCGGTTACGAGGAGGAGCTTCGCAAGGTCATCGAAGCACACACGTCGGCCCACGGCGTCGAACGACTCGCGAAGCCGGTCCGTCCGGAGGTGCTGCTCGAGTGCGCGCGCCGGCTGGTGCGGAGCAATCCGGGCGGCCGAACGCGCGTGCTGCTCGTCGACGACGATCCCGCCATCGCGACGCTGGTCGTGCGCACGCTGCCGTCGGATCAGTTCGTGGTCGAGACGATCACCGACGGCGCCGAGTGCGTGCAGCTGTTGCGGCGGAATCCGAACCGGTTCGACCTGCTGCTGCTCGACCTCATGATGCCGAACACGAGCGGCTACGACGTCCTGCGCGAAGTCCGCAAGCTCGGACTCGGGGACTCGCTGCGCACGGTCGTGCTGACGAACGCCCCGCATCCGCACAGCGACGAGGAATCGAGCCTCCTGCACGGTGAAGGCGTGGTCGAGATCGTCTCCAAGTCGGAGGTCGCGGGCGACCTCGATCGGCTCACCCGGATCCTTTCGCGCCACGCCGCCGCACGGCGTCGCGAGACGACCGAGGTCGAGCCCGAGCGGAGGGCGGCGTGATTCGCGTGGTCATCGTCGAGGACGATCGCGTCAACGCGCTGCTGTTTCGAACGCTCGTGGAACGGCGGCTGCCCGGCGAGGCCCACGTCACGGAATCGGCCCAGGACGTGATCGATCGCGCGACCAGCGGTCTCGCGGACGTCGTGCTCATGGACGTCGCGCTCGGGAACACCTTCTGGGAGGAGCGGCCGGTGAACGGCGTCGAACTGACACGCCTCCTCAAGGCGGATCCGCGCTCGGCGCACGTGCCGGTGATCCTCGTGACCGCCCACGCGCGTCACGGCGACGCGGAGCGGCTGGTCGCCCAGAGCGGCGCCGACGGCTACGCGTCGAAGCCCCTGACCGACATCGCGGCGTTCCTCGCGCAGATTCGCGCGCTCGCCTCGCGCGCCGCCTGAGTCGAGCCGCGTCTCACAGCCCCGTCGCGGCGCGGTCGTACTGGCTCGGGAACTCCTCCATGAACACGCGGTCGATCTCGAGCGTCACCCAGCGCAGCATGCGGGCCTTGTCCGGGTACGGCAGGAAGGAACTCTTGAAGCCGTTGATGAGGATCTTCTTGAGTTCGTAGGGGCTGAACCGGAACGCCTTCACCGCCAGCGCGAGTTCGTCCGTCACCGTGGTCGCGGACATGAGCCGGTTGTCGGTATTGAGCGTCACCCGCAATCCCTGCTGGAAGTAGAAGTGGAAGGGATGTTCGCGGATCGAGCGCACCGCGCGCGTCTGCACGTTCGAGGACAGGCACACCTCGAGCGGGATGCGGTGGTCGTTCACGTAGCGCATCAGGTCCGGATCCTCGCGCAGCCGCGTGCCGTGTCCGATGCGGTGGGCGCCGCAGTAGTGGATCGCGTGCCCGATGCTCTGCGGCCCGAACGCCTCGCCCGCGTGCACCGTCGAATTCATGTTGCGCTTGAGGATCAGCTGGAACGCCGCACGGTGCGCCTTGGCCGGGTAGTCGCGCTCCTGTCCGGCGAGGTCGAAGGCGAGCACGCCGCGGCCCTTGTAGGCGACGGCCAGCTCGGCGAGTTCCATCGAAGTGCGCGGGCTCATGGAGCGGATGCCGCAGATGATCACGCCCGTGCTGACGCCGAACTTCTTCCCCGCCTGCTGCAACCCCGCGATCACGGCGTCCATGATCGCTTCGTAGGCGAGGCGCTTCTTGCGGTGGAGCACCGGGGCGAAGCGCACCTCGAGGTGGCGGACGTTCTCCTCGGCCGCGTCCTCCACGAGTTCGTAGGCAACGCGGGTCAGGGCCTCGCGCCGCTGCATCACGCTGAGCGTGATGTCGAAGATCTTCAGGTAGTCGCCGAGGTTTCGCGTGCGCTTTCCGGCCCGCAGCAGGTGCGCGAGCTTCGCGAGGTTCGTCGTCGGCAGCTCGACGCCCTGTTCGGACGCGAGTTCGAGCACCGTACGCGGGCGCAGGCAACCGTCGAGGTGGCAGTGGATGTCGGTCTTCGGGAGCCGCTTCAGGACCGCCTGGGAGAGCTTCATGCGCCTCTATTCGAACGCCGGCCTCGGGCGAGACCGGCGTGGGTGGGTTCCGCGGGCCTCTCGGGGCGCGCGCGGAGCGAATGCGTCACGCGCCTCGAGCTCGCTCGAGCGCCATGATCTTCTGCACGCGGCGCTCGTGGCGGCCGCCGCCGAACGGAGTGGTCAGGAACAGCCGGGCGAGGCGCGTCGCGAGGCCGCGATTCACGACGCGCGCTCCGAGCGCCATCACGTTCGCGTCGTTGTGCTCGCGCGCGTTCGTCGCGGTCGCGTCGTCGTGGCAGAGCGCACAGCGCACGCCGGCGATCTTGTTCGCGGCCATCGTCGAGCCGATGCCGGCCGCGTCCACGACGATGCCGCGGACGCAGCGCCCCGAAGCGACCTCGCGGCCGACGGCGGCGGCGAAGTCGGGGTAATCCACGGCCTCCGACGAGTGGGTGCCGCAGTCGTGGACGTCGTAGCCGAGCTCGTCCACGAGGTAGCGCTTGAGCACTTCCTTGAGCGGGTAGCCGCCGTGGTCCGAGCCGAGCGCGACGCGGCGCGCGCCACCCGCGGACGGGGGCGCCGAAGGCGTGGGCGCCGGGGCGGGGCGGCTGCCGAGAGCGCGCTCGACCGCCTCGCGAACCAGTTGTCGAACCGCGCGTTCGTCGACGTCGGACATGGTCGCGGCAGAATAGGAACGCCCCCGGGAGCGGTCAAGAACGCGGCGCGCGGCCGGCGCGACCGGAGGGCTCGTCCGCTGCGGGTAAATTCCTCTCGGCCGCCGTCCGCCGGGATTCCCGTCGCGCGGGGCGAGGCCGTACAATCGCGCGCCGTCATCGTTCCCCGTTCACGCCGCCGAGGAGCCTCCGTGAGACGTCCGATCCTGCTGCTCGCCTTCGCGAGCCTGTTCGTTCCCGCCTTCGCCGCCGCCGGCATCCAGGGCCAGGTCCTCCCCGATAGCAGCCGGCTCGAGCGCTTCACGCTGCCGAACGGCCTGCGGGTCGTGCTGCGCCACGTTCCCGGCTGCTCGCGCATCGCGATCGCCACGGCGTTCGCGTTCGGCGAGGCTTCGGACCCGGCCGGCAAGGAGGGTCGCAGCGCGCTGCTCGCCGAGCTGCACTACCTCGGCGCCACGCAGAGCGCCCCCTCGCGCACGCGCGAGGAGATGCCGAGCCTGAGGCCCGAGGGCTGGAACTTCGGGCTCGCGCCGAACACCACCTGGTTCGAAGAGATCGCCGCCTCGGGGCAGTTCCCGATCGTGCTCCAGCAGGTCGCCGACCGCGTGCGGGGCGTCGCGATCGAAGCGAGCGACCTGGCGAGCGCCCGCGCCCGCGTCGCGGACGATCTCGCCGCCGGCTACGAGGGAAACGCCTCACTCTCCCTCCACCGGCGCTCGGGGGCGCTCAATCGCCGCGTCGCCGACGCGGCCGTCGCGCGCTATGCCGCGGGTCGCGGCCTGGAGGGGCTGTCGCTCGCGAACGTCCGCGCCGACCTCGCGAAGCTGTTCGTGCCGGCGAACGCGGCGCTGAGCATCGCGGGCGACCTCGATGCCTACCCCGTGCGCGCGTGGGTCGAGGCGCAGTTCGGCTCGATCCCGGCCGGCGTCCCCGTTCCGGCGGTCCCGCTCCCCGCGACGCCGGACACGGTCCCGCGGACGCTCACGCGAGACGACGTGGAGCACGCGGTCGGCGTGTACGCCGTGCGCGCCCCCGCGATCACCGATTCGCTCCATCCCGAGTTCCTCGTCACGACGCTGCTCATCGGCGGGCAGGCGACGATGTCCTTCGGCCCTCCCGCGGCGCCGATCGAGACCCGCTTCTCGTACAGCGTGCTCGACGATCCGACGATCGTGCGCCTGTACCCGGCGCTCGACGACGCCGCCAAGGGCCCGCGCGACGTCGTCGCCGGCGCGATCATGCTGTTCAACGATTTCTCGGCGCGCGCGCTGCCGGGGGAGCTGATCCAGGCGCTGTGGCGCGGCGTGGACTGGCTGCTCGGCGGCCCGGTCCCTCCCGAGATCATGGCCCGGGTGCGCTACGACATGGGCGCGCTGCACACGCTCTGCCAGAGCGCCGCGCTCCGCGAACTGTCGGGCGGCGAAGCGTTCTGGTCCGTCTACCGCGAGCGCTTCCGCAACGCGACCCGGCCCGACGTGCTGCGCTGGCTGCGCTGGTACCGCAACCGCACGAACGTCGCGATCGTGATCGCGATGCCGCGCGGGCGCTGAGACCTCAGGCCCCGCCCGCGGCGAACGCGCTCGCGACCGACTCCAGGCGCCGCGCCAGATCGACGTCGCGGTCCGTGACGCCGCCGGCATCGTGCGTCACGAGTTCGACGGCGACGTCGGCGTAGACGTTCGACCACTCCGGGTGGTGGTCGAGCGCGTGGACGTGAAGCGCGGCGGCGCTCATGAACGCCCAGGCGGTCGCGAAGTCCCGGAACCGGTAGCGCTTCACGAGCCGCCCGCGCTCGTGAGACCAGCCGGGCAGGCCGGCGAGTGCCGCGGAAATCTCGGGATCGCCGAGACGGGATCGGTTCGACACGGGGTCCTCCTCGCGTGTGGCGCGGCGCCGCCGCGCGTGCGGCGCGGCCTTCGGCTTGGCCGCGATCGGTCCCGATGCTAACTTGCGGCCGGCATGTCGCGTCGCATCCTGATCGGCATCGCCGGAGGATCGGGCTCCGGCAAGACGCTGGTGGCTCGCAACATCGTCCGCGAGCTCGGCTCCGATCGAGTCGTCATCATCGATCAGGACTCCTACTACAAGAATCTCGACGCCATTCCGCTGCGCGATCGCGAGTCCCGGAACTTCGACCACCCGGACGCCTTCGACAACGAGCTGCTGAAGGAGCACGTGCGCGCGCTCCTCGACGGCCACCCGATCGAACAGCCGATCTACGACTACACGCAGCACTGCCGCCTCGCGGACACGCGCACGATCGGCGAGCACACGGTGATCGTGCTCGAGGGCATCCTGATCTTCGCGGACCCCGGCCTGCGCGACCTCATGCACATCAAGCTGTTCGTGGACGCGGAGCACGACGTGCGCTTCATCCGCCGCCTGCGCCGCGACCTCGTCGAGCGCGGACGCTCGCTCGACAGCATCATCCGCCAGTACGAAGAGAGCGTGCGGCCGATGCACATGCAGTTCGTCGAGCCCTCGAAGCGCTACGCCGACCTGATCATCCCCGAGGGCGGCCACAACAAGGTCGCGATCGACCTCGTGAAGACGAAGATCCGCGAGCTGCTCCGCGACGCCGACGCGCCCGCGAACCCCTCCGTCACGGTCGTCTGAGCGGGCTCGGCCTGGGCTCGCGCGCGAGCCGTCGTTGACACTCCGCATCGGCCGCCGCTAGCGTCCGTGACCCATGTCCGAACCCACTCCGCACGGCCCCGGCCAGGGCTGGATCGAAGTCATCGTCGGCAGCATGTACAGCGGCAAGACGGAGGAGCTGATTCGCCGTCTGCGCCGCGCGCAGATCGCGCGCCTCGAAGTCGAGATCTTCAAGCCCGTGATCGACGACCGCTACGCGCTCGACGCGATCGTGTCGCACAGCGAGCTGCGGATTCCGTCGCGATCGGTGAAGAGCGCGAGCGACATCCTCAAGTACGCGCACGAGGCGCAGGTCATCGGCGTGGACGAGGGCCAGTTCCTCGGCGCGGACCTCGTGAAGGTGTGCATCGAGCTCGCGCGGCTCGGCAAGCGCGTGATCGTCGCGGGCCTCGACCAGGACTACCTCGGCCGCCCATTCGAGCCGATGCCCGAGCTGCTCGCGATCGCCGAGTACATCACGAAGACGCTCGCGATCTGCGTCGTGTGCGGAAACCCCGCGAACAAGACCTATCGCAAGGTGAAGCGCGGCGGCCGCGTGGTCGTGGGCGGCGCCGACCTCTACGAAGCACGCTGCCGCACGTGCTGGGAGCTGGGCCCGAAGGCCCGGCGACCGAAGCCCCGACGACCGCTCCCCGCCGAGTCTCCCCGCAAGAAGAAGTAGCGTTCCGGAGGATTCCATGCGCATCGCCCGTCCCCTCGCCGCCTTCGCCCTCCTCCTCGCGCTCGCCGCCGCCGGTTGCGGCGGATCGTCCACGAAGTCCTCCGGCGGACCCGCCGCGGACGCCTACAAGGTCGGCCTCGTGTTCGACGTCGGCGGCCGCGGCGACAAGTCGTTCAACGACGCCGCGGCCGCGGGGCTCGACCGCGCGCAGCGCGAACTGGGCGTCGAGGTGCAGACGCTCGAGACGAACGAAGGCTCCGACCGCGAATCGCAGATGCGCCAGCTCGCGGCGAGCGGCTACCCGCTCGTGTTCGGCGTCGGCTTCCTGTTCTCGGACGACATCAAGAAGCTCGCCGAGGAGTTCCCCGACACGAAGTTCGCGTGCGTGGACTACACGGTGAACCCCGGCGACCCGCCGCTGCCCGCGAACCTCGCGGCGCTCAAGTTCAAGGAAGAGGAAGGCTCGTTCCTCGTCGGCGCGCTCGCGATGCTGCTCTCGAAGACCGGTACCGTCGGCTTCGTCGGCGGCATGGAGATCCCGCTCATCAAGAAGTTCGAGGCCGGCTATCGCGCGGGCGCCGCGGCGATCTCGCCGAAGGGCGCCGTGCTCGTGAAGTACGCGGGCACGACGGGCGATGCGTTCAAGAACCCGGTGAAGGGCAAGGAGCTCGCGCTCGCCGAGTACCACCAGGGCGCGGACATCGTCTACCACGCCTCGGGCTCGACCGGGCTCGGCGTGTTCGAGGCGGCGAAAGAGCAGCAGAAGCTCGCGATCGGCGTGGACTCCGACCAGTACGACGCCGGCCCCGAGGTCGTGCTGACCTCGATGGTGAAGCACGTCGAGACCGCGGTGTTCGAGTGCGTGCGCGAGGCGAAGGCCGGCGAGTTCCAGGGCGGCGTCCACGTGTTCGGCCTGAAGGAGAAGGGCGTGGGCTGGGTGTACGACGATCGCAACCGCCACTGGATCCCGGACGCGGTGAAGGCGAAGGTGGACTCGCTCGAGGCCGAGATCGTCGCCGGCCGGATCGCCGTCCCCTCGGAGTAGCGCGTGCGCGCGCTCGTCCGCGCCCTCGCGATCGCCGTCCTCGTCGCGGCGCCGGCCCGCGCCGCGACGCGACCGCTGCCGCCGCACGCGCACTTCGCCGAACTGCGCGGGATCCGCGTCTACTACGTGGACGTCGGGCGCGGCGCGCCGCTGCTGCTGCTTCACGGCGGCGCGGGCGACGGCGACCAGTTCGAGCACCAGCTCGAGCCGTTCGGCGCGCGCTACCGGCTGATCGTGCCGGACGCGTGCGCGCAGGGACGCACGACCGACCGGCCCGGACCGCTCACGTACCACGACATGGCCGAGGACGCGCTGGCGCTGCTCGACCGCCTGAAGCTCCGGCGCGTGCGCGTCGTCGGCTGGAGCGACGGCGGAAACGTCGGGCTCGACCTCGCGATGCACCACCCCGAGCGCGTCTCGCACCTCGTCACGTTCGGCGCGAACTTCCGCGCCGACGGGCTCGAGCCCGCCGACGTGGCCTGGAACGACACCGCGCGCGCCGAGAGCTTCGGCGAGGGCACCGCGGCGTGGTACCGCGAGAAGGCCCCCGATCCGTCGCACTACCGCGCGGCGATGACGAAGATCCTCTCGCTGTGGCGCACGCAGCCGCAGTGGGCTCCGGCGGACCTCGGCCGCGTGCGCGCGAAGACGCTGGTCGTCGCGGGCGAGCACGACGTCGTGCGGCGCGATCACACCGAAGCGCTCGCGCGCGCGATCCCGGGCGCGAAGCTGTGGATCGTGCCCGGCGCGAACCACTCCGTGATGGTCGAGCGCTGGCGGGACGTGAATCCCGTCGTGCTGGACTTCCTCGCGCGCTGAGCGGCCGGTGAGCACGCCCTCCGATCCGCGCTGGACCGACCTCGAGGACGGCGTGCTCGTGCGCCGGTCGCGGCTCTTCCACATGAACAGCGTGGTGCTCGCCGACGACGACCACACCGTGCTCGTCGACCCGGGCGTGCTGCCGACCGAACTCGACGAGATCGCCGCGCTCGTCGGCGAGCTGCGCCCGCGCGCGATCACGCTCGTGCTCACGCACGCGCACTGGGACCACGTGCTCGGGCGGCCGTGGTGGCCGAAGGCGCGCACGCTCGCCCACGACCGCTTCGCCGAGGCACTCCGGGACGGACTCGCGCACGCGCGCGGCGAAGCGGAGCGCTACGCCGCGGAAGCCGGCGAGCGCTGGCAGGCGCCGCTCGAGGCGTTCCGGCCGGACGACACCGTGAGCGGGCAGCGCTTCCTCACGCTCGGCCGCTGGCGCATCGTGTTCCGCGACGCGCCCGGCCACGACGACTCGCAGCTCACGCTGCACCTGCCCGAGGGGCGCCTGCTGCTCGCCGCCGACATGCTGTCCGACGTCGAGATCCCGACGCTCAGCCGTCCGCCGGACGCCTACGTGCGCACGCTCGAGACGCTCGCGCCGCTCGCCGGCGGCGGAGCGATCGACCGGCTCGTGCCCGGCCACGGCTCGATCGCGAGCGGCGCCGACGAGGTGCGGGCGCGCATCGCGCGCGATCTCGAGTACCTGCGAAGGCTCTCGGCCGAGGTCGCCGCGCTGCGGGAACGCGGGCTCGACCGGGACGCGGTCGCGGCGGCGATCCCGCTGTGGGACGACATCGAGCGCCACGCCGACTACGCGATGGCCGAGCTGCACCGCGAAAACGCCGGCCACGCGTTCGACGGCCTCGCGCGCCACTGAGCCGCCGTCACCGCCCGTTCACGCCGGAGCGTGCGTTCGTCCCGGCACTCGGCTAGCCTCGCCGCCGTGATCGAGCTCAAATCGTTCTACCGCTGCATGGAGCAGTGCTTCGCCGCCGCGAGCGCCGCGAAGACGCCGGGCCGCTTCGCCGCCCAGCTCGCGCCCGCGCTGCTCGAGGAACTGTCGGGGCCGCTCGGCGTCTCCGCCGTGCACGCCTACGAGCGCGCGAACGGCGCGTTCGCGCGCACCGGGCAGTGGGGCCCCGCGCGGCCCGACCTCGCGGACGCGATCACGCGCGCGGACCGGCCCGGCGCCGAGCATCGCGAGCCGCCGTGGGTGCTCGACTCGGCCGCGGGCATCGCCGGCGCGCTGCGCGTCGGCGGCGACGAAGGCCCGATCGTCGTGCTGTTCGGTCCCGAGCCCGACGGACTCGCGCGACCGGTGCCGCGCTCGGACTTCGCCTCGGCGCTCCACAGCCTGCAGTACGCGGTGCGCCAGCACCACCAGCGGCAGGCGCTCCGGAACGTCATGGACCAGGCGCGCGTCATCCAGCAGAGCCTCCTGCCCGCGGGGCGCGCCCCGTTCGAGGGCTTCGACCTGTACGCCGCGAGCGTGCCGGCCGCCGACGTCGGCGGCGACCTCTACGACTGGCTGCCGCTCGACCGCGAGACGATCGCGATCGCGGTCGCCGACGCCTCGGGCCACGGACTGCCCGCGGCGCTGCAGGCGCGCGACGTCGCGATGGGCGTGCGCATGGGGGTCGCGCGCGAACTCAAGGTGACGCGGCTCGTCGAGAAGCTCAATCGCATCATCCATCGCAGCGGACTCGTCACGCGCTTCGTGTCGCTGTTCCTCGGCGAGCTCGAGTCGAACGGCAACCTCGTGTACGTGAACGCGGGGCATCCTTCGGGACTGCTGCTCGACGACCACGGCCTGCACGAACTCGGCGTCGGCGGCCCGATCCTCGGCCCGCTGCCCGACGCGGTGTACAAGCTCGGCTTCGCGCACGTGGACCGCGGCGCGGCACTCGCTCTCGTCTCGGACGGCGTGCTCGAGTGCCCGGACGGCGCGGGCGCGCACTTCGGAGTCGAGCGCCTCGGGGCGTGGCTCGAGGCGAGCCGCACGCGCGGCGCCGAGTCCAGCATCGCGGATCTGTTCGACCGCCTGCGCGCGCACCACGGCCGCGAGTCGTTCGAGGACGACGTGACCGCGATGCTCGTGCGCCGGCCGCGGGGCTGACGCGAGGAGAGAGGCCGCCGCCGCGCCCGCTCGGACGGCACGCGCTCTGGACGCTCCCCCACCCCGCCGCTACGCTGCGCCGTCATGTCCGCCCCCATCGTGGCGCTGCGCGGCATCACGCGGCGCTTTGGACCGCTCGTCGCGAACGACGAGGTCACGCTCGAACTCGCGCCGGGCGAGATCCACGCGCTCGTGGGCGAGAACGGCGCCGGCAAGACCACGCTCATGCGCGTGCTCTACGGGCTGCTGCAGCCGGACCGCGGCACGATCGAGTGGGAGGGCCGCGCGGTCCGCATCCATCGCCCCGCGGACGCGATGCGCCTCGGACTCTTCATGGTCCACCAGCACTTCATGCTCGTGGACACGCTCACCGTGGCCGAGAACGTCGTGCTCGGCCGCGAGCCGCGAGGGCCCCTCGGCGTGCTCGACCGCGCCGCCGCAGAGCGCGCGGTCGCGGAACTCGCGGAGCGCCACGGCCTGCCGGTCGAGCCGTCGGCGCGCGTGCGCGACCTCTCCGTCGGCGCGCAGCAGCGCGTCGAGATCCTGAAGGCGCTCTATCGCGGCGCGCGCGTGCTGATCCTCGACGAGCCGACCGCCGTGCTCACGCCGCAGGAGGTGGACGAGTTGTTCGACGTGCTGCGCCAGCTCCAGGCGCGCGGCACGAGCCTGCTGCTCATCACGCACAAGCTCGCCGAGGTGAAGGCGCTCGCGCGTCGCGTCACGGTGCTGCGCGGCGGCCGCGTCGTCGGCGGCGGCGACGTCGCGGAACTGTCGGTCGAGCGCATCGCGGAGCTGATGGTCGGCGCGACGCCGACCGCGCCGACTCGCGCCGCCGCGCGCGTCGCGCCGGAGCCGCTGTTGCGCGTGCGCGATCTCGTCGTGCGCGACGCGCGCGGGCTCGAGGCCGTGCGCGGCGTCAGCTTCGAGGTGCGCGCGGGCGAGGTCGTGGGCGTCGCGGGCGTGGAAGGAAACGGCCAGCACGAACTCGTGGAGTGCCTCGCGGGGCTCACGCGCGCCCACGCGGGGCGCGTCGAACTCGCGGGCGCCGACGTCACGCGCCGCACGCCCGCATGCCGCGCCGCGGCCGGACTCGCGCACGTGCCGAGCGACCGCCTCCGGCGCGGGCTCGTGCCGCCCATGACGCTCGCCGAGAACCTCGTGCTCGGCCGCCAGCGCGAACGCGCGCTCGGCCGCGGGCCGCTGCTCACGCCCGATGCGCTGGACGCGCACGCGCGGCCGCTGCTCGAACGCTTCGACGTGCGGCCGCCGGAGCCGCGGCACCTCGCCTCGCAGCTCTCGGGCGGCAACCAGCAGAAGCTGATCGCGGCGCGCGAACTCACGCGCGGCGCGCGCGTCGTGCTCGCCGCGCACCCGACGCGCGGCGTGGACCTGGGCGCGATCGCGTTCCTGCACGCCCGTCTGCTCGACGAGCGGGCGGCGGGCCACGCCGTGCTGCTCGTCTCGAGCGAGCTGTCCGAGATCCTCGCGCTCTCGGACCGCATCCTCGTGCTGTTCGAAGGGCGCGTCGCGCTCGAAACGCGGCCGGCGGACACCGACGAGCGCGCGCTCGGGCTCGCGATGACGGGCCGCGCGGGAGCGCACGCGTGAGCGCGCGGGCGCGCTCGGGCTCGCCCTGGGTCGCGGCCTCGCCGCTGCTCGCGATCGCGATCGCGCTCGCCGCGGGCGGCGCGCTCATCGCGGCGCACGGCGAGAACCCGCTCGAGATCTACGCGCTCATGGCGCGCGAGTGCTTCGGCACGGGCTACGGCTTCGGCCAGACGCTCTTCAAGGCGACGCCGCTGCTGTTCACGGGCCTCGCGGTCGCGCTCGGCTTCCGGGCCGGGCTCTTCAACATCGGCGTCGAGGGCCAGCTCTACCTGGGCGGGTTCGCCGCCGGACTCGCGGGCGTCGCGCTCGCCGGCGTGCCGGCGGTCGTCGCGCTGCCGCTCACGCTGCTCGCCGCGGCCGCGGCCGGCGGCGCGTGGGGCGCGATCCCGGGCGCGCTCAAGGCGCGCTTCGGCGCGCACGAAGTGATCAACACGATCATGCTGAACTTCGTCGCGTACGCGCTCGCCTCCTACCTCGGCCGCCCGCACTTCCGGACCGCCACCGTGCGCACGGCCGAGATCGGGGCGGGCGCGCAGCTCGCGCGGCTCGATGCGTTCGTGCCCTGGCTCAAGGGCTCGCCCGCGAACCTGTCGCTGCTGCTCGCCGCGCTGCTCGCGGCCGGCGTCGGCGTGCTGCTCTTCCGCACGCGCCTCGGCTACGAACTCCGGGCCGTGGGACTGAACGCGCCGGCCGCCGAATACGGCGGCGTGAACGTGGGACGCGCGCAGGCGCTCGCGCTCGCGATCTCGGGCGCCGTCGCCGGCCTGGGCGGCACGAACTTCGTGTGCGGCTACAAGCACTACTTCGAACTCGGCTTCTCGGGCGGCGCCGGGTTCCTCGGCATCGCCGTCGCGCTGATCGGCCGCAACCACCCGCTCGGCGTCGCGGCCGCGGCGTTGTTCTTCGGCGCGCTCTCGTACGGCGGCCTCGTGATCAACCAGCGCGTGCCGAAGGAGATCGTGGACGTGCTCCAGGGACTCGTCATCCTCGTCGCGATCTCGCTGCACGTGCTCGTCGAGCGCCGCGCGCGGAGGCGGGGCTGATGGAAGCGCTCCTGTTCCTCGCGGCGGCGCTGCGGATCAGCGTGCCGTACGTGCTCGCGGCCGTGGGCGCGTCGTTCAGCGAGCGCGGTGGCGTCATCAACATCGCGCTCGAGGGCATCATGCTGAACGGCGCGCTCGCCTACACGCTCGGCGCGCACGCGAGCGGCAGCCCGTGGCTCGCGCTCGCGCTCGCGATCGCGGCCGGGCTCGCGACTGCCGCGCTGCACGCGCTCGTCACCGTGACGTTCCGCGCGGATCAGATCACGAGCGGCCTCGGCATCAACTTGCTCGCGCTCGGACTCACGCGCTTCGTGCTGCGGCAGGTGTTCCACTCGTCTTCGAACTCGCCGCGCGTGCCGGGGCTCCCGGACTGGCGGCTCTTCGGGCTCTCGGACGTGCCCGGGCTCGGCGACGTGCTCGGCTCGCCGCTCGTGCTGCTGACGCTCGCGCTCGCCTTCGCCGCGCAAGGAACGCTGTTCCGCACGGCGTTCGGCCTGCGCCTGCGCACGATGGGCGAGCGGCCCGAGGCCGGCGCCACGCTCGGCCTGTCGGTCGGCGCCCTCCGCTGGAGCGGCGTGCTCGTGTCGGGCGCGTTCGCGGGGCTCGCGGGCGCGTGGCTCGCGAGCGAACAGCACTGCTTCACCGACGGCATGACCGGCGGCCGCGGCTACATCGCGATCGCGGCGATGATCGTCGGCAAGTGGAACCCGCTCGGCGCGGCGGCCGCGTGCCTGCTGTTCGGCGCCGCCGAAGCGCTCCAGATCACGCTCCAGGGTTCGGGCTTCCCCGGCGAAATCTTGCAGATGCTGCCCTACCTCGTCACCATGCTCGCCCTCGCCGGCTTCATCGGACGCGCCGAACCGCCGCATTCGGTCGGCGTTCCGTACGACCCCGAACACCACTGACGCCGAAAGGAGCCTTCGTGGAGCGACCCGAACCGCAGCTGCCGAGCGCCGGCCTCGAGACGCGGGTGCGCGAGGCGGCCGCGTACGTGCGCGAGCGAACGCCGCTCGTGCCGCGCGTCGCGTTCACGCTCGGCTCCGGGCTCGGCGGCACCGTGGACCTGCTCGATCGCTCGACCGTGCTGCCGACGGCCGAGATCCCGCACTGGCCGCGCTCCACAGTGCACGGCCACGCGGGCAAGCTCGCGCTCGGCCACTGGGCGGGCGTGCCGATCGTGGCGCTCTCGGGCCGCAGCCACCGCTACGAGGGCTATTCGCTCGACCGCGTCACGTTCGCGCTGCGCGTCATGCACGCGCTCGGCGCGACGACGCAGGTGTTCACGAACGCCGTCGGCGCCGTGAATCCCGGCTACGCGCCGGGCGACCTCATGGTCGCGACCGACCACGTGAACTTCATCGGCAAGCACGGGCTGCTCGCGCCGGGCGAGCTCGCCGCGCGCCGCGGCGGCCGCCGCTACGGCTCGCCGCACAGTCCGGCGCTTCGAGAAGCGCTCGTCGCCGCCGCGCTGGAAGCCGGCGTGCGGCTGCACCGCGGCGTGCTGATGGGCGGGCACGGCCCGACGTACGAGACCGCGTCCGAGGTCCGCATGGCCGCCGCGTTCGGCGCCGACGTCGCGTGCATGAGCACCGTGCACGAGGTGACCGCCGCGGCCGAGATCGGCTGCGAGGCCGCGAGCCTCTCGTGCGTGACGAACCGCGCGACCGGGCTGTCGAGCACGCCGCTGACCCACGACGAGGTCGCCGAAGTCGCGGGACGCGCGGCGGCGGGCCTGCGCGCCGTGCTCGAGGCGTACCTGAGGGCGTTGCCGCAGTCCTGAGCGGCGCGTGGAGCGGCCTCCGCCGGCGCGCGCCACCCCTTCTCGCGTCTCGCTCCGTCCGCGCGAGGATTTGCGCGCGCGAGACCGGGCGTTGACGGCGCCGTGATGATTCCGTCGTGCGTGAGAGCATCCTTCCGCTCACGACGCCGGTCCCAGACGCGCGGAGCGGACTCCCGCAAACGGCGAGCGAGTCCCTCCGCGCGGCCGGCCCCCGAGGTCCCGGGTTGTCCGCCTCGTTCCGAGTCCCGCGCTGGACCGTCATCGCGTTCGTCGCCGCGGGCCTCGTCCTCACCTTCTCCGCGCCCGGCGCGGCGATCGCCGCTCCGCGGGACGCCGCTCCCGTGACCGCGCGCGCGACCCGCGCCGCGCACCCGGACCACACGGCCCATCGCCGGCGCCACGCGCACGCGACGTGGCGCGAACGGGCGCGAGCGTCGGCGCGCGCGCTCGCCCGCCCCGAGGGCGGACGGCGCGCGCCTGCGGCCCGACGGATCGCTCCGCCGCGCGTCGTCGCGCGCCGCCCGCGGCCCCGCGTCCCTGGCCCGCGCCTCCGCGCGTTCCGCCCACGCGCGGCTCGTCGCGGCCGCCGTCCTCGTCGCAGTTCGCCTCCGCCGTCGGCCCTGCCGGCGGACTTCGATCGCCTGCCCGACTCGCGCACGCGCGACCCGCTCGAGCACCCGCCGCCGTCGTCGGACTCCGCACTCGCCTGAGTCCACGACCGGGCCGGAACGTTCCGGCCTCCATCGCGCCGTCGCGAGGGCGCGCGCGATTCCTCCTGCCCTCGCAGCGAGAACTTCCATGAAGGCTCTACTGACGTTGATCGCGTTCCTCGTGTCGCTGCACGCCGCCACCTCCATCGCCGCGACGCCGTCCACGGCGCCCATTCACGCGTCGTCGAAGCTCGCGGCGCAGACGCCTGCGGCGGCCGCGAAGCCCGCGGCCGCGGCGAAATCGGCGACCGAGTCGAAGCCGGCGACCCAGGCGAAGTCCCGCGCGGCGGCCGCGATGCCGCTCGTGGACCTCAATTCCGCGACGAAGGACGAACTCGCGAAGCTGCCCGGTATCGGGGACGCGATCGCGGACAAGATCATCGCCGCGCGGCCGTTCAAGTCGAAGAGCGACCTGCTCGCGAAGAAGCTCGTGACGCGCGCGGCCTACGCGAAGATCCGCGCGCACGTCGTCGCGAAGCAGTCGTAGCGCCGGCCGGATTCCCGGCGGACGCCCGCAGTCGTGCGCGGCTGTCGCGAGCAGCACGCTCGCGGCGGCCGCGCCGCTTCAGCGCTTCGGACCGAGGATCTCGACCTTCTCGATCGCGTCGCCCTGCGTGAGGCGATGGACGACGTCCATGCCGCGCACGACGCGGGCGAAGATCGTGTAGCGGCCGTCGAGGTGCAGCTGCGGCGAGTGCGTGATGAACCACTGGCTGCCGCCCGTGTCCTTCCCCGACAGCGCCATCCCGACCTGCCCCGGCACGTAGTGGAGCGCGTTGTACTCGCACCGGATCGTGTAGCCCGGCCCGCCCGAGCCGGTGCCGGTGGGGTCGCCGTCCTGGATCACGAAGTTCGGCACGACGCGGTGGAACACGGTGCCGTCGAAGTAGCCGCGGCGCGCGAGCCGCACGAAGTTCTTCACGGTCTGCGGCGCCTCGGCGGCGTAGAACGCCCACTCGACGTCGCCGCGAGCGGTGTGGAGGACCGCGCCGGTCTCGCGCGGCTCGTCCGCGAAGTCCGCGCCGTACTCGGCCGCCGCGTTCGTCGCGGGGTGGGCGTGTTCGACGCTGTCGGCGACCGCGGTGCCGGCGAGGTCGCGCAGCGCGTCGCGGATCGAGATCCGCGCATCGGCGTCGGCGTCGGCGGCGCGCGCCGCGTACGCGGCGAGGAGCGCCGGCACGCTCGCCGTGTCGCGCAGCTCGGCAAGGCCCGCCGCGCACGACGCCACGTAGAGCACCGCCGTGTCGGCGAGCCCGGCGCGCAGCAGCGCGGCCGCGCCGCGTTCGTGCCGGGCGCCGAGCACCTCGGCCGCGGTCGCGCGTTCGAGCACGTGCTTGCCGCGCTTCGCGCGGTCGGCGATGAAGTCGCTCCAGTCGCGGCCCGCCGGGGCGTCGCGGAGCGCGTTCAGCATCGCGACGCGCACGTACGGCGAGGGATCGCCCCAGAGCCCGCGCGCGCGGTCGGCGCCGGAGTCCCCGGTGCGCACGAGCAGCGCGCGCCCGGCCGCTCCGCGCGTCGCGGGATCGGGATCCCCGGTTGCGCGCGCGAGCGAGTCCGCGAGCGCGGCGCGCGGCGCCTCCGCGAGCGGCGCCCAGGCGAAGCGGTCACCGAGCGCCACGGCCGCCGTCTGGCGCACGTAGGCGTGCGGATGACGGAGCTTCGCCACGAGACGCGGGGCGAGCGCGGCGTCCGAGGAGTCCGCGATGAGCTGGATCGCGCGGATCGCGTTCACGACCACGCCGACCTCGGCGTCGTCGAGCGCGCGGAGCAGCGCGGGAATCGCCGTGCGCGACTTCTGACGGCCGAGCGTGCGGGCGGCGTACGCGCGCACGAGCCACGGGCCGTCGCCGACGCGGCGGCTCACGACCGGTACGACCCGGTCGGGCACGACGAGCTTCTCGAGCGCATAGAGCACGCGCCAGCGCACTTCGGGATCGGGATCGTCGTGGCGCGCGAGCAGGGCGCCGAGCGCCGTTGTGTCGGCGAGCCGCCACAGCGCGACCGCGGCCTCGCCGCGCAGCCGCGCGGAGCCGCTCCCGAGCGCGCGCACGACCGCGGGCGTGGCGGCGGGGTCGGCGAGCTTGCCGAGCGCCTCGATCGCGAGCGCCTGCGCGTCCGCATCCCGCCCGGCGAAGGCGCCCTCGAGCGCGGGGCGCGCCGAGCGGTGCCCCGTCTGGCCGAGCGCGAAGATCGCCTCGTGGCGCACGCCGGCGTCGGCGTCGGCGAGCGCGGCGACGAGCTGCGGCACGCGCGTCGAGTCCTGGAGCCGGCCGATCGCGAGCGCCGCGCGGCGGCGCACGGCCGGCGACGGGTCGCGCAGCGAGCGCTCGAGCACGCCCTCGGGATCGGCGCGGCGATCCTCGGCGATCGCGATCGCGCGCAGGGTCTCGCGCGGCGGCGAGGCCGGCGCCGCGGCGGCCTGCGCACTCAGCGCGCAGGCGATCGCCCAGAGGGCGAGCGCCGCGCGCGGATCAGGGCGTGACGGTCTGCGTGTCGTCCACGAAGCGGCGCGGCTTGCGCAGCTTGACGAGCCGGCCTTCGTAGACGGCGGAACTAGACGCGTTCTTCGCGACGAGCCGGTAGAGGTAGATGCCGTTCGCAAGGGTGGATCCTTCCGCGTCGCGTCCGTCCCACTCGATCTGCTGGTAGGACGGCGTGAGTCCCAGGAGCTTGCGCTCGTAGACGCGCCGCCCGGACACGGTGAAGACGCGGATCTGGAGATCCACGGGCGTCGCGCTCTCGAGCGTGAACGAGAAACGGGTGCCGAGATCGTCTTCGAACGGATTCGGGAACGCCAGCGGGTTCACGATCCGCAGTTCCGCCCCCGTCACGTTGATCTGGAAGCGGTGCACGCGCGTCGCGCCGTTGCGCGCGCGCAGCTCGACGGGCATCTCGCCGAAGGCGTACGGCGCGTGGTCCCACGACAGCGTCCACTCGCGCCGGCTCGTGTCGCCGTTCGCGGGCGTCGGGACGAACCCCTGCAGGGCGCCGCCAACGCGCAGTTCGAGGTCGGTCGCGGGATCGAGCGGCTTCGGCGACAGCACGAGCATCGTCATCGCGGCGGTCGGCGGGATCACGTCGAGGTCGTTGACGATCGTGCCGTTCGCGAACAGCGCGGTCTCGAAGCGGAACGGGATCTCGAACGGATTCGCGACGCCGTAGCGGTCCACGGTGCGGAGCACGTAGCGGTAGTCGTCGGCGCGCAGCGTGTCGCCGTACGTCAGGCGGTAACGGCGGCCGCCGCGGCTCGCGAAGCTCGTGTCGCCGAACGACGGCGTCACCGAGTACTTCGACGGCGGAATCGTCGTGATCGCCGAGTTCGGACCGAGCTGCTGGAGCGTGAGCGAGTCGAGGCGCACGTTCGACATCACGTCGGCGACGAGCGCGAGCGTGTCGCCGCCCTGGCGCAGCCGCACGACCTGCCCGGACGTGACGTCCTGGCCATTCACGGTGACGAGGCCCTGCGGAAGTCCGATGGAGAGCTGCGTCGCGGGATCGCCGAGCAGCGTGTACGACACGCCGACGTCGGCCTCGTAGGCGCTGTTGCGCGTGAACTGCCAGTTGCGGATCAGGGTCTGCGTGAGGATCTCGCCGATTCGCGCGGTCGCGCCGGAATCCCCGGCGGCCGCGTCGCGCGGCGGCTCGGCGAACATCGTCTTCGCGAGCGTGACGTTCAGGTGCGTCGTGCTGTTGAGCGGCAGCACCTCGTAGCCGGCCGAGGCCCACGAGGCGACCGCGCCGCGGCGATTGCCGAGGTCCACGAGCATCGCCCCCACGCAGTCGCCGTTCTTGCGGTTCGAATTCTCGGCCTCGTGGGCGAACGCGTTCGGGTGGCACGAGAACGCCGAGAAGAAGAAGGGCCTGCCGTCGTTGAGGAGCAGGTTGTAGTCCGTGCCGCGCTGGACGCCGTTGCTGCGCCAGAACTCCTCGTGAGCGAGGACGTACTCGTTCGCGTGACCCTGGTAGTTCACCCACAGCTTGCCCGCGTTGACGCGCTGCACCAGCTCGGGCAGCGCCGTGAGCCGCGCGCGCGACTGCGTGTTCGTCAGGCTGCAGCGGCACGTGTCCGGGGTCTGGGGGCAGGGCGTGATGTCGGCCGTGTTGTTCGGAAGGTAGTAGCTGAGGTTGAACACCTCGAGGTCGGCGGTCGACAGCCCGGCGGAGTCGAGGACCGCGGACTTCACGCGCTCGTTCAGCAACCGGAAGACGTCCTCGTAGTCCTTGCGGCAGTAGTTGCTCGTGCCGGGGTTGACGCCGAACGTCGAGAGCGTCGAATAGGCGTCGTCCGAGATGAGCGTCATGCCGCGGCGCCACGTCTCGCCCGCGAAGCTCTCGTAGGCGACGAGCTTGTCCACGACCGCGTCGAGCACCGCGACCGTGTTCGCCGGCAAGCGGCCGACGTGCAGGTCCGGAAGCCGGGGCGCGAGTTCCGGCTGCGAGCAGTTGAGACACCACCCGAGCCAGTTGTCGCTCGAAATCGCTTCGAGGAACGATCCCGAAGTCGTGCTCGCGAGCACCGGCCCCATGATGCGCTGAGTCGGAACGAAGTCGCGGCTCGACGTGGGATCCACCGGCCGCGGGTCGATGCTGCCGTCGCCGAGCAGCAGGACGTAGCGCGTGTCCCAGCGGTTGTACGCGTAGCGGAAGAAGCGCTTGAGTGCGTAGGCGCTCTTGCGGCCCCCGTTGAACTCGTCGTAGATCGCGTCCACGGGTGCGCGCAGCACGCGCATGCCCTGCGACTCGCGCAGTTGCGCCAGCTCCTCGGCGGCCGCGAGGAAGTTCGCCGGGCCGACGAGCAGGTAGTCCGCGCCGCTCGATCCGTAGAGCCCCGCGCGCGTCACGGCCGAGTACGCGGACGCGGGCGGAGACTTCGGAGCGTCGAACACGACGTAGTCGCGTCGCTCGCCGAGCGCGGTCGAGTCCTGCAGCCGCAGCCGGAAGCCCGACACCGTGGACTCCTTCACGACGCCGGAGAGCCGCACGGGATTCCCGGGGCTCGTGACGTCGTAGACCCGCAGCGTGGTCGAGTCGGCAAAGCCGTCGCTCGCGAGTTCGAACGCGCCGGACACGTCGGCGCTGTTGCAGGCGAGGTAGCCGGCGATCGGCGCGTACGTGCGCCAGTACGTCACGTCGAAGTAGTTGAGCGCCGCGAGCGCGTTCGCGTTCGTGGTCGGATCGGGCGGCGCGGTGAACGCCTTGCCCCACACGCGCAGGCGGTTCGTGCGGCCCTCGCTCAGCGCCGATCCGAACAAGGTTGCGTTGCTCACCAACTCGGTGCGCCCCGCGAAGCCGGCCGAATCCGTCACCGAGGTGTAGGCGCCGGAGGCGTTCTTCACCTGCGCCCACATCCAGTGCGTGCCGCTGCTGCGTCCCTGGTAGGCGGTCGCGAACGAGACGGCGTGCGTCGTGTCGATGTGGTCGGTCGCGAACAGCAGCGTCTCGGGACGCGAGTAGTAGAGCGTCTGGTCGGTCCAGTGGAACGCGTCGTTGAGCGTGTCGGCGAAGGCCGTGCCCGCGTTGTTGTACCAGTAGTCCTTCTCGAAGTGGATCGCGGCCGGATACGAGGGCGGCGAGAAGAGCCCCACGCCGTCTCGCCAGCCGGAACGCGTCGACACGCGAAGTCCGGCGCCGCCCGCGAGGCGCGTCACGTACACGACCTCGGCGTCGCCCCAGGCTCGCTGCGGACGCGAGGCGTCGGCGCGCTGCGCCCAGTTCTGGCTCCAGACGAGGATGCGGTCGCCCGAGTCGAACACGCCGTTCGCGTTCCAGTCCTGCAGCTCGATCGGCAGCTCGATCGTCACGTACGGCACCTGCACGTCCTCGACGAACTCGTGGCGGTGCACCGAGACCTCGGCGTTCGGCACGCCGGCCGGGTAGCCGGCGGCGGCGAGCGCGTCGAAGTCGAGCGCGTAGACCGCGGTCGAGTCGAGCTTCACGCGCACTTCCGGCTGGTTCTCGTCGAACGCGGTGACGGCGTTCGGCGAAGCGCCCGCGAGCTTGCGGCCGAGCGCGGGCCGGGCGGCGAGCGGCGGAGCGGCCTCGCGCCAGCGGCGGCCCTCGCTCGCGTTCGCGAGCACGTTGTTCCAGATCGGATCCCACGAGCGGTCCTCGGGCGCCGCGGAGAGTGAGCGCGTCGAGCCGCCCGAGAACGACACGCGCACCTTGAGCGCGCGGCGCACGTAGAGCCTTCCGCTCGCGGCGTCGTAGCGGTACGGATAGACCTGCAGGCCGACGAGCCGCTGGCGGCGCACCGAGAACGGCGTGCTCAGGTCCACCGGCGCCGCGGGCCACACGCCGTCGCGGATCGCCTCGGCCGGTTCGTTGTACGGCTGGAGGTCGCCGGTCTGGTCGCTCTCACGGAACACGGGCCGCGGCACGATCGAGAGCGCGACGCCTTCGAACGCCTGCTCGCCGCCGTCCTCGACGACGCTCGCGCTGACGCGCGCGCCGGGCGGCACGGCGATGAGAGCGCTCGCGAACGGCAGCGCGGGGCGCGAGGGAATCGCGGTCGCCTCGAAGTCGCCGATCGGGAGCTTCTGGACACCCGCGCCCGGCGCGGGCTGGAATTCGGCCGGGTCGAGCTGGAACAGCACGCCGCTGGCGTCGCTCTGAAGGACGCGCAGGCCGCCCGCGCGAGCGACGGTCGGGACGCAGGTCGACGCCGAGACGAGAGCGGCGGCGATGAGAACGAGTCGGAGGTGTGGCGACGGAATTCGCATGGTGGAAAGGTCGGGGGTAGTCCGTGCAGCTGTCAACCGGAACGATGCTAGACTCCCGGGCCGTTTCGAACCGACACGATCCCGGAGACGAACTGGTGGGTACTCGAAGCCGATCGGTGTTGAGCCCGGCCCCGGGCTCCTCGTGCGTTCTGTGGGCCGTCCTCGTCGCGCTGCTCGCCCTGCCGCTCGTCGCGGGAGCGAAGCCGCGGACACGCCCGCCGGGGGCCGCGGCACTGCCCGAGAGCGTGCTGGCCCGGGTCGGCGCCGGCCGCGTCGTCACGGCGGCCGATTTCGAGCGCGCCTGGGGCGAACTGGCCCCTCCCGTCCGGCCCGACAGCCTTACCCCGGCCAGCGCGGCCGGGTTCTTGGAATTGCTGATCGGCAAGGAGTGCCTGGCCGAGCGGGCGATGTCCGAGCGCTGGGTCTGGACGGCGCAGGAGAGCCTGCAGCACGCCGGGATCAGGGACCGCCTGCCGCTCCAGGCGGCGCTCGATTCGGCGCTCGCGGACCTGCGGCGGCGGATCGGGCCGGCCGCGGACTCGGCGAGCGACGAGGCGCTCGGTCCCGCCCTCCGCGACACGTTCTTCGCGCGCCGGCCGCTGACTTTCGATGAGGCGCTCGTCGCGCGGGTGACGCAGAAGTTCCGCGACCTGCCGCGGCCGCGGCCGGACTCGGGCGTCATGGCCCAGATCCGCGTGCTCGGCCTCGTGCCCGCGGTCGAGCCGGGCGACCGGCCGCGCTCGCTCGCGCACGGCGCCGAGGGCGACTTCACCGTCGGCGAACTGCTCGACTCGTGGGCCCGGCTCAATCCGCTCAACCGCCCGCGCATCGAGGCCGAGTCGCAGGTGCTCGACCTCGTGCGCAACGCGATCCTCGAGCGCCGGCTGCGCGCCGACGCCCGGTCGCGCGGGCTCGTCGCGCGGCCCGACATCGCGGCGCGCATCGCGAGCGACTCGGAGTACGTCGCGGTGCAGCACCTCGTCGCCCGCGAGGTGTACGCGAAGATCGCCGACGACGAAGCGACGCTGCGCCGGCACTTCGAGCGCAACGCCGAGTTCTGGCGGCTCCCCACGTTCGTGCAGGTCGTCGAGCTCGTGCTGCCGAACCGCGCGTCGGCGTCGGCGCTGTACGCCGAGCTGAGCGATCCCGCGCGCGCGGAGACGCTCGTCGTGCGCGCGCAGCGGCAGGGCGCGCGCTATCGGCGGCTGCTCGCGGCCGAAAGCGACTCGGCGCACTTCACGCGCTGCCTCGGCACGCGCCCCGGCACCGTGCTCGGGCCCGACTCGACGCGGCTCGGGTGGCGCGTGACCCGTGTCGAGGAGGTGCTGCCGTCACGGCTGCGGCGCTACGACGAGGTCGAACGACTCGTGCGCCAGCACTACTACGGCGAGGAGGGCGAGCGGCGGATGGTGGACCTGATGGCGAGCGTGCGGAAGACGACTCCGGTCACGATCCACCGGGCGGCCCTCGAGCGGCTGGCTGTGCGTCCCGGCGGCGGGCACTCGCCGCGCGGAGGTTTTTCAAGCCCGTGACCGTCCGAGTCTTGACCCTCGTTTCGGCGCTTCCCTAGACTCGTGCGCGCTTCCCGAGCCCCCTCGCCCGCCGCGGGGCTCCTCTTCCACCCGGAGAACTCCATGATCCCCCGTCGTGCCTTCGCGCCCCTGCGGCCGGCGCTCGTGATCGGCGCCCTGTTGCTCGCGATGTCGAACCCCGGCCACGCGGCGGCCGCGGACGCTCCGGCGCGCGTGTTCCTGCCGGACACCGCGATCATCGCGTTCGTGGGCGACAAGCCGATCGTGGCGCGCGAGTTCACGGACCTCTACGAGTCCTCCTACCCCGAAGGGAAGCCGCGCTCCGATTCGCTCGGCAGAGTGCAGTTCATGAACTCGATCGTGAGCAAGGTGTTGCTCGCGAACGCCGCGCGAGAGGCGAATCGGCCGCTCACGTTCGAAGATCGCGCGACGCTCAAGGAGTACTCGAACACCGTCTACGCGAATCGGCTCTACAGTCTTGCGGTCGCGGATTCGGTAAACGTCACAGAGGAGGAGGCACGCGCGCTCTGGGACTGTTACAAGTCGCGCTACCGCCTGCGACGGATCCTCTTCGCCCGATTGAACGATGCTCAGCGCGTTCGAAAGGAACTGATGACGGGCCGACTGGGCTTCGCGCTCGCCTCCAAGACCTATGGCGTCGGCGAGGAGACGGTCCGAGACGGCGACATGGGTTGGTACGACTGCGGGCGCCTGGGGTTCGGCCTCGCCCCTCTGATCATGGGGCTGCGCCCCGGGCAGTACTCCGACTTGAACCGCTCGGACCGCGGTTACGAACTCTTCCAGCTCATGGACCGCACCGCAGCCGAGCCGCCCGCGTACGAGGGAATTCGTACGTACATCCTGGGCCAGGTTCGCGAACTGCGCGCCGCGAGGCGCGCCGAGGCAATGCAGCTCGAAGTCGCCGATCGCATCCACCTGAAGCCGGACAGCGTCAACATCGCCTTCGCGGCGCCTCACTTCCCCGTGGCCTCGAGCTCGGGCGCCCGCGGCGACCTCAACATCGACACGTCCGTGCCAGCGTTCTCGCCGGACGAGATGGCACGCACGCTCGCCACGTACGACGGGGGCAAGCTCACGCTCGGCGACTTCGTTCACTCGTACTCCGAGTTGACGCCGATGATTCGCCCGACCGTGAACGACTACTGGCTGCTCCGGAACGCAGTAATCGCGTCGGCCACGAGCCGTTTCATGCCCGAGCTGGCCATCGCCCGCGGCATCGACAAGGACCCGGGAGTCCAGACGTCGATCAGCCGGCGAACGGAAGAGATCATGGTCGAGCACCTGTATGCGGACTCGGTGGAGTCCAAGATCTGGGTCAACCCCGAAACGCGGCGTGAGTTCTATGAGAAGAGCAAGCGGAAGCTCGTAACGTTCGAAGTCGCGAACTACGGGATCATCGCTCGCGACACCCGCGCGCAGGCGGATTCCCTCGCGGCCGAGCTCAAGCGCGGGCTCAGTTTCCGTGCGGCGTTGGAGCGTGACTCGCTGCTCGGTCGCCAGCTCGGTTCGATCAAGCAGGTGCGCGAGGATCAGCCGGGAGACGCGATGTACAAGCTCGTCTTCGAGTCCATGAAAGAAGGCAACGTCGACATCGCCGGCCCGGGACGGGACGGCACTTACTTCGTCGTCCAATGCCTTGAGCGCGTACCGGGACGGCAGCTCTCGTACGAGGAGTCCGAGAGCATCGTGGACGAGGCGCTGCAGAACGAGCAGGCGGAAGTGCTGCTGGCGGAATTCATGGGCCGGCTGCGGAGCCGGTGGCCCGTGAGCATTCTCTACGACCGACTCATGCACATCCGCCTGATTCAGGAAGCGCCCTGAGCGGGAGCGGCGAACGACGAGTATTCGGGCGGCCCGCCGCGGCCGCGTGCATGCTCTTCAGCGCTTTGGTGGGGTCCAGCGTCGAACGGCGCCGATCTCCCGATAGGTCGCACACGCTTCGCCGTCCCCGGTGCCGCGCACGACGAAGCGGGAGCCGCGCTTCGTGAACACTTCATCCTTGCGGCCGAAGGCGACCGACCCCTGCTCGAGCTCGACGCACAGGGGCGCCGCGCACGAGGCGCCGAGTGCGGGCCTCGGGACGAGCAGCCGTGCGAAGACGTAGCGTTGCCCCGCGCGCACGGTCGCCGCGAGGACGCTCGGGACCGCGTACACGATTCGCGTCGTGCCGCCCTCACGTTGGGAACGATAGCGCAGGCCGCCCATGCCGCCCGTCTCCCACAGCCGCGGAAGACCGGTTGAATCCGGATTGAGTTGCGCGCGCAGTCCCCCGTAGCCCGTGCGCTGCTCGAATCGCCAGTGCGGAGCCAGGGTGTCCCCCATCGCAGGCCAGAAGCGGATCGTCACACTGCCTCCGACGACCTGCGCGGAATCACGCCCCGGATCGAAGCAGACGTACAACGTGTCGAGGGCGGTCGAATCGCACGACGGCGCGATCCGCTCCCGAGAGCCGGCCACGCCAAACGGAGCATTCCACGTGAGGAAGAAGCGGGGTTCGCCCCGAGCGGCCGTCTCCTCCGGGACCCACCGGTCCGGCGGACCGTCGGCTCGCGGCGAATCGGGGCGCCCCAGCAGCGCCAGCGCCACGACAAAGAATCCGAGTCGAATGCGGAGTGGGCAGCCGGAACGCGCCTGACGTGTGAGCTTCATCGGACGATTATCCCCGACCGCCGCACTCATCGGTAGAGGCTCTTGATTCCGCCCCAGCTCGTGCGCCGCGCGGGCACAAGCGCGCAGTCAGCGCCCGCACCGCCGCGCCAGGTCGCGCGGTTCCCCTCGACGCCGCCAGGCGAGACGATCAGAAGATCGCCTCCGGGTGATCCAGGAAGGCGGCGGATCAGGATCGAATTCAGGACGAGACAGGCGGGCGCGAGACAACCTTCGCACGTCGGAGAGATGGATGTGTGAAGCGTTCCGAGCAGCAGTCTCAGGCCGTAGTAGAGCGAGGACTGCGACAACGTCGCAGGCGTCGAACTCGGCACCGCGGCCACGGCCTTGATGCGGAGCTGGCTCGTGCTGTTGCGCGGTTCGCCGTAGACATAGCCCTGCACTTCCGCCGCGCCCGCGCCGGACCATGGATCCGCGCACGCCCCTCCGGAACTGAAGTCGGAGCTCGCCGTCAGTTGCCCCGATCGGCACTCACTGCTTACCGACAAACGCCACCAGTCCGGAATCGCCGGCAGCGCGTGCTGAACGTCCACGACGCACTCGATGCCGATTACGTCGGCGCCGGTGTCGCTCGGAGGACGGAACGAAACGAACAGCGGCAGGATCGGAATGTCCGAGTCGCACTGGAACGTCTGGTCGTGCGATGCCGCCAGGTCGAGCGGGCAATCCCACCATGTGAGCCAGAGCTCCTGCGCCGCATTCGCGCCACGCGCACCGAACGCAAGCGCTGCAAGCAAGCTCAGGCACAAGAAAACGAAGGGACGCCTGCCGCGGTGGGCAAGGCGTCCCGGTCGTCTCGAAACGTACGACGATGTCAGCGGTACAGCCCCTTGATCTGGCCCCACGTCGCGCGACGAGTGGGAACGAGCGCGCAGGTCGGACCGCCTGGTCCACCCTGCCAGGTGCAGATCGAGCTGCCGCCAGCCTGTGCATCCGTCACGTCCACGTTGCCTCGCACGGCGCCGAGCGGCTGGACCAGACGGATCTGATTGAGCACCAGACACACGGGAGTGGCGCAGCCAGCGCAGGCGCCCGTTCCGACGGTCTTGGTGTTGAGGAAGTTCAGCTTGAAGCCGTAGTAGTGCGTGTTGGGATCGATCTGCGTGCGGCTGGCGGTCGGAACGGCGAGCACGACCTTGATGCGTTCCCAGCGCAGCGAATCCGCAATGGAACCGACCGTCTGCTGCGTTCCGGGGAACGGGTAGGTGAACGTCGGACCGCCCGTCGGCACCGTCTGCCACTGGTTGATGCAATTCGTGTTCGACGAGAAGTCACCGTTCGCGTTCGCGCCACCCGAGTGACACTGTCCCGAGCGGTACTTCCACCAGTCCGGAAGCGTCGAGGTCTGCGAAATCACGTCCAGCACGCCTTCGATGGAGAACCACTCGTAGAGCGTGTCTGGCGTGAAGAAACTGCCGTAGACCGAGTTCGATCCTGAGTTGGACGTACACGCGAAGGTCTTGTCGATCGTGCCGAACGATCCGCAGTCGCCCCACGCGAGGTTGATGCCGGTCTGCGCGTGCGCCGGACCGGACACGAACAAGATCGCCGCCGCGGCCAACAGGGTCACCACTGGAAGCAAACGCTTCATCGGGAATCCTCCCTCTCCATAGGGTCGTTTCCATTCCGTTGGTGGGCAGGGTGTACCCACCCCCGGGCTTGCCGTGGGGGCGGTGACCGGGTTCGGATGCCAGGAACGGCGGCATGCTATTCCGCCCCCGGACCCGTTGTCCAATCGAAAAAGCGCCGCATCGTGCCGCGCTCGACGCCTCGTTCAGCGTGCCGCGGCGCCCCCGCCACAAGCCGCTTCATCGGCCGTCCTCGAACGGGCCTTCAGTGCAGAATGCGAGCGCCCGGGTGGCTCTGCCCCAGGTCAGCCCCTGGTCTGCCCCGGGCGGTCGGCCGCTCACGCCCGGAGCTCGGCCCCAATGCCCCTGCACTCGGCTCCATCCCCCGTTTCTCCATCCCCCGTTTCGATGGATGGTTGCCGCCGCACTTCGGTCCGTTCGCAGGCAGATCGGCGGGCAGCTCCCGACGGTGCCCGCAGTGTCCTGAGCGATTCACATGGGGGCTCGCGTCGAGGACCGAGCGGCGTGCGGTCGCCTCGCGCATCGACTCGCGACTCCGGCCGTGATCGTCAGCGATAGAGGGACTTCATCGGGCCCCAGCTCGAGCGTCGCGCCGACACGAAAGGCGGAGCACACAGGTCGTGTTGGTCCGTCTGCCAGCTGATCACGAGACTCTGGTCGACGCTCGCGAGGTCCACGTTTCCGCCGGACGCCCCGCTGGGCTGAACGAGCCTGATGCGATCGAGGCGCAGGCAGACGGGCGTCTTACAGCTGCTGCAGATGTTCGTGCCGACCGTTCTGCTGTGCGCGAGGATGAGCCGGAAACCGTAGTTGTGGGTTCCCTCGGTGAGCGCCACCGCGTTCGACGTCGTCACCGCGAGCACTCCGTTCCAGATCGCGTAACCGGGGCTCGGATCGGCACGAGAGAAGACTCCGAGTCCTCCCACCGGGGAAGCGGACCAGGCGCCGGGCGAGCACGCGGAGTCGCCGCTGAATTCGGCGTTCGGCGTGAGCGAGCCCGTCCGACACTCCGCAGGTCCCTTCACCTGCCACCATCTCGGAAACACGGCCGCTGCGGCCGCCGCCGGTCCGCAGAACTCGATCGAGT
>JBGAOA010000108.1:0-8895 GCA_044222065.1 Candidatus Eiseniibacteriota bacterium
TCTCAGTCCGTCAGAACAGCGCCGCACAGGATCCCTTCCCGTTCCGCGTCGTGTACAGCGCAGGGGCGCGGGCAGGCCTCTACGGCGTGGACTCGGACGGCATCGCGACCGTGCTGCTGCCGGGAGCCCCGTCGCCGGACGCGGTCGCGAGCCGCGGGGACGGCCAAGCTCTACCTGCGGACTTCTCGCCCGAGGGCTTCCGCTACGCCAGCGCGGCGAACGTCGTGCACGACCTGCTCGAGCAGCAGGCGGCACCGTGAATTCGGGCTCGGCCAGAACAAGGTCTGCAACAGATCCTCTACCACCCGGAACCAACTCGCTCGTCGGCGTGGTCAGCTCCGGTCAGCGGATCGTCGTCGCCGTGCGCTCGGCGCCTCGCAGGTGTGCGCGATCCAGTTCCGCTGAACGCGGCCGGCACGCAGGTGGCGGGCCCCATCACCGGCGTGAACTTCGACGTCTCCACGTCCTTCGAACTGTGCGTCGGACTGAGCCAGGGTCCGTCCGGCTCGGTGCTGATCACGGTGGACACGAACTCGAACGCACGCGAACCGCGCATGCTGCGGCTCGACCCGGTAACGATGGGCGTTTCGGTCTTCGCGCAGAACGGCGCCTGCACCGGGAGCGGCCGCGACGAACGCGGGCTGCTACAGCCACGTCCTCGGCCGCGCGGTCGTGCTCGACACGTTCGCGGACAGCCTGAGGGCGTTCTCGTTCGGCGAGGTCGGCTTCGGGACGCGTATCGCGGGCGGCGTCTCGACGTTCGGCACGAACGAGATCGCGCAGCTCGTCGAAGTGGACCCGAGCGGCGTCGCGACGATCGGCGTCGAAGCCGGCGCCGCGCCGGCGCACGCCGCGCGCTGGCTCGCGGGCGCGCCGAATCCGTTCCGCGACCGCGTCGTGCTGCGCTACGTCACGCGCGCGGACGAAGCGGTCGCGATCGAGATCCGCGACCTCGCCGGACGCCGCGTGCGGGCGTTCGCGGCCGCGCCGGGCGGCGCGGGCGAGCGCGCGCTCGAGTGGGACGGCCGCGACGCGTCGGGGAGCGCGGTGCGGCCCGGCGTCTACTTCGCGGACCTGGTCACGCGCGCGGGCCGCGATCGCCGCGCGCTCGTGCGGCTGCGCTGATCGCGTCGCGAACGACGAGGCCCGGGGCGTGGGGCGCCCCGGGCCTTCGTGCGTGTCGCGCGAGGCTCAGCGCCAGAGCTTCTTGATCCGGCCCCACGAGGTCGTCGCGGCGGGCGTCGCCTGCGGATCGGGTTCGAACGCGAGATCCACGATCTTGTCGCCCGGGGTCGGGACCAGGAACGCCGCGTTGAGTTCGACGAGCGACAGCGGGTCGAACTCGTGCACCTGCCCCGTGACGCCGTCCACGGCGAGCAGGTTGCCCGTCGTCGGGCTGAACGCGACGCCGTGCGGACGGTTCCACCCGGTGCCGACGAACACGCCGTTGATGATGTGCGTCACCGGGTGGATGCGATAGCCCTTGTTCGTGCCCATCGCGGTCACGTAGATCGCGCCGTTGCCGGGCCGGAACGCGATGTCGTTCGGCACCGCGGTGGGCGGGAGCGCGATCGAGGACACGAACGCGCCGGTCACGCCGTCCACGACTTCGACCGTGCCGGTCGCCCACGAGCACACGTACAGGTTTCCGTCGGGGCCGAGCTCCATGTCGGTCGGCGAGATCACGCCGCTGCACACGATGCGCGTGAACGCACCCGTGACCGGGTCGTAGGCGCGCACGTCGTTCGTGTTCCAGTCGCCGATGTACACCTCGCCGGTCGGGCCGTAGAGCGCGCCCCACTGCCAGCCGCCCGCGGGGTTGTAGATCTTGATCAGCGAGCCCGTCGCGACGTCGCGCTCCTCGACGCCGCCGCTCGTGTGCCCGATGAGCACGCGGCCGTTCGTCGCGCCGAAGTGGACGGACATCTGACCGGACGGCGCGCCGGACGAGGAGAAGACGCCCTGGAAGAGCCCGGAGACGCCGTCGTACTTGCGGACGAGGTCCGACGCGTCGCTCGTCACGTAGATCTGACCCGGCACGGCGAACGCGGGGGCTGCGGCGAGGGCGAGCGCGGCGAGCGCGGCGAGGACGGGGGAGCACGGGGGAGCGGTTCGGCGCATGGCGACCTCCGACGGTGTGGGGAGCGGGGACTGAACCGTCTTCGCTCCGGAGGCCCCGCTTCTAACGCGGCGAACGCGCGGATCGTGCGCGCCGCGTGCTAGCGTGCGGGCCGGCCCGCGGCCGCACGCGCCGGGGCCCCCGACCCATGGACCCGTTCCGATTCACGACGATCGCCCACTCCGGGCTCGCGATCCTCGTCCCGGTCGCCTCCGACGCGCTCGACCGCGCGCTGGCAGCGCTGCCGCTCGGGGCGGAGCCGCGCGTGCTGGACGCGGGCTGCGGCAAGGGGGAGGCGCTCGTCCGGCTCGCCTCGCGGCGCGGCGTTCGCGGCGTCGGGGTGGACCCGAACGCCGCGTTCCTCGAGGCGGCGCGCGCGCGCGCCGGGGCGGCGGGGGTCTCGGACCGGCTCGAATTCCACGCGGTCCCGATGCGCGACCACGCGGTTCCGCCGGGCGCGTTCGACGCCGCGCTGTGCGTCGGCGCGACGCACGCCTTCGGCACGCTCGCCGACACGCTCGGATCGCTCGCGCGGCTCGTGCGACCCGGCGGCTCGCTGCTCGTCGGCGAGGCGTACTGGAAGCGCGAGCCCGACCCCGGCTACCTCGCCGCGCTCGGCGCACGGCGCGAGGACTACACGTTCCGCGACGGGCACGCGTCGCTCGCCGCGTCGCTCGGCCTCGCTGCGCGCGAGTCGCACGCGTCGAGCGACGACGAGTGGGACGACTACGAGACCCGTTACGCGGCGAACGTCGAACGCTGGTGCGCCGCGCATCCCGGCGATCCGGACGCCGTCGCGTTCCTCGATCGCATCCGCGAATGGCAGCACGTCTACCGGCGCTGGGGCCGCGACACGCTCGGCTTCGCGCTCACCCGATTCGAACGACCGGAGGCACGCGCATGAAGCGCACCGTGTGGCTGTGGATCCTCGCCGTGATCGTCACGCTCGTCTCGGCCCGCTGGCAGCGGATGACGGGCCCCACCCATCCGCTCGACGGCCGCGCCGTGCTCGGCGCGACGGCGATTCCGTACCGGCTCGAACGCACGCACGTGGGCGCGAGCGCGCATCGCGTCGAGATCCCCACCGACGATCCGGCCGTGTCGGGCGTCGTCGAGTGGAAGCGCAACCGCACCGCCGACCCGTGGACCGCCGTGCCGATGGCGCGCGAAGGCGGCGCGCTCGCGGCCGAGCTTCCGGCGCAGCCCGCGGCGGGCAAGCTCGCCTATCGCGTGACGCTCGAGCGCGCGGGCGAGCGCGTGACGATCCCCGCGCACGACGTCGTGCGCATCCGGTGGCGGGGCGACGTGCCCGCGTGGGTGCTCGTGCCGCACATCGCGGCGATGTTCACGGCCATGCTGCTCTCGACGCGCGCGGGACTCGAGTGGTTCAACCCGCGTCCGAACTGGCGCGGCTACGCGCGCGCGACGCTCGTCGCGGTCGTCGTCGGCGGCTTCGTGCTCGGACCGCTCGTGCTGAAGCACGCGTTCGGAATGTGGTGGACGGGATTCCCCTTCGGCAGCGATCCGACCGACAACAAGACGCTCGCGGCGCTCGTCGTGTGGGTCGTGGCCGCGATCGCGGCGTGGCGCGTGCGCGATCCGCGCGGCTGGGTCGCGTTCGCGGCGGTCGCGACGCTCGTCGTGTTCGCGATCCCGCACAGCGTCGGCGGCACCGAGTTCGACTACGAGGCCGGACGCATCGCGCCCTCGGCGGCCGAGGCGCCGGCGGCGCCGCAGACGACCGCGGCGGACTCGGCGCGTTGAGGACGTCCGCAACCCGAGCGCGGAACCGCCCGTAGAGGCGGCACCCGTTCACCCCACCTACCGCGAAGGCCGCCCGATGCGACTTCAGATCGAGAACCTGTCCAAGACGTATCGCGGAGGCATCCGGGCGCTCGACGGGTTCACCCTCGAACTCGGCCCGGGCGTGCTCGGCCTGCTCGGCCCGAACGGCGCGGGGAAGTCCACGCTCATGCGCGTGCTCGCCACGGTGACGCGCCCGACCGGCGGCCGCGTGTTCTGGAACGGCACCGACCTCGCGCGCGATCCGGACGCGCTGCGGCGCGAACTGGGATACCTGCCGCAGGACTTCGGCGTCTATCCGAACCTCAGCCCGGTCGAATTCCTGGAGTACCTCTCGGCCGCGAAGGGGCTCGAGCCGCGCGCCGCGCGCGCCCGGATCGACCAGCTGCTCGAACTCGTGCACCTCTCCGGCGTTCGCCGCCGTCCGCTCGGCGGCTTCTCGGGCGGCATGCGCCAGCGGGTCGGCATCGCCCAGGCGCTCCTCAACGACCCGAAGCTGCTGATCGTGGACGAACCGACGGCGGGGCTCGATCCGGAGGAACGCGTGCGCTTCCGCGGATTGCTCGCCGACCTCGCCGGCGACCGCATCGTGATCCTCTCGACCCACATCGTCTCGGACGTCGAAGCGGTCGCCGAGCGGCTCGCGTTGATCGAGGGCGGCCGGCTCGTCGTGCAGGGGACGCCGGACGAGATCCTGCGCGTCGCCGAAGGGCGCGTGTGGGAGACGACGGTTCCGGCGGACCGCATCGCATCGCTCCAGTCGCGCGCGCGGGTGAGCCGCACCGTGCGGCGCGCGGACGGCGTGCTCGCGCGGGTGATCGCCGACGCGCCGCCCGTCCCGGACGCGGTCGCGGTGCCGCCGTCGCTCGAGGACGCGTACCTCTTCGCCCTCCAGTCGCACCGCGCACCGGGCGCCTGACGTGCCGCTGTCCGCGTTCCTCGGGTTCGTGCGCGCCGACGTGCTCGAACGCACGCGCCGCTACGGATTCCTCGTCACGCTGCTGTTCGCGCTCTGGGCCGCGAACGGCATGCTGCCGCCCCAGGGCTCGAGGTACGTGACGATGCGCTACGGCGATCATCGCGGCCTCTACAACTCGCCGTACGTCGGCGTGGTCGTCGCGGTGCTCACCGCGACGTTCCTGTCGCTGATCGGCTTCTACCTCGTGAAGAACTCGGTCGATCGCGACCGCCGCACCGGCGTGGGGCAGATCCTCGCGGCGACTCCGCTCTCACGCCTCGCGTATCTCGGCGCCAAGGCCGCGAGCAACTTCGTCGTGCTCGCCGCCATCGCGGGAACGGTCGCCGTGGCGGCCGTCGCGCTCCAGCTCGTGCGCGGGGAGTCCACGCGCCTCGATCTTCCGGCGCTGTTCGCGCCGATGCTGTGGCTCGCGCTCCCGACGCTCTTGCTCACCTCGTGCCTCGCGGTGCTGTTCGAGTGCGTGCCCTGGCTCAAGGGCGGCGGCGGCAACATCGCGTGGTTCTTCACCTGGACCGCTCTGATGATGGCGGCGATTCCGAGCGGCCCGCTCTCGGGCCCGGGAGGCGATCCGCTCGGCGTGCAGGTGGTGCTGCGCTCGATCGGGGAAGCCGTGCACGCGCGCTATCCGTCCGAGCCGGTTCGCGCCATCTCGCTCGGAATCCAGATCCTCGACCGTCCCGGGTCGTTCGACACGTTCGTGTGGAACGGCATCGACTGGCTGCGCGAGTCGGCTCCTTCGCGGCTCGCGTGGTCTGTGATCGCGCTCGCGCCGCTCGGTCTCGCCGCCCTCGCCTTCGACCGCTTCGACACCGCGCCGCGCGAGCCGCTCGATCGTCCGCGGGGCCGGCGGCGCCGGTCGCGCGGTGCGTCCGGGCCCGTCGACGGAGAAGCGCCGTCTCCGGGGCCTGTCGCCGCGAGCGGCGCGGACGAGCCCGCAGCTGCGCCGCCCTCCGTCGCGACGCTCGTACGCCCGTCGCTCGCCTACGGAATGCCGCCGCTCGTCGTGGCGGAGCTGCGCGTGATGTTCAAGGGGATCCGGCGCGGGTGGTGGGTCGTGTTCCTCGGTCTCGCGATCGCGTGCACGTTCGCGCCGCTGACGATCGTCCGCGCGGGCCTGCTGCCCTTCGTGTGGATCTGGCCCGTGCTGCTGTGGTCCGGGCTCGGCTCGCGCGAGCATCGCCACGGCGTGCGCGACCTGCTCGCTTCCGCGCCGCGCCCGATCGGCCGGCAGCTCCTCGCCCAGTGGATCTCGGGGGCGGCGCTCGCCGCGCTGGCGGCGCTGCCGTACGCGGCGCGAGCGCTCGCCGCCGGGGAAGCCGCCGCGCTCGCGGGCGTCGTCGCCGGCGTCCTGTTCGTGCCGTCGTTCGCGCTCGCGGCCGGCGTCTGGACGGGGAGCGGCAAGCTGTTCGAGGCCTGCTTCGTCGCGCTCTGGTACATGGGCCCGCTCAACGGCACCGCGGCGCTCGACTTCACCGGCCAGGTCCCCGGGGCCCGCGGCGCGCACCTGGGCTTCCTGATCGCGGGCCTCGTCCTGTTCGCGGCCGCCTTCGCCGGCCGCGCCCGCTCGCTTCGGCGCTAGCGCCGACAGGCCCCGTGCATTTCCCGCGGCAATCCATTAGGGTGCCGCGCATTGCTCAAATAACTGACCATTTAGTTAGCAACGAGTCGCGCCCCGGAGACATCGAGAGAGCCCATGACGCGCACGGCCACGAAGTCCCGACCCGCTCCGCGCTGGAAGCGCCGCAAGGAGGCGCGTCCCGCCGAGATCCTGCAGGCCGCCTTCGCCGAGTTCGTGGACCGCGGCTTCGCGGCCGCGCGGCTCGACGACATCGCGCGGCGCGCCGGGGTCACGAAGGGCACGATCTTCCTGTACTTCGCGAACAAGGACGAGCTGTTCAAGGCGCTCGTGCGCGAGTTCGTCGTCCCGATGATCGAGCACGACGAGCGCACGGTCGAGGCGCACGAAGGCGGCGCGCGCGAGCTGCTCGAGCGCACGCTGCGCGCGCGCTGGGCGCGCCTGTTCGAGACCGAGGCCTCGGGCCTTCCGAAGCTGCTGTTCTCCGAGGCCGGCAAGTTCCCCGACCTCGCGCGCTTCTACGGCGAGGTCGTGGTCGAACGCAGCCACGCCGTGCTGCGCCGCATCCTCGAGCGCGGGATCGCGCGCGGCGAGTTCCGCGCCGACCTGAACGTGCGCGAGGCGGCGCGGCTCGCGGTCGCGCCGATCCTGCTCGCCGCCGTGTGGAAGCACTCGTTCGCGAAGTGCGCGGTCGGCACGGTCGAACCCGAGGCGTTCTTCGAGACCCATCTGCAGTTGTTCCTCGACGGCCTCGCCGCGAGGGGGAAGGAAGTCCGCAACGATGCGTGAATGGATGCTGGCTCCGCTCGTCGCGACGCTCGTCGCGGCCCCGGTCGCGGCCGGAACGACGCGCGCGATCTCGCTCGCCGACGCGGTGCGCGCCGCCTCGACCGGCACGGCGGCGGCGACGATCGCGGGTCTCGAGACCCGCGCAGCCGCGGCGCGCGCGGACCAGGCGCGCGGCGCGTGGCTGCCGTCGCTGACGGGCACGGGTTCGCTCTCGAACCGCACGTTCAACCTCGAGGCGCAGGGCATCTCGTTCCCCGCGATCCCGGGCGTTCCGGCGTTCGAGAAGCTCGTCGGTCCGATCGACAACGTGGACGCTCGCGTGCGCGTCTCGCAGACGCTGTTCGACGGCGCCGCCCTCGGCCGCGTGCGCGCGGCGAAGCTCGGCGTCGCCGTCGCCTCCGCGCAGGCCGGCGCGGTCGCGGAGGCCGCGTCGCAGACCGCGGCGCTCGCGTGGCTCGCTTCGGCGCGCGCGTCGGCGCGCGTCGCCGCTCGCGCGGCGGATCTGTCGCTCGCGAACGACCTCTTGGACCTCGCGGCCGCGCAACGCCAGGCCGGCACCGCACCCGAGATCGACGTGACACGCGCGCGCACCCAGGTCGCGACCGCGAACGCGGCGCTCGTGCTCGCGCGCAACGCCTCGGACCGCTCGCGCATCGACCTCGCCCGCGCGCTCGGACTCGATCCGTCGAGCGACCTCGCGCCCTCGGACACGCTGTCCGACGCGATCGTCACGAGCGACGCTCCGGAGGCCGCCGCGGACGGCCCCGGCGTTCGCGCTCGGCCACCGTCCCGAACTCGCGAGCGAGCGCGCCCGGCACGCGCGCGCGAACGCCGACCGCTCGGCGATCGCGCTCGAGCGGCTGCCGCGGCTCGAGGCGAGCGCCGACTGGGGCGCCTCGGGGCTGCACGCGGACGACGCGATCGCGACGCGCGCCTACGGCGTCGCGCTCACGTGGCCGCTGCTCGACGGCCTGCGCCGCGAGGCGCGGCTCGCGGAGCAGCGCGCGATCGAGCGCGAGAGCGGCGTGCGCGAGAAGGACCTCGCCGACCAGGTCGTCGCCGAGGTGCGCGGCGCGCTCCTCGACCTCGACTCGGGCCGCGAGCAGCGCGCGATCGCCGACGAACGGATGCGGCTCGCGCTCGCGGAAGTGGACCAGGCGCGCGAACGGTTCGTGAACGGCGTCGCCGGCAACATCGAGGTGCTGAACGCCCAGTCGTCGCTCGTGCGCGCGCGCGACGCCGTGATCGACGCCCGCTTCGGCGTCGCCGCCGCGCGCGTCGCGCTCGCGCGCGCCGCCGGCGCCGCCACCACGCTTCGCTGACCACCGATCGAGGAGGAACGCCATGACGCTCAGCACCGAAACGAGTCCGGCGCAGGGACGCGCGGCCGCTCCCGCGGACGGCGCGGGCGACGGCGCGCGCGCCGCCTCCGTGCCGCCCGCCTCGTCCGCGCCCCCGGGCCGCCCCGGCATGAACCCGGTCGCGCTCGGCGTGATCGTCGTCCTCGCGCTCGCGCTCGCAGGCTGGGGCGGCGCGCGCTGGTGGTGGAGCCGCACGCACGTCTCGACCGACAACGCGCAGGTCGAGGGCCACGTCGTTCCCGTGCTCGCGAAGGTCGGCGGCTACGTC
>JBGAOA010000017.1:0-64365 GCA_044222065.1 Candidatus Eiseniibacteriota bacterium
GCGGGCGCTGGTCGCCGCCATCCGTGCCCGCGAGCTTCGACGCGATCGGCCGCCTGTATCACGCCGAGGTCGCGTGGACCGTGAAGCCCGGGCTCGTCGCGCGGATCGGAGGGCTGTTCGACCGCATCACGGTCGCGCGCAGCACGGCGCTCGCCTCGCTCGGCTACGGCACGCGCAACGAGACGCGCGCCTACCTGGGCCTCGCCGCCCGCTTCGGGAACGTCAGCGTGTACGGCGTCGAAGGCGTCGAACTCGACCACGAGCCCTACGATGTCGTGCTCGTCCACGACAAGGGCTTCCTCGGGCTGATGGCGCGGTTCTGAAGCGGGGCGCAGCGCCCGCGGGGTCCGCGCCGCCGTTACCTCCCCGCCCCACTCGCGGCGCGCCGCATCCTTGCGCCCCTCGGACCCCCTGCGTACTCTCCCGCGCTGATCCGGGATGCACGCAGGCCCCGTCGCGACGCGGCGCGGGCCCTTTCCACTCGCGACAGGAGACCTCGATGCGTCTGCGTTTCCGTCTGGCTCCGCTCGCGCTGGCCGCGCTGTTCGCGGCCTCGAGCGCGACGGCCGAGCCCATCGGACGTCACTTCGAGCTGACGCCCTACGCCGGCTTCACCATCTTCGACGCCGACTTCCACTACCCCGGCTTGAACGGCCTCACGGACGACATCTACGCGGGCGGGCGGCTCGGCTGGCAGTACAACTCGTGGCTCGGCCTCGAAGGCGCGTTCGGCTTCGTCCCGACGGCCGAGGACGTCACCGTGAATCCCGTGGACGTGGACTTCTGGCACGCGAGCGGCGACCTGATCGTGTCGCCGTGGGCGACGCGCTGGGGCGGGCCGTTCCTGATCGCGGGCCTCGGCTACGGGCAGATGAAGCCCACGAACGACGCGGCCATCACGAACCCCGAGTTCCAGTTCGGCGACAACATCCCGATGATGCTCGCGAGCGTCGGCGCCGGCGTGCGGCTGTGGATGACCGACGCGGTCGGCGTGCGCTTCGAGGCGCGCGACCTCTACTGGTGGCGCGACCAGAGCAGCAAGACCGCCTACAACCACATGCTGGTCGGCGGCGGCCTGACGTTCGCGCTCGGCGCGACGCCGCGCGACACCGACGGCGACGGCGTGCCCGACAAGAAGGACAAGTGCCCCGACACGCCGAAGGGCGCGAAGGTGGACGCGAACGGCTGCCCGCTCGACACCGACGGCGACAAGGTCTTCGACGGTCTCGACGCCTGCCCGAACACGCCCGCGGGCTGCACCGTGGACGCGAAGGGCTGCGAGAGCGACTCGGACGGCGACAAGGTGTGCGACGGCGTGGACGCGTGCGCCGACACGCCGAAGGGCGCGACCGTGGATGCGAAGGGCTGCCCGAAGGACACGGACGGCGACGGCGTGCTGGACGGCATCGACCAGTGCCCGAACACGCCGACGGGTGCCAGGGTGGACGACAAGGGCTGCCCGACCGACCAGGATTCGGACGGCGTCGTGGACGGCCTCGATCAGTGCCCCGACACGCCGGCCGGCCTCAAGGTGGACAAGGACGGCTGCCCGATCGAAGTGAGCGAGCGCGAGACCGAGCTGCTCGACACCGGCATGATCCGGCTCCAGAACGTGAACTTCGAGACGAACAAGAGCGACATCCTGCCCGAGAGCTTCCCGACGCTCGACGCCGTCGGCACGCTGCTGCTGCGCTGGCCGCAGCTCAAGATCGAGATCGGCGGACACACCGACGCGCGCGGATCGGCGGCGGCGAACCAGAAGCTGTCCGACGCGCGTGCGAAGTCGGTCGAGGCCTACCTGCTGCAGAAGTTCCCGGGCCTGAAGGACGACCAGTTCACGACCAAGGGCTACGGCGAGGCCAAGCCGATCGCGCCGAACAACGGCGAGGTCAACTGGGCGAAGAACCGCCGCGTCGAGTTCGTCGTGCTCAACAAAGACGTCCTCAAGAAGGAGATCGAGAGCCGTCGCCTGCTGCAGAAGGACGGCGGCACGTCGCCGGTCCCGGCCCAGCCGGATTCGTCGAAGAAGTAGCCGCTCGATCGCACCGCCTCGCGGCCCCGGAGCCTCGCGCTCCGGGGCCGCGGTCGTTTCCGCACCCGCGACGAGGGCCGGACGCCCGCCGGACAAGGCCCGGACGACGGCGCGCGCCGAGCGTCCGAGAGTGGGGCCATGCCTTCCGAGGCCGCGAACCCCGCCGCGCGCTCCGCCGCGCCCGACTCCGCCCACGCGCTCCAGCGCTCGCTGCTCGCGCTCGCGGTCGCGGCGATGGGTGCGGTGGACGTGTTCTCGGCGGCGCTCTCGCACCCGCCCGAACGCCTGCGCGCGCTCCGCAACCTGCTGCCGACCGACGTCCTCGACTCGAGCCGCACGTTCACGCTGCTCGCGGGCGCGCTGCTGCTCGTCACGGCGTGGGGCCTTCGGCGCGGCAAGCGCCGTGCGTACGCGAGCGCGCTGTTCCTGTGCGCGCTGTCGGTGCCCGTGAACCTGCTCAAGGCGTTCGACTTCGAAGAGGCCACGGTCGCGAGCGCACTCATGTTCGCGCTCGGCATGAGCGCCGACGCGTTCCGCGTGAAGAGCCGCGCGCTGTCGCTCGCCACGCTGCGCTCGCGCGCCCTGTGGGCGGTCGTCGCGCTCGCGCTGTACGCGGTCCTGGGTTCGTGGATCGTGCAGGCCTCGCTCGGCACGCACCCGACGTTCCGCGCCGCCGCGTCCGAAGCGCTCGCCCGCGCTCTCGGGATCGGCGATGCGCCGGTTCCGCCCGCGCACCTGCCGCACCACGCCGCGCGCATCGCCGTGTGGTTCGCGAACTCGCTCCCGCTCCTCTCGCTCACGGCACTCGCCTCGCTCGCGATCGCCGCACTCCGGCCGGCGTCGCACCGCGGGCGTCATCGCAGCGAGGCGCACCGCGTCGAGGCGCTGCTGCGCGCGTACGGCGACTCGTCGGTGGGCTGGTTCGCGCTCGCCGACGACACCGACTACTTCTTCAGCGCGACGGGCCGCGCGGTGATCCCGTACCGCTTCGAGTCGGACACGCTGCTCGGCATCGGCGATCCGATCGGTCCCGACGAGGAGCTGGGTCCGCTGCTCGAGGCGTTCGAGCGCTACTGCCGCGAGCGCGACTGGGCGTTCGCGTTCTTCCAGGCGCGGCCCGAGCGGCTCGCGCTCTACGCCGCGCGCGGATGGCGCGCGCTGCACGTCGGCGAGGACCCCGTGCTCGATCCCGCGGCGTTCACGCTCGAAGGCGGCGCGGTCGCGAACGTGCGCCGTTCGGCGCGCAAGGCCGAGACCGCGGGCGTCGTCGTGCGCCACTTCCGCGCGGACGCCGCGGCGTGGGATCCCGCGACGCTGCCCGCGGGCTGGACCGAACAGATGCGCGCCGTCGCCGACGAGTGGCTGCGCGCGCACCACGGCGGCGAGAAGGGCTTCTGCATGGGACGCTTCGATCCGCGCCGGCTCGGCGAGGCGTGGCTCGCGGTCGCGGTGCACGAGGCGAGCGGCCGCATCGAGGCGTTCGCGACGTGGGTGCCGATCCCCGCGCGGCGCGGCTGGGCGTTCGACCTCACGCGCCGCCGCGACGACGCGATCCCGGGCGTGATGGAACTGCTCGTCACGAGCAGCGTTGCCGAGGCGCGCGCGCGCGGCGACGCCGTGCTGTCGCTGTCGCTGTCGGCGCTCGCGAGCGTGGCGTCCGCGCCGGGCGAGCCCGACGAGTCGCCCGAGGCGCGGCGCGCGCGCGCGTTCCTCACCGAACACCTCGCGCGCTTCTACGACTTCAAGGGTCTCTTTCAGTGGAAGAAGAAATTCGACCCGCGCTTCGAGGACCGCTACCTCGTGTACCCGTCGCCGTTCGCGCTGCCGCGCGTGGCGCTCGCGCTGATCCGCGCGCAGAGCCCGGGCGGGCTCGCGTCCTATTTCCGCCGCGAAAACGAGGCGCGCCCCGCCGACGGTGCGCCGCCCGCGACGGTGAGCCCCGCGTGAGACGCGCCGCGCTCGCCGTCGCGATCGCGCTGCTCGCGGCGGGCGTGCCGCGCGCGCACGCGGCGGCGATCCGCCACGGCGAGAGCCGGCGCTACGAGATCGCCGCGCCGTCGCTCCACGACGCGCACCGCGCGGTGCGCGGGTACCTGCCGCCGTCCTACGGCGACGCCGCGAGCGGCGCGCGCCGCTACCCGGTCGTCGTGCTGCTCCACGGCTGGCCCGGCTCGGACGGCAACTGGCTCTCGATGGGGCACGCGGCCGAGACCGCCGACACGCTCATGTCCCTGGGCCGCGTGCCCGAGGCGATCCTCGTGTTCCCGAACGGCGCGGGCGCGGGGCTGCTCGGCCGCTCGCTGTGGATGAACGCGGCGGACGGGCGCTCGCGCCTCGAGGACTTCCTCGCGCGCGACCTGCCGCGCTGGGTGGACTCGACGTTCCGCACCGACGCGCGCGCCGAACGCCGCGCGCTGATCGGACTCTCGGACGGCGGCACGGCGGCGGCCGTGCAGCTGCTCCGGCACGGCGACGTCTACGGCGACGCGGCCGCGCACAGCGCCACGTTCCGCTTGAAGCGTGAGTTCGGCATGGGCGGACTGCTCGGCGACGAGCCCGGCGCGACCCGCTGGCTCGAGGACTCGAGCCCCGCGGTGCTGATCGAGCGCGGACTCGCGCCGCCCGCGGGTGCGGTGCTGTATTTTGACTGCGGCGCGAACGACGAATCGCTCGCCGACAACCGCGCGTTCGACCGCGCGCTCACGGCGCGCGGCATCGCGCACGAGTTCCGGGAGTACCCGGGGACGCACGACTGGAGCTACTGGCGCCGGCACCTCGTCGAGTCGCTCGAGGCCGTGACGGCGCGCTGGAAGTGAACGCGGAGGACGCCGCATGTCCATCGACGGGCCCGAAGACCTCGCCGGCCTGCGCGCGGCGGGCGCCGTGTGCCGCGCGATGCTCGACGCGATGCGCGCGGGCGTCGCGCCGGGCGTCACGACGGCGGCGCTCAACGCGATCGGCGCGGATGTGATGCGCGCGCACGGCGCGCGCTCGGCCCCGATGCTCGTCTACGACTTCCCGGCCGAGACGTGCATCAGCGTCAACGACGAGATCGTGCACGGCATCCCGTCCAAGCGCCGGCTCGCGGCGGGCGACCTCGTGAAGCTCGACGTCACGGTCGAGAAGAACGGCTACATGGCGGACGCCGCGATCACGGTGCCGGTCGGCCGCGTCTCCTCGCGCGCCCGAGCGCTCGCCGAGACGGCCGAGCGCGCGTTCGCCGCCGCGCTCCGCGCCGCGCGCGCGGGCGGCCGCGTGTACGACATCGGCGCCGCGGTCGAGGAGGAAGTCGCGCGTCGCCGCTTCCGCGTCGTGCGCTCGCTCACCGGACACGGCATCGGGCGCACGATCCACGAGCCGCCCGACGTGCCGAATTTCTTCGTGCCGGAAGCCGACGAGCCGCTCACCGAGGGGCTCGTGATCACGATCGAGCCGCTGATCTCGATGGGGAACGGCCAGTCGTTCGACGGCGCCGACGGCTGGACGATCCTGACCGCCGACGGCGCGCTCGCCGCCCACCACGAGCACACGCTCGTGATCACGAAGGGCGCGCCCGAAATCCTCACTGCCGCCTAGCCCCTTCCGGCCCCAGGGCCCCGCCGGCCGCCTGCACTCGCCGCCGTTTCTTGCCGCGCTCGTCGGGGTCTCCTATCGTCCGCGCACGTCAGGTCGGCCAGCCGCGCACCTCGCCTCGACATCCTCGCGGTCGGTTTGGTCCAGGAAGACCCTCACCCGGAAGGAGCGACGCATGCGCGCCCGACTGATTCCAGTGCTCGCCCTCGTGCTTCTCGCCGCACTCGCCCCGGCCGCCGATGCCGGACGCTGGGTGCTCTCGCCGTACGCCGGCTTCCTCAAGCAGGACGGCGAGTACGGCCACATCGCCACCACGCTCGACGCACTCGAAGCGAAAGACGCCGCGAACTTCGGCGGACGGATCGCGTTCGTGGACAAGGCCAACTTCGGCATCGAATTCGCCGGCGGCATCACGTCGAGCACGCTCGAGGCGACGACGCCGGCCGTGACCGCCGACCTGTCGTTCTGGTACGCGACGGCGAACATCATCTACATGCCCGAACCGCAGTCGTGGGGCGCCCCGTTCCTGAGCACGGGGCTCGGCCTCGGCCACTCCACGGCCGACGGCATCACGCCGGCGAACGCGTTCCAGTACCCGTCGGAGGAGAAGGACCAGCTCGATCAGATGCTGTTCGACCTCGCGGGCGGCTGGGTGCTCCCGCTCTCGGGCAAGATGGGCCTGCGCGCCGAAGTGCGGAACCTGCTCTGGATCCCGCACAACAAGATCGAGTCCGCGCGCCTCAACCACCTGTTGTTCGGCGGCGCGCTGCAGTTCGCCTTCGGCGGCGCCCCTCCGACGGACTCGGACGGCGACGGCGTGACCGACAAGAAGGACAAGTGCCCCGACACGCCGCGCGGCGCGACCGTGAACGCGACGGGATGCACGAGCGATGCGGACGGCGACGGCGTCGTGGACGGCATCGACACGTGCCCGAACACGCCGAAGGGCGTGAAGGTGGACGCGAAGGGCTGCCCGATGGACTCGGACGGCGACGGCGTCTTCGACGGCGTGGACCAGTGCGCCGACACGCCGAAGGGCGCGAAGGTCGACGCGAAGGGCTGCCCGAGCGACGGCGACGGCGACGGCGTGTGGGACGGCATCGACCAGTGCCCCGGTACGCCGAAGGGCGCGCTCGTGGACGCGAAGGGATGCCCGACGGACGCCGACGGCGACGGCGTGTTCGACGGCCTCGACAAGTGCCCCGGCACCGGCGCGAGCCTGCGCGTGGACGCGGACGGCTGCCCGATCGAGGTGACCGAGCGCGAGACCGAGCTGCTCGACACCGGCATGATCCGGCTGCAGAACGTGAACTTCGAGACCGGCAAGAGCGACATCCTGCCCGAGAGCTTCCCGACGCTCGACAACGTCGGCCTGCTGCTGCAGCGCTGGCCGCAGCTCCAGATCGAGATCGGCGGCCACACGGACGCGCGCGGCACCGCGAAGGCGAACCAGGCGCTGTCCGAGGCGCGCGCGCAGTCGGTGCTGACTTACCTCACCGGCAAGTACTCCGGCCTGAATGCCGGCCAGTTCACGGTGAAGGGCTACGGTGAGTCGAAGCCGATCGCGCCCAACAACAACGCCGTGAACATGGCGAAGAACCGCCGCGTCGAGTTCGTGGTGCTGAACAAGGACGTGCTCAAGAAGGAAATCGAGAACCGGAAGCAGCTGCAGAAGTAGACGCGCTTCCGCGTCCGTCTAACAGAAGGCCGGGGTCCGGTGACCCCGGCCTTCGTGCTTGGCCCGTGCGCGAGAAGGCCGCGGCGATCGGGTCGTCCACGAGGTGCTGCCCACCCGCTCCCCTCAGGAGACCCCTCATGAGCACTGTCCGATCGTACCGTCACCGGCGGGCGCTGCGGCTCGCGCTCGCGCTGTTCGCCGCCCTGGCGCTCGCACTCACCGCGCAGGTCGCCGTCGCGCAACCCACTCCCGCGCAGATGAAGGCGCGCACCGGATGGGCGCCGAAGGACTTCACGGTGCTTCAGGATGGCGACTGGTTCCACGCCTTCTACATCGAGACCGACACCTCGAACCCCACCGACACCGGCACGCGCCTCGGACACTCGCGGTCGAAGGACCTCTACCACTGGGAGTACCTCGATTCGGCCTTCGGCCCCGGAACCGCGAACTTCGACAACGACCGCGTGTGGGCGCCGCACCTCGTAAAGGTGGACGGCGTCTTCTACCTGTTCTACACGGGCATCTCGCACACCGCCCCGACGCAGAACCACCAGGCGATCGGCGTTGCGACCTCCGCGAACCTGTCCACGTGGGTGCGCTACTCGTCCCCCATCGTGGATTGCGCCGTCGCCGACATCGCCCAGTGCCTTCCGAACGTCAGCGCCGGCGGACAGCTGCGCGACCCCTTCGCGCTGCGCGATCCGAACAACGCCTCGCGCTGGCTCGCGTACTACGGAACCGTCGCCGACGGCGGGCTCTACATGACGACCGGCATCGCGCAGACCAGCTCCGCGCTCACGACGGCGCCGTGGACGGACCACGTTCCCGCGTGGGTGCCGGAGAGCACCTGGTGGAAGAACCAGGGCGTCGTCGAGTCGCCGCACCTCTTCGACCACGCCGGCCTCTGGTACCTGCTCTTCACGTCGAACGCCGGCACGAATCCGATCAGCGTCGTGACGAACGCCGTCGCCCCCGTGGACGCCGAAGCGAGCTGGCAGTTCCGAGGTCGGCTGCACGACGTGCTGGGGTACAACACGAACACGTGGTTCGCCTCGGAGTACTTCAAGGACTCCGGTGGCCGCGAGTACTTCGGCGTGGTGGCGGACGACACGACGCGCAGGCTCCAGTTCCGCCAGATCGCGTGGGCCCCGGGCGACTGGAAGTTCTCGCTCCTGTCGCCCTTCCGCGTCAGCGGCCTCGCGTGGCTCGGCGCGTCGGGCCAGGTGACCGAAGGCGACCCGGCCAACTTCCGCATCGACGCCTGGACGGCCGCCGGCCGCACGGCCCAGCTCGAAGTCACCGAGTACGACTCGGGTCAGCCCGACCAGGTTCTCAACCCCGCGACGATCGGCCTGCCTTCGAGCGTCGCGCTCTCGGGCGCCTCGACGACGGTCAATTGGAACGCTGCGTGGACCCCCGACGACGACTCGACTCCGGACCGCATCGAAATCCGGATCCGCGTCGCGGGTGAGCCGTCCGTCCGCACGAACCTGCTGTACATCAACCGGCGCCCCGACGGCGATCACGATCCGTTCCTCGACGGCGCGCGCGCGCGGCGCGTCGGCCCGGGCACGACGCCCGAGGCTCTCGCGATCACGGAGCCCGCGCTCCGCACGCTGCGCGAGACGCCGCTCGGTCCCGGCATCGGCCTGCTCGTGGACATGCCGGAAGAAGCGAATGCGCGACTCGAGGTCTTCGATGCGCAGGGACGGCGCCTCCGGACGCTCCGCTCCGAGGTCCTGCCGCGCGGCGCTTCCGTCGTGCTGTGGGACGGCCGCGACGACGCCGGCGGTAGCGTCCGCGCGGGCCTCTACTTCGCGCGACTGCAGACGCTCGGCCGCACGCTCTCGTCCCGCGTGCTCGTCACGCCGACGGTGCGCTGATCCGTTTCGACCCGCGCCCCGGACCGCGCCGTTCGCGGTCCGGGGCGCAGTCGTGTGCTAGGCTGCGCGCCTCTTCCCGTGCCCTCCGGCCCCGCGCGCTTCCCGACGTCCGAGGAGTCGCCATGCTCACGACCACGCGCCACTTCACCGACGCCGACGTGCGCGAACTCGTCGAAGTTCGCCGCGATCTGCACCAGCATCCCGAGACCGCGTTCACCGAAGTGCGCACGTCCGGCATCGTCGCGGAGCGCCTGAAGGCGCTCGGCCTCACGCCGCGCACGGGCGTCGGCAAGACCGGCGTGCTCGCGACCGTGCAGGGCGCGCGCCCCGGCAAGACCGTGCTGCTGCGCGCCGACATGGACGCGCTCCCGATCCACGAGGCGAACGACGTCCCGTACCGCTCGCGCGTGGACGGCAAGATGCACGCGTGCGGGCACGACTGCCACACGTCCATCCTGCTCGGCCTCGCGAAGCACTTCGTGAAGTCGCGCGCCGACCTCGCAGGCACGATCGTGCTGTGCTTCCAGCCGGCCGAAGAAGAGGGCGGCGGCGCCGAGGCGATGATCGCCGACGGCGCGCTCGATCACCCGAAGCCCGACGCGGCGTTCGGACTGCACGTGTGGCAGGACTTGGACCTCGGCAAGGTCGCCGTCACGCCCGGGCCGTTCATGGCGGCCGTGGACGAGTTCGAGGTGACCGTGCGCGGCAAGGGCGCGCACGCCGCGATGCCGCACTTCGGCATCGATCCCGTGCTGTGCCTCTCGCACATGGTCACCGCACTCCAGTCCATCGCGAGCCGCGGCACCGACCCGCTCAAGGAAGTGGTCGTGAGCGTCACGCAGCTCAAGGCCGGCTCGGCGTTCAACATCATTCCCGAGACGGCGTGGATGAACGGCACGTGCCGCGTGTTCGATCCCGCCGTGTGGGCCGAGCTGCCGAAGCAGTTCGAGCGCATCTGCCGCGGCATCGCGACGACGTTCGGCTGCGAGGTCGAGATCGAGTACAACCGCTTCAACCGCCCCACGGTGAACGATCCCGAGATGGCGAAGATCGCCTTTGCGGCGGCCGCCGACGTCGTCGGCCGCGACCGCGTGCGCGAGGACGTGCGCACGATGGGCGGCGAGGACTTCTCGGCGTTCCTCCATCGCGTGCCCGGCTGCTTCATTGCGATCGGATCGCGCAACGAGTCGCGCGGACTCGTGTGGGACCACCATCATCCGCGCTTCGACGTGGACGAAGGCTGCCTCGAGATCGGCGCCGAAGTCCTGCTCCGCACCGCCCAGAGGTTCCTCGAACGATGAACGACGCCTTCGCCCGCGCCGCCCGGATTGCACGTCACGCGGCGACGTATTCAGCGTTGCTCGCGCTCGGCGCCGCCGCTGCCGGCGCCGAGTGGCTGCGCCCCGATCCCTCGCTGCGCGACGCGCTCGACGCGCTCAAGTACGCGACGCGCGACACCGTGGGCCACGGCGCCGAACCCGCGCGCCTCGACACGCTCGCGATCGCGCTGCTGCGCGTCGGCCGCACGGACGACGCCGCGAAGCTGTTCCGCCGCGTGCTCGAATCGACGCCGGGCGACGACGGCGCCGAGGCCGGACTCGGCAAGCTCGCGCTGTTCGCGGGCCGGCTCGACGAGGCCGACGCGCTGCTGTCGGCCGCGGACACGACCGACGAGGACGTGCAGCGCGACCGCTTCTGGCTGCGGCTGCGTCGCGAGGACTACGCGGGCGCGGCGCAGCTCGCCGAGGCGGCCGGGTTCCCGGGACGCACCGAGTCGCTGAACGCGTTCGCCGCCGAGGACGGCCTGTGGCGCATCGCGGACGGCGCGCCCGAAGGGACGCAGCTCTTCAGCCGCGTGTTCCCGGCGCCGCTCGTCAAGGTGAAGCTCAATGGCCAGAGCGTGCTGATGAGCCTCGACACGGGCGCGAGCGGACTGATCGTGGACGAGGGCTGGGCGAAGCGCACCGGCGTGCGCGCCATCGCGGGCGAGTGGCCGTCGGTGTGGAACGGCGCGAGCGTCGTGCTGCGAGGAGCGCTCGTTCAGCGCTTCGAAATGGCCGGCGTCCGCGTCGAGAACGTGCCGGCCGCGCGCGCGGACCTGTCGCGCTGGAGCCTCGAGGCGAATCCGCAGGGCGAGAAGATCGCGGGCGTCGTCGGGCTCGCGGTGCTGCGCCGCCTCGGCGCGACGCTGGACTACCAGCGCAACCGGCTCGTGCTGCGCCGCACGCCCGCGCCGCCCGCGACCGGCGCGACGCGCGTGCCGTTCGAGGTGTGGGGCGAGAACGAGCTGATGGTGCGCGGCAGCGTCGCCGGCGGCCGCAGGATGTGGTTCCTGCTCGAGACCGGGCTGCTCGGCTGCGGCTTCGCGGCGCCGAGCGAAGTGCTCGACGAGGTGGGCGTGAAGCCCGGCGGCGTGTCGAAGATGGTGAAGAGCGTCGGCACCGTGATCGCCGGCCGGCCGTGGACGCCCGTGACCGTGCCGACGGTCTCGATCGGCGCCGTCGTCCGCGACCGCGTTCCGGGCTGGTCGGGCGCGATGGACTCGGGCGAGCTGTGGCGCCACGGCGTGCGGCGCGACGGCATCGTGGCCGGCGAGTTCTTCCGCGGCCGCACGCTCGACTTCGACTGGACGAAGCGCGAACTCGTGATCGGGGCGAAGCCGTAGCGACCTCGCCGCGGCCCGCCGGGGTTCCGCTGGAGAAGCCCGGGCGCGCCGAGCGCGAAGCGTCGCGCTCGGCGCCCTAGGGTCGAACCTGGCGTCGCTCGCCGTCCTCGTTCGACGCTTCGCCTTCCGTCTCGGGCCGCTCGGGCGCGGCGTACTGGCCGCCGACCTTCACGCCCGCGCCGTGCTCGTACACGAGCAGGCCGCCGCGATAGCCGGCCATGCCGACGGCGCTCGCGCCGAAGAGCTGCAGCAGCAGCGCGGCGACGCCGAGCGATGACGCGAGAGCGCCCTTCGCCGCGGCCGCGGCGCCGCGCACGGCGAGTGCGGCGAGCGACAGGTAGAACGCGATGTTCGCCGCCGCCTCGTGCGCTTCGATCGGCGCGTGCGGGACGCGGTTCTCGACGCCCTCCTCGGCCTCGGCGCCCGAGCGCAGCGCCACGAACGCTGCGAGCGTGCCGAGCACCAGCAGCGCGAGCGCCGAGCGGCGCCACCACGCGACGTCCGTGAGGCGGCCGACGAGTTCGAACAACGCGCTCACGAGCAGCAGCGCGATCGGGAAGTGAACGACCTTGGGATGCAGTGTTCCGAGGAATTCCATGCGACCTCCGCGTGCGGTGACGTCGGCGCGCGCAGACTACGACGCGTTCCGCGCCGCGCAAAGCGCCGGCATTCGCCCGCGCCGCGGCGGGCCTCGCGGCCGCGCGAGGGTGGGGCTAGAGTGCGCGCATGACGACGGCCCGCTCCCCCATGGACCGCCCGGCCTTCCGCGCCTTCGCCTCGCTCGTGACGAGCGGCGTGGACGTGCTGCTGCTGCTGCTCGCGCTCGGAGGCCCCGAGGCGCTGCTCGCGCACCGGCGCGCGCTCGCACTGCTCGCCGCGTGGACCGCGCTCGGGCTCGTTCTCGCGCTATTGCGGCCCGTGCGATCGAGCGACGTCGTGGACGCCGATGCCGATGCGCGCGGCGTGTTCGTCGCGCTCGGACTCGTGCCGCTGCTCGTCGCCCCGGTCGCCGCGGTCGGCGAGCGTTTCGGCGTCGGCCCGCTGCCGGGCGGCGAGGCGCTGCGCTGGTCGGGCGTCGCGCTGTCGGCCTCGGCACTCGCGCTGCGCATCGCCGCGATCGCGCAGCTCGGCGCGCGCTTCGCGCCGATCGCCGCGGTGCAGAGCGAACACGCGCTCGAGACGCGCGGCCTCTATTCGCGCATGCGCCACCCGGGCTACCTCGGCTCGTGGCTCACCGCGGTCGGCACGGCGATCGCGTTCGGCAGCGCGCTCGGATTCGCCCTCCCGCTGCTGCTCGCGCCGCTGTTCGTCACGCGCATCCGGCGCGAAGACGCGCTGCTCGAGCGGCACTTCGGGGACGCCTACCGCGCGTGGCGGGCGCGCACCTGGGGGATGTTCCCGAAGCCCTTCTGACCCCCGGGCCGCCGCGGGCGCCCCGGCCGTTCGCGGCGCTCGAACCGCCGCGCGTCCGCACGCGTCCCGAGCGCCCGGAATCGCGTTCGAGCGTTGGCGTGCGCCGCGTGCTCCGCTATGCTGCGCCGCAATGCGAATCGCCTATCACGTCATGTCCGCGCCCGCGCCGATCGGGCTGCTGTTCCTCGCCGCCTCCGAGCGGGGCTTACGCTACCTCGAGTTCCTGGACCGCCGCGCGATCAAGCGCGTGATCGCCGCCAAGGACAAGGACCAGCCCGGCGCGACGTGGGTGCCTTCGCTGCTCGATCTGAAGCCCTACGTGGACCAGCTCGAGACGTACTTCCACGGCTCGCTCACGCAGTTCGAGCTGCCGCTCGACCCGGTGGGCTCCGAGTTCCAGCTCGCGGTGTGGAAGCGCCTGCTCGAAATCCCGTTCGGCGAGACGCGCACGTACGGCCAGATCGCGAAGCAGCTCGGCCAGCCCGGCGCCTCGCGCGCCGTGGGGCTCGCGAACAACCAGAACCCGATCGTGATCATCGTGCCCTGCCACCGCGTCGTCGGCGCCGGGGGCGAACTCACGGGCTACGGCGGCGGCCTGCCGCGCAAGCGCTGGCTGCTCGAGCACGAGGCGAAGTTCAGCCGCGCCGTGCACATGCCGGGCGAGCTGACCTCCACGCTCTACGTGCCCGAGGACGCGCGCCGCGCGGCCGTGCGCGCGAAGGAAGCGGCCGCACGCGCGGCGGCGGAGCGCGCCGAGGCCGAGCGCCGGCAGTTGTCGCTGTTCGGCGAGCCCGCGCGCCGCGGCTCGCGCAAGCGCGCGACGGCGGCCGTTCTCGCGACGACCGCGGCTCCCGCCAGGCCGGCCGCGCCGGCGAAGCCCGCGGCGCCGGCGAAGCGCGCCGCCACGAAGACCGCGACGAAGACGGCGCCCCGCCCGACGGCGAAGCCTGCGACGCGACCCGCGCGCGCGACGTCCTCGCGCACCGCCTCCCGTCGCACGACTCCCGCACGACGTTCGTCCCCACGCACCCCGCGCCCGGCCCGCTCTGGCGCGCCCTCGCGCCGCCAGGCCGCGGCTGCGAAATCGAGTGCGCGAACCGGAGCCCGGCGCAGCTAGCAAACCCTCTCGCCGGAGGTTTCCGTGTCGTCCCGCATCGCCCGCTCGCTCGCGATCGCAATCCTGCTGCTCGCCCCGACCGCTCGTGCACACGCCGGACAGGTGCGCATCGACATGAGCGGATTCGCGTTCACGCCGAACGCCGTCTCGCTCAACCAGGGCGACCACGTGACGTGGATCTGGCTGAACGCCGGCCACTCCACCACGAGCGGCAGCGGCGGGGTGGCGAACGGCATCTGGAACAGCGCCTCACAGCTGTCGGCGACCGCCGCCTACACGTGGAAGAGCGATCGCACCGGCACGCTGCCGTTCTTCTGCATTCCGCATGTCTCGTTCGGCATGACGGGCACGCTGAGCGTCGGCGCCACGGGCGCCGCGGTCGCGAACCTGCGGATCACCGAGGTGCACTACACCGCCGCCGCCGGCGCCGACCGCATCCAGATCTCGAACCTCGGCACGGCCGCGGGGGACCTCGCGCGCTACCGGCTCACGACGGCGGCGACGACCGGCGCGACGACCACGACGACGTTCGGCTCGGCGAACAATCTTCCGGTCCCCGCGGGCGCGAGCGTGACCGTGCACTGGGGCGCGAGCGGCACGAACACCGCGACCGACCTGTTCGTGCCGGGCGTCGCGGACCTCGGCAACGCGGGCTCGCTCGGCCTGTACGCGCCGAACACCGTCGTCGCGGGCTTCGACCAGCCGACGCAGATCGTGGACTACGTCGAGTGGGGCGGGAGCGGACAGGCGAACGAGGCGACGGCGGCGAACGCGACGGCCGGTCTCTGGACCAGCGGCGAAGCCGTCGTGGGGTCGACGTCGGCGGCGCACTCGATCTCGTTCTGCGGCACCGGCACGCAGCACGGCGCCGCGCAATGGGACGTCTCGACGCCGAACTTCGGCACGACCCCGATCTGCACGACGCCTTCGCTCCGGACGAGCTGGGGGCGGATCAAGTCGCTCTACCGCTGACGCGGCGAACGGCGCGCGTCAGCGCGCGAAGTGATCGAAGCCGCGCGGCAGCGACGGCGAGGCCGCTCCGGCGACGCGACGGCCTTCGCCGGGCGGCGTGATCCGGCCGGCGAACTGCAGCGCGACGCCGTGCTCGGCCGCGAGCGACTCGAGCGCGTCGCGGTGCGCGGGATCGAGCGCGAGCAGCAGTTCGTAATCGTCGCTCGGATCGAGCCGCAGGGCGGCCGCCGACGTGCCGAGCGCCTCCGCCGCGCGCTCGAGCGGCTCGTCCGGCGCGAACGCCGCGAGGTCGAGCGCGGCGCCCACGCCGCTCGCATCGCACAGGTGGCCGAGGTCGCCGGCGAGTCCGTCCGAGAGGTCGATCGCCGCACGAACGCCGCCGCAGGCGGCGAGCGCGCGCGCGAACGCGACGCGCGAAGCGGGCGCGCGCCAGTCCGCGAGGAGGCCGGCGAACCGCGCCTCGCACGCCGTGGGGCCGAGTCGGTCGAGCAGGCGCTCGACCGCGCCCGCGCGCCCCGGCGAGCCCGTCGCGACGAGCAGGTCGCCCGGCCGCGCGCCCGCGCGCGTCCACGCGCCGCCGCTCGCGACCGCGCCGACGAGCGTGAGCGCCGCCCACCGTTCGGCGCTCACCGACGAGAGGTTGCCCCCGACGAGCGCCGCGCCGTGCGCGGCCAGCGCGCGCGACAGCCCCGACTGCAGCGCTTCGAGCTCGCCCGCGTCGTCGTCGGCCGCGGCGCCGAACGCGACGACCGCCCAGCGCGGCTCGGCCGCCATCGCGGCGAGATCGCTCAGGTTCGCCGCCGCGAGCCGCGCGCCGACCGCCTCGGGCGCGAGCCAGCCGCGCTTCCAGTGACGCCCCTCGACGAAAGCGTCGGTCGTCAGAACGAGGTCCTCGCCGGGGCCGGGACGCACGATCGCCGCGTCGTCGCCGGCGCCGAGGATCACGTCGCCGCGTGCCGCGCCCGCGTGGCGCACGAGCCGCGCGATCGCGCCGAACTCGCCCGCCTCACTCAGCCGCACGCGCCGCCCCCTTCCGCGCGGCGCCGGCGCCGCACAGCGTCACGAACAGCAGCGCCGCGGCGAGCGCGAGCGCCGCATCCACGGCGAACGTGACGCCCGCGCCGAAGCGCTCCCACAGCGCGCCCGCGAGCAGGCTCGCGGGCAGCAGCGCGATGCCGACGACGGTGTAATAGACGCCGAACGCCGTCGCGCGCCCCGCCTCGCCCGCGAGATCGCTCACGAGCGCGCGCTCCGAGACGTCGAGCAGCGCGCTGTGCACGCCGAGCAGCGCGAGGGCGCCGATGGCCGCGACGCGCCCGCCGTCGAGCGCGAGCCACAGGTACACGCCGGCGTACAGCAGGTAGGCGCCCGCGAGCAGCGCGCGCCGGCCGACGCGGTCGGCCACGACGCCGGCCGGATACGACAGCGCCGCGTAGAACAGCTGGTAGCCCGCGTACGCGAGCGGCACGGTCGCGACCGCGAGGCCCGAGTCCTTCGCGCGCAGCAGCACGAACGCCATGCTGCTGTTCGCGAGCTGGAACACGCCGTCAGCGATGCAGAACTTCCAGAACGCGGCCGGCAGCTTCGTGCGCGCGCCACCGGCCGCCGCGGCGTGCGCCGCGGGCCGCGGCGCGCGCACGAAGATCGCGAGCACGACGACGGAGAGCAGCGCGGGGATCGCGGTGACGAGGAACAGGCGCCGGAACTCGCCCGGCCACGCGGCGAGCAGCGCGAAGGCGAGCACGGGGCCGATCGCGGCGCCGATCGAATCCATCGCGCGGTGCAGCCCGAACGCGCGCCCGCGCACGCCGGGCGTCACGGAGTCGGCGATGAGCGCGTCGCGCGCCGGGCTGCGGAGCCCCTTGCCGACGCGGTCGGCGAAGCGCAGCGCGAGCACCGCGGGCCACGTGGCCGCGTACGCGAGCGCGGCCTTCGTCACGCCCGAGATGCCGTAGCCCGCGACGAGGAACGGCTTGCGTCGGCCGATGCGGTCCGAGAGCCAGCCCGACGACAGGCGCAGGAGCGCCGCGGTGCTCTCGGCCACGCCCTCGATGACGCCCAGGCTCGCGACCGAGGCGCCGAGCACGCCGGTGACGAACAGCGGCAGCACCGGCAGCATCATCTCGCTCGAGACGTCGTTCAGCAGCGAGACGACGCCGAGCGCGACGACGTTGCGCGGCAGGCGTGGAGCCCTCGCGGGCGCGGGCGGCGCGTTCACGCCGCGAGCCTAGCGCGCGCCGCGGACCGGCGGCGAGCCGCGCGCGGCGCGCGGCCGGTCACGGAATCTCGATCTCGTCGAGCGCGCCGAGGCCCTGGAGCGCCGTGCGGGCGACTTCCGGGTTCGAGACCACGAGGATCTGCAGGTCGTTCACGCAGAAGTAGGACTTCAGCGCGCGACGGACGTCTTCCATCGTCACGGCGCCGACCCGCGCGTCGAACGACTCGATCGTGCCGGGCTCGAGCCCGTAGAACTCGACGTCGAGCAGCGCTCGGGCGAGGTCGTCCGGCGCCTGCAGGCCGAGCGGGTACTGGCCGACGAGGTAGCGCTTCGCTTTCTCGAGCTCCGCCTCGCTCGGCCCCTGCTCGACGAGCGTTCCGACCGACCGCAGCACCTCGTCCACGCACTTCCGCAGCGTCGCGTTGCGCGTGAACGTCGTGATCGTGAACGCGCCCGTGTTGCGGTGCATGTCGAAGCGGCTGCGGATCGAGTACGTGAGGCCCTGCACGACGCGGATCTCGTTCACGAGCCGCGACGTGAAGCCGCCGCCGAGGATCGCGTTCGCGACCCGGATCGGGTACTCGTCCGGATGCCCGCGCGGCACCGCGGCGCACGCGAACCGGATCTGCGCCTGCGTCGCCTCGGGCTTGCGCACGATGCGCACGCGCCGCTCCGCCGCGCGCGCGAGCGGCACGTACGGCACGGCGGCGGACGACTTGGACGGCTTCCAGTCGCGGAACGCGCGCTCGAGCGCGGCGAGTGTTACGGCCTCGTCCACGTCGCCGACGACGGCGAGCAGCGAGTGGTCGGGCGTGACGTAGCGGCGGTGGAACGCCACGACGTCGTCGCGCGTCAGCGACTGCACCGACGTTTCGGAGCCGACACCCGGATGCGCGAGCGGGCCCGCGCCGTAGAGGAACGCGGGCAGCGCGTTGTCCGCGATCGCCGCGGGCTCGGAGCGGTCGCTCGCGATACGGCCGAGCGTCTCGGACTTGCGGCGCTCGAATTCCTCGGGCGCGAACGTGGGCGCCGCGACGACGTCGCGGAACAGCTCGAGCCCGATCGCGAAGTCCTTCGTGAGCACCTCGCACGACACCTCGAGCCGTTCGACGCCGGCGCCGGCGTCGAGCACGCCGCCGACGAACGCGATGTCCTCGGCGATCGCCTTCGCGTCGCGCGTGCCCGCGCCCTGCGTGAGCAGCGAGGCCGTCAGCTCGGCGAGGCCTTCCTTCCCCGCCGGGTCGTACACCGAGCCCGCGCGCGCGACGAGCGCGAGGTCCACGAGCGGCAGGCGCTTCGTCGGCAGGATCACGACCGTGAGTCCGTTCGAGAGCGTCGTCTTCCGGTACGGGGGCAGCTTCAGGGGCGCGGCCGCGGCGCTCGAAGCGGCCGAGACGGCGAACGCGAGCGCGAGCGCGACGGCGGCGCGGCGGCTCACGGTCGCACCTCGGCGCGCTCGCGCGCTTCGGGGACGAGCGTCACGACCGTGCGGCGCCGCGCGTCGAAGAGCTGCGTCGCGACGCGGCGGCAGTCCTCGGCCGTCACCGCCCGCACGCGCGCGACGGCGCCGAACATCTGCGCGTAGTCGCCCGACAGGTGCTCGTAGCGGCCGAGCGTGGCGCCCGCGCCGTTGTTCGTCTTGAGCGCGCGCACGAAGTCGGCCTCGATCTGGTTCTTCGCCTTCTCGAGTTCGCGCGGCGTCGGGCCCGAGGCGGCGAGCGCGGCGAGCACGGAGTCCGCGGCCGCGAGCGCCTCGGCGGCGCGAACGTCCGGCTGCAGCTCGAGGTACAGCTCGAACAGCCCGGGCTCGAGCCCGGGCTCGCAGTACGCCTCGGCGCCGAGCGCGAGCGGGCGGTCGTAGACGAGCGCGCGATGGAGCCGCGACGACTCGCCGTCGGCGAGCACGCGCGCGAGCACGCGGGCGGCCGGCGCGTCGGCGCTCTTCACGTCGGTCGCCTTGTAGCCCACGTCGACGCTCACGTTCTCGGACGGATACCGCACCTCGACGCGGCGCTCGCCGTTCTGCTCCGGCTCGGCGTTCGCGGGCGGAGCGGCCGGCGCCTGCGAGGGGATGCTCCCGAACGCGCGCTCGATCGACGCGAGCGCCGCCTTCGGTTCGAAGTCGCCGGTGAGGACGAGGATGCAGTTGTTCGGCGCGTAGTAGGTGCGGAAGTACTCGACGCAGTCCTCGCGCCGGATGCGCTCGAGGTCGCCCATCCAGCCGACGATCGGCCACTGGTAGGGCGATGCGACGAAGGCGTTCGAGTACAGCGCCTCGTCCAGCATGCCCGGGATGCTGTTGTCGGTGCGCATGCGCCGCTCTTCCTTCACGACCTCGATCTCGCTCTTCAGCTGGTCGGGCAGCAGCGACAGCGATGCCATGCGGTCGGCGTCGAGGAACAGCAGCGTGTCGAGCCGGTCCGACGAGCAGTTCTCGTAGTAGGCCGTCATGTCGCGCGACGTGAACGCGTTCGAGAACCCGCCGTTCGACTCGAGGATGCGGTCGTACTCCTTGGGCGGGACGTTCTTCGAACCGTTGAACATCATGTGCTCGAAGAAGTGCGAGAGCCCCGTGATGCCCGGGCGTTCGTTGCGCGAGCCGACCTTGTACCACTGCCACAGCGTGATCGAGGGCACGCTGTGGTCCTCGTGCAGCAGCACCGTGAGTCCGTTCGCGAGCACGTGGCGCTCGACGCGGAACGTCGCGGGCGTGAGCGCCGCCGCGGGCGCCACCGCGGCGGCCGGCGCGGGCTTGCGCTTCGCGGCGTGGCCCGGAACGGCGACGATCAGCAGCGCGAGCGCCGGGACGAGAGCGAGCTTCGACATGGCGGGTCTCCGGGACGGAAGTCGGAAAGAGGTGGCGCAGTCTAGGCAGGCCTCAGGCCCTCGGCCAATCCCCCGGGACGTGCGCGGCCGAACGCCGCACGAGGCGCGCGCGATGACGCCGCCTCCCGGGCGTCAAACGGTCGTTTGAAACGGATGTTCGAAGCGCCTAAGGTGCCGCCGTGAGCACGGCCACCGCCTCCTCCGCTCCGACCCGCGAGCGCATCCTCGATGCCGCCGAGCGTCTGTTCGCCCAGCACGGCTTCACGGGCACGTCGCTGCGCCGCATCGTGAGCGAGGCCGAGGTGAACCTCGCCGCGGTGAATTACCATTTCGGCTCCAAGGAGGCGCTGCTGCGCGCGGTCGTCGCGCGGCTCGTCGAGCCGACGAACGCGGCCCGTCTCGCGCGGCTCGACGCGGTCGAAGCCGCCGCGGGCGTCGCGCCGGCGCTCGAAGCCGTGCTCGATGCGTTCATCGCGCCGGTCGTCCGGCGCGCGCACGAGCTCGGTCCGCGCGCGGGCATCCTCGGCATCCTGTTCGGCCGCTCGGGCCACGACTCCCCCGGCGTCGTTCGCGGCATCCTGCGCGAGCAGTTCCAGGTCGTTCGCGACCGCTTCCTCGACGCGCTCGAACGCGCGCTGCCCGGGGAGCCGAGGGAGCACCTGGCGTGGAAGCTCCACGCGACGATCGGCGCGATGTCGTTCTGCGCGACGAATCCCGGCACCAACGCCCTGCTGCCCCCGCTCTTCGACCCCGACGACCACGACCGCTCGATCGAGCGCCTCGTATCGTTCGCCGTTTCCGGATTTCGCGCGCCGTTCGCGGCGCCCGCCGTGGAGGGCCGTCCATGATTCCCGCCTCACGCCGTCTCGGTTTCGCCGCCGCGCTCGCGCTGCTCGCGCTCGCCTCCTGCGGAGGGCGCGCCGGCGGCGTGCGCGGCAGCGGCACGATCGAGATGGACGAGGTGGACGTCGCGTCGATGATCGGCGGGCGCATCGTGTCGCTGCGCGTGGACGAGGGCGACTCCGTGCGCGCGGGCGACACGCTCGCGGTGCTCGACCGCGGCGAGATCGCCGCGGAGCTCGCGAATCAGGCGGCGCGCGCGCAGAGCGCGACGGCGCAGTACCGCGACCTCGCCGCCGGCGCACGGCCGTCCGAGGTGCTCGCCGCGCGCGCCGAGCTCGCCGCGGCGGAGGCGGCGCGCGACCTCGCGGACGCGAACTTCCAGCGCGCCGAGCGGCTGCTCGCCTCGAACGCCATCTCGCAGGCGGACCACGACCGCGCGAAGAGCGAGCGCGATGCCGCGCGCGCGCGCGTGCGCGCGGCGCAGGAGAACCTGCGCCTGCGCGAGGAAGGCTACCGGCGCCAGCAGGTCGCGGCCGCGCGCGACGCGGCGGACGCCGCCGTCGCGCAGCTCGCGGGGGCGCGGAGCCGCGCGGGCGAACTCGTGCTCGTCGCGCCGATGAACGGCGTCGTGCTGCTGCGCAACTACGAACCCGGCGAGGTCGTGCCGGCCGGCGGCGCCGTGCTGTCGCTCGGCGATCCCTCGAAGCTGTGGATGCGCGTGTACGTCGACGCGCCCCGGCTCGGCGACGTGAAGCTCGGCGCACTCGCGCACGTCACGACGGTCGGCGCGCGGAAGCGCGAGTTCCCGGGGCGCGTCGTCGAGATCGCGTCCAAGGCCGAGTTCACGCCGCGCGCCGCGCTCACCGAAGAGGAGCAGGCGAACCTCGTGTTCGGCGTGAAGATCGCGCTCGATCCCGGCGACGGCACGCTCAAGGCCGGCCTGCCCGCGTCGGCGCGCATCGAGGCGGCGAAATGAACGAGGACGCGCGCTCCGCGGCGGCCCCGCCCGACGGGCCTCCCGGCGAGGACGTTCCGATCCGCGTCTCGCGCCTCGTGCGGCGCTTCGGCGAACTCGTCGCGGTCGCCGACGTGAGCTTCGACATCCGGCGCGGCGAGATCTTCGGCCTGCTCGGCCCGAACGGCTCGGGCAAGACGACGACGATCCGCATGCTGTGCGGCCTGCTCGCGCCCACCTCGGGCGCGGCGTGGGTCGCGGGCACCGACGTCGTCGCCGACCCGGACCGCGTGAAGGCGCGCATCGGCTACATGTCGCAGGCGTTCGGGCTCTATCGCGACCTCACGGTCGAGGAGAACCTGCGCTTCTACGCCGGCGTGTACGACGTCGCCGACGACGAGCGCGAGCGCATCGACTGGGCGCTCGCCGCGATGCGGATCGAGCACGCGCGCCGCCAGCTCACGGGCACGCTTTCGGGCGGCCAGAAGCAGCGCCTCGCGCTCGGCTGCGCGATCCTGCACCGGCCGCCCGTCGTGTTCCTGGACGAGCCGACGGCGGGCGTGGACCCCGCCGCGCGCCGGACGTTCTGGGAGATCATCCGCGGGCTCTCGCACGAGGGACAGACGATGGTCGTCACGACCCACTACATGGACGAGGCCGAGCGCTTTGACCGGCTCGCGATGATGTCGCGCGGCCACCTCACGGCGATCGGCACGCCCGGCGAGGTGCGCAACGCGTTCGGCGGCGTCGCGAGCCTCGAGGACGTGTTCGTGCAGCTCCAGGAGCGCGAGTCGTGATCCCGCGCCGCCTGCGCGCGATGTTCTGGAAGGAGTTCATCCAGATGCGCCGCGACCGGGCCACGCTGCGGCTCATGCTGTTCGTGCCGGTGATGCAGCTCGTGCTGTTCGGCTACGCGATCCGCACCGACGTCCGCAACCTGCCGACGGTCGTGTTCGACGCGAGCCGCTCGGCGCAGAGCCGCGCGCTGCTGGACCGCCTCGTCGCGACCGACAACTTCCGCATCCGCGCCCACGTCGCGTCGTACGCCGACGCCGTGCGCGCGATCGACGCCGGTCGCGCGAAGGCCGCCATCGTGATTCCGCCCGACTACGCGCGGCGTCTGAAGCGCGCGGCCGGCGCGCAGGTGCAGGTGCTCGTGGACGCGACGGACCCGACGTCTTCGGGCAGCGCGATCGCGGCCGCCCAGCTCGTCGGACAACGCGAGAACCTGGCGGTGCTCGAGCGCCGCGCCGGCGGCGCCTCGATCGTCGCGCCGGTGGACGTGCGCGTGCGGCCGCTCTACAACCCGGCGCTCCGCAACGCGCTGTTCATGGTGCCGGGCATCATCGGCGCCCTGCTCTCGAACATGCTGATCATCACGACCGCGATCGCCGTCGTGCGCGAACGCGAGACCGGCACGCTCGAGCAATTGATCGTCACGCCGCTCACCCGCAGCGAAATCATGCTCGGCAAGATCGCGCCCTACGTGCTCGTCGGCTACGTCCAGATGACCACCGTGCTCATCGTCGGCTCGCTGCTCTTCCACGTGCCGATCCGCGGCAGCCTCGCGCTCATCTATGCGGTATCGCTGCTGTTCATCACCGCGAACCTCGGGATCGGGCTGTTCTTCTCGACGGTCGCGCGCACGCAGGCGGCCGCGATGCAGGCCTCGTTCGTCGTGCTGATGCCGAACATCCTCCTCTCGGGCTTCATGTTCCCGCGCGAGGCCATGCCGGCGTTCGCCTCGGCGATCGGTTTCGGCATTCCGCTCACGTACTACCTGCAGTTCCTGCGCGGCGTCGTGTTGAAGGGCGTCGGCCTCGCGGAACTGTGGCCGCAGTCGCTCGCGCTCGTGGCCTTCGCCGCGCTGTTCTTCACGCTGAGCGTGCGGCGCTTCCACAAGCAGCTCGACTGATCCGGGCGCGTTTGCGAGGCTGGCGCCATGGCGCTTCCCGAACACCTTGCGCGGCTCGCCCGCGACTGCGACATCACCGCGTTCCGCTCGTCCGGCCCCGGCGGCCAGAAGAAGAACAAGACCGAGTCGAGCGTGCGCGTCGTCCACCGCCCGACCGGCATCACACGCATCGCGACGCGCGGGCGCTCGCAGACGCACAACAAGGAGGAGGCGCTCGAGCGGCTGTGGCGCGAGCTGCAGCGCCGGGCTCGGCGGCCGAAGGCGCGGGTCGCGACCGCGCCGACGCGCGCGAGCGTCGAGCGCCGGCTCGCCGAGAAGCGCCGCGCCGCCCGCGTGAAGCGCGAGCGGCGCGCGGACGACGGCGAATAGCGGCGCTTCAGCTGCGCCCGAAATCCTCGCCCGAGACGTCCTCGTCGGCGTGGTGCTTGATGATTCGCGCCTCGGCGATGAACACGACCTCCTCGGCGACGTTCGTCGCGAGGTCGGCGACGCGCTCGAGGTTGCGGGCGACGAGGATCAGTTCCATCGCGCGCGAGATCGTGGCCGGGTCTTCCATCATGTAGCTCAGCAGCTCGCGGAAGACCTGGCGGTTGAGCTGGTCCACTTCGTCGTCGCGGCGCACGAGCCGGCGCGCGGTCGCGGCGTCACGGTGGACGAACGCGTCGAGCGCCTCGTGCAGCATCGCGATCGCGAGGTCGGACATCCGCGGGATGTCCACGAGCGGCTTGAGCGGCGGCCACGCGTTGAGCCGCAGTGCGCCGCCCGCGATGTTGACGGCGTGGTCGCCGATCCGTTCGAGGTCGTTCGAGATCTTGAGCGCCGAAGTGATGAAGCGCAGGTCGCTCGCGAGCGGCTGCTGGAGCGCGAGCAGGCGCACGCAGCGCTCCTCGATCTCGATCTCGAGCCGGTCGAGCTGCTTGTCGTCCGCGAGGACGTCGTTCGCGAGCGTGGCGTCGCGGCGCGCGAGCGCCTCGACCGACTTGCGAATGATGGTCTCGGCGCGGCCGCCCATGAGCAGCAGCTGGTCCTTGAGCTTCTCGAACTCGCGCTCGAAATGACGCTCCATCGTGCGGGCTCCCGCGGCGGGCTCGGACGTCATCCGAACCGGCCCGTGATGTAGTCCTCGGTCACCTTCTTCGCCGGACTCGTGAACAACCGGCGCGTCGCATCGTACTCGACCAGCTCGCCGCTGAGCATGAACGCCGTGCGGTCCGAGATGCGCGCCGCCTGCTGCATGTTGTGCGTCACGACCACGATCGTGTAGCGCCGCTTGAGCTCGATGACGAGCTCCTCGATGCGCGCCGTGGCCGTGGGGTCGAGCGCGGAGGCGGGCTCGTCCATGAGCAGCACCTCGGGCTCGACCGCGAGCGCCCGCGCGATGCACAGGCGCTGCTGCTGGCCGCCCGAGAGCTGAAGCGCCGAGCGGTTGAGCCGCTCGCGCACCTCCTCCCACAGCGCCGCCTGCCGCAGCGCGTGCTCGACGCGCGCCGCGATCTCGCCGCGATCGCGCAGCCCGAGCATTCGCAGCCCGAACGCGACGTTCTCGGTGATGGACTTCGGGAACGGGTTCGGCCGCTGGAACACCATGCCGACGCGGCGCCGCAGCTCCACGACGTCGGTCGAAGGCGCGAGCACCGCGAGGTCGCCGACGGCGATCGCGCCCTCGGTGCGCACGCCGGGGATGAGGTCGTTCATGCGGTTGAACGAGCGCAGCAGCGTGCTCTTGCCGCACCCCGAGGGCCCGATGATCGCGGTGACGCTGCGTTCCGGGATCTCGAGCGACACCGACTTGAGCGCCGGATGCGCGCCGTAGAACAGGCTGTAGTCGCGCGCGACGAGATGCGGCTTCGGCGCGGGCGGGCGCTCGCCGGTCTCGGGGCGCGCCTCGGGGCGGACGGCGTCGGTCATCTCGGGAATCTCCACGGTCACGTCAGCTCCTCCCTGAGAGCGCCGCGCGCAGGCGGGCGCGCAGCAGGATCGCGATCAGGTTGAGCGCGAAGGTGAGCAGGAGGAGCACGAGCACCGTGCCGTAGAGCAGCGGCCGCGTGGCGTCCACGTCGGGCGACTGCGTCGCGAGCACGAACACATGATAGCCGAGCTCCATGAACTGATCGGTCGGCGACTGCGGCAGGTACGGCAGGAAGTACGCGGCGCCGGTGAAGAGGATCGGCGCGACCTCTCCCGCGCCGCGCGAGACGGACAGGATTGCGCCGGTGAGGATGCCCGGGAGGGCCTGCGGCAGCAGCACGTGCCACACCGTCTGCCAGCGCGTCGCGCCGAGCGCGAGCGACGCCTCGCGCATCTCGCGCGGGACGCCGCGCAGCGCCTCTTCGGTCGTCACGATCACGACCGGAAGGTTGAGCAGCGCGAGCGTGAGCGCGGCCCACACGAGCGCCGGCTGCCCCCACCAGACGTCGGCGCCGAGGGCGCGGTCGAGGCCGCGGCCGACGAACTGCACGAAGAAGCCGAGCCCGAAGAGCCCGAAGACGATGCTCGGCACGCCGGCGAGGTTGTGGATCGAGAAGCGCACGAGCCGCGTGAACGCCGAGGCGGGATCCGCGTACTCGTGCAGGTAGATCGCCGCGCCGACGCCGAACGGCACGAGCGCCACGATCATCAGCAGGACGAGCGCGAGCGTGCCGAAGATCGCAGGGAAGATGCCGCCGGCCGTCATGCCTTCGCGCGGCGCGGCCGAGAGGAACTCCCACGTCAGCGTGCCGGCGCCGAACCAGGCGATGTTCCCGACGATCACGGCGACCATCACGACGATGAGCAGCGCCGCGAGGCCCGAGAGCGCCGTGAAGCCGGCGCCCGGGACGTCGAACGCGCGGCGCGCGCGCGGGGGCGCGAGCGCGGTCGGGAGCGGTGTCGCGCTCATGCGCCCGCGAGCCTCTTCCGCAGCCGCTCGACGAGCGCCGCCGCCACGACGTTGATGAGGAACGTCGTCGTGAACAGGATCGCCCCGAGCAGGAACAGCACGGAGTAGTGCCCGCTGCCGAACACGACTTCGGCGAGTTCGGCCGCGATGCTCGCGGACAGCGTGCGCACGGAGTCGAGCACGCTCGGCGACGTGATCGCGGCGTTGCCCGAGGCCATGAGCACGATCATCGTCTCGCCGACGGCGCGCGCGAGGCCGAGCAGCACGCCGGCCGCGACGCCGGCGGACGCGGCGGGCAGCGTGACGTGCCATGCGGTCTGCCACGGGCTCGCGCCGAGCGCGAGCGACGCCTCGCGGTAGGAGCGCGGCACGGCGCGCAGCGCGTCCTCGCACACGGTGAAGATCGTCGGCACGATTCCGAGCGCGAGCGCGATGCCGGCCGTGAGCGCGTTGAGCCGCGAAACGGCGCCCGTGACGGCCTGCACCCAGGACGCGAGCACGATGAGCGCGAAGAACCCGAGCACGACGGAAGGCACGCCGGCGAGGATCTCGATCGCGGGCTTGAGCGCCTCGCGCAGCCGGGGCGAGGCGAACTCCGAGGCGAACACCGCGGCAAGGACGCCGAGCGGCACGGCGAACGCCATCGCGACGACGACGACCTTGAGCGTGCCGACGAGCAGCGGCGCGAGGCCGAACTTGGGCACGCCGCCGACCGGCTGCCACAGGGGCTCCACGAAGAAGCCGGCGAGGCCGACCTCGGATCGCACGGCTCGATCGAACAGCAGCGGGCTCGCTTCCCGGAACACGAACACCGCGATGAGCAGCAGCCCTGCGACCGCGGAGAACGCGCACAACCGCAGCACGACGCCGATGAACGCCTCGCCGAGGCGGCGCGCGCCGCGCCGCGGCAGCGCGGTGCCGCGATCGGAGCCGATGCCCGAAGGCGCCTTCATCGCACCGGGTAGTACCCGACCTCCTCGACGAGTTTCTGGCCCGCGTCGGACAGCGCGAAGTCCACGAACTCCTTCGCGAGGCCCACGGGGGCCGAGCGCGTGTAGAAGTACAGGGGTCGCGAGATCGGGTACTCGCCCGAGAGTACCGATTCGCGCGAGGGGCGGATCGCGGCGCCCGTCGAATCGCGTCGCACGGCGATCTCCTTCACGCCGGCGGCGTAGGCGGCGCCGCCGTACCCGATGCCGTTCGGCTCCTTCGCGACCGCGTTGACGACCGCGGCGGTGCCCGGGAGCGTCTGAACGGCCGCGGCGAAGTCGGTTCCTTCGAGCACGTGCTCCTTGAAGTACACGTAGGTGCCCGAGCTGTTCTCGCGCCCGTAGACGACGATCGGCGCGTCTGCTCCGCCGACCGCCTTCCAGTTCGTGATCGCGCCCGTGTAGATGCCCTTGAGCTGCGCGAACGACAGCTCGGCGACCGGGCACGCTTCGTTCGCGTAGATCGCGATGCCGTCGCGCGCGACGACGGTCTCGACCGGAGACTGGCCGAAGCGCTTCTCGAGCTGCGCGCGTTCCTCGTCCTTCATCGCGCGCGAGGCCTGGCAGATGTCCGTCGTGCCGTTGATGAGCGCCGCGATGCCCGTGCCCGAGCCGCCGCCCGTGACCTGCACGGCGCGCCCAGGGTGCGACGACATGAACGTCTCGGCCCAGCGCTGGCCGATGAGGATCATCGTGTCGGAGCCCTTGATCGTGAGCCCCTTCTCGCGCGGCGCGCCGCATCCGGCGAGCGCGACGAGGGCGAGCGCGGCGAGCGCGCGAACGACGGGGGACGGAGATCTCATGTGCTGTCCTCCTGCGGTCACTTCACCGGGAAGTAGCCGACTTGAGTGACGATGCGCTGGCCTTCGGCCGAGAGCACCCAGTCCACGAACGCCTTGACGTCGCCGGCCGGGCGCTGGCGCGTGTAGAAGTAGAGTTCGCGCGTGATCGGATAGCTGCCGTCGCGCACCGTGGCCTCGCTCGGCGTGATCGCGGGCGCGCGCTCGTCGCGGCGCACCGGCAGTTCGCGCACGCCCTTCGCGTACGCGGCGCCGCCGTAGCCGATGCCGTTCGGGTCCTTCGACACCGCGTTCACGACCGCGGCCGTGCCGGGCAGCGTCTGCGCCGCGGCCGCGTAGTCGCGCCCCTGCAGCACGTGATCCTTGAAGTAGACGTACGTGCCGGAGCTGTTCTCGCGCGAGTACAGCACGATGCGCGCGTCGGGCCCGCCGAACGCCTTCCAGTTCGTCGCCTCGCCGGTGTAGATCGCACGCAGCTGCGCGAGCGACAGGTCCTTCACGGGATTCGACTCGTTCACGTAGATCGAGAGCCCGTCCCGCGCCACCGCGATCTCGGTGCCCGTGGTCTGGAAGCGGTCGCGCAGCTTGAGCTTCTCGTCGTCCTTCATCGGGCGCGAGGACGCGCAGACGTCGGTCGTGCCGTTGATGAGCGCGGCGATGCCCGTGCCGGAGCCGCCGCCCGTCACCTGCACGACCGCGCCGGGATGGGAGGTCATGTAGAGCTCCGCCCAGCGCTGGCCGAGGATCACCATGGTGTCGGAGCCCTTGATCGTGATGCCGCGGCGGGCGGCGAGCGCGGGCGGAACGAGCGCGAGGGCGAGGACGGCGATCGCGGCCAGTACCCGGCGCGCGCGCGTGGCGAGGAACACGTGGCCTCCTAGTACTTGTGCTGGACCTGGAGCGTCCAGAGGTTGTCGTTCGGGTCGTACCAGCGTCCGGCGGCGAATCGCTCCGTCCGGGGCAGGTCGTACGAGAGCGTGATGCGCGTGTAGCCGTCGTAGAACGCGCTGACCCCGGCGCTCCAGCGCTCGAACTGGTCGTGCGCGACGTCGGTGTTGGGGTCGAAGCGGTCGTAGCGCAGCGCGAATTGTCCGCGGTCGCCGAGGTTCTGCACCCACATCGCGTACCAGCCCTCGGCGCGCGTCGAGAAGTGATCGGGGTTGGCGCCCGCGCGCAGGACCTTCCCGCTCGCGGGGCTCGCTGGCGTCGTCGTGAGGGCCTTCACCGAATCCGGGTTCACTTCGTCGCCGCCGTACCACTCGCCCTTGAGCGAGCCGCCGCCGACCGCCGGCAGCTCCCAGTAGGCCTGCGCGTCGAAGCCGATCCGCGACTTGTCCGTGACGACGTCGGCGCCGGTGAGCGGCGTGAGCTGGTGTCCGGCGAGGTACGAGGCCGCGACGTCGAAACGGTTCTGCGCCCAGCGACCGCGCGCGACGAAGTCCTTCGCGCGATCGGGGTCGGCCGTCGGGAAATCGGCGTTCTGGATGCCGGGACCGTTGAAGATGCCGACCGCGGTCTCGACGTGGGGCGTCCAGCGGCTTACGAGCTTCGCGCCGCGGTCGCGCTCGCCCGGGAACAGCACGTTCTCGACGCGCGAGCGCTCGGGCAACTCGCGCACGCTCGACGAACGTTCGATCTCGTAGCCGAAGGGCACCGCCATCTGCCCGATCGAGAGCGCGTGCACATGCTGCGGCGTCCAGCGGTCGAGCAACGTGACGTACGCCTCGAGCAGCCGGAAGTTCACGTTCGAACCGCTCGTGGCGCCGTCGAAGTAGAGCACCATCTGCGAGAGCGGGCTCGAGTCGTACGTCAGCTTCAGGCGTCCGCGGCGGATGTAGAAGCGCTCGTTGTTCGCCGGCGTGACCGTGGGGCCGGAGCCGGTGACCTGGACGCTGTCCGACTTCGCTTCGCCGGTCTCCCAGCGCGCCTGCAGGTACCCCGAGAGCTTGATCTTCTTCAGCTTGTCGAGATCCGCCTGGAGCGTCTGCATCTGTTCGGTCATCGCATCGAGCCGCGCGGCGTGTTCGGAGTCGGCGACGCCGGCCGAGTCGGACTGGGCGAAGGCGCGGGGGGCTACGACCACGAGCGCGAGCGCGGCCGTGGCGAGAGCGCGACGGATCTTCACGAGAGCCTCTCGTCGATTCGGCCTCGAGCCCGAGCGCGGGTCCCTCCCGACCGGGCTCGACGACCGCGCGCAAAATAAGCGGCCACCGTTGCGAAACGGTGGCCGCCGGATTTCCGCCGGGTAAATTGCGCGGGCGCTCAGCGCTCCCGGCGCTTCTTCCTCGTCTCGAGCGAGCGCGAGCGGGCGCGTTCGACCGCAGCGCCGTAGTCGAGTCCGGCGGCCGCGACGGCGGCCGACCACGAACCGAACATGCGGCGCGCGCGCGCGTACAGCGCGGGCTGGGTGAGATGGACGCGATACAGGCCGTCACCACGAGTCGCTGCGTGCTGGATGCGCTCGAGCACGGATTCGCGACTCATGAGAAGCGGGCGGCCCCTCTTACGGCGCGGCGCGATGGAGGGCGCTTCGTTCGCGCCGGCGGCGTCCATCAGGCCGGCACTGGTTTCCAGGTCGCGTCGGTCGTTGACGTTCATGATTGCCTCGGGGCTGGGACCTCGGTCCGGAGCGAGAGTCATCGCCGAACTCATCGTGAGTTCGACGACGCGGAGCACGGGGCCCAAGAGGGCCTCGAATTCCGGAGATGTCGCCCGGCCGGAAAAGGTGCGAGGTTTTTCAGAAATGCGGGGACGCGGTCACCCGAGCGTCCCGGGCCGCTAGGCGTGCGATGTGTCCGAAAGGTCGGACGAGTGCGCGGCGGGAAGCTCGAAGCGGAACGTCGTTCCGGCTCCCGGGCGGCTGGAAACGTTTACACTGCCGCGGTGCATTTCGACGATCTGCCGGACGATCGAGAGTCCGAGTCCGGTGCCGCCCTTCGCGCGCGACCGCGCCTTGTCCACGCGGTAGAAGCGCTCGAAGACGCGGCCTTGATCCGCTTCGGGAATGCCCGGGCCGGTGTCCGAGACCTCGCACCAAGCGTGCGTTCCATCGCCACCGACCCGCACTTCGACGCCGCCCCGATCGGTGTACTTGATCGCGTTGTCGATCAAGTTCGCGACCACCTGCTCCAGTCGCGAGCGATCGGCCTCGATCGGCAGCGGCGGGCCCGGTTCGAGTGACAGCGAGAGGCCCGCTCGGTTCGCGCGGTTCTCGAATCCCGAAACCTGCGTCGCGACGAATTCCCGGAAATCGAAGCGCTCGAGTCGCAGCTGAGCGTCGGGGCGCTCGAGTTCGGCGATCGACAGCAGGTCCTTGAGGAAGCGTTCGAGCCGGACGGCCTGGTCGTGGATCGCGCGCGCGAACCCCTCCCGCCGCTCGTGGTCCTCGAACGCGCCCTCGAGGAGCGTCTCGGCGTAGCCGCGGATGGACGTGAGCGGCGTCCGCATCTCGTGCGAGACGTTCGCGACGAAATCCTGTCGCACCCGGTCGAGCTGCTCGATCTCGGAGAGGTCGCGGACGACGAGCAGGACCGCTGCGCTCTCGCCGGCGCCGAGTGCCGTCGCGGTCGCGTGGACGAGCCGCGGGCGCGGCGACCACAGCCGCAGGTCGTCCTCGACGGCCTCGCCGCTCTCGCGTGCGTCGCGGAGCAGGTCGTCCAGCTCGGGGATGCGTGCGAACTCGCGGAACGACGCGCCGCGCGCCGCGGGCTGCGGGGCGCCGAGCACGATCGCGAGACTGTGATTGCAGTGGATGACGTGGCCGCGCGCGTCCACCAGCGCGACGCCATCGCTCATGCGCGCGAGGATCTGCTCGCGTTCGTCACGCTCGCGCTGCACCTCTTCGAGCCGCGCCCGGCGCTCTTCCGACATGCGATTGATCGCGCGTCCGAGCCGCCCGATCTCGTCCTCGGGCGATTCGCTCGCGCGCGCCGTCACGCTGCCGGCGCCGATCTCGCGCGTCACGCGCTCGAGCGCCTGGATCCGGTTCGCGAGCGGTCCGACGACGAGCCACGCGAGCGCGAGGCTGAACCCGAGCGTCACGAGCGCGCCCGTTCCGAGCAGGCGCAGGGACTCGCCGCGCGGGTCGTGCACGGCCGACAGCGGCTGCGCGGTGCGCACGGCCGCGGCCTCGCGCACGCGCGACGGCGCGGCCGCGTACGCGAACGATCCGCCGGCGTCCTCGCCTTCGCGCAACGCCTGGCCCACTCGCCCGGCGAGCGCCGCCGCGACCTCGGGGTCGCGTGCGAGTCCGGGGCGGCGGTGCGCCGCATCCTCGCCGAGCCGCGAGTCGGCGAGCAGCCGGCCGTCCGCATCGAGCACGGTGACGATGCAGTCGTGCTCCCCCTCCATGCGCGCCGCGAATTCGGTCCAGCGGCCCGCGAGCGCGAGCGGATGGCTCGACATCTGCGCCGCGATGCGCGTCGCTTCGCGCGCCATCTCGTCGGCGGCGCGCCGCTCGACCCACCGCTGCTGGTCCCGAAACTGGAACAGCGTGAGGATCGAGAGCGCCGCGAGCACGACGGGCGCGTGCGTGAGCAGCAGACGCGTGCGCAGCGAGAGCAGGTTCATGCGCGCAGTCTATCGCGACGGCGCGATGAGCTTGTATCCGGCTCCCGTGACGGTCTCGATCACGCGGCTCCGCTCGCCGAACTTCACGCGCAGGCGGCGGATGTGCACGTCCACGGTGCGAGTCTCGCCGAGGTAGTCGTAGCCCCAGACCTTGCGCAGCAGCTCGTCGCGCGACAGGACCCTGCCCGGGTTCTGCGCGAAGAACGCGACGAGGTCGAATTCACGCGGCGTGAGCGTGAGCGGCTTGCCTCGCCAGCTGGCTTCGCGAGCGAGAGTGTCCACGCGCAGATCTCCGATCTCGACGAGCCCCGCGGGCCGGTGGGGCTTCGAGCGCCGCAGCAGCGACTGCACGCGTGCGACGAGCTCTCGCGGACTGAACGGCTTCGTGAGGTAGTCGTCGGCGCCCTGCTCGAAGCCGAGCAGCTTGTCCATCTCGGTCGCGCGCGCGGTCAGGAGCAGCACGGGCAGGTCGCGCATCGCCGGGTCGGAACGCACCTCGCGCAGGATGTCGAAGCCACTCCGGCCCGGGAGCATCAGGTCGAGCACGACCGCATCCGGCCGCGACGCGAGCAGCTGCTGCAAACCCGCGTCGCCGTCGGCGGCCGTCGCGACCCGCAGCCCCGCGCGCTCGAGGTTGTACTTCACGAGCTCGCGGATTTCTTTCTCGTCCTCGATCACCAGCACGAAGTCGGGCACGCGTCCTCCGAACGCGCGGCATGCTAGTGGCGCCGCTCGAAGCCGGTCAAAAGCGCGTGTGACCAAACGGTGACGCCTTGTGACGAAGCGGATCGCGCCGCTACATTCGGCCGCCCGCGCGTGTCGTGCGCGCCGCACGAATCGCGCCCGAGCGCGCCCTTCGCGCCGCACCGCCGCGACGCGGCCTCGTCACACGTCGAGCGAACCGCGGAGCGGCCGAATGACGATCCCCCCACGCATCGGGGCCTTCGAGATTGCGCGACTCGAACCACCGGACCTTCCGGAGCTGCTCGCGTTCCTCGACGAGGACCCCGTTCAGCGCGTGTTCTGGATCGCGCTCGCGCTGCGCGACTCGCTCGCCCGGCCGCGGGACGAGGCGTGGGCGGCGCGGCGCGACGGCGCGATCGTCGCCGCCGTGCACCTGTCCGGCGGCTCGGGCGCGATCCTTCCCCTCGGAGACGACGCCGACGCGCTCGAACGCCTCGCCGGCCAGGCGTGGGGCCGTCGCACGCTCCTCCCCCGGCGGGCGCAGATCATCGGCCCCCGCGGTGCCGCGTGGTCGTTCGCGCGCGCGTTCGTCCAGGGCGGGGCGCATCCGCGCATCGCGCGCGAGCAAACCTACTTCGCGGTCGAGCGCGGCGCGCTCGCGCCCGTCGAGCGGCTGCCCTCGCTGCGCGCGGCGCGTCCGGACGACTTCGCGCTCGTCTACGAGAGCGGCGCCGCGCTGCGCGCCGAGGAGCTCGAGGAGGATCCGCGCGCGGTGGATGCCCAGGCGTACGCGCGGCGCGTCGAGGAGGAATGCCGCGACGGGCACACGTTCCTGTGGATCGAGGGCTCCGAGCTGCGCTTTCGCGCGAGCATCAGCGCCGCGACCGCGGATGCCGTGCAGATCTCGGGCGTCTACACGCCGCCGGCCCAGCGCCGACGCGGCTACGCGCGCCGCGGTCTCGCGGAGCTTTGCGCGCGGTGGTTCGAGCGCTCCCGGACGGCGTGCCTGTTCGTGAACGACTTCAACTCGCCCGCGCTCGGGCTCTACCGCGAACTCGGGTTCCGCGCCGTCGGCGCCTGGGGCTCGTACTTCTTCGACTCGCTCGAGCCCCGGCCCCCGCTGCGCGCCTGAGGCGCCGGCTCAGGCCCCGAGGCGGCGGACGACGCCCGGCAGGCCGTCCTCGACGCACTCCACCTCGCCGGCGGCGTGGCGCTCGACGCGCTCGCGCAGCCATGCCGGCGCGTACGCGTGCGTCAGCCAGAACAGACGCACGTGCCGCCACTCGGGCCGCGCGCGCTTGAGCGCGAGCGGCAGCGACAGGTCGAGTGAGAAGACGTCGCCCACGATGGCGTCCGGGCGCTCCTCGTCGAGCGCCTCCGAGTAACGTGGCCGCGCGATGTCGATCGTCACGTCGCCGAGCGCGAGCGTCGCCCCCGCCTCGGGCGCGAGTTCGAACTTGCGGGCGCCGCCCCGCAGGCGCGGCGCGCCGTCGCGGTACTCCGGGTGGATCGTGATGGGTACGTGCGCGTGCTCGAACCAGGTCGTGAGTTTGTGGCGGTCGGAATTGCTGACGACCACGATCTCGGCGCCCGAGGCGAGCAAGCGGCGGCCGGCCTCCGCGGCGTCCGCGAGGATGCCGGGCCCGCGGCGCCGCTCCACGCTCGCGACGCCCTCGGCGTGCGCGCGGCTTCCGAGGGCATCGAGCGAGCCGGCGCTGCGCCCGGCGCCCTCACGCAGCGTTCGCGCGATCGCATCGCGAGATGCGCTCGCTTCGACGTAGTGCATCAGCGCCGCGTGCGCCGTGAACGGATCTTCGTCGCCGAACGCGCTCAGCCGCCCGTGGTCGAGCCATCCGTAGCGTCGCGGCTCCGCGAGCGCCGCCACGCGCGCCGAGCGGATCCATGAGTCCGCTGCGGCTTTCTCGCCCGGCGGAACGAGGTCGGCGAGCGCGGCGTCCAACCGCTCGCCCTGGGCGCGGGCCTCGTCGCCGGGCTGCGTCCAGACGCCGTCGAAGTCGCTGAGGAGTTTCATCGCGGCTTGCTATCACGCGGCCCGACGCGCGGCAAGCGCGGCTTGACCGCGCGGCGGTCGTCGGAGACGGTTCGCGCACCGGCGCGCGATGCGGCGTCGCGCCCGGCGGAGAACTCCGCTCGATGCGCGTGTCCACGGCGTCGTTCGCCCCGATCCTGCTGCTGGCGCTCGTCGCGCCGGCGTTCGCCCAATCGCCCGGACCGATCACCGGCGCGCGCGTGATCGAACCGGAAGCGCGCCTCGCCGGCGCGTACCTCCTCACGAGCGATCACTCTTTCGGAGCGCTCGCGCAGCTGAGGCTGAGCTACTACCCCGGCGTGGATTTCGGATTCCAGGGCGGGCTCGTGAACCTCGAAGAGGGCAGCACCGACCGCACGCTCGTCCGCGTCGGTGCCGACGTTCGCGCTGCACTGGCGCGCGCGAGCACGACGGGATTCGACCTCACCGCGGGCGCGGGACTCGGCATCGACAGCGGCGACGACGTGAACGCGCTCTCCTTCGGTCCGTTCGTGACGGCCGGCGTCGAACTGCTCGCGGGAGATCGCGCGCGCGTTTCGCCGTTCGCGACCGTCGGACTCGCGCTCTCGAGGCTGAACGCCGGCGATCGCGACGAATCCGACGTCTCGCTGCCGATCCGCCTCGGCTTCGAAGCGACCCTCGGCCAGACCGCGAGACTGCTGGCGGAGGCGCGGCTGAACTTCAACGACTCGATCCGCGACGATTTCGAGCTGGTTCTGGGCGGCTCGACGACGTTTTGAGGGCGTGGCGCGGCGTCGGGGCAGACGGAATGCGCGAACTGCCCGGATGTTTAATTTGGGCAACTACTACAAGGCGTTGCAAGTACTTCATTTGAGAAGCCGAGAATCCTTCCCCATTCCGTCTTGTGGCGCCTTGGACCCGGTGCTAGCCTACCCGCCCCTCGGATCGTCGCCCGCGCACGCGCCCGGCGATCGAGCTGGCAAATCCATCTGAGTCCACAAAATATCAATGGCTTAGCGGGCCGACGCGCGGCGAGCGTCGCGTGATCTTCGCGTCCGCCACGGTTCCTCCACCGACTCTGTGGAAAGTCGGTGGACGAGCGGAGGTATTTCTCGCGGCAATTCGCCGCAACTCAACCGTTTAGGAAATCGTCCCGCGCTGTGGATAAGTTGCGAGCACGGTTTCCACATTGCCCCCCTCCACGAGCCCCGCGACCGCGCCGGTTCTGAGCGACGCGAGATGGCGGGAATTGTGGATAACTCAGCGACCCTTTCAGCAAGGAACGTTGAAATGGCCGTCCAGCAAGTGCCGGTCGAAGGCGTCGAGCGCCTCTGGGAGCAGGTGCTCGCCACGGTGCAGGCTCGAATCACGAGCCCCCAGGCCTTCGAGACGTGGTTCCGGCCGATCGTGCCGCGCGTGATCAACCCCGCGGCGGTCGAGCTCGAGGTTCCCAACGCGTTCTTCGTGGACTGGCTCCACGAACACCATCTCCCACTCCTGCAGCAGTGCCTCGCCGACGCTCTCGGAACGCGACCGGAGGTCCGCTTCCAGCCGCGCGAGGCTTCGCCCGTCCCGAGCGCGCCCGCCCCTGCCGTTCGCGAGCCGGCTCCGGTGCTCGCCGCCTCACCTCCGCGTCCCGCGAAATCGTGGCTCGACAGCCAGCTCAATCCGCGGCTGTCGTTCGAGACCTATGTCGTGGGGGGCGGCAATCGCTTCACGCACGCCGCCTGCCTCGCCGTCGCCGAGAATCCCGGTCACGCCTACAACCCGCTGTTCATCTTCGGCGGCTCGGGACTCGGGAAGACTCACTTGCTGCACGCCGTCGGTCACGCGGTGCGCGAGCGCAAGCCCGACGCGCGCGTGACGTACGTTCCGGCCGAGCGCTTCACGAACGAGCTGATCTTCTCGATCCAGCACGCGCAGACGCTCGCGTTTCGGAACAAGTACCGAAGCGTGGACGTGCTGCTCATCGACGACATCCAGTTCCTGGCGGGGAAGGAGGGCACGCAAGAGGAGTTCTTCTACACGTTCAATGCCCTTCGCGATGCGCACAAGCAGATCGTCGTCACCGCCGACAAGCCGCCGAAGGACATTCCGAAGCTCGAGGAGCGGCTCATTTCGCGCTTCAACCAGGGCCTCGTGACCGACATCAAGCAGCCGGATCTCGAGACCCGGATCGCGATCCTCCGCGCCCGCTGCGCGCAGGAGGGGGGCGGGTTCCGACTGCCCGACGACGTGCTGCTCCTGATCGCGGACCGGATTCGCACGAACATCCGCGACCTCGAGGGCTGCCTCGTGCGCCTCATCGCCGTCGCGTCGCTGACGCAGCAGGAGGTGTCGCTCGAGCTCGCGGAAGAGGTGCTTCAGCACTACGTCGACCCCGAGCCCGATCAGACGCATCCGGAACGCATCCTCGCGGCCGTCGCCGAGCGCTTCGGCGTTCGAACGGATGCGCTGTGCGGACAGCGGCGCACGCGCAGCATCGCGGTGCCGCGGCAGGTCGCGATGTACCTCACTCGACAGCTCACGGAACTCTCGCTCGTCGAGATCGGCCGCTTGTTCGGAGGACGCGACCACACGACGGTGATGTACGCCTGCGAGCGCGTGTCGCAGATGATCCGCGAGGACGTCGAGTTCGGAGAGCGCGTCAACGGCCTGATCGCGTCGCTCGCCACAGGCTGACGGTGGAGAAGTTGTGGAGATCGGTGGAGAACCCGCCGCCGGTCTCGCGGGTGTGGATGGGGCGTGGAAAAGCCACGCGATTTCCACAGGGCGCGAGGGGGTCTTTCGAGGCGAAACCGCGGGGGTTTTTCGAGCGCTCGTCCCGCTTGTTCACAATCCGCACAAGCCCTACGACTACTGCTTTCTTTCTTGTTTACTAGCAAACAGTTACAGAGCCGTTGAGAACCGGGAAATCGCTTGCAGCCCGTGAGGCCCATGCCTATCATGCACCGCACCCGATGAACGCCTCCGCGAGCACTCTGCCGGACGCTGGAACTTCCGTCCGGACTTCGACTTCCCCCAAGTCTGGGAGCCTAGGTATGGAACTGACGATCCAGCAGGGCGACCTGGCCTACGCGGTGGGCAAGGCGCTCGGATCGGTTTCGAACAAGAGCCCGCTGCCGCTGCTGAGCTGCGTGCTGATCGAAGCGGATAAAGCGGGACTGCGTGTCACGGGAACGGACCTCGACGTGACGACCTCCGTGCTCGTTCCGTGCACGGTCGCGCGCCCCGGGCGGTGCGCCGTCGGCGCGCGGCACTTCAACGAGGTCGTCCGCAAGCTGCCGAAGGGCGCGCTGACGCTCGCGGTCACGGGCACTCAGTGCGAAGTGCGATATGGCGGCGGTAAGGGGTGGTCGAAGTTCCCGGTGCAGGACCCGGCAGACTTCCCGCGCGTTCCCGATCTCAAGTCGGAGGCGAAGGCCGTGATTGAGGGCGATGCACTGTCGCGACTCGTCGCGCGCACGAGCTACGCCGCGTCCACCGAAGAGACGCGCCCGCAGCTCAACGGCGTGCTCGTCCTCGGCAACGACAAGCAACTCACGTTCGTCGCGACCGACGGTCACCGGCTGTCGCGCGCACAGCGCAAAGGCGCGTTCGGTGCGCTCGGCAAAGACGGCGTCATCGTGCCGACTCGCGCGCTCATGGCCGTGAGCCGCACGGCCGAGGAAGCCACGAGCCCGATCGAGATCGAGATCGCCGGCGCGCGCAACCAGGCTGGATTCGCGCTGCAGGTCGGCGAGTACCGCGTTCAGATCCTGTCGCGCCTGCTCGAGGGCCCGTATCCGAACTACGAGCAGGTGATTCCGAAGGACAATCCGCGGGAACTCAAGGTGAAGCGTTCGGATCTCATGGAAGCGATCGACATCGTCGCCTCGCACGCGGACAACGTCACGCGACAGGTGCGTTTCTCGCTCAAGGACGGCAAGCTCGGCATCTCGTCCGCGACGGAACTCGGCGCCGGCGATCACCACATCGACGCCGCGTGGTCCGGAGACGATCTCGAGATCGGCTACAACGCCAGCTACCTGCTCGAAATCCTGCGCGGCATTCCCACCGAGGACGTTTCGTTCCGCCTCAAGACGCCGCTCGCGGCTGGAATCGTGGAGCCGGTGGGGGCGCTGCCGCAGGCGGAAGAGGACCTGCTGTCGCTGATCATGCCGCTGCGTCTGCCGGACGCGGCGAGCTGAGCATGGAAGCACTGGGCGGCGTCCTCGGACGCGTCCTCGGGCGACTCGGGCTCGAGCGCGGCGTGCGCGGATGGCGCGCCGTCCAGGAGTGGTCCGGAGTCGTCGGGCCGAAGCTCGCGAGCCGGACGCACGCGGTGTCGTTTCGCGACGGCGTGCTGGATGTCGAGGTCGAGGGATCGGCCTGGATGCACGAACTGGGATTCTTGAAGCGCGACCTGCTCCGCAGGATCCACGAACGACTCGGTTCGGACGAGGTTCGTGACGTGCGCTTTCGTCTAGCCCGCGGAGGGAACCGGCGGTGAGTCCGAAGGAAGGAGAAGCCACGTTGACGGCGGAAACCAAGGGCCATCACTACGACGCGACCAGCATCACGGTGCTCGAGGGACTCGAGGCGGTGCGCAAGCGCCCCGCGATGTACATCGGCGACATCAGCGTCCGCGGCCTGCACCATTTGATCTGGGAAGTCGTGGACAACTCGGTGGACGAGGCCCTCGCGGGCTTCTGCACCGACATCACCGTGACGGTCGAGGACGACGGCTCGGTTTCCGTTCAGGACAACGGCCGTGGCATTCCGGTGGACATCCACGCCACGACGAAGAAGCCTGCGCTCGAGGTCGTGCTGACGACGCTGCACGCCGGCGGCAAGTTCGACAGCGAGTCGTACAAGGTGTCCGGCGGTCTGCACGGCGTCGGCGTCTCGGTCGTGAACGCGCTGTCGGAGTGGTGCAACGTCGAGGTTCTGCGCGACGGCGCCGTGCACACGCAGGATTACCGCCGCGGCGCGCCGACGTCGCCGATGAAGACGCGCCCCGCGGACAAGAAGGAGAAGGGCTCGGGCACCATCGTGCGCTTCAAGCCCGACGCCACGATCTTCGAGGCGACCGAGTTCCACTACGACACGATCGCCGCGCGCCTGCGCGAGCTCGCGTTCCTGAACAGCGGGCTCACGATCCACCTCAAGGACGCGCGCACCGGGAAGTCGAACGACTACTTCTACAAGGGCGGCATCGTCGAGTTCGTGAAATTCCTGAACACGAACAAGGAAGTGCTGCACTCGAAGCCGGTGTTCTTCTCGCGCGAGCGCGACAACGTCTCGGTCGAAGTGGCGTTCCAGTACAACGACGGCTACAGCGAATCGCTGCTGTCGTTCGTGAACAACATCAACACGATCGAAGGTGGCACGCACGTCTTCGGATTCCGCTCGGCGCTCACGCGGACGCTCACGAACTACGCCGCCAAGGAAGGGCTGCTCAAGAACGCGAAGGTCGACATCTCCGGCGAGGACGTGCGCGAGGGGCTCGTGACCGTCGTGTCGGTCAAGATGCAGAACCCGCAGTTCGAAGGGCAGACCAAGACGAAGCTCGGCAACAACGAGATCAAGGGCGCCGTCGAGAGCGTGACGGGCGAGGGGCTGCGGGAGTTCTTCGAAGAGAACCCCTCCGTGGTTCGCAAGATCGTCGAGAAGATGGTCGCGGCGGCGCGCGCGCGCGAAGCGGCGCGCAAGGCCCGCGATCTCGCGCGCCGCAAGAGCATCCTCGACGGCGGCTCGCTGCCCGGGAAGCTCGCGGACTGCGCGTACGACGATCCGGGGCTGTGCGAGATCTTCGTCGTCGAGGGCGACTCGGCCGGCGGCAGCGCCAAGCAGGGCCGCGACCGCCGCTTCCAGGCGATCCTCCCGATCCGCGGCAAGATCCTGAACGTCGAGAAGGCGCGCATCGACAAGATCCTCTCGAACGAGGAAATCCGCAGCATCTTCGCGGCGCTCGGCTGCGGCGTGGACGCCGAGTTCGACATCACGAAGCTGCGCTACCACAAGGTCATCCTCATGGCCGACGCCGACGTGGACGGCGCGCACATCCGCACGCTGCTGCTCACGCTGCTGTTCCGCAAGCTGCAGCCGCTCGTCGAGGCCGGCCACGTGTTCATCGCGCAGCCGCCGCTGTTCCTCGTCAAGGCGGGGAAGGACGAGATCTACTGCTACAACGAGAAGGAGCGCGAGGAAGCGATCCAGCGCCTCGGTAAGAAGAACGTCATGGTGCAGCGCTACAAGGGTCTCGGCGAGATGAACCCCGAGCAGTTGTGGCGCACGACGATGAACCCCGAAACGCGAACCTTGCTCAAGGTGACGAGCGAGGACATGGTCGCCGCGGACAGCATCTTCACGATCCTGATGGGCGAGCACGTCGAACCCCGCCGTCAGTTCATCGAGGAGAACGCGCTCGCGGTGCGCAACCTGGACATCTAGATGCGAATTGCGAGTCGAATCTTCGTCGCCGCGCTCCTCTGCGCGGCGTTCGCCGGGCCCGCACGGGCCGGCCTTCCGTATCCCGAGTGGAACCTGGCGATCGGCGGAAGCACCGCGATCCTCGGCGACGTGAGCGAGCGCGGCGTGTCCGCCGCGCTGTCGGCGTTGTGGCGCGTGGACGACAGCGAGCGCATCGTGTTCGGCGCGTCGCTGCTCGCCGACGATCTCGGCTCGCGGGCGTTCGCGCCGGTGGACACGAGCACGGGCGCGACGCTGGGCCTCGAGGAGCAGCGGCATCGCGCGGTGTACGGCGCGGCGTGGCGTCTCGACCTTCGTCCCTGGGAGGACCGCGCGTGGCGGCCGTTCGCGAGCGGCACGTGGGGCTGGTCGCGCGTGCGCGACGACGTCCGCGGCCGAACGCTCGCCGACGTGTCGTCGGCGGGATTCACGCTCGCCGGCGGCGTGCGCCACTCGATCCGTACGCACGCGACCGCCGGACTCGTCGTTCGCTACCACCGCCTGTTCAACGATCGCGTCGGCCGGTACATGAGCGCCGGCATGGAATGGAGCTGGCGCTGAACCACGCCCCAATGTGCCGCGCCACGACGGCGTAGGCGAGGGACCGAAAGATGGCACTGAACGATCGCTCGAAGATCGTACCGACCAACATCGAAGACGAGATGAAGACCAGCTACATCGACTATTCGATGTCGGTCATCGTCTCGCGCGCGCTGCCCGACGTCCGCGACGGCCTGAAGCCGTCGCAGCGCCGCATCCTCGTCGCGATGAACGACCTGAACCTGCAGCCCGGCCGCGGCTACCGAAAGTGCGCGAAGATCGCCGGCGACACGTCGGGCAACTACCACCCGCACGGCGAGCAGGTCGTCTACCCGACGCTCGTGCGACTCGCGCAGGACTGGGTCATGCGCTACCCGCTCGTGGACGGCCAGGGCAACTTCGGCTCGATCGACGGCGACGCGCCCGCGGCCATGCGATACACCGAGGCGCGGCTCACCGCGCTCGCGGTCGAGATGCTGAACGACCTCGAGAAGAACACGGTGGACTTCCGCCCGAACTACGACGAGACGCGCGAAGAGCCGACGGTGCTGCCGGGCGTGGTGCCGAACCTTCTCATCAACGGCTGCTCGGGCATCGCCGTCGGCATGGCGACGGAAGTGCCGCCGCACAACCTGCGCGAGATCTGCGACGCGATCACCGCGGTGATCGAGAACCCGGAAGTCGCCCCCGAGGACCTGCTGAAGATCGTCACGGGTCCCGACTTCCCGACCGGCGCGATCATCTACGGCTACCAGGGCATTCGCGACTGCTACCTGACCGGCCGCGGACTGATCAAGATGCGCGCGCGCGTGCAGGTCGAAGAGGGCCGCGGCGGCCGCATGAGCCTCGTCGCGACCGAGATCCCGTTCCAGGTGAACAAGTCGTCGCTGCTCGAGCGCATCGCCGACCTCGTCCGCGAGGGCAAGGTCGCGGGCATCAGCGACCTGCGCGACGAGTCCGATCGCGACGGCATGCGGATCGTGATCGAGCTCAAGAAGGACGCGAATCCGAAGGTCGTGCTGAACCAGCTCTTCGTGCACTCGCCGCTCCAGACGACGTTCGGCGCGATCATGCTCGGCCTCGTGAAGAACCGCCCGCAGGTGCTCACGCTGCGCGGGCTGATCGACCAGTACATCGAGCACCGCCGCGAGGTCGTGCGGCGTCGCACCGAGTTCGACCTCGCTGAGGCGGAACGCCGCGCGCACATCCTCGAGGGCCTCAAGATCGCGCTCGATCATCTCGACGCCGTGATCGCGCTGATCCGCGCGTCGAAGGACGTCGAGACCGCGCGCCAGGGGCTCATGAAGGAGTTCAAGCTCAGCGAGATCCAGTCGAACGCGATCCTCGAGATGCGGCTGCAGCGACTGACCGCGCTCGAGCGCTCGAAGATCGAGCAGGAGTACCTCGAGGTCATCCAGCTCATCGAACAGCTGCGTTCGATCCTCGCGAGCGAGAAGAAGATGCTCGGCATCATCCGCGACGAGGTGAAGCGCCTGCGCGACAAGTTCGGCGACGAACGGCGCACGCAGATCGTGGCCGAGGAAGGCGAGATCGGCTACGAGGACACGATCGAGCAGAAGGACATGGTGATCACGATCTCGCACGCCGGCTACATCAAGCGCCAGGAAGTCACCGCGTACCGCTCGCAGCGGCGCGGCGGCAAGGGCGTCATCGGCGCGCGCACGAAGGAAGAGGACTTCATCGAGCACCTCTTCATCGCGAACACGCACGCCTACCTGCTGTTCCTGACCGATCGCGGGCGCTGCTACTGGCTCAAGGTGCACGAGGTCGAGCAGGCGGGCCGCATGGCGAAGGGCCGGCCGCTCGTGAACCACCTCGAGGGCATGAGCCGCGAGGAGCGCGTGCAGGCGGTCGTCGCCGTGAAGCAGTTCGACGACCAGCACTTCCTCGTGTGCGCGACGAAGAAGGGCCTGATCAAGAAGACGGTGCTGTCGGCGTATGGCAATCCCCGCAAGGGCGGCATCAACGCCGTACTGCTCGAAGACGGCGACGCGCTGTTCGAGGCGAACGTCACCGACGGCACGCAGGATCTGATCCTCGCGAAGAAGAAGGGGCTCGCGATCCGCTTCCACGAGAGCGAGGTCCGGCCGATGGGCCGCACCGCGTACGGCGTGAAGTCGGTCACGCTCGACGATGCCGAGGACGAAGTCGTGAGCATGGTCGGCGTGAAGCGGCAGGCGACGCTGCTCACCGTGACCGAGAACGGCTACGGCAAGCGCAGCGAGATCTCCGAGTACCGCGTGTCGCATCGCGGCGGCAAGGGCATCATCACGATCAAGACGACCGAACGGAACGGCACCGTCGTCGCGGTGAAAGAGGTCGTGGACGGCGACGAACTGATGCTCATGACGAAGGCCGGCCAGATGATCCGCATGCCGGTGCGCGGCATCTCCGTGATGGGCCGCAACACGCAGGGCGTGCGCCTGGTGGACTTGAAGCCCGAGGAAGGGCAGCTGCTCCCGGACACGGTCGCGGGCGTCACGCGCGTGGTGAACGAAGACGAAGACGCGGGCGAGGACGGCACGACCGAAGCGCCCGCGGGCGAAACGCAGCACTGATCCCGACGCCGCGCGGCGCCACGCCGCGCGGCGTTCGTCGTTCCTCGCTTGTGAAAACATTCACAGAGGACGGCGGCCGAAGCGCCGCCGCACGAGGCATGTCGCGCATCTCGGAATCCACGGTCCGCCGCCTGTCGCACTACTACCGCGTGCTCGAGGAAGTCGATGTCGAGGGCAAGCGGATGATCTCGTCGCACCGCCTCGCCGAGCGCGAAGGCGTGACGTCGGCGCAGGTGCGCAAGGACCTGTCGTGCTTCGGCTCGTTCGGCCGCCGCGGGCTCGGTTACAACGTGCAGCACTTGCGCGGCGAGATCCGCGCGATCCTCGGCCTCGATCGGCGCTGGAAGGTCGGAGTCGTCGGCGCCGGCAACATCGGCGCCGCGCTGCTCGCGTATCGCGGATTCGAGAAGCAGGGCTTCGACGTGGTCGCCGTGTTCGACAGCGATCCCGAGCGAGTCGGCTCGCTGCTCGGTCCGCACCGCGTGCGCGACGTGGGCGAGCTCCCGGGTGCGATCGCGGCGGGAGAGGTCGAGATCGGCGTCATCGCGACGCCGCCCGCGGCGGCGCAGGAGGTGGCGGACGCACTCGTCGCCGCCGGCATCAAGGGCGTCCTGAACTTCGCGCCGCGAAAGCTGTTCGTGCCGAAGGGTATCGCGCTCCGCACCGTCGACATGACGATGGAGTTCGAAACACTGTCGTTCGCGATCGCCCAGGAGTCCGCGCCGCGCCGCCGGCGCGGGCGCCGCTAGGACGGCCGCTGGCGCGCCGCGGCGAATGGCCCGCGCTCGTCGCGATGGTGGTCGCGACGGCGCTGTGGGGCGCGACCTTCGTCGTGATCCGCGACAGCGTGCGTGCGTTCGATCCGCGCGCGCTCGTCTTCGCGCGCTTCGCGTGCGCCTCCGCGCTGTTCGGCGTCGTGCTCGCGGTCGTGCGTCCCCGCCCGGGTGCGGGCGAGTCGGCGGGCGGCCTGTTCGCGGGACTCGCCGCGGCGCTCGGATTCCTGCTCCAGGCGATCGGCCTCGTCTCGACGAGCGCCGGCAGCTCGGCGTTCCTGACGTGCGCGGGCTCGCTGTGCTCGGGATTCCTCGCGTGGCTGCTGCTGCGCGAGCGGCTCGCGGCGAGCGTCGTCGCCGGCGTGGCGCTCGCCCTCGGAGGCAGTGCGCTGCTCACGCTGCGGGGCGGCGCGGCGATCGGCCCCGGCGACGCGTGGACGCTCGCGGGGTCGCTCGCGTTCGCGCTCCAGACCGTCGCGCTCGCGCGCTTCTCGCCGCGCGCGAATCCGCTGCGGCTCGCGTTCCTGCAGAGCGTGGTCGCGGCGCTCGCGCTCGCGCCGTGGGCCCCGGACGCCGTGCGCGCCCTGCGCACGCTCCCGCCCGACGGGCTCGCGCGCTTCGCCTACCTGGTCGTCGCGGGCAGCGTCGCGGCCCCGCTCGCGCAGGTGTTCGCGCAGCGCACGCTTCCGGCCGGGCGCGTCGGCGTGCTGCTCGCGCTCGAGCCGCTGTTCGCGCTGGTGTTCGCGCTCACCGTGGGCGACGAGCGCTTCGCGTGGCGGTGGTGGATCGGCGCGGCGCTGATCCTCGCCGGCGTCATCGCCGTCGAGCTGCCGGCGCTGCGCGCGGAGCCTTCGGCTCGGCGAGCCAGCGGATGAGCCGCGGCGCGGCCGTCGCGTCCGAGCGATAGGGCCAGGCGCCGCTGCGGCCGCCCTTCACGTCGGCGACGCGCGACGCGCGACGGTCGCCCGCCTGGTAGAACTCGTCGTAGACGTCGAACCATCCGAAGTCCTCGGGCGCCTGCGACCAGAAGATCGGCATCTGCAGCCGCGCGACGGCGCCGCGAATCGTTCCCCAGGTCGCGGGTGGCGCCACGGGGGAGAGCAGCACGAGCGCGCGGATCCGCGCGTCCTGCTCCGCGGCGCGCAACGCGGCGCCGACGAGCGGGCCGGTCGCGACGAGCGTGAAGCTCGACGTGTCGGAGCGCGCGCTGCTCGCGAGCGCACGGAGCGCGCTGCGCACGTCGGCCGCGGTGAGCGCTTCCATCTCGTCTTCGCGCCCCGCCCACGCCTGCGGCAGCGGGCAGGGCGGCGCCACCGACCAGCCCGTGCCGCGCGGGTCCACGAGGATCGTCGCGTAGCCCGCGGCGCGCAGCGCGCCGGCGAGCGAGTCGCAGGAGGCGAGCGAGTCGCCCGGGCCGCGAAGCCAGACGACCGATGGGCGCTTCCCGCGCGACGTCGGCTCGAACACGAATCCGGCGAGCGGGAATCCGTCGCGGGCCGCGAACCGCACGCGATGCCCTTGCGACTTCTCGAACAGGGCCGCCTCCGAGCGATCGCGCTTCGCGAGTTCCTGCCCGAGCGATTCGAGGACGCGGTCCTCGGTCATCCCGGTCGTGCGCTGCAGCAGGCGGAAACCGTCGGCCTCCTGCCCGCGCGCGGCGACGACGGCCGGCAGCACGAGCTGTAGCGCGCGCTTGCGGTCGCCGGCCTCGAGCCAGGCGCGCGCCATGCGCGTCCGCCACAGCGGATCGTGGCTCCAGCCGGGGGACAGCGTCGCGAACGCGTCGCGCGCGGCGCCGGGGTTGCCCGCGAGCAGCTCGGACCATGCGAGTCGCGCGCGCAGGCCTTCCTGCTCCGAGGGACCCGCCTCGCCTCCCGATCGCTGAGCGGCCGCGAGCAGCCGCGCGGCCTCGCGCACGTCGTCCGGGCTCTGCCGCGCGTACAGCAAGTCCACGAGCGCGAGCGCGTCCGCCAGCGTGCCGCGCAGTTCCCACGCGCGCCGCAGGTAGATCGCCGCCGAGTCGGCGAGGCCCGCGCGCGCGTAGCTCGCGCCGACGAGCCCCGCGGCCTCGCCGGCGAGCACGGCGTCCGAGTCGGCGAGCCGCTCGACTTCGCCGCGCAGCGTCGCGCGCAGGGCTCCGGCCGTCGGCTGGCGACGCGCGAGCGCCTGCACGGAATCCGCGGGCGGCGCCGCGAGCGCCGGCGCGGCCGCGACGAGCGCGAGGAGGATCGGGAGTGCGGCACGCTTCATTTGGAAACTCCGGGTTCGGGTGCGCCGGCGACGGCGAGGAATTCGCGCTCGAGCGTGGACAGCGCGGCATCTGGCGCGTCCGCGCCCCGGCACGGCAGTTCGCGTGCGACGCGGCCGCGATGGAGGATCACGACGCGCCGGCACAGCCGCTCGAGAGACTCGGTGACGTGGCTCGAGAACAGGATCGCGCATCCGTCTGCGGCGAGTGTCCGCAGTTCGTCACGCGCGGCGAGCGCGGCGGCGGCGTCGAGTCCCTCGAGCGCCTCGTCGCACAACAATGCGCGCGGCCGATGCAGCACCGCGGCCGCGAGCGAGAGCTTCTTGCGCATGCCGTGCGAGAAACGCCGCACGGGCTCGTCCGTGCGGCCTGCGAGCCCGAGCCGCTCGCACAGCGACTGGGCGCGCTCGCGAGCCGCCGCGGGTTCGAGCCCGCGCACGGCGGCCACGAAGGCGAGGTACTCGTCGGCCGACAGCTCTTCGTAGAACGCCGGCTCCTCGGCGGCGAACCCGAGCCGCCGGCGGGCGTCGACGGGGTCCTTCCAGACGTCGGCGCCCGCGACCTCGATCGCGCCCGAATCCGGCGGCTGGAGCCCGGCCGCGGTCCGCAGCAGCGTGCTCTTGCCCGCGCCGTTGTGGCCGAGCAGCCCGACGATCTCTCCCGCGCCGACGTCGAGCGTCACGCCGTCGAGCGCGACGACCTCTCCGTAGCGGCGGGTGAGCGAGGCGATGCGCAGCGTCACGCGACCTCCGGGTGCGCCCAGCGCGGGACGCGCCGCAGCGAGTGGATCACGGCGGTGAGCAGCACGATCCAGCCGAGCAGCGGGATCATGAGGCTCGCCGCGACGGCGAGACCGAGCGACAGCGCGTAGAGCCGCTCGGCGTCCTCGATGCGCGGATGCAGCGTGAGGCCGTAGTTCACGGCGAGCAGTCCGATCGCGAACGTTGCGACGAGCGTCCACGTCGCGAGCACGGCGACGGCCGGCGCGTGCAGCACGGCGAACGACGGCGCGAGGGCGAGCGTGAGCAGCACGCTCGCGAGCGCGGCCCACGCCGCGCGCGCGCTCCACGCCGTCGAGGGCCGCAGCGGGAGGGCGCGCGCGACGAGGAACGGATCGGCGGCGGCGAGGGCGAGCAGCCATTCGCCGAAGATCCCGGCCACGACGAGCGCTTCGCCGAGCGCGAGGAAGTGCACGACCCGCGGCGGCAGCGGCGCGAGCCACACGAGCGGCGTCAGCGCCGCCGCCGCGAGCGCGACGAGGAGCCGCGTGCGTGCGCGTCCGGGACGCGTCGAGACGACGAAGTCCTTGCGCATCAGCGCGAGCCACGCGGGCGCGGACGTCCAGCGCGCGGGCGGCGTGCGCCGCTCGCGCCCGCGCCGCGGCGCCCGCGTCAGCAGCTCGACGAGCGGGTCGCGTCCCCGCACGGCGACGCGCGCGCGTGCGAGGCGCGCTGCGACGGCGCAGGCGAGGCGCGCGCTCTCGATCAGCAGCCAGACGCAGGCGGCGGCGCCGAGCAGGAGCCACCACGCGGGCAGGAGTCGCACGCCCGCGAGCAGCATCGCGAACGCGGGGACGAGGGCCCAGACGGCGTGCGTGGTCGCGAACCACACGAGGTGGCGGTGGATGCGGGAAGCGGGCAGCGGAAGCGCGAGCCACTCGGGGCCCGGGACGTGTCCCGCGAGCGTCCAGGCGTGCCGGCCGCCGGCGGTGAGGGCACCCGCGAGCGTCACGATCGCGAGCCGGAGCCCGAGGAACGCCGCGCCGCCGCGCAGCCCGTGCGCGCGCACTTCGCCGTCGAGGGGCACGCGGGTCTGCCAGAACACGAACGCGCCGACGAGTGCTGCGAGCAGGACGAACTCGAGGCGCAGGACGCCTTCGATCGCGCCGACGTAGCGGCGCACGAGCTGCCGCTCGAGCGTCGCGAACGCGCGGGCCGGATTCGCGGGGTCGGTGCGCATGGCGGGCGCGGAGTCTATCGCACGCTGGCCCCGCGCGGCAGCGTTTGGCACCATGCGCCCCATGACCGTCCGTGCGCTCGCCGTCCACGCGCCCGAATACGAATGCGACATCGGGCCCCACCCGTTTCCGATGGAGAAGTTCCGGCTCCTGCGCGAGCGGCTCCTCGGCTCGGGCGATCTCGCACCCGAGGAGATCGCGGCCGCGCCGGAAGCGACGCGCGCCGAACTCGAGCGCGTGCACACGGCGCCCTATCTGGACGACCTCGAGGCGCTGCGCTGGACGCCGCGCACGGCGCGCTCGGAACTGCCGCTCACGGAAGGCATCGCCCGCGCGTACCGCTACGCCTGCGGCGGCACGATCGTCGCCGCCCGGCTCGCGCTCGCGCACGGCGCCGCAGCGAATCTCGGCGGCGGATTTCACCACGCGTACGCCGAGCACGGCGAGGGCTTCTGCTACCTGAACGACCTCGCGGTCGCGGCACGCGCGCTGCGCGCCGAGGGCGGCGTGAAGCGCGTGGCGGTCGTGGACCTCGACGTGCACCAGGGCAACGGGACCGCGCACGTGTTCGAGTCGGAGCCCGAGGTGTTCACGCTGTCCGTGCACCAGGAGAACAACTACCCGGTGCCGAAGGAGCGCAGCGACCTCGACGTCGGCCTGCCCGACGGAACCGGGGACGCCGCGTACCTCGAGGCGCTCGATCGCGCGCTCGAAGCCGTGTGGGCGTTCGCGCCCGAGCTCGTGCTCTACCAGGCCGGCGCCGATCCGTACGCCGACGACCAGCTCGGCGGCCTCGCGCTCACGCTCGCCGGACTCGCGGCGCGCGACGAGCGCGTGCTGCGCGGCTGCGCGAACCGCGGGGTCCCGGTCGTCGTGACGCTCGGCGGCGGTTACGCGCGCCGCGTCGAGGACACCGTCGCGATCCACGCCGCGACGTGCCGCCTGGCGTTCGCGATCGCGCGCGCGGGGGCGCGCCGATGATCCGCGCCTGGATCGCGAAGGCTTCGGGATGCCGCGCCGCGGAGGCGGCGGAAGCGCTCGCGGCGCATCGCGGCGGGGCCGCGGTGTGGATCGACCTCGACTGCGAGGACGAAGCGGCCGCGCGCGGCGTGCTCGAACCGCTCGGCGTGCACCCGCTCGTGCTCGAGGACATGGTGCTCCAGAGCAACCGGCCCAAGGTGGACAACTACGGCTCGTACCTCTACCTGGTCGTCCACACCGCGCGCTGGGAGGCCGAGCGCCCCGCGCTCAGGGAGCTGGACCTGGTCATCGGCGAACGCTTCATCGTCACCTACCACGACGGCGAGACGCGCTCCGTCGCGGCCGCGCGTGAAGTCGTCGCGCGCCGCGCCGAACTGCTGTGGCCGCACCCCGCGAACCTGCTGCACTTCCTGCTCGACGTGCTCGTCGACAACTACCTGCCGATCGCCGAGCGCATGGCGGACGAACTCGACAAGATCGAGGAGCACCTGCTGGGCGAATCCGAGGGCGATGCGCAGCGGCACGTGCTGCGGCTCAAGCGCGCGATCGCCTCCCTGCGGCGCATCGTCGGCCCGCAGCGCGACACGGTGCTGGCTCTGACGCGCGACGAGTTCCAGCCGATCCCGGCCGAGATCCGGCCCTACCTGCGAGACGTCTACGACCGGCTCGCTCGCGTCGGCGACCTGCTGGAATCGTTCCGCGACGAGACCGCCTCGCTGCTCGAACTGCACGTCTCGATCACGTCGAATCGCCTGAACGAGGTGATCAAGCGGCTCACGGTGATCGCGACGATCGGGCTGCCGCTCACGGTCGTCACGAGCTACTACGGCATGAACTTCCGTCTGCCGGAGTACGAGTGGGCGCACTCGGAGTGGTTCGCGGTCGCCCTGCTCGTGGCGACGGGGGCGGCGACCTGGGGATTCCTACGCTGGAAGAAGTGGCTGTAGGAATGCGGAGAAGGTCGCTCACCGCGTCGCGTCTTGGACTGCCTTAGTGGAGGAGGGGGCGACACTCCACGACACGCATGACGTCATCACCCTCGGGCGGGGCGATTCACGTGTCTTGCGACTTTCCTCCCCGCGAGGCCCTCGCGTCGTCCGGCTCACCTCGCTCGTGAAAATCCGAACGTCGCTCGGAACGGGCCACGTGCAGCGTACGCGACCCCGGGGTTGGGAAACGAAAGCTCCCTGCCAAGGAGATCTTTCTGCCCAGCCGCAACGGGAGTGTCGTGCCGGGTCCGAGGCCTGTCAAGACTCGTTCGTCCGAAGCTCGCGCGCTGCTAGAACTCCTGCCACAGCGTGCGCATCTCGGGGTCCTTCGGACCGCCGATCACTTCGAGCTTCGCGTCGTCGTAGTGGACGACTCCCGTCGCGGGCGCGTCGTACGCGAGCCAGACCCACACCATGTAGGTGTCGGGCGGCACGTCCATCTCGAGGGTCGTCTTCGACCAGCCGGTCGTCGCTCCGAACTGTTCGCCCTGCGGCACCTGCGCGACGCCGCGCGGCGTGTGGCAGTAGATCTTCGTGTACGTGCTGCTGCGAAGACTGTCGGTGCGAACCCACGCGGTAAGACGCACGCGCTTGCCGGCGAGCGCGCGGTTCGCGATTCCCTGGCAGATGCCGGTGCGCGACGTCACGTAATCGCCCGCGCCGCTCTCCATGCGAACGGACTTGCGCCCGTCGTGCGCCGCGGTCGAATCGGACTCGATGCGCATTCCCGGATACGGCGCCATCGAGATCTCCCAGCCCTGCGTGCCGGATTCGAACCCGCCGTTCGCGAGCAGGTTCTCGCCCGCCCTCGGCGCCTTCGCGGGCCGGGCGGGTTCGAGCGTCACCGAGGCATCGTCGAGCAGCACCTGGCCGGTGCCGAAGAGGCCGACGCGCACGAACACGACGTTCGTGGTCGGCGGGATGAAGATGCGGACCTCGCGCCGCACCCAGTCGGTTTCCTGCTCGTCGAACGTGCGGCGTTCCCAGCCGAGCAGCATCGCCGGGTCGGCGCGGCCGGGCAGTCGCAGCAGGTTTGCCGCGCTGTCGCGCGGCACGTTCCACGTGCCGGCCATCTTGGAGATCGTGTCGCGGTAGGCCTGGGCAAGCAGGTACGCGCGGCCCGTGAGGCCGTTGCTTCGCGTCCACACCGAGAACACGAGGTCCTTGCCCCACATCTCGCGCGTGACGAGCAGGCGCTGGCTCCAGTTGTGCGCCATATAGAGGAGCGTGCTCACGTTCGCGACGTCGGCGCTGTAACGCCCGCCGTGCGCGAGCAGCGTGTCACGGCCGAAGAACACGGACGGCAGTCCGGACACCGAGGTGTCCCACGACGCGGGCATCCAGGGATGACCGACCACGCCGTCTTCGAATCCCGGGTTCGCGAGCAGGTTCCGCGGCGGGGCCGCCGAAGCGGGAAGGGCGAAGCACGCGAGTGCGCACAGCAGCACGAATCGAAGCCGCAGCAAGGTCATGCAGGTCCTCGGAAGGTCGTCGGAGGCTCGACAACGTACAGGGGGGCGGTGATTATCCGGAGCCGCGCGCGCGAGGGTCAAGCGCGAACGCGTGCAGCGACGCCGCGTGGCGCCGCGATCCGGTTCAGACTTGGCAAATCCTCGTGCGGCGAACGGAGGCTCCCTGTCCGACTGGCTCTTCACCTCCGACCTCCACGGGCAGACGGCGCTCTACGAACAGCTGCTCGCGCTCGTCGCGACGCGCAGGCCGCGCGCGCTGATCCTCGGCGGAGACCTCGCGCCGCACGAATCGGGTCCGGCCGGCGTGCGACGGCAGGCCGTGTTCTTCGACGGGTTCCTCGTCGAGTTCGCTCGCCGCGTGCGCGAGGCGTCGAGGGACACCGCGCTCGCGCTGCTGATGGGGAACGACGACTGGGCGGCGAACGAGCCGCGGCTCGCGGACGCGCCGGACGGATTGTGGCGCTACCTGCACGACCGCGTGATCGAGATCGACGGCGTGACGGTTGCGGGGACCTCGTGGGTGCCCATCACGCCGTTCGGCATGAAGGACTGGGAGCGCTGGGAGGACGGCGGCGACGAGTCGCCGCCGCGGCTCGCCGGCTGGCGCAGCGGGCCCGAAGGCCTGCGCGAGTTCGCGTTCGACCCCGCGTCGAAGTCGCCGACGATCGCCGAGGCGCTCGAGCCGCTCGGCCGCGCGCTCGAGCGCGCGCCGCGGGCGATCGTCGTGTCGCACGGACCGCCGCTCGGCACGCAGTGCGATGTCGTCGGGTCGGGAACGCACGTCGGCTCGCGTGCGCTGCGGCGCTTCGTCGAGCGCCACGCGCCGGCGCTCGTCCTGAGCGGGCACATCCACGAATCACCGCGCGTCACGAACGCATTCCGCGATCGCATCGGCGACACCGCGATCGTGAACCCGGGGCAGTTCGGGACGTCGCGGCTGTGCGCCGTGTGGTTCGATCCGCGCGACGCCGCCGGCACGCTGCGCCACACGGTGTGGGGCTGAGGGGCCGCGCGGCGCACGGCGTTCGGGCTATGCTCCGCGCGCCGCGGGTGTGCGACCCGCGCGAGCGAGGGAGGCGAGACCATCCATGGCGAGTGAACTGCTGCGACCCCACGTGATCGGCGTCGTGGACACCGAGACGACGGGCATGAGCCCGGCGAACGGCGCGGCGCTCGTCGAGGTCGCGCACGTCGAAGTGCGCGCCGGCGAACTCGCCGACGCGTGGTCGTCGCTCGTGAAGCCGGGCCGGCCGATCCCGCCCGATGCGACCGCCGTGCACGGCATCACCGACGCGATGGTGGCCGACGCTCCTGCGCCGGCGGCGGTCGCGCAGCGGCTTCGCGCGGCGTGCGGCGATCGCGCGCTCGTGTTCCACAACGCGCCTTTCGACCTGCCGTTCCTGATCGCGTTGTTCCGCGAGGCCGGCGAACCGCCGCTGCTCAATCCGATCGTGGACACGCTCGGGCTCGCGCGCGGGCTGTTCGGCACCGGTAGCAACGCGCTCGGCGCGCTCGCCACGCGTCTCGGCCTGCCGAAAGAGACCGCACACCGCGCTCTCGGGGACGCGCGCACGACCGCGCGGCTGTTCCTCACGCTCGCGGAGCGCTGGGAGCGCGAGAAGGGCGTGCGCTCGCTCGCGGAACTGGCGGCCGCGAGCCAGGACGTGATGCGGCTGACCGCGCGACGCTGACGCGCGCGCGGGTTTGACACGAGCGCGCGTCGGCGCGATAGATCGCGCGCCTTCGAATCCGCGTGCCGCCCCCGGGAGACCTCGATGCCGCTGCCTGCCGTTGGTGATCCCGCGCCGGACTTCCGACTCAAGGGTCCGGGCGGTCAGTTCGTTTCGCTGTCGGAATACGCCGGCCGCCGGCCGGTCGTGCTCATCTTCTACCCGCTCGCCTTCTCGCCGACCTGCGCGCACCAGCTCCCGCAGGTGCAGCAGGACCTGCCGCGCTTCGAAGCCACCGGCGCCGAAGTGCTCGGAGTCAGCGTGGACAGTCACTGGGCGAACGAGGCGTTCGCGCGATCGCTCGGCCTGTCGTTCCCGCTGCTCTCGGACTTCAAGCGCGAGGCGATGCGTGCGTACGGCGTGCTCCTCTCGGAGGCGGGCTACAGCGGCCGCGCGCTGTTCGTGATCGGACGGGACGGCCGGATCGCTTATCACGAGGTCGCGGACAACCCGGGCGCGATCGACCAGATCCCGAGCAACGAGCGCGCGCTCTCGGCGCTCCAGTCGCTCGCGGGCTGACGCGGCGGCGCCGTTGCCGCGAACTTCCCGCGCGTCCGCCGGCGCGGCCGGGCCGGAACTCGCCCGCGCCGTAGGCCGTTCGCGCGCGATGGCGCGCGTGCTCGAAACCGTGGCGCACGTCGCTCCGGGCCGAGCGCCGGTTCTGATCGAAGGCGAGCGCGGCGTCGGCAAGCGCTGGCTCGCGGTCGCGCTCCACGCCGGGAGCCCTCGCGCTCCGCGGCCGTTCGTCGCGTGCGGCGGGGAAGGCCTGCCCGAAACGGAACTCGAGAGGGAACTGTTCGGCGATCGCGACCAGTCCGGAGCGATCGAATCGGCCGAAGGCGGAACGCTGCTGGTGGAGGAGGTCGGGGCGCTGACGCCCGCACTCCAGGCGCGGCTGCTGCGGTTGTCGAGCGACCGCGAGTTCGAACGCGCCGGCGAGTCGGCGCCGCGCCGCGCCGACGTGCGGCTGCTCGCTTCGTCGTCGTCGCCGCTCGAGCCGGCGGTCGCCGCCGGCCGGTTCCGCGACGACCTCTTCCAGCGCCTCGCGGCGGTGCGCGTCCGCGTGCCCGCCTTGCGCGAGCGCGCCGAAGACCTGCCGCTGCTCGTGCACGCGCTCCTCGAGGAGATCGGACGCGTCCATCGCCGCACGGGCCGCACGCTCACACCCGGCGCGCTCGAAGCGCTCGCGCAGCACGGGTGGCCGGGCAATGTGCGCGAGCTGCGGGGCGTGCTCGAAGGTATGATCGTGTTCGCGGGACGCCGGCGCGTGCTCGAACTCGGCGACCTGCCGCCGTCGCTGCGCGCGGTCGGCGGCGAGGCCGGGCGCGTGGACGTGCGCGTCGGCATGACCGTCGAGGAAGCCGAGCGGCAGCTGATCCTCGCGACGCTCCAGCGGGCCGGCCAGGACAAGCCGCGCGCGGCCGCAATGCTCGGGATCGGGCTTCGCACCCTGTACCGAAAGCTGCGCCTCTACCACGTCGGTTGAGCGCCGGCCGCTCCGGCGGCGTCGGGCGAGCCCGCGCGGCCTTCGGCCTCAACCCGGGCCGGGGACCGGCCGATGATGCACGCGAACCCCCACGGCCCGAGGAGAGCATGGCGCTGCCGCTTCCCGAAGACGACAATTCGTCCGATCGTCCCGACTGGCTCGTCGGCGCCGACGAGGGCCTCGACGCGGAACTCCAGCGCAAGGCCCGCGAAGCCGCGGGGCCACCGCCCGAGATCAAGCTCGTGCGGCCGCAGCTGGACACGACCGGCGGCTCGAAGGCCGAGGCGCCGAGCGCTCCGACTCCCGCGCCGGCCCTGTCGCGTCCGGCGAGCGATGCTTCCGGGGATCCGCTCGAGCTGACGATGGACCCCGCGAGCGACGCCGGGACCGGCGGAGCGGAAGCGCCGCGACTCGTCGCGGGCTCGAAGCCGCGCCCGGAGAAGCCGGCCGCGCCCCCGAAGCCCGTCGCGTGGTCCGCCGCCGCGAGCAGCGTTCCCACGCTGCGCGGCAAGCAGGCGCGCCCGCCGCTGCCCCAGGCTCCCGCGCGCGACTCGGACGGCGACGACGACTTCGCGCCGCGCCCCGCGCCCGCGCGGCCGCGCGCGATGGACGACGAGCCGCCGGCGCGTTCGCGCGAGCCGATCGAACGCGCCCCGCTCGAAGCCGACGACGACGCGTTCCTCGACAACGATCACGATGTCGCGCGCGTCGCGGCGCAGGCGGCGCGCGTCGCCGCCCCGCGCGAGGCGTGGTGGATCGTCGCCGCGGACGCGCTCCGCACGGACCGCAAGCTGCAGTTCTTGATTGCGCTCCTCGTCGTCGCGTTCGTGACGTACGCCGCGTGGCCGCGCGGCGAGAAGACGCTCGCGATCGGAAAGCTCGTGCGCAACGCGGACACGTTCGACGGCCAGCGCGTGTACGTGCGCGGCAAGGTCGGCCAGGTCTTCAGCCTCGGCGGCGGATACGCCTACTACCTGCACCAGGGCCGCGACACGATCGTCGTGTTCACCCGCGGCGCGCGCCCCGAATGGCGCTCGACCGCGAAGGTGCACGGCATGGTCTCGACGGGCTCGCTCGACGGCGTCGCGCGCCCGGCGATCTTCGCCGACCCCGACTGACGTTCCGCGCTCACGCGGCCCCGGGCGCTCTCCGCCCGGGGCCGCGTCGCTTCTGGCGGCTGGACGGCGAGCCGCCAGTCCCCGCTTGTCATTCCGGCAGAGCGTTTCAGATCGAAGCCCGAGCCCCGTTCCAATCTGCTCCTGTAATTCATTGAGCCGCAAAAACCTCTGAGATCGCCCCGCGCGCGCTTGCGCGTCCTCCGAGCGCTGCACTAGTTTCCCGCGCATTCGCGGTCTGCAGGGCGTGAGCGCCTCGCGATGGGGTGCGAGCTCCGGGCCGCAGTTCCCAACCACCACTCAACCGTTTCATTGGGGGTTCGCCATGAACGTCCGTCCTCTCGCCGACCGCATCCTGGTCCGCCGCATCGAGGAGAAGGAGACCGTCCGGGGCGGGATCATCATTCCCGACACCGCGAAGGAGAAGCCCATGGAGGCCGAAGTCGTCGCGATCGGCCCCGGCCGCGTGACCGAAGACGGCAAGCGCGTCGCGATGGAAGTGAAGAAGGGCGACCGCGTGCTCATCGGCAAGTACAGCGGCAGCGACGTGAAGATCGACGGCACCGAGTACGTCATCCTCCGCGAAGACGACGTCCTCGGGATCCTCGGCGACAAGTAATCGAATCCACGCCCCGCGCCGCGGGGCTCTTCCTTCGGAGGTAACGATCCATGGCTGCCAAGCAGTTGCTCTTCAGCGAGCAGGCGCGCGCCAAGGTGCTCGAGGGCGTCGAGACGCTCGCGAAGGCCGTCAAGGTCACGCTCGGACCGCGCGGTCGCAATGTCGTGCTCGACAAGAAGTGGGGTTCGCCCACGGTGACCAAGGACGGCGTCACGGTGGCGAAGGAGATCGAGCTCGACGATCCGTACCTGAACATGGGCGCGCAGATGGTGCGCGAGGTCGCATCGAAGACGTCGGACGTCGCCGGTGACGGCACGACGACGGCGACGGTGCTCGCCGAGGCGATCTACAAGGAAGGCCTCAAGAACGTTACCGCCGGCTCGTCGCCGATGTACATCAAGCGCGGCATCGACAAGGCGGTGAACACGGTCACGGAAGAGCTGAAGAAGCTCAGCAAGACCGTGAAGGAGAACAAGGAGATCGAGCAGGTCGCGACGATCTCGGCGAATTCGGACACCGTGATCGGCAAGATCATCGCCGAAGCGATGGACAAGGTCGGCAAGGACGGCACGATCACGGTCGAAGAGGCGCGCTCGGTCGACACGACGCTCGACGTAGTCGAGGGCATGCAGTTCGACAAGGGCTACATCTCGCCCTACTTCGTGACCGAGAAGGAGAGCATGGAGTCGGTCCTCGAGGACGCGTTCATCCTGCTCTACGACAAGAAGCTCTCGAACATGAAGGACCTGCTCCCGATCCTCGAGAAGATCGCTCAGCGCGGGAAGCCGATGCTGATCGTGGCCGAGGACGTCGAGGGCGAGGCGCTCGCGACGCTGGTCGTGAACAAGCTGCGCGGCACGCTCAACGTGTGCGCGGTCAAGGCGCCGGGATTCGGTGATCGCCGCAAGGCCATGATGGAGGACATCGCGATCCTCACCGGCGGCAAGGTCATCACGGAAGACCTCGGCATCAAGCTCGAGAACGTCCGCATCGAGGACCTCGGCAAGGCCAAGCGACTGGTCGTGGACAAGGAGAACACCACGATCGTCGAGGGCGCCGGCAAGAAGGCCGACATCCAGGGCCGCATCGGGCAGATCAAGAAGGAGATCGAAGACACGACCTCCGACTACGACCGCGAGAAGCTGCAGGAGCGCCTCGCGAAGCTCGCGGGCGGCGTGGCCGTGATCAACGTGGGTGCGGCGACCGAGACCGAGATGAAGGAGAAGAAGGCTCGCGTCGAGGACGCGCTGCACGCGACGCGCGCGGCGGTCGAGGAAGGCATCGTCCCGGGTGGCGGTGTAGCACTTGCGCGCGCTTCCAAGATGCTGGTCCACCTTACCAGCGACAACGCCGATCAGAAGTTTGGCATCGACATCGTGCGTCGCGCACTACTCACCCCATTGCGGCAGATTGCCGAAAACTCGGGTGAGGACGGTGCTGTCATTTCCGGTAAGGTACTCGAAAACGACAGCTACAATTTTGGCTTCGATGCGCAGTCCAGCGAGTTCAAGGACATGGTCGCCGCCGGCATCATCGACCCAACCAAGGTTGTCCGCACGGCGCTGCAGGATGCGGCCTCGATTGCTGGCCTGCTTATAACTACTGAAGCGATGGTAGCCGAAAGACCCTCGAAGAATAGCTCCATGCCGGCCGGTACGCTAGGCGGAAAGGGTGGTATGGGAGACATGGATTTTTGAAAGGCGTTGTTGCACAGAGGCCGACGAGGTGGGAGTACACCTGCCGCCACCGCCGTCAGGCGGTGCGAACGGGACCGTCAGAATTTCTGTGTACGGGCGATGGGTTGAACATCGTCGGCTCAGGCGACCTGGAGGCGTTCGTCGAACAGGATCGCGAATTGTGCCCTGGCCATGGACCATTCCCGGGGCGGCATTCTCCACTCCTGTTCGGCCAGGTTCAAGACCAGGACCAAGAGCTTCAGCGCGGCATCGTTGGTCGGGAAGTGACCGCGCATTCTGACGGCGCGCCGAAGCTGGTTCGGTTGGCAGAAACGGGCAGGAATCCCCGTTAACACGTCCTGTGCTAAGCTAGATTATCGGCTCAGCCGCTGCAGCAGCTTCCGTCCGTCTTCGCGCAGCTCACCGGTGGGCCCGACATGTCGGTAGAGCGTCTGCCGGGTGACGCCGATCTCGCGGCATAGATCGCCGACGTTGGTCTCCTGGTCGGCCATAGCGGCGCAGGCGAGGCGGAGCTTGGCCGGAGTCACTTTGTAGGGCCGCCCGCCTCGGCGGCCGCGAGCCCTGGCGGCCAGGAGGCCGGCCTTGGTGCGCTCGACAATGAGTTCCCGCTCGAACTCCGCGAGCGCCGCGAAGATGCCGAACACCAGCTTGCCCGAGGCCGTCGTGGTGTCGATGGCAGCCCCGTGCCCGGTCAGGATCTTCAGGCCGACGCCGCGCTCGGTGAGGTCGTGGACCAAGTTCACGAGATGCCGGAGGTCGCGGCCGAGCCGGTCGAGCTTCCATGCCGCCAGCACGTCGCCGCGCCGCAGGGCCTTGAGCGCGGCGGCCAAGCCCGGGCGGTCGTCGCGCTTGCCCGAGGTGAGATCCTGGTAGAGCTGGTCGGCCTCGACGCCGGCCGCGAGCAGCGCGTCGCGCTGCAGGTCGACGACCTGCGAGCCGTCGGCCTTCGAGATGCGCATGTAGCCAATCAGCATGTTACGCAGACGAGCGTTTGGGTGACAGAACGAGCGACGGCCTCAGCCGAGCTGCCGAGCGTCATTTAACGAGTAGCATTATCTACGCTCTGCAAACCTGCCAATCTCTAGGTTCTGTTAGAGCTTGAGCCAATCGGCCGCTGCGGCGAGGCAGAGGATGCCGAGGAAGGAGCGGGCGGTTTTCTCGTAGCGGGTGGCGACGGCGCGCCATTCCTTGAGACGTGCCCAGAGGTTCTCCACGAGGTGGCGATTGTTGTAGATCCAGGCTGGACAGGCGACGGGCGCATCGGTTCGCCTGGGTGGTATCGCGGGTCGTGCGCCCATGTTCCAAATGCGCTCGCGGAAGGCGTCGGAGGCAAAGCCCCGGTCCCCGACGATCCATCCTGGCGTGCCTGGCAGGCCGTCGAGCAGGCCCGGAGCCATGGGCAGCTCGTGTGCCTGTCCGGGGGCGAGCGCGAAGGCGATCGCCCGTCCACGCCCGTCGGCGATCACGCAGGCCTTGGTCCCGTAGCCGCCGCGAGATCGGCCAAGCGCCTCGCGCAGATCCCGCCCCTGGCTGTCGGTCCCCCTTTTTTCGCACCCGCCGCCTTGTGGTGGGCCCGGACGTTGCTGCCATCGATGAAGGTCATGCCCAAGGCCACGCCACGCTGCTGCACCAGCTCGAGCAGGCGATCCCATGCGCCTTGCCTCGACCAGCGGATGAACAGCTGCGCCGCCAGCCACCAGGGGCCGAGCTCGGCCGGGATGCTGCGCCACTTGGCGCCATTCTGGTGCCGCCAGAATATCGCCGAAATCGTCCGCCGCAGTTCCTTCGGCGGTGTCTTGCCACGCGGGCGCACCTCCTCGATCAACGGCTCCCACACTGCCCAGGCCGCATCGGAGAAGATCTGGCTTCCGCTTCCATTCGTCATGCCTGCAACATAGGTGGCCTGATCAAGCTCTAACAGGACCTAGCATTACAGTTGCGGTCTGGACCTGATGTGAGCTTCTCGGGCTGCGGCTTGGTGAGCGCGCCGCCACAACGACCAAGCGATCACGTGAGCGGGTTGAATGTGCCGCTGCGCCAAGCGCATCGCCACGCGCCGGATCTCTTGTACCGACCAGTGGATCAGAGCGCGGCCTGAGGCGTCCCCGTCCTCGTTTTTGGGGGCGGCATCTGGTTTGCGCGGTGGCGCACGGCCGCCATCATGGTGAAGGCGAGCATGACAAGCGAGACGTGGCGATGCCAGCCGTGCCATGAGCGTGTCTCGTTGTGCGCCAGCCCGAGCTCGGTCTTGGCGGTCTCGAACGCGTCCTCGATGGCCCAACGCCGCCCCTCGATGGCCACGAGCGTACCGATCGAGGTGCCGGCCGGGCACCAGGTGGTGAAGAACGCTAGCTCTCCGTCGGTCAGGCTGCGCCGGATCAGGAGCCCACGCGTCCACAGCCCTGACAAGCTGTCGTCGTACTCGCCTGCTTCGAGGTCGGCGAGCTCGCAGTAGGCCCACTCATACATGCGCTCACCCTTGGTGCCCGATCCCGCCGAGAGCCGCTGCCAAGCGGACGGGTCGAGCTCCTCGCCGATCTCTTTGGCCGTGCCAGCAACCTCGGGCTTGCCGATCCAGGAGTTGAACTGATGTGACCCGCTGACCCCCAGCACGTAGCCCTTGCCCACACGGCGCAGCGCCATCTCGATCTCGCCCACGCCGTAGACGCTGTCGGCGGCCACCCAGGCGAAGGGCACGCCGGCGCGGATGGCTCTTGCGATCATCTCGCGCGCGAGCTGCGGCTTGGTGGCGAAGGCGATCTCTTCAGGAACATGTGCGGCGGTTCTACGCACTCGATCATCGGTCCAAGTCTTCGGCAAGTAGAGCGCGCGATCGATGAAGGCATGTCCCTTGCTCGACACATAGGCCGCGAACACGCCGATCTGGCAGTTGGTGATCTTGCCCGCCGACCCCGTGTACTGCCGGGCCACGCCGCATGAGGCCTTGCCCTGCTTCAGGAACCCCGTCTCGTCTACGACAAGAACCGCATCCGGCTCGGCCAGGGTCTCGAGAGTGTAGTCTCGCACCACGTCGCGCAGAGCATCAGCGTCCCATGTTGCCCGTCCGAGCAGAGCCTGTTGACGCCAAGGCCCTGGGTCACCCGCGGTTTCCGCTCGCATCCAGCCCGTCTTGCGCCGCTCAGGGCCGAGCAAAGCATCGACGAACAGACCGGCCGAGGCCGCCATGCGCTCCTGCTGGAAGAGCGGCCTGATGCGACCTTTCACATCCCGCAACGACGACGCCCACGCCTCCAGCGTTGCCTCGATCGAACCACCTGCCATCGCCGCCCCCATGATTCCCGAATTATGGGGCCAGTCAGGCAAAATCAGCTCAAAACCGCAACTGTAATGCTAGGTTCTGTTAGAGCTTGAGCCAATCGGCCGCTGCGGCGAGGCAGAGGATGCCGAGGAAGGAGCGGGCGGTCTTCTCGTAGCGGGTGGCGACGGCGCGCCATTCCTTGAGACGTGCCCAGAGGTTCTCCACGAGGTGGCGATTGTTGTAGATCCAGGCTGGACAGGCGACGGGCGCATCGGTTCGCCTGGGTGGTATCGCGGGTCGTGCGCCCATGTTCCAGATGCGCTCGCGGAAGGCGTCGGAGGCAAAGCCCCGGTCCCCGACGATCCATCCTGGCGTGCCTGGCAGGCCGTCGAGCAGGCCCGGAGCCATGGGCAGCTCGTGTGCCTGTCCGGGGGCGAGCGCGAAGG
>JBGAOA010000018.1:0-63807 GCA_044222065.1 Candidatus Eiseniibacteriota bacterium
GAGCGGGGAGAGTAGAGAGGTGGGCAGCCGCCGTACAGAGGAAACCGAGTCAGTCGCGGGCCATGTAGTTCCGCTTCAACCACGCGCTCAGGCCGTCGAGGCCCGGGAACAACACGCGTTCGTTGAGGTTCATCTGGTCGAGCTTGTCGCGCACCTCCCACTTGAGCGCCGCCGGGATGACGATCTTGCGATAGAAGTCCGGCCGCGACTCGAGCCACTGGTCCAGCTCGAGGTTCGGATCGTTCATGACCGAGAAGAGGGCGTACTGGTTGACGATGCGGGAGTCGATCGAGGGTGGCTCGAAGAACGCGACGAACTTCCGCTTCCACTTCGCGTCGAACTGCTTCAAGTCACGTGCGGCCTTCGACAGCATGTTGACGTCGAAGACGTACGCGGTTCCTTTCAGGATCTTCAGCATCTCCTGAGGGAGCGCATCCCGCACGGCAACCACGTTGACGCCCCAGATCGCGCCATCCGCGTCGTAGTGATCGGTTTCCGAGGTGGCGAAGTGCGCGGCGACCTGCGGCGACCAGGTCCAGTCGAGCAATCGCGTCGGAAGCCCGTGGTGCTGCGCCAGACTCAGCCACTGCCATTCGGAGCCCTGCTCCTGCAAAGCCTGGGGCGCGTACTTCCTGAAGCTCCGCACGAGCGAGGGCTCGAGGGTCCGATACTGTCGGCCCATGCGCGTCAGCGAGTTCTTGAGCGTGAACCGAACGTCCGCGAGCCCGCGATATGCGTAGGGCGAGCGCCACATGCGCAGCCCCGGACTATAGGAGTCCTCGAACAGCTCTCGCTGCAGCTCCAGCCACGACTTCACTCGGACTACGCTCGCCGTCGCCATGCATGCCTCCAGTCGGTGCATCAAGGGCGAGGCCGGCGCCAAATCGCGCCGGCCTCGCTCGCTCGCTGCCGCTTCGAACCTCAGAGCTGCTTGTCGTTGCCCTTCATGCCGTCGGCGATCTTCTTGCGCATCGCCTCGGCGTCGGCACTTCGCGCGCCCGAAGGGGCGCCTAAGTCGCCGCCGATCTTCTCGGACAAGAGCATCGTCAGCAGCGCCTCCATCACGTTGCCCGACGACGGCGAGCCGCCGCCGTTGCCGCCCGTGCCGCCGCCGACGATCACGCGCGGCACGACGTCCACGCCCGAAGTCTGGATCGCCTCGGCGAAGCGGTTCATCACCTGCTGCGTGAGCTGGAAGCGCGGGCCGCCGTACGCGCGCACCTGCTCCTCGATCGCCATCGCCTGCGCGATGCCGACGCGCGCGGCGCGCTCGGCCTCGCCGGTCGCGAGCGCCTGGATGCGGCGCGCTTCGCCTTCGCCCGTGATGCGGATCTTCTCGGCCTCGGCGGTCGCGAGCGTCTGGATCTTCGACGCCTCCTGCTGGGCGCGCGCGAGGTCCGCCTTACCGTTGTTCGACTGCACCTGGATGCTCAGCTCCGACTCGGTGATCGCGGTCTGCTGCTTCGCGCGCGCTTCGGCCTCGCGCAGCTCGCGCTCCTTCACCGCCGCCTGCTCCTGGCGGTTGTAGGTCTCGACCTGCTCGGTCGCGATCTGGCGCGAGCGCAGCTGGATCAGGATCTGCTCGATCTGCCCGCCCTGCTGACCCGACGTGGGCGTGCCGATCAGCACCTCCTGCAGCTCGAGGTTGTACTGCCCGAACTTCTCCTTCATCTGCTCGGACGAGATCTTCTGGATGTCGCTGCGGTCCTGAATGAGCTGGATGAGCGTGCGCGTCTGCCCGATGTTCTTGAAGTACGCCGACACCATCGGGTCGAGCGTCTGCTCGACGAGCCGCTTGATGTCGCCGAAGCGCTGGATGACGAGCGGCGCCTTGCGGTAGTCGATGTGCACGACGACCGACAGCGGCAGAGACGGCTCGAACGCGTCCTTCGTGATCAGCGACACCTCGGCCAGGTTCTCGTCGAACTTGTGCGAGCCGGTCTCGCCGCGCGTCCACTTCAGGATGAAGTTCGTCGTCGGCACCATGATCATCTTGCCGGCGTAGGTGTTGAACGCGTACTTGCCCGGCAGCAGCGCCTCGCTCCACACGCCGCGCGTGCCCTTCGCGACGAGTTCGCCGTGCTTGTACTCCGTGCCCGAGATATCGAGGCCGATCTCGCCCGTGTACGACACCACGACGCCGACGTTGCCCACCTCGACGACGGTCTTCGGGATCATCTCGACCGTCGCGAACAGGCGGTTGATGTAGTACGTGCCTTCGACGAGCACCTGCAGCTGGCGGCCGCGCATGCCGCCCGCGGCGAGGAAGCGCTCGGGGTCCTGGAAGCTGTTGTGATACGTGTCGGCCTTGCCGGCGTCGTCGCCGAGCGTGGGCGCGATGATCTGCCCCGGCGGCAGCGACGGGCCGTCGTGCACCGTGACGATGCCGACGTTGTCGTCGGTGCCCTTGATGATCACGGGAGCGAAGCCCTCGCGCTCGCGGATGATGCGCGCCATGCGCTGGAACACTTCCTCCTCGCCCTTTTCGAGCGGCAGGTAGTAGAGGCGCTCCTCGGTGATCACGACGAACGCCGAGAGGTTCAGCGCATACGTGCCTTCGCGGATGATCTTGCGCTGCGGTCCGCGCTGCCCGCCCTTCTTCAGGAACTCGGCCGCGTCCTGGAAGTCGCTCGCGACGGCGTTCGACGCGAGCGTCTGCGACGGCGGCAGCGGCGTGCCGTCGCGCGAGAACACGTAGCCGATCTTGCCCTGGGGAATCGTCACGAGCGGCACGATGTGCACGGAGTACTGGATCGGCAGCAGGTAGTGCAGGCCGCCGCGCAGCATGCCGGGCTGGAAGCCGGCTTCACCGTTGAGCGCGATGACGCCCTTGTCGAGCGAGCCCTTGGGGCTGATGCGCATCTCGATGATGCCGACCTTGTTGTTGGGGATGAAGCGGATGCCGGCGAGCAGGAACAGCACGACCGCAACGCCGAGCACGAACAGGACTCCTTGAACGAGACCCATTCCCGCGAAAAGCATGGACACTCACTCCTGGCTGGTCTGTGCGCGCTCCGTCTCAGGGGGTCCGCGGCGGACCCGGCGGGAGGCTGGCGCACGTGGGTTGCGCGGGCGGGGGTTTTGGTCGCCCGGCGCTGCCGCTGGACCGGGACGCTACAGGGCGCGCGCCGCGATTCAAGCGAAACCGGACAAGCCGGAGCGATTGCTCGGACTGCGCGGACGGCGGCGGACGAACCGTCCGTTCGCGAACGCGATCCGTCGCACGGCGAACGGGCGCACGAGCGATGTGGCGGCGGGCGCGTCGGTGACACGGGTAACGGGTTGTCACCCGATCCGGGTGACAGAGGAAACACTTCGAGGCTCGATCGAAGCGGACACCGCGCACACGCCGCGCTCCGAGTCGTGCGCATTCGCCCGCCGGATGCGCGGTTCGCGGCGCTCGGCCCCGCCTCGGCGAGCGCCACCCCGGCGCGGCACCCGAAATGCTCGTCCCCCCGTTGGGTCCTCCCCTCTCCGCCACGATCGTCACGCAACGCGACCGCACCCGGGCGTGATCCGCGACGGCGCCCGCCGTCCGTGGGGGAGCGACATGCCGCTTTCACCTCGACACGCCGTACCACTCGCCGCCCTCGTGGGGTTCACACTCGTGACTTTCGACCCGATCGCTTCACCGGCGCGCGCCGACGTTCGCGACGACCGCGCCGAATACTCGACGCCTGCGCTCAACTCGCTCGGCTTCCGCGACTGGACGCTGCGGCTGCTCACCCGCGGCCGCAACGCCCGCCCCGAGATCGGCCCCGGCATGCTCGCCGCTGCCGACGTCGAAGACGACGCTCCGCCGCGCGAACGACCGCGCGCCGCGCGCCGCCCGCGCGCCCGCGACCTCGCCGTCTCGCTCGGCGAGCCGGACGCGCGCGAGCGCGGCGCGCTCGACGACGCGGCCGCCGCGGTCGAGCCGGCCGACGGCGACCACTCGTCGGCCCAGGACGCCGAGGGCGAACACGCGCTCAGCGTCGCGCGCGTGAAGCTGCGCCGCGCCGTGCCGCTCGGCGCGCAGCCGGCCGCAACACCCACCGAGCTCGGCATCGCGGCGCTGCCGTCGCTCGACGGAGAATCGCCGACGCTCGAACTCGCGTTCCCGTCGGCCGGTGAGGCGTCGCTGCAACTGTTCGACGTCGCGGGCCGGCGGCTCGACCGCGTCGCCGTCGGAGCGAGCAGTCCGGGCCGCCGGATCGTCGCGCTCGACACGCATCGAGTGCCGCGCGGCGTCTACTTCCTGTTGCTCACGCAGGGGCCGCGAGTCGCCGTCTTGCAGCTTGCGCGGCGCTGAAGCGTCGCGGACAATTCCGGCCGAACGAAGCCGCACCCGGGGCGCACGTCGTCAGCCCACCGTGGGTGATGTCCAGCACGGTGGTCACGCATGGCGTGCGCCCCTCTTTTTTTTCAGCGTCGCGCCGGCCTCAGCCCGGCGGCCACTGGAGCGCGCGCCCGCCGAGCAGGTGGAAGTGCAGGTGCGGGACGGACTGGCCGCCGTCGGCGCCGACGTTCGTGACGAGCCGCCAGCCGCGCTCGAGCTTCTCCGCGCGCGCGACGTCGGCGGCGAGCGCGAACAGCTCTCCGAGCAGCGCGCCGTTCGAAGCGCCGAGGGCCGCGGCCGAATCGGCGACGTGCGACTTCGGGATCACGAGCACGTGCGTCGGCGCCTGGGGCTGGATGTCGCGGAACGCGAGCGCGTGCGCGCTCTCGGCGACCTTGTGCGCGGGAATCTCGCCGCGCGCGATGCGGCAGAACAGGCAATCGGACATGGACGCTCCTCCCTCGCGTGAGCACGGCGGACGCGCCGCATCGTAGCGAGCGCACGCACCGCGAACCAGCCGATGAAAAACGCATGAAACGTCGGCGCGCGCCGCGGGCCCGCGCGCTTGACCTCGCGCGCCGACGACCCAACAATCGCGCAGTCTCTTCAACCAGGAGCATCGTCATGACGCATCGGAAGAAACTCGCGATCCTCGTCGGCGGCGGGCCCGCCCCCGGGATCAATGCGGTGATCGGCGCGGCCACGATCCGCGCCGCAGTGGAAGGGGTCGAGGTCGTCGGCATCGAGGACGGCTTCGAGCAGCTCATGCACGGCAAGGTGGACCGCGTGCGGGAGCTGACGATCGAGGCGGTGAGCCGCATTCACTTCCGCGGCGGGTCGTACATCGGCATCGCGCGCGCGAACCCCACGACCAAGCCCGAGTACCTCGAGAACACGATCATCTCGCTGCTGCGGATGAACGTGACCGACCTCATCACGATCGGCGGCGACGACACGGCGTTCTCGGCGCTGCGCCTCGACCAGCAGTCGCAGGGGCGCATCAAGGTCGTGCACGTGCCGAAGAGCATCGACAACGACCTCGATTTGCCGCCCCACGTGGACACGTTCGGCTTCCAGACCGCGCGTCACGTCGGCGTCGAGATCCTGAAGAACCTGCTCGTGGACGCGAAGACGACGTCGCGCTGGTACTTCGTCATCGCGATGGGCCGCAAGGCCGGTCACCTCGCGCTCGGCATGGGCAAGGCCGCCGGCACGACGCTCACGCTGATCCCCGAGGAGTTCCGCAAGCGCCCGATCCGCCTGAAGACGCTCGTGGACACGCTCGTCGGCGCGATCATCAAGCGACTCAACTACGGCCGGCGCGACGGCGTCGCGGTGATCGCCGAGGGCGTCGTGCTCGACATCGATCCCAAGGACCTCGAGCACTTGGAAGAGACCGAGCGCGACGCGCACGGTCACCTGCGCATCGCCGAAGTGAACATCGGCGAGATCCTGAAAGGCGAGGTCGAGAAGCGCCTCAAGGACTTCGGGCTCAAGACGACGATCGTGGCGAAGAACGTCGGCTACGAGCTGCGCTGCGCCGATCCGATCGCGTTCGACATGGACTACTCGCGCGACCTCGGTTACTGCGCGTCCAAGTTCCTGCTGTCGGGCGGGCACGGCGTCGTCGTGACGATGCAGGCCGGCGCGTTCGTTCCGGTGCCGTTCGCGCAGCTCGTGGACCCAACGACGGGCCGGCCGCGCGTGCGCCTCGTGGACGTGACGTCGGCGCGTTACGCGATCGCGCGGCGCTACATGATCCGGCTGCGCCGGGACGACTTCGAGGACGCGCACGAACTGGCGAAGTTCGCCGCGACCGTCGGGCTGTCGCTCGAGGAATTCCGCGAGCAGTTCCAGTACCTGATCGACGACGAGCTGCCGCCGCTCCACTTCGACACGATACCGTCCGTCACCGTGGCCCCGTGACCGATGCCGGCCTGATCGTCGAAGCGTTCGACGCCTTCCTCGCGCGCCAGCTCGAGCTGGTGCGCGAGGCGCGCCGGCACTTCGAGCAGGCCGACTGGCAGGCGGTGCAGCGCGACACCGCGCGGCGGCTCGACCTCTACAACGCGGCCGTGCAGGAAGGGCTCGACGCGCTGCGTGCGCGGCTCGGCGAACGGCTGAACGAGCGCGCGACCTGGAGCGACCTGCGCGCGAAGTTCGCCGCGATCGTCGAGGGCCGCGGCGACGTCGAGGTGGCCGAGACGTTCTTCAACAGCTGCACGCGGCGCATCTTCCAGACCGTCGGCGTGGACCCGGGCGTCGAGTTCGTTTCGCCGGCGGGCGACGTGCGCGCGCCGCTTCACGCCGGCGACCGGCTGCGGCGGCACTTCGAGCGCCGCGGCACGCTCGTCGCGATGTTCCGCGACGTGCTCGACGCGTACGCGTTCGAGACGCCGTGGCGCGACGCCGAGGGCGACGCGGCGCTGATCGCCGCGGCCGTCGCGCGGAACCACCTCGAGTCGAGCGTGCGCGGCCTCGAACTGGGGCGGCCGGTGTTCTTCCGCTCGAAGGCGGCGTACGTCGTCGGACGGCTGCTCACCGACTCGGGAGCGGTGCCGTTCCTGCTCGCGCTCCGCAATCCCGGCGGCGGCATCGTCACCGACGCCGTGCTGCTCACCGCCGACGAAGTGAGCGTCGTGTTCAGCTTCGCGCGCAGCTACTTCCTCGTCGAGATGGAGCGGCCGCGCGAGATGGTCGAGTTCCTCGGCTCGATCATGCCGCGCAAGCCGCTCGCCGAGCTGTACAACGCGATCGGCTGGAACAAGCACGGCAAGACCGAGCTGTATCGCTCGATCCTCCACCACCTCGAGACGAGCGACGACCGCTTCGAGGTCGCCGCCGGCCAGCGCGGCATGGTGATGGCCGTGTTCACGCTGCCGCGCTTCGACGTCGTCTTCAAGGTCATCCGCGACCGCTTCCTGCCGCCGAAGACCGTGACGCACGAGGAAGTGCGCGCGAAGTACCGGCTCGTGTTCCGCCACGACCGCGCGGGCCGCCTCGTGGACGCACAGGAGTTCGAGCACCTCGCGTTCGACCGCGCGCGCTTCGACGCCGCGCTGCTCGACGAGCTGCTCGCGAGCTGCTCCGAGCGCGTGCGCGCCGAGGGCGACCGCGTCGTGATCTCGCACCTCTACACCGAGCGCCGGCTGCGGCCGCTCGACGTGTACCTGCGCGAGGCCGACCCGGACGCGGCGCGCGACGCCGTCGTGGACTACGGGCAGGTGCTGCGCGACCTCGCCGCGACGAACATCTTCCCCGGCGACATGCTGCTCAAGAACTTCGGCGTGTCGCGCCACGGGCGGCTCATCTTCTACGACTACGACGAGCTGTGCCGCCTCGACGAGTGCCGCTTCCGCCCGCTGCCGGCGGCCCGCGACGACGGCGAGGAGACCTCGGCCGAGCCTTGGTTCTACGTGAGCGAGCGCGATATCTTCCCCGAGGAATTCCGGTCGTTCCTCGGTCTTCCGCCCGAACTGCTCGCCGTCTTCCTGGAGCATCACGCCGAGCTGCTCGGACCGGCGTTCTGGACGCGCATGCAGGAGCTGCACGCGCGCGGCGAAGTGCTCGACGTCTATCCCTACCGCTCGTCGCGACGGTTGCGCCATCAGCCGCGCTCCGCGGCGCGGCGCGGCGAGAACTCTCAATCGAAGGAGTGACGCGTCATGAGCGTCCTGCAAGGCGAGCCCATCACCCTCAAGGCCGGCCAGCTGGTCGTGCCCGACCAGCCGATCGTCCCGTTCATCGAGGGCGACGGCACCGGCCCCGACATCTGGCGCGCGTCCGTGCGCGTGTTCGACGCCGCGGTCGCGAAGGCGTACGGCGGCAAGCGCAAGATCCACTGGCAGGAAGTGCTCGCCGGGCAGAAGGCGTTCGACGCGACGGGGAACTGGCTGCCCGACGCGACGCTCGACGCGTTCCGCACCTACCTCGTCGGCATCAAGGGCCCGCTCACGACGCCGATCGGCGGCGGCATCCGCTCGCTGAACGTCGCGCTGCGCCAGATCCTCGACCTGTACGTGTGCTTGAGGCCCGTGCGCTGGTTCCAGGGCGTGCCCTCGCCCGTGAAGAACCCGGGCAAGGTCGACATGGTGATCTTCCGCGAGAACACCGAGGACATTTACGCCGGCATCGAGTTCGCCGCCGGCACGGACGACGCGAAGAAGGTGCTCGCGTTCCTCAAGGAGGCGTTCCCGTCGGCGTACAAGAAGGTGCGCTTCCCCGAGACGAGCGGCATCGGCTTCAAGCCCGTCTCGCAGGAAGGCAGCGAGCGGCTGATCCGCGCCGCGATCGAGTACGCGATCCGGCAGAAGCAGAAGAGCGTCACGTTCGTGCACAAGGGCAACATCATGAAGTTCACCGAAGGCGCGTTCCGCAACTGGGGCTACGCGCTCGCCGAGCGCGAGTTCGCCGGTAAGGTCTACACGTGGGAGCAGTGGGAGAAGACCAAGGCCGCGCAGGGCGAGGACGCCGCGAACGCCGAGCAGAAGGCGGCGCTCGCCGCGGGCAAGGTGCTCGTGAAGGACGCGATCGCCGACATCACGCTGCAGCAGGTGCTCACGCGCCCCGAGGAGTTCGACGTCATCGCGACGCTGAACCTGAACGGCGACTACCTGAGCGACGCGCTCGCGGCGCAGGTCGGCGGCATCGGCATCGCGCCGGGCGGCAACATCAACTACGTGACCGGCCACGCCGTGTTCGAGGCGACGCACGGCACCGCGCCCAAGTACGCGAACTTGGACCGCGTGAATCCCGGCTCGGTCGTGCTGTCGGGCGAGATGATGCTGCGCTACATGGGCTGGAACGAAGCGGCCGACCGGATCTTGAAGGGCATGGACGGCGCGATCGGCTCGAAGCGCGTGACGTACGACTTCGCGCGCCTCATGGAGGGCGCGGCCGAGGTGAAGTGCTCGGAGTTCGGCGACAACATCATCGGGCACATGTGAGGACGCGGTGCACGACCGCCCGCTGACTCCGGAGGCGCTCCGTGGGATGGATCCCACGGGGCGCTTTTCCGATCGCGCGTCGGACTACGTGCGCCACCGTCCGGACTATCCGGCGATCGCGTTCGACGCGATGCTCGAGGGCCTCGGCGCGCCCGAGTCGCTGCTCGCCGCCGACGTCGGCGCCGGCACCGGCATCTCGACCCGGCCGCTCGCCGAGCGCGGCGTGCGCGTCGTCGCGATCGAGCCGAACGCCGCGATGCGCGCGGCCGCCGAGCCGCACGCGAACGTCGCGTGGCGCGACGGTTCGGCCGAGGCGACGGGGCTCCCCGACGCGTGCGTGGACCTCGTGCTGTGCGCTCAGGCGTTCCACTGGTTCCGACAGGCGGAAGCGCTCGCCGAGTTCCGGCGCGTGCTGAGGAGCGGCGGACGGTTCGCGCTGATGTGGAACGTGCGCGACGACTCGGACGCCCTCACGCGCGAGTACATCGAGGCCATTCATGCGACCAACGGCGTCCATGCGTCGGAGCGCATTCCGTTCGATCCGGCGACGAGCGATCAGGTCGGTGGCTTCGGGCCGGTCGGGTTTCACGCGTTCCCCCACGAGCAGGCGCTGGATCGCGACGGGCTCCTCGGGCGTGCGACGAGTTCCTCGTACGTGTCGCGCGAGCCCGCGAAGCTCGAGGCGCTCACGCGCCTGCTGCACGAGGCGTTCGAGCGCCACCGCGACGCGCGCGGGCTCGTCACGATGCGCTACGTCACCGAAGTCTGGATGGCGTCGCGGCTCTAGGCGGCGCTGCGGCCTGCGGCGCGCCCGGACCCCGCGCTTCGCGCCGCGCGCCCCGCGCGCTACCCTTCCGCCGTGCCTCGCGATTCGAAGAAGCCGCCGCGCCAGCGCGGGAAGACGAACGAGCGCGCGCCGAAGCCGCGCGCGACGCCGGCGAAGCCGCGGCCCGAACCGCCGGGGCATCTCGCCGCGCGCGCGGCGTGGTTCCAGCGCCGGCGCCGCGGCGAGGCGGCCGAGCCCGCGCCGCCTTCGCCCCCGGACGACGCGGCGCGCGACGACGCGGACGCGAGCGACGACGATGACGAGCGCTAGCGGCGCCGCCTAAACGCGCAGCCTCCACGTGCTCCGGCCGTAGGTCGCGGCGAACAGCAGCCGGTCCTTCGCGTGGAGCGCCAGGTCCACGACCATCACGTTCGGCAGGTTGAGCGACAGGTCGCTCCACGTGCGGCCGAAGTCCTCGGTCACGAACACACCGGTGTCGTTCGCGACGAACACGCGGCGCGGGTTCGCCGGGTCCACGACGAGCGAGTGGTGCGGCACGTCGGGCAGGCGGCGGTGGTCGAGATCGGTCCACGTCAGCCCGCCGTCCATCGAGCGGAACACGTGCGAGTGCCCGAAGTTCGCGACCGTCGCCCACAGCACGTCGGCGTCGCGCGGGTCGGTCGCGAGGCGCGTGATGTCGTGTCCGGGCAGCACCGGGCTCGCGAGGTTCGCGCTCCACGTGTTCCCGCCGTCGAGCGAGCGGAACACGTTTCCGTTCTCGGTGCCGACGTACACGCGCTTCGGGTTCGCGCGCGCGATCTCGATCGCGCTGATCGGGCTGTCGTCGAGGTGCGGGGACACCGCACGCCAGTTCGCGCCGTCGTCGAGCGTGCGCCACACGCGCGTCGAGCCCGTGAACACGCGGTCCGGGTCCTTCGGGTCCATCGCGATGTAGCCCATCCACACGCTGCCGCGCTCGTCCTCGCTCGCCCTGGGCGAGACGTCCTTCGAGCGGCCGTGCCGCTGTCGCGCGATGTCGAGGTTGTAGCACGACGTGTAGAAGTGGCCGGCGTCCTTCGGGTCGTACACGATCCAGCCGCCGTCGCCGCCCATCAGTTCCTCGTGGTCGTCGGCGCGCCCGGTGCGCGTCGCGAGCGTGCCGTTGTCCTGCGCGCCGCCGCCGTAGCAGCGGCTGTCGCTCTGCGCGACGTCGAAGTCGTAGTACATGATCGTCGCGAGCCCGTTGCTGCGGTTCTCCCACGTCGCGCCGCCGTCTTCGCTCGCGTCGAGCCCGCCGTCGTTCGCGCTGTAGAGGCGTCCGGCCGCACGCGCCGGCATCACGAGCGCGTGGTGGTCGGAGTGCGCGTAGCGCGGTCCGCCGCGGCGCGCGTCCCAGCGCGTCGCGCGCGTCCACGTGCGCCCGCCGTTCGTCGTGAGGTGCAGGTCCACGCCGCCGCACACGATGTGGCCCGGGCGCTTGGGATGGATCGCGATCGCGCAGTTGTAGGACATCTGCTCTTCGTTCCGGAGCGCGCCCCGCGAGATCTCGCGCCAGCTCTCCCCCGCGTCCTCGGACAGGTACACGCCGAGTGCCAGGTCCGCCGTGTCGCTCTTCTGGTCGGTGACGAGCGCCGCGATCACGTTCGGCTTCGAGGCGCACAGCGCGAGCGCCGTGCGCCCGATGCGCTCGGGCGCGGGCAGGCCGCGCGTGAGCTGCGTCCACGTGGCGCCGCCGTCGGTCGTGCGGTAGAGGCCGCTCGCCGCACCCCGCGTCGTGATCGCGGTGAACATCGTGCCGCGCCGGCGCGGGTGGAACAGGATCGCGTGGCACCAGTACGGGTACTCGCTCGCGTACGGCTCGCGCCGCCAAGTCACGCCGCCGTCGAACGAGCGGTAGAGCCCGCCCTCGTCGTGCTCGGGGCTCGCGGCGCCGAAGCCGACGCCGCCAAGCGCGAGATGGCGCGAGTCGAACGGGTCCACGACGAGCGCGCCGATGTGGCGCGGCACGCCCGCGCGTTCGCACGAGGCGTGCAGGTGCCAGGTCTCGCCGCCGTCGGTCGTGCGGTACACGCCGACGCCGCCGTAGCTGTCGAGCGAAAGGTTCGCTTCGCCGGTTCCGGCGTAGAGCAGATCCGGGTCGCGCGGATCGATCGCGAGCGCGCCGACGTTGAGCACTTCCTCGGAGTGCCACTGCGCGCGCCACGTGCGGCCCGCGTCGTCGCTGCGCCACACGCCGCCGCCCGCGGCGCCGAGCCACAGGCGGTCGGGCTTCGTGGGATGCACGGCGAGGCAGGTCGCGCGTCCGCCGACGTTCGTCGGGCCCGCCTGCTCCCACTGCGCGGTCACGCTCGCGCGCGGCAGCGAGGCGCGCGCGGTCGAGCGCGCCGCGATGAGCTTGCCGATCGGCGCCTCGCGCAGCGGCCAGGCGTTGCGCGCACGGAACCACGCGCTGCGCTTCTTGTGCGTCGAGCGCCGCGCCTTGGGCGGACCCTCGCGGCGCTGCTTCTTCGGACCGCGGACGAACGACTGGATCGGCGGGGATGCGTTGCGCTTCATGGCGGCCTCCCTGGGGTTCGGGATTCGGCGGCGGACGCGGCGCAGGGTAGCGCGCGCGTGGCGTGTCGCGCGCGACGAACTTCGCGGCCGCGCGCGACGGCCCGCGTTCGAACGACTACCACCCCGGCCAGCGCGGCAGGTGCACGAGCACGCCGAGGCGCGCGAGCACGAACGACTGCGCGGGCTCGGTGCGTCCCGGGAACACGCTCAGCCGCACGTCGCCGAATCCGCTCACGCCGTCGTGCTTCCGGTATTCGCAGCCCGCCCCGAGTTCGAAGCCGGCATCGATTGCGAACAACTCCGCGCCTTCGATCTGAGTGAAGGTCGTCGTCGCGGTCGAATACGTGATCGCGGGGCGCGAGATGTTCGGCAGCCCGACGCCGACGAGCGCGTACGGCCGCAGTCCCGGCTGGGTGCCGTGGAAGCGGCCGACGATCATGACCTGCGAGAACAACGCGCGGTCCGACTGGACCGACACCGGGGAAAAGTCCTCACGGAACTTCGACTCGCGGAACGGCAGGCGGAAGTCGTCGAGTTCCATTCCCACGTCGCACCACTCGGCCACCGGATGCGAGTAGCCGAACCCCCACCCCGGACGCGTCGAGAAGTACTTCCACTCGGGCGGGTCGAGCGGCGCGGGCATCGCGCCGCTCACGAACACCCAGTCGCGCTCGCGGTCGCCGTTGTCGGTGTAGACCTTCGTCGGGTAGCGACGCTGCGGCGGTTCCCAGCGTGACTGCGCGAGCGAACGCGCCGGCGCGAGAGTGATCAACGTGAACACGAGCGCGCAGGCGAACGCGCGGTTCGGAAGACGGCGGCGCAGGAACATGGAGTCCTCGTTCCCGATCGAGGAGTTCGCATCGTCCGGGGGAGCGGCCGGACGGGCGCATCGTAGCCTGCAACCGGCGGGCCGACGCAACGCCGCGGCTCGTCCGATCCCGACTGCCAGCCTGACCGCCGGCCTGCCAGAGGCGGCGCGGCCCCGCGCGTCGATGAACGCCAAACCCTCGCCAATCGCGGTCCGAACGCTTGTCCGGACTTGGGCACACGCCGTGCAGTCGTGAGCCGGGTTCGGCGCGCGCCGGTTCGCCGCCGAACGCCGGGCGCCCCCGAGGGGGCGCGACCCGTGGCGACCCGGATGCGATCCGTGCCGCCGCGCCACACCCCTTGCCCCGACCTCAGGGGCCGAGGAGACGAACCATGGATCTCCGATTCGGGCCGCGTCGCGGCCGAGTCCTTCGCATCGGCGCGACCGAGAACGGCACGCCGCTTTCGACCGGCGCACTCGAACAGTTCGAAGCGTTCGACCTGATCTACCGCTCGCTGTGCGCGCTGATGTTCAACTACGTGCCGACCTCGGGACACCCGGGCGGCTCGCTGTCGTCGGGCCGGTTCGTGCAGAGCGTGCTGTTCGACGCGCTCGACATGGATCCCTCGCGCCCGGCGCGCGACGACGCGGACCTCGTCTCGTACGCCGCGGGCCACAAGGCGCTCGGCCTCTACGCGCTATGGGCGCTGCGCGACGAGATCCTGCGCCTCGGCGCGCCCGAGCTGCTGCCGAAGCGCATCGAGGAGCGGCTGCGCCTCGAGGACCTGCTCGGCTTCCGCCGCAATCCGTCCGCGACGACGCCGCTCTTCCGGGAATTCAGCGTGAAGGCGCTCGACGGCCATCCGACGCCGGCGACGCCGTTCGTGCGGCTCTCGACCGGCGCCTCGGGCGTCGGCATCGCGTCCTCGATCGGGCTCGCGATCGGCGCGCGCGACACGTACGGCGCCGACGCGCCGCGCGTGCACGTCGTCGAGGGCGAAGGCGGCCTCACGCCGGGACGCGTCGCGGAAGCGCTCGCGATGGCCGGCACGGCGTCGCTCGACAACGTCGTCGTGCACGTGGACTGGAACCAGGCCTCGATCGACTCGAACCGCGTGTGCCGCGACGTGACGATCCCCGGCGACTACGTGCAGTGGACGCCGGCCGAGCTGTTCTACCTGCACGACTGGAACATCGTGCACGTCGACAACGGCTTCGACTTCGAGCAGGTGATCGCGGCACAGCGTGCGGCCGCGGAGTTCGAGACCGGCCAGCCGACCGCGATCCTGTACCGCACGGTGAAGGGCTGGCAGTACGGCATCGAGGGCCGCGCCTCGCACGGCGCCGGCCACGGGCTGTGCTCCGAGGGCTTCTACCGCGCGCTCGAGCCGCTCGTCGGCCCGCACGGCGTCGAGCTGCCGAGCTGCAACGGGCTCGCGGCGAAGCGCTGTTCCGGCACGAACGGCGCCGGCGTCATGGAGAACTGCATGTGGGACGCGCTGCAGATCGTGCGGCGCGAACTCACGTCGCGCCCCGAGCTCGTGGCGTTCTTCGCCGCGCGGCTCAGGAGTGCCAGGAGCCGGCTCGACGCGCGCGCGCGGAAGCCGCGCGCGGGCGCTCCGAACGTCGCGGCGATCTACGAGGCCGTGCAGCGCGACGGCGGCGCGACGCCGCCGGAACTCGCGCTCGCGCCCGGCACCGTGACGACGCTGCGCGGCGAACTCGGGCGCGCCCTCGCGCGGCTCAACCAGGCGAGCCGCGGCGCGCTGCTCGTGAGCGCCGCCGACCTGCTCGGCTCGACGAGCGTGAACGCGATCGCCGAGGGCTTCGGCGCCGGGTTCTGGAACGCGCGCACGAATCCCGACGCGCGCACGCTCTCGATCGGCGGCATCTGCGAGGACGCCGCCGCCGGCATCGGCAGCGGCCTCGGCGCGTTCGGACACCACGTCGGAGTGTCGTCGTCGTACGCCGCGTTCGAGGCGCCGCTCGCGCACATCGCGGCGCGCCTGCACGCGATCGGCAACCAGGCGCGCGCGTCGGTGGACGAACAGCCGTACCGCCCGATGGTGCTCGTGTGCGCGCACGCGGGGCTCAAGACCGGCGAGGACGGACCGACGCACGCCGACCCGCAGGCGCTCCAGCTGCTGCAGGAGAACTTCCCGGTCGGCACGGCGGTGACGCTCACGCCGTGGGACCCGGCCGAAGTGTGGCCGCTCGTCGCGGCGGCGTTCGAGAAGCGTCCCGCGGTGATCGCGCCGTTCGTCACGCGCCCGAACGAGACCGTGCCCGACCGGGCCGCGCTCAGGCTCGCGCCCGCGAGCGCCGCGCGCACCGGCGTCTACCGGTTGCGGGCGTCGAGGGGCGAGCCGGACGTCGTGATCGTGCTGCAGGAGAGCGCGGTCGCGATGGCGTTCGTGAACGACGTTCTGCCGCGCCTCGACCAGGACGGCGTGGACGCCGACGTGTACTACGTCGCGAGCGCGGAGCTGTACGACCTGCTGCCCGCGGCGGAGCGCGAGAAGATCTTCCCCGAGCGGCTCGGCTACGAGGCGATCGGCATCACCGGCTTCACGCTGCCGACCATGTACCGCTGGGTGAGAAGCGATCGCGGGCGCACGGCGACGCTGCACCCCTACGCGCACGGGCACTATCCCGGGAGCGGCGCGGGACCGGCGGTGCTGCACGAAGCCGGGCTCGACGGCGCGGCACAGTACGCGGCGATCCGGAAGTTCGTGGACGCGCAGGTGGCGGGCTAGCCCGAGTTCCGGCGCGACGTCGCGTGAACGACGCACGGCCACTCGCGGAGCGAATCCGCGGGTGGCCGTTCGCGAAAGCGGTGCGGGCCGCGCGAGCGGCCGACTTCGATCAGCGATAGAGCGTCTTGAGCCGTCCCCACGACGCGGGCTTCGACGCGACGGCGCCGAACGTGAAGCGCTGGACGCGGTTGTTGCCGTACTCCACGACGTAGAGGTCCCCGTTCGGCGCCACGCACAGGTCGCTCGGCACGAACAGCTCGCCGAGCCCGGAGCCCTCGAAGCCGAACGTGCACAGCCACGACCCGTTCATCGCGAACTTCTGGACGCGCCGGTTCCCGGTGTCGCACACGTACAGGTTGCCGGCGCCGTCGCTCGCAATGCCCTCGGGAGCGAAGAACGGAAGTGGAGTCGACAACTGCGCGAGCCACACGCCGTCCCGCGTCCAGCGCGAAACGACGTGGTTCCCGATGTCGCCGACGCACACCGTGCCGAGCGCGTCCACGTGGAGTCCGTAGGGTGTGCCGTTCGTGTTCCAGAGCGTCACGACGTTCAGCGACACGGGGTCCACTCGAACGATCTGGCCGTAATTCGAATTCGCGATGTAGATCTGTCCATCCGCATCCGCGGCGATGTCGGTCGGGTAGTACCACCCGCCGAACGGGTTCGTCACGTAACCGAGGAACGTCCCGCTCGTCGTCCATCGTCCGACGTAGTGGCCCTGATTCGCCGACACCCAGACGATGCCGTTCGAAACGCAGATTCCGGTCGGATAGGCGTAGCCGCGCACGGGATCCACGGGAACGGGCCAGGTGCGAACGAAGTTGCCGTTCGCGTCGAAGACCTGCACCCGCTCGTTCTGCTGATCGGTCACGTACAGCAGGCCGCCGGGATCCACGGAAATCCCGAACGGACGGTTGAACTCCCCGTTCGCCGTACCGCTGGACCCGAACGTCGAGTGGGGCACGGGGCAGGCCGCGGCGAGCGCGAGGGTTGGCGAAGCGAGAAGGACTGCGAAGGCGGCGTTGTAGAGGAGTCGTCGAACGGGCACGGGGGACCTCCTGTTCTCGGGCGGCCGGGCCGCGCGCGGAAGGTCGCACCGACGGCGCCGCGCGGCGGAAACAGCATTCATGCTACCGCCCGGTCGGACGGACGTCTCCGGCGAATTACCGGCGGGGCCGACGGGCGCGGCGCCTCGGCAGCCGGGCGTGCCCCGATCCGGGCCGGGTCGAAGGCTCCGGATCGGGCCCGCGACCGCTCGCAGGCCATCGCCGCTTCGACCGCGCGACCCGATTCGGCTCAGGCCGGCCGCTCGACCGGCCGCCGCGTGCCGCCGTGGAGCAGGGCGAAGATGATCGGCAGCTCGCCGAAGTAGAGCGGGAACGCGACTCGATTGACCATCGCCCGGTAGTCGGGGAACGCGATCGTCGTCACGCTCGTGGCGACGTAGGCGGCGCCTGCGATCCACAGTAGCACGCCGAACGCGCGCGGGAAGTACCCGGACTTGATGACCAGCGTGCCGAACGGGAAGAGCCACAGCCCCCAGAACACCGACGCGATCGTGCCGCCCGTGCCGTGCAGCCGGAGTGCTGTGAGCGAGAGCGCCTCGAGCTGTTCGCGCGTGAACACGCTCAGGTAGTCCGCGCCCTTGAGGAGCAGAAGCGGCACGAACTCGTTCAGCACGTTCGCGAACGAGATCGTCACCCCGACCGCGACGAGCAGGACCATGCGCAGCGACTGCGTCTCGTCCACGCCGCGGAAGAGCCGGTGCAGGCTCGCGACGAGGTAGACGAACAGCACGAGCGTCAGCATGCCGGCGAGCACGGTGAGCCGGTACGTCGACTCGCCCGCGAGGAGGTTGCGCGCGGTGGCGGCCGCGTCGCCCCGCACGAGGACGTCGGGCAGCACGAACTCGCGGATCACTCCGAAGACGGCGAACACGAAGTAGAGCAGCCCGGCCTTGCGCGCGGCGCGAATCGTGGACGACATGGCGGCACTCCGATCCCGGCGGGAGGACGAAAGCGAGCGGCCCGCCGGCTCGAGTGGCGCCGGGCAGGCGGGCCGCGGTCGGCGGCGATGAGGGCTCTACGGCCGGTCCGACGGAGGGGTTTCGGGGCCGGGCGCCGTGGCCGCGGGCCGGCCGAAGCGCGCCCGCGACCGCTCGCGCGCCTTCGAGGCCTCGAGCGCGCGATCGCGCGGCGGGGCCGTCGTGACGAGCGCGGCGAGCAGCTCGCGGGTCGCCTCGCTCACCCGCTCGACCGCACGATCGAAGGCCGCTTCGTTCGCTTTCGAGGGCTTCGTGGACCCCGAGAGCTTGCGCACGTACTGGAGCGCCGAGGCGCGGATCTCGTCCTCGGTCGCGGGAGGCGAGTAGTTGTGGAGCGTGCGGATGTTCCGGCACATGTTCGGGTCCTCTTGCGCGTGGCGGGCTCAGACCGCCCGCGGGACAGGAAGGCGACGGGCGTCGTCGATCATCGGAAGCGCGACCGGACGGATCGTCCGCCCGGCAGCAGCAGCGCGGACGCGAGCGGCACTCGCGAGTCGCGAGGAGCGCACCGGGCGGCGTTCCCCCCCGAGTCCGAACGTCATCGCCGCGCCGCCACGAGCGTCAAGGGGTTCGAACGCGCGACGCCGAAGCGTGGCGGCCTACGCGGCCCTGCTTCAGGTCCTCGCAGCGCCCGATCAGCGAATCGCCGCGCGCTTCGAACACCCAGCGGATGCGCACGCGCGCGTTCGAGAAGAACGAGTGCCACGTGTGCGCTTCCGGCGCACGGGTGAAGTCCATCGTTCCCATCAGCGCGGGCTCGCCGTTCACGTACTTGTAGGCGTCGAGCGTCACGTGGGCCGCCTGGCCGGGGGTCCGCCGGAAGTCGTAGAGCACTTGCTCGTCGTTGCAGGCCGAGTTCCACGGCTCCTTCACGCACAGCGACACGCCGCGCCAGCGGCCGAGCAGCTCCGCACGCGCGTCGCCGGGCTTCGGCGCGGACGCGGGGGTCGCCGCGAGCAACACGATCAGTGCGAGTGCGGTGCTTCCGGCCATCGCGGATCTCCCTTCGGACTCCTCGACGACGACGCGCCGTTCCGCGTGTCGTCACGGACGCTCACTTCGCGGATGCCTCCGGCGGAGCGAGCACGAGCCGCATCCTGTCGAAGTCGAACGTCACGCGCCAGTCCCGAAAGAACGCGTGCGACACGATGCCGGCAATGCGGTAGCCGAAGGCGCGCTCGAGGAACGACGGAAACGGACCGAAGAGCCCCGCGAGCTCGGCCGCCTTCGCGCCGCCGAGTTCGAAACGCGAGACCGGGAAGAATTGCACGCGCATGCTGCCGCCTCCGCCCATGCCGCTCGGCGCAGCGCTCGTGTCGGGCACGGCAATGCCGGATTCAAGGAGCGCCGATGCGGGCGCGGTGATCGCAGCGCCCGCGAGGCCCGTGTCCACGAACCACAGCGCTTCGGGCGCGTCGTTCATGCGCCCGCGCGCGAGCACGAAGTGGTCGCCCGCGAGCCACATCGGAACGACGACGTCCCCCGAGTCGGATGCGGACGGCTCGCGCGCGCGGCGTTCGAGCACGAGCTTCCCGCCCGGGTAGTCCAGCGTCGCGAGGAAGCGCATGAGCACGCGCGTGCCGAGGATGCCGGCGACGCGCTTGCCGCCGGCGGCCGCCGAGAAGCGGCTGCAGTCGAGCAGCGTCGCGGGCAGGTCGCGGATCGTGACGTCCCCGAGCGCCAGCGCGCCGATGCGCGACAGTTCGACGTCGCGCTTCCGGCCGCCGCCAAAGGTGCCACTCTGCGCGCCGAAGCGCGGAGCGCCGAGCGAGTCCGCGATCACAGGGTCCACGAGCAACTCCCCGCCGCCGGTGTCGATCAGGAAGTAGAACGGCCCCCGCCCCTCGAGGCGCGCCTCGACGAGCGGCAGCGGATCGGTGCGCACGAACCGCACTTCCGCGCGCTCCGGACCCTCGAGTCGATACGGCACGACGCCGGCGAACGAGGCGAGCTGGCGCGCAAAGGGCTCGCGTCCGAGGTCGCTCGCGAGCTCGACGGCGCCCGCGAAGTCCAGCTCGCGCGTGCGGGCTTCGAGCAGCAGCGCGCGCGCCGAGACGAGATCGGGCCGCTTCGCGAGCAGCGGCTCGAGCAGCGCGCGCGCGCCGCGCGTGTCGTTGCGCAGCAGCCGAAGCGCCGCGAGGCGGACGGGGCGCAGCGTGTCGCGCGCGCTCGCGCGCCGCGCTTCGAAGGCGCGTTCGGCGAGTTCGAAGCGCCCCGACACGAACAGCGATTCGGGGTCCTGCGGTTCCGCGGCGGCGCTCGAGCGGCCGACCGCCGGCGTGGCGAGCACGAGCGCCACGACGATCGGCAGCACGCTTCGGACTCGGAAGTTCATTCGGAGGGTCTCCTCTCCCGCCGCCTTCGACCGGCGTGCGGCGGCTCCGGCGGATGACGCCCCGCGGCGGCCGCGATCAGGATCGCGAGCGCGACCATCCGGTCGGGAACGATGACGTAGTGGTTGCGCTTCTCGAGCCGCACCCAGCCGACGGCCTGGAGCTCGCGAAGGTGGTGGTAGAGCTGGCCCGTCGTGCCCATGCCCGGGATGCGGCCCAGTTCCGTGACGTCGTAACGGCCGTGAGCGAGCGCACGCAGGATCTCGAGGCGCACGGGGTGACGGAGCGCCGAGAACGCGGGCGCCCACGGCGTCCACGGCTCGTCGAGCAAGGGCGCCAGCTCGCGCTCGCCGATCCACTCGTAGTGCTCCCCGCCTCCGGCGTACACGATGCCCGCGAACGCGACGCGGCCGCCCGCGCGCCCGCGCGCGGGGCGCGGCGCCGCGCGGCGACGCAGGCCCTGGAGCACCCACTGCGCGTCGGGAGCGGGCGCCTCCGGCGCGCGTGCCGCGGGGGTGCGCGCGGTGCGCGCGGGAGCTTCGAGCGCCGCGATGCGGCGTTCGAGCGATTCGAGCCGTCGTCGGATCGTCCGCGGGTCCGGTGAAGTCATGCCGCTCCGTCGTTACGGAACGGCGTAGTGGATGGGCGGCGCGGAACGAACGCGGCGATCGAGGGGACCGGCGCGTCTCGAATCGTCCGCCGCGAGTCAGGCGCGGCGCGTCGTCCGGACCGGCCGCTTCCGCGCGGCGTCCTGCTTCGCGCGCAGCTTCGCGATGCGCTCGATGAGGTCGTATCGCATCGGCTCGTCGAGCGGGAACCGCAGGTTCCCCTTCGGCCCGCAATAGCGCGCGAGCGCCTTCTCGAGGCGCGCATCGCCGCGCACCGGCGGAAACACGCCGAGGTGCGCCTTGAACGCGGCGAAGTAGAGCAGGATGCCGTTGCCCTTGAACGCCGGCATCCGGTAGCTCAGGACTTCGCGCGCGCCGGGCGCCGCGGCGCGCACGATGCGGCGGACGCGCTTCAGCACGCGCTGCACCCCGGGCTCGAACGCCGCGATGTACTCGTCCACGGTCTCGGGCGCTTTCGATTTCATCGGCACGACGGTCTCCTCGAGCGGTCGGCGTTCAGATCGCGAGCGCGCGCTCGACGGCGGCGCGCGCGAGCAGGCGGGTCGAATCGAGCGTCGGCAGCGACGCGTTGCGGTCGTCGAGCACGAGCGGCAGCTCGGTGCAGCCGAGGATCACGGCGTCGGCGCCGGCATCGCGCAGGCGATCCACGACCTCGCGCAGCGCCGCGACCGAGCCGGGCCGGAACTCGCCGCGCACGAGTTCCTCCATGATCACGCCGTGTACGACGTCGAGGTCGCGAGACTCGGGGCGCAGTGCGGCGAGCCCGTGGACGCGCAGCGCCTCCGGGTAGACGTCGCTCGTCACGAGCCAGCGCGTGCCGAGGAGCGCGGGCGCGCGCAGCCCGCGGCGCACGACCTCGGCGGCGACGACCTCGGCGATGTGGAGCCACGGCCGCGGCGAGCGCTCGCGCACGCGCGGCAGCGCGGCGTGAATCGTGTTGTCCGGGCAGATCAGGAAGTCGGCGCCGGCGGCCGCGAGCCGATGGGCCGAATCGAGCATGAGCGTCGCGATGCCGTCGAGGTCGGCGCGGTCGAGGCACGCGACGTAGTCCGCGAGCGCGTGCGAGTGGAGCGACAGCTCGGGGTGTGCGTGCGCGCCGAGCCGCGCCTCGCCTTCGGCGCAGATCGTCCGATGGCAGAGCGACGCGCCCTCGGCCGAGCAGGCCACGATGCCGATGTGCAGCGCGCGCCCCATCGCCGGACGGTCAGCGCGCCGACGAGGGACGCGGGTGCGGCGGCGGCACGCGGAGGACTCCCGCGCGCTCAGACATGCTGGTCGACGAGGATCGGATTGCCGTCAGGATCCACGACGATGAAGTGTGCGGGGCCTTTCGTGGACTCGTCGGCCTCCGCCTGGAGCGCGATGCCCTTCGACTTCAGATCGCGCTGGATCTCGCGCACGTCGGCGAACGAGGCGAGCGGCTGCGCGCCCTGGTCCCAGCCGGGATTGAACGTCAGCGTGTTCTTCTCGAACATGCCCTGGAAGAGCCCGATGACGTGATCGCCGTTCTTGAGGATCAGCCACCTCTGGTCGGCGTTGCCGCCGAGCTTCTGGAAGCCGAGCTTCTCGTAGAACGCCTTCGAGGCGTGGATATCCTTCACGGCCAGACTGATCGAGAACGCGCCGAGCAGCATGGTGGGCTCCTGGGGTCGAGTGACGTGCCGGACGAGTGTCGCGGGCGCGGACTCTAGCGCAGAAGCAGCCGCGCGTGGGGCTGCGCTCGGCGAGGCACGAAGACGAAGGCGGAGCGCCGGCGCCGTCCACCACGCCTGCGCTCCGCTTCACCCTCCGGGAGCGGCGACGGGATCACCCGCCCGGGAACTCCACGTCGTTCGTGGCGTCGTTCGCGAGCGGCTGCGTCACCGGCGGCCACACGCCCGCGTCCGTCTGGCCTTCCATCTCGCCCATGCGCGGCGCGACGCCCGGGTCGCGGCGGAAGAGCACGCCGAGCTGGAAGCGCGGGCCCTTCGACACCTCCATCGCCTTCGCGAGATCCGTCGGGTCGTAGTCGTCCGGCAGCAGGTCGCAGCGCTGGTAGATCTGTTCGGCGTAGGTCGGCGTCTGGTACGTCACGCAACCCGCGAGCACGTGCACGAACGCGAAGCCGGGGTAGCGGATCGCCTCGGCGAGCGTCTGCCGCAGGTGCGGCAGGTTGCCCGCGTGCGTGCGCGCGACGAAGCCGCAGCCCGCGCTGAGCACGAGCAGCACCGGATTCAGCGGGCGCTCGTCCGGCCCCGCGAGGCCGCGCTCCTGCTTGAAGTCCGCCTCGGTCGTCGGCGACGCCTGCCCCTTCGTGAGTCCGTAGATGCCGTTGTCGAGCACCGCGTACGTGATGTTCGGATTGCGGCGGATCGCGTGCGGCAGGTGACCGAGCCCGATGCTGAAGCCGTCGCCGTCGCCGCCGACGACGATCGTCGTGATGTCGGGACGCGACAGCTTGAGGCCGGTCGCGATCGGCAGCGCGCGGCCGTGGATGGAATTGAACGCGTAGCTCTTCGTGTAGCCCGGCAGCCGGCTCGAACAGCCGATGCCGCTGATCACCGCGAGCCGCTCGGGAATCACTTCGCAGTCGGCGAGCGCCTGCGTCAGCCCCTTCAGCACGCCGTAGTCGCCGCAGCCCGTGCACCAGACGGGCGTCACTTCGGTCCGGAAATCCTTGGCCTTGAGTTGCGTCACGGCGTCACCTCCAGCAGGCGCTGCAGCTCGACCGTCGTGACCGGAACGCCGCCGCTGCGGGCGAGCGACCGGAACTCGTCGATGTGCGTCATTCCCGCGATGTGGCGGAAGAACTGGCCCTGGAAACTCAGCTCGAGCACGCAACCCTTTGCGAGCCCCTTTCGCCAGCGTTCGAACGCCTCGAGCGGGAACGGGTGGATCACTTCGGGCATGAACACGCGCCACTCGGGACGGCGCGCGACCCACTCGCGCAGCAGCCCGTACTGGCTTCCCCACGCGACGATGCCGTTCGGCGCGTCGTCGCGGCCGAGCGTGCGGAACCAGCCCTTCGTCTCTTCCGCGATCGCCTCGAACTTCCTGAAGCGCTTCTCGTTCATGCGCTGGTGCATCAGCGTGTCGGCGGTCGGCAGGCCCTCGGGCGTGTGCTCGATGCCCGCCGCCTGGTACGTGCCGCCCGGCACGCCCGGCACGCGGAACGCGTTCACGCCGTGGGCGCCCGACAGGTCGAAACGCGCCGGCGAGTCCGACGGCGACCAGCGTTTGCGCAGCACGCGGTCGTGGCGGCCGATCGGCACGTCGCGGATCTGGCGGCGTTGCGCGATGTAGGCGTCCGACAGCACGAGCACGGGCAGCTGGTACGTCTCGCTGATCGTGAACGCCTTGAGCATCACGTCGCGCGCGTGCACGACGTCGAACACGCCGAGCACGACGCGCGGGAAGTCGCCGTGACCGCCGTACACCGACTGGAACAGGTCGCTCTGTTCGGTGCGCGACGGCATCCCGGTCGCGGGACCGGCGCGCTGGCAGTCCACGATGACGGCCGGCAGCTCGGCCATGCTCGAGAGCCCGAGCATCTCGGTCATCAGCGACAGGCCGGGGCCGCTCGTCGCCGTCATCGAGGGCACGCCGCCGAACGACGCGCCGAGCACCATGCCGAGCGCCGCGATCTCGTCCTCGGCCTGCACGACCCGTCCGCCGCGTGCGGGCAGCTCTTCGATGAGCGTCTCCATCACCTCGGACGACGGTGTGATCGGGTAGCCCGCGAAGAAGCTCAGTCCCGCCTCCATCGCGCCGCGCGCCGACGCCTCGTTCCCCGTCTCGACGTGCAGCGCCGTGCCGCGCGCGCGCAGCTTCGTGATGGGCTGCAGCTCGTTGGTCGCGTGCGCGCCGTTGAAGGTCGTCAGGTTGTTCGCGAGCGCCTTCGGCTTGTGGCCGAAGCGCTTCCGCAGCGAGCCGCGCGCGAACTCGGGGTCCCAGCCGAGGAGCCGCGTGAGCAGCGCGAGCGCTTTCATGTTCTTGGGCTCGCCCGCGACCTCGACGCCGTCCTGGAACGTCGCGAACGGATAGCGCGTCGCCTCGCGCGCGAGCGGGCCGAGCCACTCGGGCAGCGGATTCTGGTCCGCGGCGTCGAGGATCACGACGCTGTCGGACTTGAGCCGCACCGCGCCCTGGAAGCGCTTCAGGTCGGCGATGCGGAAGCACAGCAGCACGTCGGCCTGGTCGCCCTCGTACTGCACTTCGGTCTCGGACAGGCGCAGCACGACCGCGGACTCGCCGCCGCGGATCTGCGGCCCGTACGACTGGACCATCATGCCGTAGATGCCCTGTTCGGCGGCCATGTTGAGCAGCAGGTCGCCGAGCAGCGCGACACCGTCGCCGCCGCTCCCGACCAGCGCGAGGACGACGGAGTGCGTCGCGGAGGCCACGTCGGCGGGGGACGCCGATGCGGACTCGTGCGACGGATGAGCGAGGGACTCCGGACGCATTTCAAGCCTCCACGGTGGCGGGTTCGACCGGTTCCGGTCGGGGGCGCTGACCGATGCGATGCAGGATCGTGCTCGGACAGATTTCGACGCACGCTTCGTTGCACGACGGCCCGTAGGCGATGCACTTCTCGTGATCGATGACGATCGTCCGGCCGTCCCACTCGATCGCGCCGGCCGGGCACTTCGAGACGCACTTGCGGCACAGCGTGCAGCCCACCATGCAGGTGGCGCGCACCACGGACTGCTTGTCCTTCGCGACGCACGACAGCTCGATGCGGTGGTTGCGCGGGTAGAGCTGGAACAGCTCCTTCGGGCACACGGGCACGCACACGCCGCAGCCGGTGCAGGTCTCGGGATCCACGACCGCGATGCCTTCGCCACCGAGCGACAGCGCGCCGAACGGGCACGCCTTCACGCAGTCGCCGAGGCCGAGGCAGCCGTTCTTGCACGCCTTCGGGCCGCCGAAGACGAGCGACGCCGCGGCGCAGGTCTCGAGCCCGGCGTACTGCGCCTCGTCGCGCGCGTAGGCGCTCACGCCGTGGCAGCGCATCAGCACGACGCGGTCCTGCACCTCGCCCGGCGCCTTGCCCGTGAGCGCGGCGACCTGCGACGCGACCGTCGCGCGTCCCGGCGCGCACAGGCTCGGCGGCACGCCCGGGTCGAGCGCGACCGCCTCGGCGTACGCCTGGCAGCCCGCGTAGCCGCACGCGCCGCAGTTCGCCGACGGCAGCGCCGCGCGCACGCGTTCGACGAGCGGATTCACCTCGACCCGGAACTTGATCGCGGCGGCCGCGAGCGTGACGCCGAAGAACAGCCCGAGCAGGGCGAAGAGCCCGAGTCCCCACAGCGCGATTTCGAGAGCGGAGCGGTCCATGGGTCAGCGCATGAAGTTGAGGCCGGAGAAGCCCATGAACGCGAGCGCGAACAGTCCCGCGAGCGCGAACGCGATCGGCAGGCCCTGGAAGCTCTGCGGCACGCGCGCGAGTTCCATCTTCTCGCGCGCGCACGACATGAGGAACAGCGCGAGCGCGAAGCCGAGCCCCGAGCCGAGCGCGAGCGCGAAGGCGTCCTGCGGCGAGGCGTTCGACGCGGCGTTCAGCAGCGGCACCGCGAGGATGATGCAGTTCGTCGTGATCAGCACGAGGTAGATGCCGAACTTCTTGTGCAGTTCGGCGTGCGTCTTCTTGAGCATCGTGTCGAGGAACTGCACGACGAACGCGACGACGCCGATGAACACGATCACCTGCAGGAACGCGAGGTGGTGCGGCAGCATGACGAACGCGTAGATGAGCCAGGACAGCATCGCCGTGCCGATCATCACGGCCGTGAACGTGATGCCCATGCCGACCGCCGTGTCGCGGCGCTTCGTCACGCCGAAGAAGATGCAGAGCCCGAGGTAGCGCGTGAACACGAAGTTGTTGATGAGCGCGGCGCTCATCACCGCGGTGAGGAGCAGCGCCCACGGCGCCGGCCGCACCGGCAGGCGCGACGGCGGATCGGCGAGTTCGAGCACGTAGCGCCCCGCGGGCTCGAGCCGGCCGGCCACGGTGAGCAGCGCGACGTTCCCCGGCTGCGGCTCGACGGCCGTGACGGCGATCGGCAGGTCGGGCGCGAGTTCCGGCGTGAGCCGGAACGCGGCCGGAGCGAGCCCGTCGGCGGGCCGCGCGAGCTTCACGCGCAGGTGGTCGGGCGCGAGCACGCGCGCCGAGGCGAGCGCGCCGCGATCGTTCGTCGCCGCGTGCACGCGCGGCGCGTGGAACGCGATCGCACCGAGCGCGAGCGCGAGCAGCCCGAGCAGCAGCGCGATGAACGCGACGAGCGGCTTGCGGAACTCGCTCGGATCATGCCGCATGCTGTCCTCCCGCGGCGTCGGCCGACGAGTGTCCGGTGAGCTGGCGCTCGAGGCGGTTGAAGAACGCCATGAGCAGCGCGATCGAGAAGAACCCGCCCGCCGGAAGCGCGAAGAAGAGCAGCGGCTTCACGGGCACGACCCGGAACCCGAGCAGCGTGCCGTTGCCGAGCAGCTCGCGGAACACGCCGATCGCGACGAGCGCGAGCAGGAACCCGAGCCCCATGCCGACGCCGTCCCAGAACGTGGGCACGAGCGGCTGGCGCGAGGCGAACACCTCGAGGCGCGAGATGATGATCGCGAACGCGACGATGAGCTTCACGTACAGGCCGACCTGGGCGTAGAGCGCGGGCACGAATGCCGCGAGCGACATGTCCATCGCGCTCACCCACACCGCGATGATCAGCGTGTACACCGGGATGCGCACGGCCGGGTGGATCCACTGGCGCGTGAGCGCGACCGTGCAGCTCGACAGCACCTGCACCGCGAGCACGGCGACGCCGAGGATGATGCCGTTCATGACGGTGTTCGTGACCGCGACCGCCGGGCACAGCGAGAGGGCGAGCCGGAACACCGGGTTCTCGGCGAAGATGCCGTTCAGGAGCAGGTAGCGGACTCCGGGCGGCTTTCCGGGTTCGGGAACGAAGCTCACGATCCACCCTCCAGGTGCGGGGAGACGATCGCCCAGCGGCGGCGGAAGTGGTCCACGGTCTCGCGCACGCCGTCGGTGACGGCGCGGCTCGAGATCGTCGCGCCCGTGACGGCGTACACGCGGTTCACGCCCTCGCGCGCGATCAGCGCCTCGTGCTCCTTGCGCCAGCGCGCGAGCGGCTCGCGTTCGAGCGCGTGGAGCGCGGCGCTCCAGTCCTCGGGGCAGGGATCGCGCGTGACCTCGAGCGTCGCGAGGCTCTCGGCGCGGCGGCCGACGTACTGGCCCTGGAACCACGGCGTCGCGGTCTCGGCGCCGAGCCCGGGGTCTTCCTCGTGCTGGACGATCTTCACGCCGGCGATCGCGAACGCGGAGTCGAGCGCGACGAAGAAGCGGATCACGTTCTTGTAGCCGCGCGACTCGCCCTCGACCACGAATCCCGCCGGCGCCCCCGCGCGGCTCGCGACGAAGATGCGGCCGAGCGGCTCGCACGTCTTCTCCTCGGCGGCGGCGTGCGCGACGTCGGTCGCGCCCGCGAGCGTTCCGTCGAGCGCGAACACGAGCCTGCGGTCCCCGTCGCCGGCTTCCCTTGCGGCGCGGTACACCACCTGCCCGTGTTCGCGGTCGAGGTACTGGCTCACTTCGCGCACGACGGCCGTCGAGTCGAGCGACAGCATCGCAGCGATCGCCTCGCGCTCCTCGGAGGCCCGCGCCGCCGCGGCGTAGCGCTCGGTCCCCATGTAGATGCCGCCGAGGATCGCCGCGCCGATCACGCACGCGCCGAGCATCGAGCCGATCATGGCGGGCACTTCGCGGTTCGGCGCGCTCACGACGGCGTCCCCGCGAGCGCGACGCGGCGCGGCCGGAACCACAGGTTGAGCGCCGGCACGAGCATGTTCGCGATCAGGATCGCGTAGCAGATGCCCTCGGGGTAGCCGCCCCACGTGCGGATGACGCCCGTGAGCGCGCCGACGAGCAGGCCGAAGACGATCTGGCCGTTGCGCAGGTTCGGCGACGTCACGTAGTCGGTCGCCATGAAGAACGCGCCGAGCCACAGCCCGCCCGTGAGCAGGTGCAGGCCGAACGCGCCGGTCCACAGCGTGACGAGCGCGAGCCCGGCGAACACCGCGAGCGGGATCGTGAGCCGGATGATGCCGCGCGCGAGCAGGATGCCCGCGCCGAGCGCGAGCAGCAGCACCGAGGTCTCGCCGATCGAACCCGGCCGGAAGCCCGCGAGCAGGTCGAGCCACGTGCGCCCGTGGACGCTCGCGACGCGCAGCGCCTCGCCGAGCCCGTGCTCGCGCAGCGCCGCGAGCGGCGTCGGCGTCGTCGCGGCGTCGAGGTGCGGCGTGCCGAGCGCGCGCGGCACGATCCAGCCGGAGGTCATCGCGAGCGGGAAGCTCGCCATGAGGAATGCGCGGCCGACGAGCGCCGGGTTGAACAGGTTGAAGCCGAGTCCGCCGAAGATCCACTTGCCGACGAGGATCGCGAACAGGCCGCCGAGGAACGCCGCCCACGCGGGGAGTTGCGCGGGCAGCGTCATTGCGAGCAGAAGTCCGGTGCAGACGGCGCTGCCGTCCTCGAGCGAAGCGCGCTTCTTGAGCATCCGTGCCGCGAGCCACTCGCCGCCCGCCGTGCCCGCGATCGAGCCGAGGATCACGAACAGCGCGCGCGGCCCGAACACGAACACGCCCCAGAGCGCCGCGGGCGCGAGGCTCGCGTTCACCCACCACATGATGCGGGCGGTGCTCTCTTCGGTCCGCACGTGCGGCCCCGGGGCGATGATGTACGGCGCGTGCTCGGTCACGTTGCGATCCTCAGTTCGCGCGCGCGGCGCAGCGCGGACTTCGACACCTGCATGAACTGGGCGAGCGGCCGGCCGGCCGGGCAGACGAACGAGCACGAACCGCACTCGTAGCAGTCGAGCGGCCCGAAGCGTTCGGTGTCGAGCGTGCGGCCGACCTCGACGCGCAGCGACACCTGATCGGGCTCGAGCCCGAGCGGGCACGCGTCGAGGCAGCGCCCGCACGCGATGCACGGCCCGAAGCCCTCTTCGAGCGGTCCGCGCCCGGTGAGCAGCACGAGGCCGTTCATGCCCTTCACGACCGGCAGGTCGAGGCGCGGCAGCGTGCGGCCCATCATCGGCCCGCCGGCCACGATGCGCGTCGTCTCGTCCTTCGTGCCGCCGCACGCCGCGACGACGTGCGAGAGCAGCGTGCCGATCGGCACGCGCAGGTTGCGCGGCGTCGCGATGCCCGGCCCCGTGACCGTGAAGATGCGGTCGAGGAGCGGCTTCTGGAAGCGCAGCGCCTCGTACACCGCGACCGCGGTCGCGACGTTCTGCACGACGACGCCGACCGCGAACGGCAGCTGGCGCGGCGGAATGACGCGGCCCGTGAGTGATTCGACGAGCTGCTTCTCGGCGCCCTGCGGATAGCGCACCTGGCACGGCACGACTTCGAACGTCATCCCGTCGCGCACGGCGTCCTTCCCGGCGGCGACGAGCGCGGGGATCGCGTCGAGCTTGTCGGCCTCGAGACCGAGCAGCACGCGCTTCACGCCGACGAGGCGCGCCATCGCGAGCGAGCCCTCCACGACCTCGCGCGGGTGCGCGAGCATCGTGCGGTAGTCGGACGTGAGGTAGGGCTCGCACTCGGCGCCGTTGACGACGAACGTGTCCACCTTCGCGCTCGGCGGCAGCCGCAGCTTGCGATAGGTCGGGAACGCCGCGCCGCCGAGGCCGACGATGCCGGCCTCCTTGATGCGCGCGAGCGACTCGTCGAGCGACAGCGAACGCCAGTCGGGGTCCTCGGGGAACTCGAGCGGCTCGAGGTCGGGCTGCGCCTGGATCACGATGCTCTGCGCCGTGACGAGCGTCGGGTGCGGGCGCTTGTCGAGCGGGCGCACCTTGCCCGAGATCGTGGCGTGGATCGGCGCGCCGGTCTCGCCGCCTTCGGCGATCTTCTGGCCGCGCCGCACGACGTCGTTCTTCGCGACGATCGGCGTCGCGGGCTCGCCGAGGTGCTGCGCGAGCGGCAGCCACACTTCGCCCGGCGGCGGGACGTCCTCGATGGCCTTCCCCGCCGCGAGTTCCTTGTGGGACTCGGGGTGGATGCCGCCGCGGGAAAACGTGCGGAGGCTCGCGCGCTCGCCGCTCATCGCGCTCATCCGACGAAGTGCGTTTCGAGCGCGCCCGGCCAGCCGCGGAAGCGGTCCGGGCCGAGCAGGAACGACACCGTGGACATCACGTCGGACTCGACGCCCGTGCGCGCGACGACGCTCGCGCTCAGGTGACCGTTCGCGGGCACGCCGCGCCGCGCGTCGAACAGGTGGCCGAGCGTGAGCGCGCCGAGCGCGTGCGTCTGCTCGCTGTTGCCGCTCGTCGCGACCGCGCGATCGTTCAGCACGAACACGTGGTCGAGCGCGCCGGTCGCGGGATGGAACACGCCGACCGACCAGCCCGGTGCGCCGTCGTCGGGCGCGCCGAGGCCGTACACGTTCCCGCCGATGTCCACGAGCGCGGAGCGCACGCCCTCGGCGCGCAGCGCGTCCACCGCGCGGTCGAGCGCCCAGCCCTTGCCGATCGAGCCGAGGTCGAAGCCGGCGCGCTCGCGCATGAGGCCGAGCGTGCCGGCGGCGCGGTCGGCCGCGACGTAGCGCGTGCCCATGCACGCGAGCGCTTCGTCCACCTCACGAGCGTTCGGCGCCGCGCCGCGGGCGGCGCCGTAGAAGCCGTACGCCCGCATGAGCGGGAGGAGCGTCGGGTCGTACACGCCGTTCGACCGCTCCGACGCCGCGCACGCGAGCGACACCACCTCGATCACCGCATCGTCCACCCGTGTCGCCCGCGCACCCGCCGCCGCGTTCACCCGCGCGAGTTCGCTGTCCGCGCGGTGCACGCTCATCTGAGCGTCCACCGCGCGCACCGCGGCGAACGCACGCTCCAGCGCGCGCGCCGCGCGCGCGCGCTCCGCCACCACCACCACCCGCATCCTCGTTCCGAGCGCCGGCCGGCTCGCCTCGAGCCTCTCGGGCCGGCGCTCGCGCACCTGCCTGTGCACGAGCGGGGCGAGCGCCCCTGCGCCCGCGAGCAATCCCAGACCGGCGAGGAAACGGCGGCGCGAGAGCGGCCCCGCTTCCGAAGTCCAATGCCAGAGCCCACCCCGCGGTCCCGTTCCGGGCATCCTCGATCCCCCATGCGGCGACGCGTGTTTCATCGAGGGTCGCCGCGCCCTCGCACTGCCCGGGGCCGATTGCTTGCATAAGTAATGCAAGCGAACGCCGGCGTGCTGTCCGGCAACGGCGAACCCAAGGACTCAGTGAGGAGGAGGGGAAGATGGCGAAGGTGCCCGAGTTCTATGTGGATGGCGACCTGTGCACGGAGTGCGGCGACTGCATCAAGGCGCTGCCGATGGCCTTCCGAAAGGTCGACGGTGAAGAGGTCGCAGAGGTCTTCAACACCGAGATCAACGAAACCCTCCTGCCAAAACTGCAGCAACAAATGACGGATTGTCCTGGGCACGCGATCCTGTGGAAGAAATGAGGAAGCCGTGGATCCCATCGACCCTCGTGGTCTGCTGAAAAACTCCGCGCTGGAGCTGCGCGGGGACGGCAAGGCGGGCGGCGGGCTCGTGCTCGCCTTCCAGAGTCTTGCGAACCTGTTCCTGCGCGATCCCGAGACGCACGTGCAGGAGTGGCCGTTCTTCAGCTCGGCGCGCCGGGGAGCGAACATCCGCTCGTTCCTGCGCGCGAGCCGCCAGGCCGTGCGGCCGGCGTGCGAAGTGTCTCGTCCGAGCGTCTCGCTGCTGATGGACGAAGTCGCCTCGCAGTCGGTGGACTTCGCGCAGGGCGTTCCGGCCGGCGGCACGTTCGTGCTGAACACGCGCCGCAGTCCCGAAGAGTGCGCGAAGCACTTCCACCTCTCGGGCCGCGTGTTCACGATCCCGGGCGACGACATCGGGATGAAGCACCTGAAGGCGCCAATCGGAAACGTCGCGACGTACGTCGCGATGGCCGAGGCGATCGGCGGGTTCGAGCGTGAGGACGTGTGCGACGCGTTCCTCAAGATGCTCAAGAAGCGCCACGTTCCGGATGCCGTGTTGCAGCGCAACACCGCGGCGCTCGACGCCGCGTTCGGCGCCGTGAAGCACGGCGTGTACGACTGCGCCGGACCCGGCGATCACCTGCCGGTGCCGTTCTCGGGCTACGGCGCGCTGCCGGTCGGCGCGCAGACCGCGCTCCGGCTCTCCGAGGTCAATCGCACGGCGAACTTCGCGCCGAGCGGCTTCCGGCTGCGGTTCGAGGATCCGAACGACGCGTGCACGGGATGCGCGCACTGCATCACGAACTGCCCCGAAGGCATCATCCGGTTCGTGCCGAACGCCGAGACCTCGCTGAAGGTCACCGGCGCGGACGTCAACCAGTTCTGCAAGCTCTGCCAGGAGTGCATCGCGGTCTGTCCCGAGAAGCTGTTCAGCTCGGCGCCGTTCGAGGAGCACTGGGCGGAAGAGGAGCAACACGCGTCATGAGCGCACCCTCCGGCACGAAGTTCCCGATGCCTCACGTGTCGACGCCCTCGGGCGAGCGATACGACGGCGCGATCGACCTCGAGAAGGTGCGGGCCGCGCACCATCCCGTGTACGAGTCGCGCGAGACGATCACGGCCGACGGCAACACCGCCGCCGCGATCGCGACGCTGCAGATGTGGCGCTGCGTGATCTACCCCGGCTTCCCGATCACGCCGTCCACGAAGTGGATCGAGACGGTCGCGGCGAAGGTCGCGTCCGATCCCACGACCACGAAGCGCGTGAAACTGCTCGAGGCCGAGCACGCGGTCGCGGACTACATGGTGGCGGCGGGCGCCGCCTGTCGCGACCTGATCTTCCCCACCGCGACGAGCTCGGTGGGCCTCGACCACATGACCGAGACGACGCGCTCGCTGGGCGCTTCGGGACTCGGAAACGTGATGATCATCAACGTGTATCGCGCGACCGCGAACTTCCCGCTGTGCATCGAGGGCGATCCGTCCGACGCGCTCGCGCACCGCGACGACGGGTTCATCCAGATCTGCGCGCGCGGCAAGCAGCAGATCTACGACACGGTGATCCAGGCGCCCTGCCTCGGCATGCATCCCGAGGTGATGACGCCGACGATGCCCGGCTACTACGGCATCAAGGACAGCCACCGGAACGCGCGGCTGCGCGTCGAGCCCGACGAGGAGATCACGAAGTTCCACGACCGCTGGATCCGCCCGTGCGCGCTGCCCGGCCTGCTGAACGGTGACACCGCGCTCGGCAACTGCGTCACGTCGCGGCATTTCCAGGGCTTCAAGATCTCGCAGAAGCAGCGCTTCGAGCGCGTGTTCGACGTGCTGCCCCGCATCGGCGCCGACTTCGAGAACCACTTCGGCCGCCCGGGTCTCGCGTTCTTCGACTCGGTCGGATTCGCGGCCGACGGACAGGCCGACATCGCGGTCGTCGGCATGGGCCCCGACTTCGGAACGTTCGACGCGAACCGCGAGTCGTGGGCGGCGCGCTGGGGCTTGGGGCTGGGCGGCATCGCGATGCGGCTGCTGACGCCGTTCCCGCGTGAGGCCGTGAAGCAGCGGCTCAAGCACGCGAAGGTCGTGCTCGTCGTCAACCAGGCGCACCACATGGGACGCGGCCACCTGACGCTCGACGTCGTGGACGCGCTCTCGGACCTCCCGAACCCGCCGAAGGTCGTCAGCGCGTTCGCCGGCCTCGGCGGCGCCGACGTCAGCGAGGCGACGTGGGAGAAGATGCTCCTCATGGCGCGCACCGCGCTCGAGGGCGGCAACGTTCCGCCGTACGCGTTCTTCCACGAAGGAGCGGCCCTATGAGCGGCTACAAGGAAATCGCGACCCGCGAGAGCTGCTTCCGGCCCGGCTCGACGCTGTGCCCGGGCTGCATGGAGGCGATCGCGTTCCAGAACGTCGGGCGCGTGTCGGACAACGGCGTGAAGACCGTGTTCACGATCGGCACGTCGTGCGCCGAGGTGTCGTCGCTGTTCTTCCCGAACGTCGTGGCGTGGGGACGCGGCGACGCGCCCCCGGACGACTTCACGAAGAGCTTCTCGATCCTGCACAACGTGTTCGAATCCGCACCGACGCTCGCGGAAGCCGTGCGCGACGTCGCCGACGTGCTCACCGAACAGGGGGCGCTCCAGCACCCCGTGCAGGTGATCTCGTCGAGCGGCGACGGCGGCGCCCTCGCGATCGGTCTGCGCGCGCTGCTGCACACGATCCACCGCCGCGCGCGCGTCACGCTCATGGTGCTCGTGAACGAGATCTTCGCGAACACCGGCTTCCAGTACAGCCCGGCGACGACGCCATTCGCCGACACGAGCACGACGCCGAACGGGCCCGGGCATCCGGGCAACGTGCAGCCGCCGCTCGATTACATCCACCTGTGCATCGCCGCGGGCGCGGGGATGGTCGCGCAGATCAGCCCGGCGCACGGCAAGATGTTCGTGAAGACGTGGGAGCGCGCGCTCGAGGCCGAGGGCACGGCGGTGATCTTCGTGCCCGCGCCGTGCATCAGCGGCTGGAAGTTCGAGGACGGCGAGACCGTCCGGCTCGCGACGCTCGGCGCCCAGACGGGCGTGTTCCCCGTGTTCGTGTGGGAGAAGGGCAAGGGCGGCTCGGTGAAGGACTGTTCGCTCACCGAGAGCGAGCGCCCGGCGGTCGAGGAGTTCCTCGGCATCCAGCGCCGCTTCCACCACATGGTGCAGAAGGACCCGGCGACGGGTCGCTTCGCGCCCCGACCGGGACGCGAGGAGGACGTCGCGAAGCTCAAGGGCTGGGTGCAGTCGAACGTCGAGCGGCTCTACAAGCTCGCCGAGCTCAAGTAGTCGGATCCGCTTCGAACTCCGGGCCGCGTCCGCGAGGGCGCGGCCCGGAAGCGTTTTCATCGAAATTACCGGTGGGCACCCGTGCTTTTTCGCGCGCTCGAACGTTCTCATGGGCGTCCACACGCCGCGTTCGTCGAAGAAACCCCTTCCACCCCGGCGCTCACGGCACTAGCGTGGCGGCTCCTTCGGCGTTTCGAGCCGCAGCCCGACCGGCCCACAGGAGAGTTTCATGCGTTCCCGTGCTTCACAGATTCGATTCGCCCCGGCTCCCTCGGCGCTCGCGAGCGCCCAGAAGCGCACCCGTGCGGTCGGCCGCCGCAACGGCCGCATGACCCTGATCGCGGTGATCGGCATGATGGTCGTGCTCGCGATCGCGTGCATTGAGCTGGTGATCGCCGCGCGCTGATTCCGGACGCCCGGGCGAAACGAACGAGGGGTCGCGCGAGCGACCCCTCCGGCGTTTCGGGTGGAGGGCGCGGCCTCCCGCGCCGCGCCTCAATCCCCGAAGCAGATCCCGAGGTCGCGCGCGGTCTCGATCGTGTCGCTCTCGAGCGGCACCATCTTCATGCGCTTGACCGCTTCGCGCAGCGGCTCGTAGCGCACGACCGGCGGCTGGAGCGACACCATCACCGACGACTGCCCTTCGTCGAGCGCGCGCACGGCGGCGGCGCCGAAGCGCAGCGCGACGAGCCGGTCGAAGCTCGTGGGCGAACCGCCGCGCAACAAGTGGCCGAGCACGACCGTGCGCGCCTCCTTGCCCGTGCGCGCCTCCAGCTCGCGCGCGACGCGGTCGCCCGCGCCGCCGAGCTTCTCGGCCTGCCCGATCGCCTTGCCCTGCACCGACAGCTCGCCGCCCGCAGGTCTGGCGCCCTCGGCGACGACCACGATCGTGCTGCGGCGTCCGGAGCGTTCGCGCTCGTTCACGAACTCCGCGACCTTCGCGATGTCGTACGGCACCTCGGGGATCAGGATCACGTCGGCGTTCCCCGCGATGCCCGCGTGCACCGCGATCCAGCCGGCGTAACGCCCCATCACCTCGACCACCATGACGCGCCGGTGCGACGTCGCCGTCGTGTGCAGGCGGTCGATGCAGTCGGTCGCGAACGACACCGCGGTGTCGAAGCCGAACGTCATGAACGTGCGGTCCAAGTCGTTGTCGATCGTCTTCGGCACGCCGACGACGCGCAGTCCCTTCTGCGCGAGCGTGTGCCCGATCGAGAGCGAGCCGTCGCCGCCGACCGTGATGAGCGCGTCGAAGCCGCGCGCGTTGAAGCGCTCGACCAGCTCGTCGGTGCGGTCCACCTCGAGCCACGAGCCGTCGGGCTGGCGGATCGGGAACTTCTGCGGGTTCCCGCGATTCGTGGTGCCGAGGATCGTGCCGCCGAGGTGACCGATGCCCGCGACCACCTCGCCCGTGAGGGTGATCACGCCGCCGTCCGCGAACGACTCGGCGTCGAGCAGGCCGTTGTAGCCGTCACGAATGCCGTACACCTCCCAGCCGCGCTGGATCGCGGCGAGCGTGACGGCGTGAATGACGGCGTTCAGTCCCGGCGCGTCGCCGCCGCCGGTGCTGATCGCGATCTTGCGAATTCGAGTGATGGCCATCCGTGGCGAGGGAAGGTGGCGCGCACGGGACGTGGCGCCCACCTCGCATTGCCCGGTATCGGCCGCGGCGCGCGGAAATGTAGCGTCGCGCGCGCCGGACGCCGCTGGCGCGGCCGCCGTCAGCCCTGAACGGCCGCGTTCGCTGCGACTTTGGGGCGGAACAGCGCCACGAGCGCGAGGAACGCGAACGCGCCCACGACGCACAGCGCGGCCTCGGCGAACAGCATGCCGCCCGCGCCCCACCGGTCGTGCGCCCAGCCGTCCACGTTCGTCATGTAGTAGATGGGCATGTTCGAGACCGACGCGTACACGCTGTACTTGGTCGCCGCCGCGCCCTTGCCGATCGCCTCGAGCACGAACGCCGTGAAGCCCGCGTACGTGAGCCCGGTGATGAACGCGTACACGCTCGCCCACACGATGAACATCGCCTCGGTGCGCGGCATCAGAGCCATCGCGACGGCGCACGCGGCCTGCAGCAGGCCGTAGACGACGTACGCCCACTTGCGGTCCATGCGGTCGCAGATCCAGCCGCCCACGATGCAGCCCGCGGCCGAGATCACGCCCGCGAGGAGTCCCGTGACGAGCGCGATCGAATCGGCCGACGCGCTCCAGTCCTTCCCGACCGTCGCCCACAGGCCGCTCGCGGCGCCGGAGCCCACGGGCAGAAGGCACAGGATGAGCGCGATCAGTCCCGCGCGCGCCTTGATCACGGTCCACAGGTCCATCACCGACTGCAAGAGCCCCGGGAAGAGTTCGCGCAGGCCGCGCGACCGCTCGGTGCTCGTCACGCCCCACAGCGCGAGGCAGCAGAGCAGGCACAGCCCGCCGACGATCGTGCTCGTCATCCACGACGCCGGCAGCCGCTGGCTCAGCCACAGGCCGATGCCCGCGCCGAGCCCCGTGCCACCGAGGTTGCCCGCCTGGAACCAGCCGCCGGCGCGGCCCTTCAGTTCCTCCGGCGTGCCGTGCGCCATCAACCGTTCGACCGACATGCCGAGGAACGTCGTCGCGAGGCTGCCGACGAACACCGCGGTCGTCAGTGCCGCAAGCCCCGCCTTCGTGGTCGGGAACCAGCCAAGCACCATGATGCCGATCGCGCTCAGCACGCCCGCGATCAGGTACCAGCGCTTCGCCGTGAGCGTCGAGTCCACGACCGGCGCCCAGAAGAACTTGAACGTGTGCGGCGCCACGTTGAGCGCGACGATCGCCGCGATCTGCAGCACCGGCACACCCGCCTCGCGCAGCAGGTAGCCGATCGGCCCAGTGACGTAACCGGACTGAACGCCGAACGGGATGATCAGCACCATGAACACCCATGGGTGCACGTGGTGTTCGTGGTGCGCGTGCGGAGCGGGCGCGGCGCCGGCCGCGGCCTCAGCCACGCTTCGCCTTCGTTCGGTGCTGCTCGATCAGCTTCTCGACCACTTCGGGCTCGGCGAGCGTCGTGATGTCGCCCATCCCCTCGTACTCGTGCGAGGCGATCTTGCGCAGGATGCGCCGCATGATCTTCCCGCTGCGCGTCTTCGGCAGCCCCGACGCGAGGTGGATGATGTCGGGCGTCGCGAAGCCGCCGATCGCGTGCCGCACCTGCTCCTTGAGCGCGCCCTCGAGTTCCGCGCCGCGCGCGCCGGAGTAGTCGGCGCTCACGATCACGTAGGCGTAGATGCCGGTGCCCTTGATGTCGTGCGGATAGCCGACGACGGCGGCCTCGGCGACCGCCTCGTGCGCGACGAGCGCGCTCTCGACCTCGGCCGTGCCGAGGCGGTGGCCGCTCACGTTCAGCACGTCGTCGATGCGGCCCGTGATCCAGTAGTAGCCGTCCTCGTCGCGCCGGCAGCCGTCGCCCGTGAAGTAGAAGCCTTTGTACTGGCTGAAGTACGTCTCCTTGAAGCGGTGGTGGTCGCCCCACACCGTGCGCGCCTGTCCCGGCCAGGGCGTCGTGAGGCACAGCGCGCCCGAGACGCCGTTGCCGTCGATCACGCGGCCGTTCTCGGGCTCGACCACGATCGGCTTCACGCCGAAGAACGGCAGCGTCGCCGATCCCGGCTTCGCCGGCGTCACGCCCGGCAGCGGCGTGATGAGGATGCCGCCCGTCTCGGTCTGCCACCACGTGTCCACGACCGCGCAGCGCGAGTCGCCGACCACGTCGTGGTACCAGCGCCAGATCTCGGGGTTGATCGGCTCGCCGACCGAGCCGAGCACGCGCAGCGACTTCCGCGAGTAGCGCTTCACGGGCTCGTCGCCCGCCTGCGCGATCGCGCGCAGTGCCGTCGGCGCCGTGTAGAAGATGTGGATGCCGAGGTCGTCCACCATGCGCCAGTAGCGGCCCGGATCGGGGTACACGGGCGTGCTCTCGAACATCACGGTCGTCGCGCCGTTCGCAAGCGGCCCGTACACGATGTACGTGTGCCCCGTGATCCAGCCGACGTCGGCGGCGCAGCAATAGACGTCGCCGTCGTGGTAGTCGAAGACGAGCTGGTGCGTCATCGCCGCGTACACGAGGTAGCCGCCCGTCGTGTGCAACACGCCCTTGGGCTTCCCGGTGCTGCCCGACGTGTAGAGGATGAACAGCGGATCCTCGGCGCCCATCCACGCCGCCGTGCACGTCGAGCGCTGCGTCTTCATCTCGTCGTCGAGCCAGAAGTCGCGGCCGTGCTGCATCGGCACCGGCTTCTCGGTGCGGCGCGCGACGAGCACCGTCTGGACGAGCGACAGGCCTTCGATCGCGCGGTCGGCGATCGCCTTGAGCGGGATCTCCTTGCCGCCGCGCATGCCGACGTTCGCCGTGACGAGCACCTTGCAGCCGGCATCGAGGATTCGGTCGCGCAGCGATTCGGCGCTGAAGCCGCCGAACACGACGGAGTGCACCGCGCCGATGCGCGCGCACGCGAGCATCGCGTACGCCGTCTCGGGGATCATCGGCATGTAGATGCACACGCGGTCGCCCTTGCGGACGCCGTGCGCGAGCAGCACGTTCGCGAGCCGCGCGACGTTGTGCTTGAGCTCGCGGTAGCTGATGTGGCGGTACGTGCCGGGCTCGTCGCCGGCCCAGATGATCGCGGTCTTCTCGCCCTTCGTCGGCAGGTGGCGGTCCACGCAGTTGTAGCAGGCGTTCAGCCGCCCGCCCGAGTACCACGCGAAGTCGATCTCTTCGTAGTCGGCGTCGAACACCTGGTGCCACGGGTGGAACCACTCGACGCGCTTCGCCTGTTCGCCCCAGAACCCGACCGGGTCGTCGATCGAGCGGCGGTAGAGCTGCTCGTACTCTTCGAGCGAGCGAACGTGCGCGCGTTCGCGGATGTGCGGCTTGACCTCGTAGACGTCCTGGGACACGGCGAACCTCCGGACGGGCGACGCGAAGACGGCGAGAGCGCGCGCAGTCTAGCGCGACGATGCGGCGCGGCTCCACGGGAAAGCGGAGCGCGAGACGCGCGAACCGCCGCGACCGTCGGCCGAGCGGCGGGCGTGAGCGCGGGCCGAGGCCGCGAGCGAAGCGTCCGGCGCTCGAATCGCCGCGGCGAACGACGCGTCGCCGCGACGCGGGGCCATTGGCACGGAGGGAACGCGAGCCGCTAGTCTGCGCCGCATGTCCCGCACCGCTCCGCGCCGTGGCCGCGAGCGCGCCGCATCGCCCGCACGCGCGGGGCGCGAGCGCGCGCCGGTCGTCGCGCTCCTCGCCCGTCACGAGCGCCTGCTCCTCGCGATTCTCGTCGGGCTGCACGTGGTCCTCGCCGTGTGGGCCGCGGCGCGGAACTCGGTGACGTTCGACGAGAACTTCCACCTGCCCGCGGGCGTGATGACGGCGGCGCGCGGCGAGCTGCGCATCTCGGCCGTCAATCCGCCGCTCGTGAAAGCGCTCGCCGGCGCCGCCGCACTCGCCGCGGGCGCGCGCCTGCCGTCGGACGCGGCGATCGCGAACGGCGAGCAGGGTGTGGTCGGCGAGTCGTTCATGCGCGCGAACGCCGACCGCTACCACCGCGTCTTCCTCGCCGGCCGCCTCGTCGTGATCGCGCTCTCGGGCCTGCTCGCGCTCGCCGTGGGGTGGCTCGCGCGCGCGTTCGCAGGCGCGGCGGCGGGCGTGCTCGCCGTGGCGTTCTACGTGTTCGCACCCGAGGCGCTCGCGCACGGCAGCGTCGTCACGATGGACGTGCCGACGGCGCTCGGCTTCGTCGTCACGCTCGGCGCGTGGCGCGCGTTCGTGCGCGGCGGGCGCTGGGCGTGGTGGGCGATCGCCGCGATCGGGCTCGCGTTCACGTTCCTCGTGCGCTTCACGGCCGTGTTCCTGCCGCCGCTGCTCGTGGCCCTCGCGCTCGTCGAACTGGCGGCGAAGCGCGTGCGACGTCCGCGACGCCTCGCGATCGGCTTCGCGCTGTTCGCGCTCACGACGCTCGTCGCGATGTACGCCGGCTACCTCGGGCACGTGTCGTTCGACCCGCTGCGCGCGTACCCGTTTCAGTCGGAGTCGTTCCGTTCACTCGCCGCGCGCTTCCCCGACCTGCGCTCGCCGCTCCCGGACGCCTGGCTCGCGGGCTTCGACCGCCAGGCGGTCGAGTCGCAGATGGGCCGCACGCCGAGCTACCTGAACGGCCGCATCCACGACATCGCGCCGCTCTCGTACTTTCCGATCGCGCTCGCGGTGAAGTGGCCGCTCGGCTTCCTCGGAGCGCTGCTGCTCCGGCTCGCGTGGACGTTTCGTGCGCCGTTCGGCATCTCGCTCCGCGCGCGCGGCGTGCGCGAAGCGCTGTGGCTCGCGGCGCCGGTCGCGCTGTTCCTGTTCGTCGCGATGTTCGTCGGCAAGCTCGGCATCGGGATCCGCTACGTGTTCCCGATCCTGCCGTTTCTCTGCATTGCGCTCGGCGGGCTCGCTTCGCGTGTGCGCGCGAGCCGGGCATTCGCGTGGATGCCCGCGACCGCGGCGGCGCTCGCGCTCGTGCAGGCGATCGAGTCCGGCGCGCACCTCCCCTACCCGCTGTCGTTCTACAACTCGATCGCGGGGGGACCCGCGCGCGGACAGTGGATCGTGAACGACTCGAACGTGGACTGGGGCGAGGGGCTGATCGCACTGCGCGACGAACTGCGGCGGCGCGGCATCGGGCGCGTGCACCTCGCGTATCACGGCACGACGGACCCGGCGGTGTACGGCATCGACTACGTGCCGTATCGCGGCGGCATGCCCGGCCCCGAGAGCGAGTGGATCGCGATCAGCAGCTACTACTTCGTCGGGCTCTCGCAGCGCATGATGACGCGCGAAGGCCGCACGGCGGACGCGCTCAAGCTCGACTTCCGCCCGCTGTGGTCGCGCACGCCGACCGCGATGCCGGCGGGGTGCATGGTGTTGTTCCGGCTGAGGTGAGGGCGCGCGTCGCGACTCAGTGCAACTGCGTCACCCAGAACCACTGCAGTCCCCACGCGGTCACGGCGATGCTCCACGCGGTGAGCAGCGCGACGAGCCACGCGGGCGCGCGCCGCGCTCCGAAGCTCGCGACGAGCAGGCCGAGCGCGATCCAGTCGAGTGCGAAGCGCTGGCCGAACTGCGACCAGCCGTCGTTGTAGTAGAGGAGCGACGGCAGCGCGATCGCGAGCGCCGTGAGCGCCGCGACGAGTTCGAACTTCGTCCAGCGCCGCGGCCACGCGGCGAGTGCCAGGTACGGCGTCGTCAGCAGCAGGCTCATGCCGTGAGCGTCGGGCACGAGCCGGCCGCCGAGGACGAGCGGCGGGCGCAGCAGCCAGCCGTACAGGTTGTGCGCGAGGAAGTGCGGGTGGAAGCGCCCGTAGGTCTTGACCAGCGTCTCGAACTCGGGGCCCATCAGGATGTAGTGGTAGCCGGCGTCCATCGGACTGCCGAAGCGCGCGGCGTTGTACGCAGCGTGCAGTCCCGCGGCGAGCGCGATCGGCACGCCGAGCGCGAGCGCGACGCGGCCGAGCGGGAGTTCGCCGCGCTCACCGGCATCGCCGGCGGCGGCCGGCGCCGCGTCGTCCGCGCCCTTCCACAGCATCCACGCGGCGAGCGGCGCGGCGAGCGTCACGGTCGAGCGTGTGAGCACGGTGAGCCCGAGCAGCACGCCCGCGAGCCACGCGCGGCGCGACGACGCCGCCCACAGCGCCGCGACCTGCAGCGCGGTCGCGGTGATCTGCGCGTGCAGCCACACGTTTCCGATCGGAGCGCCGTAGCCGATCGCGGTGCCGAGCGCGAACGCGAGCGTCGCGCACGCGAGGCGCGCGTTCCCCAGGTCCGGCAGCACGCGGCGGATGAGCGCGAAGAACGCCCACGCGCCCGCGAGCGCCGTCACGATCAGTACGAACACGTCCGGCGTCTGGCGCGCTAAGAACGGCGTGAGCGGCATGAGCAGCACCGCGGGCAGCGGACCGAACACGACGTACGCGCGGCCGTTCACGAGTGCCATGTCACCCGTTTCGTCGGGGTGGTGCCACAGGTGGAGCTGCCCGTGCCAGAACGCGTCGGCGAGGTACGTGTAGTGCGCCCAGTGCGAGGCGCGGAACGCGTCGCCGCCCGTCACACCCCACCAGAACGCGAACACGAACGCGAGGGTCGCGGCGAGCAGCCACGCGTGGCCGCCTCGCGCGCGCGGCGCGGCGGCGTTCGATCGTGCGGAGCGGAGCTTCGACATGGGGAGCGACTATAGCGCGGCACGCCCGCGCCGGGCACCGGCGCGGGCTCGCCGCGAGCGAAAAACTAACGGAGGGCGACCAGCTTTCTGCGCTCGAGGCGCTCGCCGGCGCGCAGCTCGACGAAGTACACGCCCGCGGCGAGCTGCACTCCGCTCGAGAGCCTGACCTCTCGAGTCGTCGGCCCCGCGCCCATCACGTCGCCGCGCGCGATGCGCCGTCCGGTCACGTCGTAGACGGAGATCGTGGCGCGCACTCCGGTGTCGAGCGCGAGCGACACCGAGACCGCGCGCGCGCCAGATTCCAGCCGGAGGCCTTCGAGTCGGGCCGTGAACGCGCGCGCACCCTTTCGAATGGGGAGCGCGTCCGTCGCGACGAGCACGGGGACGACGGAGTGCACTCGCCGGCTGGATGCCGTCCCCACGAAGTCCGCGGTCGAGTCTCCCGGCGTGAGCTGCAGGTCGCTCGCGACGAACTGAATCACGAAGTCCGTGAATCCGTCCCCGTTGACGTCGCAGCGTGTCGCGAGCGAGTCGTAGTCGCACAGCGGCATCGCGCTCGCGCGCGCCGGCCAGTGCCCTCGTCCGCCCGACGGCGGATCGCCGAGGCGCGGGTAGGCGCCGGCAAAGGTGGCCCAGTACCTCGACAGCGTAGTCGCGTCGAAGCTCGCAGTTCCCAAGATCGCGACGCGGACGCTCTCGTTCGTGCCGAGGTGAATCGCCGGGTCGGTCCGGCCCGGATTCACAACTCCGACGGCGGCGACGAGCGGTTGCCCCCAGCGCAGCGACCAGGTCTCCTTGAGCGGCTGGCACGACGAAGACGCGGTCGCGCGGCCGCCGTTCAGCATCCACGCGTCGCGAACGGGGTCGTAGACGCACGTCTGGCCGGTGCGCTGGCGCGGTAGGAACTGGTCGAACCGCCCCCCCGGAATGGTCCAGTGCCTCGGCGTGTCGAGCGAGTACGCGACTCCGGGCCAACCGAGGTAACCGCCGTCCGGAGCGTGAACGACCCAGTTGCGCTCGGCATCAAAGATCGCGGAACCATTCCAGATGTCGCGATCGATGTCGGTGAGCTTTGTCCACAGCGGAGCGCCGGAAAGGCCGAGGGCCCATGCATCGGTGTTGTCCGGGGTCACGTAGCAGGGAATGCCACCGAAGACGACGAGACGGTCCCTCAGTTCGTCGTAGAAGAGACTGTGCCGAGTGCGGCCGGTCGGCTTCGAGCCCTCGATCGCGAGTTCGCTCCAGCCAGAACCGGTCGAGAGGTCGTAGCTCCACACTCCATCCACGCAGGGACGGGGTCGAGAGATTCCAGCCTCCGAACAGAAGGACGCGGTCTCGCCTGGAGTCGTAGGCGATCTGCATGCCTTCGTTCATGAGAGATCCCCCGCTCGAATTCGGAAGCTCGACCCAGCGAGGCGAAGGCGTGAGTTCGAGCGCATACAGTCGAGCGGGCGAGCTGATCGCGCCGACCGGAACGCACATCAGGATTCGGCGCCGGCGCGAGTCGAATGCGAGTGCCGGCCGAGTGACTGGCGCGAAGGGAACGCCACCCGGCGTCGAAATCGCGCGCCACGTTCCTGGACGATCCAGCGGGAACTCGAAGAGCGATCGCAGCGCCGTGTTCCCGCCGCTGCCCCCGAGCGCGATGAGGCGGTCGGCCGCCCGATCGTAGAAGAGGCGATGCCCGGGCTCGAACGGTCCGGCGGACATGGAGAGGACGCTCCACAGCCCGGCGCCCGTCGTCTGCGTGTACATCCACTGATCGGTCGAGTACGCGCACGCGCCGGGGGCCGTCGTTCCGCCGAAGAACAGCGCGCGATCTCGCGCGGAGTCCCAGACTCCCTCGGCGTCCGAGGGAATGAGCGCGACGGTCGCGGCGACCGTGGTCCAGCGGTTGGTGCCCAGATCGAAGCTCCACGAAATCCCGCTGCCGGCCGCGAAGATGCGATTCCGGGTTCGATCGAGCACCGTCGCGACCGCGGTCGCCGGACCGCCCGCGAGCGGCGAGAGCCTCGTCCAGATGTAGACCGGACCGAGAGTCAGCGCCCACACGCCGTTCCCGGACACGAACAGCATGCGGTCGCGCGCGGCATCGAAGTAAGCCTTGCCGCGCGTGCCCGGCGCCGGCGCGTCACCGCTGTAGGTGAGCTGTGTCCACACGGGAACGTCCCCGCCCGACATCTCCCACAGATCCGAGAGCGGCGTGGGTAGCGGGCACGGCGGCCCTGACGGGTTGTAGCTGCGATCCATGCCGCCGAATACGAGCATGCGGTCGCGCACCGGGTCCCAGATCGCGGCATGGTTGAAGCGGGATCGTATTGGCGCCCCATCGAGCACGACGTGCTGCTCTCGATCCACGTCGAAGATCCACAACCCGCTCGTCGAGAAGCAATAGCGGCCCGGCAGGTAGTCGATGTACTCATCAAGATCCCCGCCGTATCGAATCATGCGACGCCGTAGCGGATCGAAGACGGCCGTACCCCCCGCCCCACCGACCTTGGCCCCCATCGCCGCCGGGTACGCGAGCCACTCGCCCGGGTTCGCGACGTTCATGCTGGTGAAGTCGTGCGTGAAGTAGGTGCCGTCCCACCCGCCGCACGAGAACACCTTTCCCGTCGCTTCGTCGTAGGCGACCGCCTGCCCGCTCTGCCCGTACCACGTGAGCGAGCGCCAGCCGGCCTCGGGGTAGTCGCGAGACTGAGGTTCGATCGGCGGTGTTGAAGCGCCGGGACTCGAATGAGGAAGTTGCGTCGACGAACCGAACAGCGAATCGCACGATGCGGGAGTCTGCGAGGGTTCGGGAAGCGCACGTGGAGTCTGCGCGGAGGCGGCGGTCGCGAGCACCACGAGTGCGACCGCAAGGGCACGGAAGATCCGAAGGGCGACCATGGACATTCTCCGGGGCGAGAGGGTCGGTGCCGGGGAGAATGCTAGGACTGCGGAGCGGCGCGTGGAAGAGGGTTCTTCGCCCGCCGGGCTCTGAGCGCCCTCGCCTACCTCCGGAACAGCACGACCACGCCCGCGATCGCGAGCAGCGTTCCGGCGAGAGCGCGCCACGTCAGCTTCTCGCTGTGGAAGCGCGCGGCGATCAGGAGCGCGAACAGCGGGTAGATCGCCGTGATCGAGGCCGCGATCCCGGTCGGGATGAATGCGATCGCGGTCAGCGACAGCGTGACGCCGAGGAAGGGGCCGCAGAACGCGCCGCCCGCCATGAACCACGCGGCGCGGCGGTCGCGCATCGCCGCGAGCGTGTGGCCGAGCTGGCGCTCGGCGCCTGCGAGCGTCCAGATCGCGACCGCGGCGCTGCTCACGCGGATCACCGTCGCCGACAGCGGATCGAGCCCGCTCGCGAGCGCCTTCTTCGAGAGCACGTAGCCGCCGGCCTGGCCGAGCGCGGCGAGCAGTCCGGCGAGCACGCCGAGCGCGGCCGAGCCCTCGACGTTCACGTGGTGGCGGTGCTCCTGCTCGTTCAGCACCCACCACACGCCGCCGAGCGTGAGCGCCATGCCGAGTGCCGCGAGCGGGCCCGGCACTTCGTGGAGCAGCGGCCAGGCGATCGCCGTCGTGAACAGCGGCGCGGTGGACGCGAGCAGCGACGCGCGTCCGGGGCCGAGGATCACGAGCGAGCGGAAGTACCACGTGTCGCCGAACACGAAGCCGATGAGGCCCGAGAGCGCGAGCAGCCCGACCTGCGTCCGCGTCGCCCACACGGGCCACGGCGCGCCGCGCGTCGCGAGCAGCGCGACGGCGAGGAAGACGCACGCGACGCTGATGCGCAGGCGGTTGAGCCGCACCGAGCCCATGGACCGGCCCGCGGCCGCGAAGAGGTTCGATCCGACCGCCCAGCAGAGCGCGGTGCCGAGTGCGGCGAGTTCTCCCGAGTAGCGCATGAGGCCGCGCACTCTAGCGGAGCGCGCGGCCTCGAACGAGTTGGCGGCGCCCCGCGATCAGCGATTTCCTCGGGGCAGCGGACTGTCCACGGGATTGCTCAGACGCGGCGGACTTTCCGGGCCCGCGGGACGCGCGTTCGGCCGCGGCTTGCCCTGATGGCACGTTCCGCAGTTCACGAACGGCCGCTCGCTCTCGAGATGCGTCATGCGCCGCAGCAGCGTGTCGTTGATCGCGGACATCATCTTCACCATGTCGCGCGCCGCGAGCTTCGGACGCTTGTCGTCCTTGTCCCACTGGCCGAGCACGTGGCAGTGGTCGCAGCCGACGCCGAGCGCGCGCCCGTCGCCGAAGTTCATGATGCGCACGAGCCGGCCCGCGGGCATGCCCTTCAGCACCTGGATGTTCTTGAACACGCTCTCGGCCGGGAGCGTGTCGCGTCCCGCGATCTGCTGCAGCACGACGTTCATCAGGCTGTCGCGCATGCGCACCGCGGTGTCGCCCGGGAACGGCGCCGGCGCCTGCGGGCGCGCGCCCGGGGGCGGGCCGCCCGCGGGCGGCTGGGCGAGCGCGAGCGCGACGACCGCCACGAGCAGCACGAGCACGAACGTCAGCGAGACGGGACGCTTCATCGGGCACCTCCCTTGCGCTTCGCGACGACCGCGGGAACGCCGGAGTCGTGCACGAGTCGGTTGAAGGCGGCGAGGTCCGGGCCGAGCGCGGTCCGGAGCTTCTCGAGCTGCGAATCCGCCTGCCGCTTCAGGTCGCTCCACACCGTGCGCGACGCGTCGGTGGGCCGCGCGTCCGCGCTCGCGACGGTCTCGAACAGGTTCGCGAGCTTGTCGTTGATGCGGATCGGATAGTTGAGCGGGTCCTGCTCGCTCTTCGACTTCGTCTGGTAGAGCGCCTCCTCGATCGCGACGAGGCGCTTCGAAAGCGCTTTCGCGGAATCCGAGACCGCCGACTTCTCCATCCCGGCGCGCTTCGCGCGCGACACGACGTCGTCCATCTGCGCGCGCACCTCGCGCATCAGCGCGATGCCGTCGTGGATCGCGGTCAGCTCGTCCCGGATCGCCGACAGCAGCTCGAACTGCTCGCGGAACTCGGCGTCGGTCGTCGCGATGCGGCGGTCCTTCACGACGGTGAAGCGCTGCGTCTGCGACTCCTTCCCCACCGTGAGCCTCGCCTGGTACTCGCCGGGGATCACGCGCGGCCCGGCCGGCAGGCCGCCCCACAGCACGATGCCCTCGAACGACGTCGGCGACGGCGTGCGCAGGTCCCACACGAACGTGTTCGCGCCCTTCTTCGGCGCGAGCTTCGGCGAGCGCACATCGCGATCGAGCGTCGTGTCGGCCGGCACCTCGCCCTTGCGGTCGAACCGGCGGAGCGTGCGGCCCGAGGCGTCGAGGATCTCGAGCGCGATGGGCGTGGAATCGGGCGGCGCGTCCGCGAGCGTCCAGCGGATCACCGCGCCGTTCGGCGGATTGGCGCCCGCGTTCGAGGCGCGGAAGAAGCCGCCGCCGCCGCCGACCCGCACCGCGGTCCTCGGCGCGAAGAGGTGCCACTTCGCGCGCGAGGCGGCCGCGAGCTGGCGGAGCGGCGTGAGGTCGTCGAGCACCCAGAACGAACGGCCCTGCGTCGCCGCGACGAGGTCGTCGTCCTTCACGACGAGATCGGTGACCGGCACGACCGGAAGGTTGAGCTGAAGCGGCTGCCAGCGCGCGCCGGCGTCGAACGACACGAACACGCCGGTCTCGGTGCCGGCGTACAGCAGGTCCGGGTCCGCCGGGTCCTGGCGCACGACGCGCGTGAACGCGTTCGCCGGAATGCCGTTCACGATATTCCGCCACGTGCGGCCGCCGTCGCGCGTCACGTACACGTAGGGCGCGAAGTCGTCGAGCTTGTAGCGCGTCGCGGCCACGAACGCCGTCTTCGCATCGTGCGGCGAAGCCTCGATCGCGTTGATCTGGCTCCACTCGGGCAGTTCCTTCGGCGTGACGTTCGTCCACGACGCGCCGCCGTTCATCGTCACGTGCACGAGGCCGTCGTCCGAGCCGGCCCACAGCGTGGCCGCGTCCTTCGGCGATTCGGCGAGCGAGAAGATCGTGCAGTAGTACTCGACGCTCGTGTTGTCCTTCGTGATCGGCCCGCCCGACGGCCCGAGCTTCGAGCGGTCGTTGCGCGTGAGGTCGCCGCTCACGGTCTCCCACGTCTGGCCTTCGTCGCGCGTGCGGAACAGCACGTTCGCGGCCGTGTAGAGCACGTTCGCGTCGTGCTTCGAGGCGACGATCGGGAAATTCCACTGGAAGCGGTAGCGCGCGCCCTCGGCGCCCGAGCCCATCGGATTGTCGGGGTAGGCGTTGATGTCGCGCTGCTGCTGCGTGCGCACGTCGAGCCGCGTGAGGTAGCCGTCGTAAGAGCCCGCGTACACGACGTTCGGGTCGCCGGGCTTCGGCGCGATCCAGCCGCTCTCGCCGCCGCCGACGTCGTACCAGTCGGTGCGCTCGATGCCGAAGCCGGTCGTGCGGCTCGGAATGCCGACCGTGCTGTTGTCCTGCTGCGCGCCGTAGACGCGGTACGGGAACGCGTCGTCCACCGCGACGCGGTAGAACTGCGCCGTCGGCTGGTTCTCGACGCTCGACCACGACTCGCCGCCGTCCACCGACACGCTCGCGCCGCCGTCGTCGCCGACGACGATGCGCTCGGGGTCGTCCGGGTCGATCCACAGGTCGTGATGATCTCCGTGCGGGGTGCGCACGCCGCGGAACGTGCGGCCGCCGTCCTTCGACTGGTGGAGCCGCACGTTCAGCACCCACAGCTGGTCCGGGTCCTTCGTGTCCGCGACGACGCGGCTGAAGTACCACGCGCGCTGGCGCAGCTGCCGGTCCTCGTTCACGCGCGTCCAGTTGCGGCCGCCGTCGTCGGAGCGGAACAGCCCGCCGTCCTCGGCCTCGATCATCGCCCACACGCGCTGCGGCCGCGCCGGCGACACCGCGACGCAGATCTTGCCGAGCGTGCCCTTCGGCAGGCCGTTGTCGGGCGAGCCCGTGAGTTTCTTCCACGTGTCGCCGCCGTCCTCGCTCTTCCACAGCCCCGAGCCCGCGCCGCCGCTCTCGAACGTCCACGGCCGCCGCCGCACCTGCCACATCCCGGCGTACAGGATGCGCGGGTTCGTCGGGTCCATCTCCAGTTCGCTCGCGCCGGTGCTGTCGTTCACGAACAGCACGCGCTTCCACGTGCGGCCGCCGTCGCGCGTGCGGAAGACGCCGCGTTCGGCGTTCGGCGCGTACAGGTGACCGATCGCCGCGACGTACGCGACGTCCGCATCGCGCGGGTGGACGCGCACGCGCGCGATCTGGCGCGTGTCCGCGAGGCCGACGTTCGTCCACGTGCGACCGGCGTCGGTCGAGCGATAGACGCCGTCGCCGTGCGAGACGTTGCCGCGCACGGTCTCTTCGCCGGTGCCGACGTAGATCACGTTCGGATCGGACGGCGCGACCGCGACCGCCCCGATCGAGCCGACGCCGAAGCCCGAATCGGACACGCACTCCCAACGCGCGCCGGCGTCGGTCGTGCGCCACACGCCGCCGCCGCACGCCCCCATATAGAAGAGGCGCGGCTGGCCGGGCACGCCGGTGACGGACGACACGCGCCCACCGCGGAACGGCCCGACGAGCCGCCACTGGACGCCGCCGAAGAGCGACGGGTCGTAGGCGGGAGCGGGAGACGCGGGGCGCGGCGCGGCGGCGGCGGGTGTCGCGGACCACAGCGATGCCGCGGTGAACACCACGGTCGGGAGCAGGAGACGATGGTGGTTCGCTCGACGGAACATGGAACCTCCGTGGAATGGACGGCGGATCGGGGGCCGACTCTACGTGCCCCGGTTCGCTCACGCCATGGAGACCTCGTGACTCCCCACGCCCCCGCGATTCGCCCCTGTCTCGGTGTCACACCCGGGGGGCGTCGTCGACTGCTCGACCGAATGTGGTCGTTCGCCGCCGGACGAAGCCCGCGCCTCGATGGCGCAGCGCCTCCGGGGACGACGTGTCATGGACACCCCGCCCCGAACGAAAGGTGCCCCCCATGGATTTCCCGAAGTCCATCCGACTCGAAATGGCCGGAGTCCCGCACGAATTCCACTTCGACGATGCGGAGGGATTCCTAAACTTTCGTTCGAACCTCGAACTGATTCGTCGGAGCGAACCCGTCGAGCGCGCGGCACGCATCGAGGAACTCGAGCGCCAGCAGCAGGCGCTGCTCGAGCGACACGAAGGCCTGCGTCACGAGATCGACGCCGTCGACGCCGAGATCGACGAGTTCGGCTTCGCATCGCGCATGGGGGTGATCGGAGGCGGCCTGCAGGTGATCAAGGGCCTCGCGACCGGAGGTGTCACCGCCCTCGGAGTGGCGACGGGTCCCATCGGCAAGCTGATCGACGCCGAGTACGGAATCCTGCAGTCGGCGATCGACGTGAAGAGCGGCGAAGCGCTCGATGCCACCGATGCCGCGGTTCCCGTCGATCTCGCCGGCGAAGCGCTCTCGGCCACGGGCCACAGGCTCGCCGGCCGCGCGATGGGCGCCGCGGCGCTCGGCCTCAGCGCCTACGAGGCATCGCACGACGTGCTGGAAGGCGGGCGCACGATCTCCGAGATGACCGAGAACCGCGCGCGCCTCCTGAACGAAGGAGACGCCGCGAAGGAACGCTATGCCTCGCAGATGCAGGAAGCGGCGACTCGATACGACGAACTTCAGCACGAGAAGGACGCGCTGCGCTCGGCCCACGACGAGACGTTTCATCGCTCGCTCGACGACCTCGACCGTCTCTACCCGGAGGCCGCCGCTCAGCTTCGGAAAGAATGGCAGGACTCGTCGCCCCGGGCAGCGTTCGACGATCACGAATCGCATCCCGCCCGCACACCGGACCACTCCACGGAGGAAGACATGACGAACTCGCTCGGGAACGAATCGGACGCTTACGCTTCGGCGGCGACACAGCAGCACACGGACAGTGCGCACGCGGCTGCGCTCGAGGCCGCGGGCCACACTCAGAGCGCGCACGAGGCCGCGCTCGAAGCCACGGAGCAGGCGCACGGCGCGGCGCAGGCCGGGAACGAGGCTCGCGAACACGCCGAGGCGGCGGGTCAGCACGAGCAGGATGCCCTGACCGCGTCGCAGCACGCGCAGGAATCCGAGCAGCAGGCGACTGCCGCGTCGCAGCACGCGCAGGAGTCCGAGCAGCAGGCGACGACCGCGTCGCAGCACGCGCAGGAGTCCGAGCAGCAGGCGACGACCGCGTCGCAGCACGCGCAGGAGTCCGAGCAGCAGGCGACGACCGCGTCGCAGCACGCGCAGGAATCGGAGCAGCAGGCCTCCGCCCTGCTCGGCCAGATTCAGCAGCTCGAGCAGCAGGCGGAGACCGCGACACAGCACGTGATCGAGGCCGAGCAGCTGAGCGCGACTCTGGTCGGTCAGATGCAGGGCTACGAACACGACGCGACGGCGCTCCTGGAACAGACCCGTGGTCACGAGAACGAGGCTGCGACTTCGCTCGAACAGGCTCGTGGCCACGAAGGCGACGCGCACGCGTCGGCGGATCAGGCGCGCACGCTGTCAGAAGAAGTGGCGGGCCTTCGCGACGAATCGGCGTCCGCTCACGATCAGATCGAATCGTTCCGTCACGAGTGCGAGGCGTGGCACGCGGACGTCCAGCGCATGCACGAGGATGCGATCCAGCTGCACCACGGCATCCAGGAGCTTCACAACCAGGCGCAGCAGCTGCTGGAGCAGGTGCAGGACGCGGCGCGCGAGGCCGCGCAGTCGGCCGATCAGGCCGCCGCGAGCGCCAAGAACGCCGAACACTTCGAACACGAAGCGGAGTCGGCCGCGACCCGCGCGAATTCCTGGGCCGGCTGAGCCGCCCGAAACGTCCGAGAGCAGAGGAGAGCGCAACCATGACTCGAGAGGAAGCCGCCGAGCTGCTCGGCACGACGCCCGAGGCCACGACGGGAGAAGTGCGGCGGAGGTTTCACGAGCTCTATTCCGAAATGCTCGTGCGCCTCACCAACGCGCCGACGCCCGCGCTCAGGAGCACGTACGAAGCGAACCTAGGAGAACTCAAGGCGGCCTGCCGGATCCTGTCGCCGGGATACGACGAAGCGCACGATCGCGATCTCCCCACCTCACAGCCGCTCGCAGCTCAGCTCGTCGCACCCATTGCGCCAGTGGCGCCGCTGACCGAAGCGCCCCCGAAGCGCCCGGGACTTTCGTGGTGGGCGCTTCCTCTCGCCATCCTGGGCGTCTACGCACTCGCGCTGGTCACGATGCGCGTCGGCCGAAGCGCCGAGCCGGCGGCCGCCGCTCCCGCTCAGATTCGCGTGACGCCGCCGTCGCAGGTGCCTGCCGTGCCCAGGAGCGGTCGCCCGAGCACCGAGTGGATCGGCTCCCGGAGCACACCGAAGCCGCGGCGCGAACCGGAGCGGACCGCCGAGGAGAGCCCGACCGCGGAGGCGGCCGTCCCCGTCACCGCCGCACCGCGCTATGAGACCCGCACGACGATGGAGCCGGTGACGAGCTACGTGAGCGAAACCGTTCCCGAACATCCGAACGGCGACACCGAGCAGGTCGTCGAACGCCTGCACGACTACGACCTCTATCACGATCCGCCGGACCCGGCCGCCGATGGCGTCCTGCATCCGGGCAACAACTGCAGGCGGGTCGCCTGCGAGCATTACGGCCGCTGCGTCCACGGCCAGCCGAATCGCTGCCTCGTGTGCGGTGAGGGCCCCTTCACGCAACACGCCTTCGATTGGGCCCCGTGCCCGCACCCGCGACCCTGCACTCACCAGGCGGCGTGCAGTCATACGCGCGTCGAGTCGCACACCGTGCCGTGCCGGCACCTCGTCACGCGTCAACGCGCCGTCACCGAGATGCGCGCCGTCGAGCACGTCGTCGAGGTCTCGCGCTGAGGAACGGGGACGGGCCCGTCACACCCGGGCCCGTGCTCCGACTGCTGCGTCGGAGGACACGATGAACGTCATTCGACCGACACCCGGCAGCGCACTCGAACAGACTCGGAAGTTGCTCGAAGACCTCGAACGTTGGGCCGCGAACGCGGACTCGCAGGCGCGAGGTCGCGAGGCGGCCGCGGAGATGCGGGGGCTTCGCGAGTTCTGCGAATCACCGCGCCTCGAGGTCGAAGTCGCCTGGTTCGGTGCGGAACGCGGAACGGCGACGGACATCGGGGCCGTGGGCGAGGCCGGGGACACGGGGCTCGCGAACTGCGCGGGGCCCGAATTCCGCCTCGTGGCGGCCTCGCACGAACGCGGCGGCAGCCGTCCGGTCGGCGAGGTCGTACCTCCGATCCTCGTGATCGTCGTCGGCCCGGGAGCAGACATCGGCGCGGACGTCCGGACACGCGGCCTTCGCCTCGCGTTCGACCGCGGCGTGGTGCTCGTCTCCGCGGACGCCGGGGCGGCCTCGTTGGAGGCACTGATGGCCGACCTGTCCGAACTGGCGTTGGTCGTCGAGGACATCAGCGGCCCGGAACCGCTGCGGGATCGCGTGAAGGCGTGGCTGCGAGATCAGGGACGGCGATTCGACGCCCGCATGCTGCAATCGCGCGCCGCCGCGAAGGCGGCGAGCACGACGCTTCAGGCCTGCGCAGAGGCCGCTTCGCAGAGCCTTCGCGGCGCCCGCGTGCGACGCGCCGTCATCCAGCAGCGCGTCGCGGGTCTGTCCGCGCGCACGACGGCCTCCAGTGTCGAACTCGGCGCTGATCTGCGCGCCCGGCTCGGTGCGCTCGTGACCGGCTATGAAGCGCGTCTTCACGAGCGCCTCGACGCCCTCACGGCCACGAGTGGCGACTCGTTCGTCACGCAGATCGATGCGCTCGCCAGCTCCGTTAAGGAACTACGACAGCAGCACCAGGTGCAGACGACCGTGCTCACGGTCGACGAGCCCACGAGCGCCGGACTGCGGGACACCGTCGAGCGCCACATCCGTCCGCACCTGCGCAAGGACATCGAAGCCGCGCAGGCGCTCCTCGTCGCCGGGCGGGACGTCCTGACTTCGGCTCTCGAGCAGGCCGGCGCGCCGCCGTTCGTGCCTCAGTTCCAGCATCTCGGCGAAGACGCGGTCCGCCGCGTCGTCGAGCCGCTCACGACGGCGTCGATCCCGTATCGCGGCGAGGTCCACCGCCGGGGTCCGTTCGAGATGTTCATGCTGGCACGGCGCTACCAGATGGTGTTCTACCTGCTGCTCACGATTTTCGGCGCGGGCATCAGCCGCGGCCAGGATCACCGCGGCGCCTGGATTGCCCTGTCTGCCGTGCTTCTGGCGATCGGCCTCGTGATCATGACGCGCACGGTGCGCCGGGAGCGTGCCTACGCGCTCGAGCGTGAACTCGAACGGGCGCGCGACGCGATCAAGCTGGAAGGCCGACGACTCGCGGGCGAACTCCAGCGCGCGTGGGTCCCGTTCCTCGCCCGTTACGTCCGCGACGAGATGCAGTCAATGCACGCCCAGGGGGAAGCCCCGTTGCGCCAGCTGCAGGCCGCGCGCGCGACCGAGGCCGCGGACGAGAAGCAGCGCATCCAGCGCCAGATCCAGGCGCTCGAGACGAGCGAGCGGAGGCTCGCCACGCTGGCGCGCCAGCGGGAGGAGTTCGCCCACCGTCTGGCGCAGTTCCTCGGTCACCTGGACCAGATGCTCACCTCGACGCGCGAACCTCGCGAGGCGGAAACGCCATGAAGGTCGGAATCGATCTCGGCACGAGCTACTCGCTCATCGCGACCACGTCGCCGTCCGGGCAGCCGATCCTGATTCCCGACTTCCTCGAGCGCGACGAGTTCCAGACGCCCTCGGTGATCCACCTGGGGCCGTCCGGCACGTTCGTCGGTGCGCTCGTCGACACGCTGCTCGAACAGCAGCCCGGGCTCAAGGCGATCCGCTACTTCAAGCGCTGGCTCGGACGCACCGAGCCCCTCCATTTCGACGAAGGAGGCGCCGCGTGGCATCCGGAGAGCGTCGCGGCCCTCGTATTGAAGAAGCTCCGGTCCGATGCGGAGAGTTTCACCGGCACGTCGGTCGACGGCGCCGTCATCACCGTTCCGGCTCATTTCAACGATACGCAACGCAGGGCGGTGCTGTCGGCGGCGATGCTCGCGGACCTGCCCGTGCTCGGCCTCATCGAGGAGCCGGTGGCCGCCGCGCTGCACTACGGCATCGTGAGCGAGGATCGCGACCGGGTCTTCGTCGTGTACGACCTCGGCGGCGGCACGTTCGACGTGAGCGCCATCTGCATGGATGAGAAAGGTGTCTACGTGCTCGCCAAGGACGGGCTCACGGACCTCGGCGGCAAGGAATTCGACGAACGCGTGGGCGGCATCATCCTCGCCCAGTTCGAGCGCGCGTTCGGGGACGTGCCCGCGCTGAGCGCGCGCTCCGTTCTCGACCTACGGCGGGCGGCCGAGGAACTGAAGATCGCGCTGTGCACGAGCGACGCTCCGCGCGTGGCGCGCGTGGTGATGCTCGGCGAGCGTGCGGTCGAGATCGTGCTCGAGCGCGCCGAGTTCGAACAGTCCGTGAGCGAACTCATCGAGGCGACGATCGCGTGCTGCCAGCGTTGTCTGACTCAGGCGGGACTGCGCCCCCGCGACGTCCACTCGGTGCTGATGGTGGGCGGTGGCTCGATGGTGCCGGCGGTCCGGCGCCGGCTCGAGCGGCTGTTCGACGGTCCGGAGCAGCGCGTGCTGCACCACGAACCGAGTCGCGCCGTGGCGCTCGGCGCCGCCCTGCGGGCGGCTCAGCTCGGCGACGAGGCCCGCCCCCGCCAGCTTCCTCCCGAACTGCGCGGCGTCAGCGGACACACAGTGGCCGTCCGCACGATCGACGCCTCGACGGGACGTCCCGGCTTCGATCCCGTCATCAAACGCGGTTCACCGCTTCCCTCGCGAGCGGCCCGCACCTATTTCGCGACGCGTTCGGGCCAGAGCCGGCTCATCGTCGAGGTGGTGCAGTACGGGGACCGCGCCGAGGACTATGTGAGTCTCGGCGAGCTCGAGCTCGAACCGCTCGCTGGCGGCGCGCCGAACGGTGGCGCCAACGTGATCGTCGAGATGCTCGACGACGGCACGGTCACGCTCCGCGCCGCCGACCCCCGAGGCGGCGGCGAGATCGAGCGCACCCTGGTTCGCGCCGCGAGCGACGGTGTGCCGAACCTCGCGGCGCAGCGAGGCCTGGTCCGCTCGGCTCTCCTGAACCACCTCTAGGCCGCCGCGGGGGGCTTCCGAATACGGCGTCACACCTGGCGCCCCTCCCCGACTCCGAGGGTGAAGCGCGCGGATGCGCGGTCGGACGACTCGGTCGAGGAAGCCCTCGCCCCCGAATCGAACTCCCGGCACCGGCGGGCCGACTCGACACACGCCGGAGGCGAACTCCGGCGACAGCCCGAGACGTGGAAGCGCCGACTCCCATCGAGCGGCGACCCAATGCGAGGAGGCAGGTCATGCGGAAGGCGATGGTGTGGACGGCGCTGCTGACGATCCTGACGGTGAAGTCCGCCGTGGCGCAGACGATGTTCGGAGCGGAGGCGTACGGCAGCTCGAACCAGGTCGCGCTGGGATCGTGGGCGAGCGAACTGGTTCAGGAAGGCCGGAACGCCGGTGCGCTGACGAACGATCCGTCCCGCACGCCCGCCGGGGGCGGCGGGGTCCGGTTGCGCGGTGAGGGTTGGATGGCGTCGCTGGATTACGAGCGGCTCCCCGTCGCGCTCGACATGGAGGCGGGGCGTCACAAGGTCATGGGCGACTTCGCGGCCGACGTGATCGAAGCCAACGTCGGGCTGATGCTCGGGCGCGCGAAGGGCTTCGCGGTCGGGTTCGGCGGCGGAGTGAGCCTCTACAACATGTCCGGCGGGATTCAGCAGACCTACGACGGCGACCTCATCATGAATCGGACGATCGAGGGCGCGGCTGTCGGCGGACAGTTCATGGGCATGGTCGAGTGCAACCTCGGCGGACAGTTCTCCCTCCTCGGAGCCTTCGGTCAGCGTTCGGCGAAGCTCGAACAGCCCACCTCCGAGGGCGTGATCCTGCCCGTCGACATCGACTACTCGGGATCGTTCGTGAGGGTCGGCATCGCGACCTACTTCTCGCGGTAGCCGCGGCGGTGGAATCCCGAGACCATCGCAGGCTCGAGGCGGAACACCCTCCGGTGTCCGCTTCGAGCCTTTTCGCGACGGGATCGACTCACCCCGCGTCGCCGACCAGCACGAACGCCGCCCAGTAGTACGGATGCGCATACGGACGCTGGCCGTCGCTGGTGCGGTACTCCCGCAGCCAGCGTTTCGCGTCGTTCAGCGCCTCCGACTTGCGGGCGAGTCCGCCGGGTTTCGCGAGGAGCGTCTCGTAGAAGCGATTCATGAGCAGCGACGTCGCGCGGTCGTCTACTTCCCACAGGCTCACGAGCACGCTGCGCGCCCCGCGCCGCAGGCACGCGTCCGCGAGCCCGAGGTAGCCCTCGCCGCCCGCGAAGCGGCCGAGACCCGTCTCGCAGGCCGACAGCGTCACGAGATCGGCGCCGAGCCGCCACTCGCTCGAGATCTCGCGCGCGGACACGAGGCCGTCGAAGATTCGCCTGCGCTCGATCGCGGCGTCGACGGGATCTGGAAGCGCGATCTGCGACAGCACGAGCGCAGAACGCTCGGGCCGGCGCGGATCCACGAGCGCGTGCGTCCCGAAGTGCAGGATCGCCGCGCGCTGCAGTTCACCGTCGCGCGCGAGTCGGACCAGCTCCTGCTCGCTGCTCCGCTCCCCGAACAAGAACCGGCTGTCCGGATCCGCGTGCTTGCGCAACGCCTCGATCTCGAGCCGCGTGCCGCGCAGGCGCGGGAGTCTCGACACGAAGCGCCGGTCCGCGCTCGCGGTCCGGCGCAGCGAGTCGCCCAGTGCGAACGACCGCGTGGTGCTCCGGTCGGCGCCGAGATCGACGCTCGGCCCCCCGCAGCGCCCCTCGGCGCTCATCTCGCGCAGTGCGTCGTCGGAGAACGGTGGATCGGCGAAGCACACGACGCGTGGCGCGCCCCCGCGCGGCTGCCCCGCGGCGCGGCCCCGCTCCCAGGCGAACAGCGTCGCCGACGGGACGTAGGACACCTCGAAGCGCTCCCCCATCGACGGCGCACCCGCGTCAGCGAGCGGTTCGATCGGCACGCCGTGCATGTCACCCGAGGGAATGACCACCAGCCTCCGCACACCTTGGAGCGCGCCCATGAGCGGCGCCAGACGCGCGCGATAACACACCACGGCAGACGACATGGGGCTCCCCGGAATCTGTAACGCGCCACGTGCCGCGGTGACGACTCCGTTGCGCGAAGACTCGGCGGGCAACGGGAACCACTGCGGCGAGCCCCCGGCGCGCATCACGTAGGCATAGTCGGAGCGAGCGTTGTCCGCGGCGGTCACACTGAGCCACCCGACCAGTGCTTCGTCCGGGCGAAGGGCGCTTCGGACGGTCTCGAGGGTCGCGACGCCCGTCGTGCCCGCGCCTCGGCGGCGAACCTCGAGTCCGGCGTCGATCCAGCGCGCCTCCGCGAACTCCAACCGTTTCTGCGCCTGCAGCCGTTCGTCCGCACGAACGTCGGCGGCGCGCGCGAGCGCCTCCGCCGCGCGCGCCGCGTCCGCAACTTCGCGGCGCAGCGAGTCGAGCCGAACCGAAGCGTCGCCGCGCATGAGTTCCTCGGCGAGGTCGCGCGCGAGGTAACGCTCGATTGCGCTCCATGCGCCGTCCGCATCCCCGAGTCGGAGTCTCACGAGCGCGAGCTTCGGAAACGGCGACTCCACGTCGATCGCTTCACCCCGGCCTGTCACGCTCAGGTCCCGGGCCGCCTCGTAGTCGCGCGCGGCGTCGGCGAAGTAGCGCTCGGCGCGACGCACGTCGCCGACGCCGAGCGTCGCGTCTCCGAGATTGATCTCGGCTCCGATGTAGTCGCCGCTCAATCGGCCGCGGCTCCGACGAAGCGTCTCCTCCGCCCCGAGCAACGTGGTGCGGGCGCGCCCCCACTGCCCGAGATGCATCGCGCAGCTCGCCCAGTTCATCGCCGTGCGAGCGTGCGCCGGGACGTTTCCGAGGCGGGCGGATTCCTGAATGTCCATGGCGCGGCGAAAGGTCCGCTGCGCGATGGAATAGTCTCCCCGGAAGTACTCGATCGTTCCCAGCACCTGAACGCCCTTCGCGAAGTCCGAAAGGTTTCGGTCCGGCGTGCGCTCGTAGGTGGCGAGCGCGGCGCGGGCGATCGGGAGCGCCTCTTCGTCGCGGCCCTGCTTGCGCAGCGCCGCGGCGTAGTTGAGCCGCGCTTGAGCGACGTCCGGAGCGGAATCCCCGAGCGCCTTCACCCGTAGCCGGATCGCTTCCTTCAAGACCTCCTCGGCCTCGGGGAAGTTCCCTTGCAGGTCGAGCGTGTGACCGAGGTTGTTGAGCCCCGTGGCGATCGACTCGTCGTCGTCGTGATCTCGAGACAGGGCGACCGATTCCCGATACAACGCCTCGGCCTCCGCCAGCTTTCCCACGTCCTCGTACAGCGTAGCGAGATTGTTGAGCGCCGCGTCGATCGCGGGATGCAACGGATCGAGTTCCTTGCGATTGATCGCCAGCGCCGCCTCGGCCGCACGAATCGCCTCGTCATAATCCCCGAGTTCCATCACGGTCACGGCGACGTTGTTGTACGCGCGCGCCGCCTCGTAGCTCGAGTCCCCGCACGCCGCGAGCACGAGCGGCAGCTCGAGTCGGGCCAGCGTCGCGGCGCTGTCGTACACCTCCCGCTCGTAGCAGTCCACGAACAGCACGTCGAGGCTGTCGCCGACTTCGAGCTTGCGCCGCAGCGATTCTGGAGCCGCGATCATCCCCGCGAGGAAGTCGTGATTGCGGCGGGCGTCCAGCAGCCTCCAGCGCGGCGCTTCAGGGTCCGCTTCGAGACAGCGGACGAACGTCTGCGCGACGTCCAGCGAACCGGACCAGTCGCGTGCCATCCGCAAGGCCTGCGACTCGGCTTCGAGCGAGTCGGCGGCCGAAGGCGGCGGAGCGGCGGGAGCCTGAGCCGAAGGCCGGGCAGCACAGCCGGCGAGGAGCAGGGTGAGGGCGATGATCGCGAGCGGACGGACGGACCAGTGGCTCGCGCGGGAGCGAGCGACGCTCGGCACGTGCACGGCGGTCGAGTGCATGCGCGGATCCTCCGAGGTTCGTGGAGATCCGAACCGCGAGAGCGGCGGCCCGGGCGGTCAGACTAGCGCATCCCGAGTCGCGTGCGGTCGATTGGACCTGGCGTCCGGTCGTGCGTCAGGGGCGCAGATGGATCGGGAAGTGAGCGAGACGCACCGCTCCCGTCGCGTCCTCCCACGAGAGGCGCAGCACGACGTCCGCGGTCGGCCAGTCGCCCTCCGCGCGGATCAGCGGGCCGCGCTCCGCGTCGAGCAGGTAGGCGCCTTCGACGGTCATGCGCTGCAGGATCTCCCCGCGCGTCGTGATCAGGGCGACCTCGACCGGGGCGTTCGGAGGCAGTTCGGGATCCAGCACGAGCGCGAGACGAAGACGCCGTTCTTCCGGGCGCGGCACGAGCAGCGTGTCGTTCGCGCCCGACGCCGAGGCAGGACCTTCGCGCGCCACGAGCGTGCGTGTCGCGGGGCCCGCCCCGAGTTCGAGGCGCAACAGCGAATCGTTGCGGACGCCCCGAGTGACGCCTCCCTCCGGCTCGCCGATCTCGCCGCCGCCGCGCCCGAGCGGGCCCATGACGAGCAGGGCCGCCGCCGCGGCCGCGATCGCGCCGCCGAATGCGCCGCCGAACCAGAATTCGCGCCGCCGCCAGAACGACTCGATGCGCTCGACGCGGGGCGGCCTCGGCGTCGCCCCTTCCGAACGGGGAGCGATGCTCGCGAGCAATTCCGCCGAGGGCTCGAGCGCCTCGACGCGCTCGAGCACGGGTTCGTGCCCGAGGCGTCTCAACGTGTCGGAACATTCGTCGCAGCCCGCGAGATGGCGCCGAACGATCTCGCGTTGCAGGCCCTTCAAACGATCACGGCGGCGTTCCCACTGAGCGATCATCGCGTCCGGCAGGTGGCGGCCGAGGTTCGCGTCCGGGGTTCGCAGGGACTCGAGCGCGTCGCGGCACTCCGGGCAGTCGCTCACGTGCCGCTCGAATCGCGCTCGATCCGTTTCATCGAGCCACCCCGTCACGTAGGCCGCCAGGCGCCCACGAACCCAGTCGTGTTCCGGCGTGTCGTTCATGCGAGCCCCAAAAGGTTGCGCGCCCAGTCGCCGAGCGGGCCCTGATCCGCCCGGCAGATCTCGAGCGCGCGCTCACGGCAGCGCTCCGAGCGCTTGCGCGCCGCGGCGTGCGTGATCTCGAGGTGTTGCGCGACGGACGCGAGATTGAACGACTCGACCCATCGATCGAACAGCTCGCGACACTTCTCGCCGAGCGACTCGAGCAGGACGCGAACGTAGAACTGCGCCTCCTCGGGATCGAGCGGTTCGTCGTCCCCCTCGGGCACGACGACGCCCGGATCGCCCTCGAGCGCTTCGGTCCATTGTTTCCGTCGCATGCGGTTGATCGCCACGCGTTTCGCGATCGTGACCTCCATCGCCTCCCGGTTCCGCACGCCGCCGCACCGAACGGCTCGCAGCAGTCCGACCAGGCCCTCTTGTGCGAGGTCTTCGAGTTCGTCGGAGTCC
>JBGAOA010000109.1:0-8560 GCA_044222065.1 Candidatus Eiseniibacteriota bacterium
GGACTACGTCTTCGCCGTCGTCGCGATCGACGAGCAGGGGGACTACAGCCCCGTCTTCAATTTCAGCACGAACCTCCTCAACATGCGGATCGTCGCCGCGGATCTCAATGGCCCGGCGCTGACCGTCCGCTCGCCGTTCTTCCAGTACGCGCCCGCCGTGAGCACTCCGCCCGTCGCGCCACGCTTCGAGTACCCGCAACGCGTCGCGTTCGAAGTGAATTGGTTCGGCACACCGGTCCAGGGCTCGTCGTTGAGCGGCTACCGCTGGGTGCTCGATCCGACGACGGAACCCGGGAGCCTCACGCGCCGCACGCTCGACGTCGTGCACGGCGAGTGGAGCGACTGGAGTCCCGCGAACACGTCCGCGAGCATCGGTCCGTTCCGCGGCGCGGCGGCGACCGCCGAGCACGTGCTCTACATCGAGGCGCGCGACGAGGTCGGGCTCACCTCGCGCGCCGTGCTGCGCCTCGTTCCGGTCGGCCAGTCGTTCGTGAAGGAACTGCTCGTCGTCGACGACACGCGGCTCCCGGTGACGACCGGAAACGTCGGGCCGTGGCCGAACGCGGCCGAGCTCGACACGTTCCTCTACGCGCGCGGCGGGTACCCGTGGGTCGGCAAGCCCGCGGGTACGCTGTCCACGCCGGGCCTCCTCGCGGGCTATTCGTTCGACACGCTCGGCACACGCACCGGCCAGGCCGACCTCGGCGTTCCGCTGTCGGTGCTCGGGCAGTACCGGCACGTGCTGTGGCTCACGAGCAAGGAGAGCGCGTTCAACACGGAGCCGGGAACGAGCGCCGCGAACCCCATGAGCGCGCTCCGGTACATGAGCGTGCCCGGACGCCAGAACTCGCTCAGCGCGTACGTGGCCGCGGGCGGCCGGCTGTGGCTCGCGGGGCTGCCCGCGACGGCGAATCTCGTCCCCTACGACCGCACCTTCAACAACACCACGGGGCAGACGTTCGACTCGCAGGTATTCCCCGCGGAGCTCTTCCCCGGCCAGCTCACGTACGACGGCTCCGGCTGGCAGAGCGCGATCCGCGTGCAGCCGACGCTGTCGCGCGCGCCCGAGCGCGGCCTCGGCGTGGCGACCCCGGCGCCGCCGTCGGCGTTCCCCGCGACGATCGCGTTCCGCACGGCCGCGACGGACCCGGTGCCGCCCGGGCGCACGTCGGGGAACTTCTACCTGACGAATTCGACGTACGAGTACATCCTGAATCCGAACTCGATCCTCGAATACGCCCTGCCGCCGAACGGGGGCACGCAGGAGTCCGTGCTGGACTCGCTCTACAGGATTCGCATCCCGAGCGGCCAGACGTTCCCGTGCATGACGGTGTATCGCGGACGCGAGCACGGCATGGTCGTGCACACGGGCTTCGATCTGTGGAGCTGGCGGCGCTCCGACTGCGCAGGGCTGATGGACGGCGTGCTCGGCGGCTACTGGTTCCTCACGCGCGTCCCGATCGGCGGCACGATCGCCGCGGTCTCCGCAGTCGAGAAGCGGCGCTGAGACGCACGGACGGGAGGCACGAACGCCGCGCTCGCCTTCGGGCGGGCGCGGCGTCGTGCGTGCAGGGCCCGCGTCGGCCTAGAACGCGGGCTTCACGCCGAGCTGCTCCAGCTCCCACCGCAGCGCGTCCGGCAGCCCGGCCTCGAGCGCGCGCGGCGCGTATCCGAGTTCGCGCTTCGCCTTCGTGTTGTCGCCCACGTACGTCGCACCGGCGATCGCGCGCAGGCCCTCGGCGCTGAAGCTCTGCGGCAGCGGGACGACCGCGCCGACGACACCCATCACGCCGGCCATCGCCCGGAGCAGCGCGGGCGAAGCGTGGAAGCGCGGCGCGGGCACGCCGGTGATGCGTTCGGCGATCGTGATCGCCTCGATCATCGAGTGCCGCGGCCCCGCGATGATGTAGCTCTCCCCCGCGCGCCCGCGATCCATCGCGAGCACGTGGCCCTCGACGACGTCGTCCACGTGCGCGAAGCAATACTCGGCGCCCTGCGGCAGCAGCGGCAGCCGGCGCGTGAGGTACTGGACCCAGGTCTCGTGCAACACGCTCTGGTCGCCGGGGCCGTAGATCACGCCGGGCTGCACGATCACGATCGGCGCGCCCGCGCGCTGGAGCGGCTCCGCCACGTTCCAGTGCGCCTCCCACTTCGTGAGGTCGTAGACGCTCGTGAACGGGCCGTGGTCGCGCTCGCCCTCGAGCGCCATGCGGCCGCGCGTGTCGCCGAACACGGCGAGCGTGCTCGTGTACACGCACTTCGCGGCGCCGAGTTCGCGCGCCAACTCGAGCACGTTGCGCGTGCCGTCCACGTTGATGCGGCGCGCTTCGTCGGCGTTCCGCGCGCCGACCTTGTACCACGCCGCGACGTGGTAGACGGCGTCCGCACCGCGGAGCGGGGCGCGCAGCGACTCGCGGTCCGTGATGTCGCCGCGGTGGACCTCGACGCCGAGCGCCGCGAGCGCTGTCGCGCGCCCGGGATCGCGCGCCACGGTCGCGACCCGGTGTCCGTCGGCGACGAGCCGCCGGGCGAGCCGCCCCCGACGAACCCCGTCGCGCCGGTGACGACGATCCTCATCGCGTGCCGGGGGCTCCGTCGGCCACGAGGCGCTCGAGCCGCGCCTTCACCGCGGGCCATTCGTCGTCGAGCACGCTGTAGTAGACCGTGTCGCGCCACTCGCCCGTGTCGCGGATCATGTGGCGGCGCAGGACGCCCTCGCGCACGCAGCCGATGCGCTCCATCGCGCGACACGACTTCTCGTTCAGCGCGTTCGCCTTGAACTCGACGCGCGCGCAGCCCCAGGTCTCGAACGCGTGGCGCAGCATGAGGTACTTCGCCTCGGTGTTGACGTGCGAGCGCTGGAACGGCAAGCCGACCCACGTCCAGCCGATCTCGGCGCGCCGGTGGTGCGTGTCGATGCTGCCGAAGCGCGTGCAGCCCGCGATGCGCCCGCTCACGAGATCGCGCGTCGCGAACGGCACCGAACGCTTCTCGTCGCGCTCGCGAATCGCCTGCTCGAGGTAGCGCCGCAGGTCGGCGGGCTCGCGCGCGACGCTGATCGTCCAGCGCCACAGCGAGGGCTCGAGGCCGATCGCGAGCAGTCCGTCCCAGTGGGCGTCGAGGTCGAGCGGCTCCATGCGCACCCGGCGGCCTTCGAGGACCGCGGGGTCGTAGCTCGTGGCGGGCGTGGTCATGCGCGCACCTTCGCGCACGGAGGAGGCGGCGCACAAGGGCGCCGTCGCCGAAGGAATTCCGGTCAGCGCGCGGTGTCCGCGCGCGTTGCGGCCGCGAGCGCGGGCCGGCCGCTCGTGTCGTAGAGTTTCGCGAGCGACTCGAGCGCCTTCCGCGTGTCGGGATGCCCGGCCGGCAGCACGCGCCGGCGCAATGCGAGCGCGTCCCGGTAATCGCGCTCGGCTTCCGCGGTGCGGCCGAGGCCGGCGAGCGCGTCGCCGAGGTTCACGAGCGAGCTCGCGACGAGCGGGTGGTCGGGCCCGAGCGTGCGCCTCCGGATCGCGAGGATCTCGCGGTGCATGCGTGCGGCCTCGGCGGCGCGCCCGGTGCGCAGGTACAGGATCGCGAGGCTCGCGCGGGTGCTCACGGTGAGCCGGTTGTCCGCGCCGAGCCCACGCGTGCGGATCGCGGACGCCTCGACGAGCGCCGACTCGGCCTCGGGATAGCGCTTCATGTCGCGCTGCAGCATGCCGAACGAATTCAGCGTGATCGCGAGATCGAGAGTTCCCGGCTCGAGCCGCCGCCGCACGGCGATCACCTCGCGGTAGAGCGTGTCCGCTTCACCGTACCGCCCGAGTTCCCGCATCACGCTCGCGAGGTTCGATTTGCAGGCCAGCACGCTCTGGTGCTCCACGGGCAAGTTGCGTCGCGCCCAGTCCAGGCTCGCGCGCAGCGGCGTCTCGGCCTCGTCGTAGCGGCCGAGGTCGGCGAGCGCGCGGCCGAGATCCCCGAGCGTCGAGCACAGGTACGCCGAGTCTGTGGCGCTCTGGGCGCGCGCGATCTCCACCGCGCGCGTCGCGAGCACGAAGGCCGAGTCCGGACGGCCGGCCCGCAGCAGCGAGCGCGCGTGCCCGCCGAGCATCATCGCGTACTCGCGGCTCCGCGGTCCGTACCCGACGGCCGCCGCCGACTCCGCCCGCGTGATCGCCTCGAGCGCGAGCGCGTCCTTCCCCTGGTGCTCGTAGAGCCGGAACAGCTGGTCGTTCGCGGTCGAAAACGTCTTCGTGTCGCCGAGTGTGCGGGCCTGCGCTTCCGTGAGCTTCAACTGCGTCTCGGCCGCGCCGCTCTCGCCGAGCGACTGGTAGGTCTCGCCGAGCGTGAGGTGCATCGCGAGCCGCGCGTTCGGCTCTTCCGCGAAGTAGTCGTCCACCGCCCTTGCGGCGCGATCGAGCACGTCGCGCAGCCGCAGGTCGGCGTTCGTCGAGCCGCCCATGCTCTCGAACGTCGTGTAACGCGGCATGCCGCCGGTCGCGAGCATGCCGGCGAGGAAGTCGCGCGTGCGCTTCGCCTCGAGCGCCGACGCCTCGGCCGCCCGCCGCGCCTCGCGCTGGCGCTCGAGCAGGACGGCGAGCGTGATCGCGTAGCCCGCGAGCACGACGACCGCGAGCGCGCCCGCCCCGAATGCGAGGCGGTGGCGGGCGACGAGCTTCGCGAGGCGGTAGCCGCGCGAGGCGGGGCGCGCGCGCACCGGCTCGTTCGCGAGGTGGCTCCGCAGGTCGTCCGCGAGCGCCTCGACCGACGCGTAGCGGCGCCGCGGATCGCGCGCGAGCGCCGTGAGCACGATCGCGTCGAGGTCGCCGCGCAGGCTCCGGCGCAGGCGTTCGGCCGTCGTGGCGCGGCACGCGGCGACCGCTTCGGGCGCGGGCGCGCCGTCGCCCGCGCGCCCGGCGGCCGCGGACGGTGCCTCGACGTCGCGTTCGAGCACGCGGCGCGCGAGCGACTCGAACGAGCCGGTGTCGCCCTCGCGCGCGCGCCGCCCGGCGACGAGTTCGTACAGCACGAGCCCGAGACCGTAGACGTCGGTCGCCGTCGTCGCGGGATCGCCCCGGAGCTGTTCCGGCGCCGCGTAGCGCGGCGTGAGCGCCGAGGCGCGCAGCCCGGCGACGGTCGCCTCGGCGTCCTCGCCCTCGCCCGCGAGCAGCCGCGCGACGCCGAAGTCGAGCAGCTTCACCTCGCCCTTCGTCGAGACCAGGATGTTCCCGGGCTTCAAGTCGCGGTGAACGACGAGCGCGCGGTGCGCGTGCAGCACCGCGTCGCACACGCCGAGGAACAGCCGCAGCCGCTCGTCGATCCCGAGGCGGCGCGCATCGCACCATTCGGTGATCGGCTCGCCCTCGACGAACTCCATCGCGAGCCACGGGCGGCCGTCCTCGCTCGCGCCGCCGTCGAGCAGGCGCGCGATGTTCGGGTGTTCGAGCGCCGCGAGGATGCGGCGCTCGCGCCGGAAGCGCTCGAGGATCTCGTCGGTGTCGAGTCCGCGCTTGATGACCTTGAGTGCCGCGCGCTGGCGGAAGTCGCTGCCGGAACGAACCGCCTCGTACACGGCGCCCATGCCGCCGCGCCCGACCTCGCGCAGCGTCTCCCAGGGACCGAAGCGCCGGCCCGCATCGGCGACGGCCTCGCCCGCGGCGTCCGGCTCGGGCGCGAGCAGCGAGGGTGCGACCTCGGCGAGCGGCCGCTCGAGGAATTGCTCGGCGTCCGCGTCGGCCGCGAGCAGCGCCTCGACGATCGCGCGCAGCGGCGCCTCCCCCGCGCAGGCGCGCTCGAGGAACGCCGCGCGCTCCGCTCCCTCGAGTTCCAGCGCCTCGTCCACGATCGGCTCGATCCGCGCCCACGTCGCGGCGTCGAGGCGCGAGAGCGGGGAGTTCCCGCCGGCGTTCACGCGTCCCCCGACGCCGCGAGCGCGTCGTAGAGGAACGCGCGCGCCTTCCTCCAGTCGCGCTTCACCGTGCGCGCGTCCACGCCGACGACGTCGGCGGTCTGCTCGACCGAGAAGCCCGCGAAGAAGCGCAGCTCCACGACGCGCGTGAGCCGCTCGTCCACTTCGGAGAGGCGGCGCAGCGCCTGGTCGATCGCGAGCACCGTCTCCGCCGCGTCCTCGACCGCGAGGTTCGCGTCGTCGAGGTTCACCCGCTGCCGCGCCCCGCCGCGCTTCGCCGCGGCGCGCCGCCGCGCGCGATCCACGAGGATCTGGCGCATCGCCATCGCCGAGACGGCGAAGAAGTGCCGGCGGTCGTTGAGCGTGACGCGCGTCTGGTCGAACAGCTTCAGGTACGTCTCGTGGACGAGCGCCGTGGTGTCGAGCGTCTGCGAGCCCTCGCGCCAGCCGAGGCGGGCGCGCGCGATGCGCTTCAGCTCCTCGTAGACGAGCGGCAGGAGCGCGTCCACGGCCGCGCGACGGCCGTCGCGGAGCGAGATCAGCAGCTGCGTGATGTCGCCTTGGGACACGTGTCGCTCCGAGGTCGGCGCCGCCGCACGGCCGTCGCCGGGGATCTCACGGGACTCACCCGCGATGCATGGCCGCAATGATGATGCTGGGCGGTCGCGGGGCCGCCCAAGACCGTTGGCCCGCGTCGCCCGACTCCGTTCAGCCCTTCACGAGGTAGTACATCGCCTCGGGGTGATGGACGATCAGCGCGCTCGTGCTCGCCTCCGGCACGAGCTGATAGGCGCTCGTCAGCGTGACGCCGATCGCCTCCTCGGGCGCGAGCAGCTTGAAGAGCTTCGCCTGGTCCGTGAGGTCGGGGCACGCGCTGTAGCCGAACGAGTAGCGCTTGCCGCGTTCCCGTTCGAGCCCGAGTTCCGCGCGGATGCGCGCGTGGTGCCACTCGGCGAGGCCTTCGGCCGCCGACACTCCGAGCCCGTGCACGAACAGCGCCTCGGCGTACTCTCCGCGCCTATTGAGCGCGGCGCCGAGTTCGTCCACGTACGGGCCGACGGTCACGACCTGCAGCGGCAGCACGTCGAAGCGGCTCGAGTCCACAGGCTGGAAGTAGTCCGAGAGGCACAACCCCTCGCGCTCGGCCTGGCGCGGGAACGTGAAGCGCACGACCTCCTCGATCTTGCCGCGCGCCGTGAGCGAACCGGCGGCGAAGGACGCCGGGTCGTAGACGACGAGGTCCTGCCCGTCGCTCTGCACCGGGAAGTACCCGTACACGGCCGTCGGACGCAGCCAGCCCTTCGATTCGGCCTCGCGCTGCAGACGCAGCCGGCGCGGCTCGAAGTCGTCGCGGATCAGCGCTTCGGTCTCGGGCCCGCTGCCGCGCGCGCCCCAGTGCAGGCGGTAGAGCGTCTTGAGGTCCATGCCGTCGTACATGCCGGCGAACGACACGTCCTTCACCGGCGTGACGCGCGCGCCCCAGAACGGCGGCGGGGGCGCGGCGACGTCGCGCGACACGGTCACCTTGAAGTCGCGCTGCATCGCGCTCGAGGCCGCGGCGCGCTTTTCGAGCTCGACGCTCTGGGTCTTGAACTCGAACGCCTCCGCGCGGCACTTCTCGACGAGCGCGCCGCGCGACTCGGCGCCGGCGAGCGCGTTCATCGTGTCGAGACCCTCGAACGCGTCCTTGCAGTAGTAGACGCCCGGCTCGTAGAACACCTCGCCGTCCACGAGTGCCGCGCGCCGGCCGAAGTTGCGGTTGATCGCGGCGCCGCCGATCAGCACGGGGAACGGCAGCGACTGGCGGTGCAGCTCGGCGACCACGGCCGGCATCTGCTTGCTGGTCGAGACGAGCAGCGCGGACAGCCCGATCGCGTCGGCGCCGAGCGCCTTCGCCTCCTCGACGATTCGTTGCACCGGGACCTGCTTGCCGAGGTCGTGCACCGTGAAGCCGTTGTTCGACAGGATCGTCTTCACGAGGTTCTTGCCGATGTCGTGCACGTCGCCGTACACGGTCGCGAGCACGACCTTGCCCTTCGAAACGTCGTCCTTCTTCTCGAGGTAGTGCTCGAGCCGGGCGACGGCGCGCTTCATGACCTCCGCGCTCTGCAGCACGAACGGCAGGATCAGCTCGCCCGCGCCGAACTTGTCCCCCACTTCCTTCATCGCGGGCAGCAGCACGTCGTTCAGCACGGCGACGGCGGCCTGCCGCTTCACGGCGGCGTCCACGAGCGCCTCGATGCCCGCCGGCTTGCGGTGCAGGATCTGGAAGTGCAGGCGCTGCTCGACCGACATCGCCGCCTCGGCGGCCTCGTCGGCCTTCTCGCGCGATTCGGACGTCCGGCCCTCGAAGCGAGCGATGAACTTCGCGAGCGCGTCCGGCGCGCGGTCGAACACGAGGTCGTCCGCGAGCCGCCGGTCCTCCTCGGCGATCTCGGCGTACGGGATGATGTCGGCCGGGTTCACGATCGCCAGGTCGAGGCCGGCCTGCACGCAGTGGTAGAGGAACACGCTGTTCAGGACCGCGCGCGCCTCCTTCGACAGGCCGAACGACACGTTCGAGACGCCGAGGCTCGTGAGCACGCCCGGCAGCTCGCGCCGGATCGCGGCGATGCCGTCGATCGTCTCGATCGCCGAACGCGCGAACTCGTCGTCGCCGGTCGCGAGCGT
>JBGAOA010000110.1:0-8517 GCA_044222065.1 Candidatus Eiseniibacteriota bacterium
GCCCGCGCGCGAATGCGACGGCTGGTCGAGCCGCGCCGCGCGCGGCCGCGCCGGCGCCGGCCCCGACGACGCGGCGGCCTGGCGCGAGGCCGGCGTGCAGCGCGCGCGCGTGCACGCGCAGCGCGGCGCCTCGCACGCGGGCGCCGGATTCGAGGCCGCGCGCTCGGCCGCGCGGCGCCAGGTCGCGCTCGTCGCCGAAGCCGACGAGGCGCTCGCGACCGAATTGCGCCGCGAAGTCGAGGCGGCCGCGGGTCCGGAACTCGCGGTGACGCCGGCGTGGATCCACGGCGACCTCCATCCCGGCCAGCTCGTGAGCGGGGAAGAGACGCTGTGGCTCGACTGGGAGCGCGCGCGCGACGGCGACGCCGAGGAAGACCTCGGGAACCTCGCCGCGCACCTCGCCTGGGAGTTCGGCCCGTCCGCGGCGCGCGCGTGGCGCTCGTTCGCCGGCGGCTACCGCTCGGCCGGCGCCGACTGGTCGGATCGTTCGTTCACCGCGTACGCGCGACTCTCGCTCGCGCGCGTGCGCGCCATCCATTCGTGGCGCGACGCCGGCCGTGCGCGCGCCCGCGACGCGGCGCACTGGAACGCGTGGCGCCGGGAGGTCTCGACGTGGTGAAGGGCCGTGGACGGCTGCTCGCCGTCCTATTCGGATTGCTGGTCGCGGGGCCGGCCCGCGCCAGTTCGCCGTGGGACGTCCCGACGCTCGGTCTCGAGCTGCGTGGCTCGGACGATTCGGACCGCTTCCCGAATTCCTCGCTCTCGGCGCCGGATCGCGGCGCGCAGCTCTCGGGTTCGGTCGAGACCGGCCGCAGGCTCGGGCGCTCGACGAAGCTCGGGCTCGCGCTCGAAGCGGGCGGCGAGCTGTGGAGCGAATTCTCGGAAGCGAGCTACGGGTGGGCCGGCCTGTCGGCGAGCGTGCGCCGCGGCGCGACGCAGGTGCGGGCCGACGTCGAGGCGACGCCGAGCCGTCTCAAGTTCCCGGCGGACGCCGACGGCGGCGAGTTCTCGCGGCTCGAGACGCGTCTCGGCGTGCGCCAGGTCGTCTCGCCGAACCTGCGGCTGCGCCTCGAGGGCCGGCGCCAGGACGACGATTTCGTCACGCTTTTCGACGCCCGCGACGCCGCGACGAACGAGGGCTACGCGCTCGCGACGCTGCGCGCGGGGAACGTCGTGACGCTGCGCGGCGACGCGCTCGTCGGCCGCACGCGGACGAACGCGGCCAAGTACGCGCACTCCGACCGCGTCGTCGGCGGCGGTGCGACGGCGGCGCTCGGCAAGTGGCGGCTCGACGCCGGGGTGTGGTCCGGCATCGCGCGCTACACCGACGCGGTGTCCGGCGATTCGAACTACCGCCGCCGCGACCAGTGGCTGCAGCTGCGCGGCGAAGTGCGCCGCGAACTCCACCCGGGCCTCACGGCGATCCTCGCCGGCGAATGGACCGACCAGACCTCGTCGCGACTCGATCGCGCCTACGACCGCCGCGTCCTGCAGCTCGGACTCGCGTGGACGCGGGCGGGCGAGTGATCCACGGAGAGACCCACGTGCGCGCCTTCCTCACGCTGCTCCTGCTCGGCTTCGCGGTTCCCGCCCACGCGTTCGGCATCCAGGGCCACATCCAGCACACGAGCGGACAGCCCCTGTATCCGTGCGACATCGACGTGTTCGACCGCCAGTCGGGCCTGCCCGTCACGATCACGGGCGACACCACGCTCCCGAACGGCAACTACGCCGTCACGCTTCCGAACGGGCGCTACGTCGTGAAGTTCCGTCCGCCGCTCGGCCAGCACGTCTTCCAGTGGGAGGAGCCGGACGTCCGCATCAACAACAACACGCTGACGTTCAACCTGTCGCTCGCGAGCGGGAAGTACGTCTCCGGTCGCGTCGTCGGTCCCGACGGCTTCGGCGTGCCGAACACGAACATCCGCTTCAAGGACCTCTTCGGGAACGCGCCGAACAACGTGCAGGACGACGGCACGAACGCCGACGGCACGTTCCTCACGCTCGTGGACCCCGGCTTCTGGCAGGTCGAGATCATCCCGGCGCTCGCGCAGCACCGCGTTCCCGTCCAGACGCCGTTCCTCGATCTCGCCGCCGGCGACTTCCTGCTCGGCGACGTCGCCGTGCAGGCGGGCTTCGTCGTGACCGCGACCGCGACGGACGCGGGGTTCTTCCCGATCCTCGACTCGAAGCTCCAGGCGCGCGTGTCGCCGAACGGCGCGAAGCTCTTCACGCCGCTCAACACGACCGACGCGACGGGCACCGCGCACGCGGTCCTGCCGGCGGGCACCTACGATTTCGCGGTGCTGCCGCCGCCGCTGCAGAACTACGGCACGGTGACGGCGCGTTCGATCACGCTCTCGGCCGACGTCACGCTGCCGAACTTCGCGCTGCCTCCGGGCTTCGCGCTCTCGGCGCACTGCGTGACCCCGGGATTCGCGAGCGTGGCGAACGTGGACATCGACGTGGACAGCCTGCCCGCGGCGTCGCCGCGAAGGCTCGAAACGCCGAACGACGCCACGAACCTCGCCGGCACCGTGAGCGTGCTCGTGCCCGCGTGGAAGTACCGCGTCACGTTCAACCCGCCGGTTTCGACGAAACTGCTGTCGCTGCGGCTCGACTCGGTGCAGGTGAACGCGCCGACGAACCTCGGCAACGTCGTGCTGCCGCAGGGGCACTGGGTGGACGCGAACGTGGTCGTGCAGGGGAGCGGCACGCCGGTCCCGGGCGCCAACCTGGATTTCATCCGGGTCTCGAGCAACCAGCTGCTCGTCACGATCGACGACGTGACGGGCCCGGCCGGCGCCGCGCGCGTCGTGACCGACACGGATCTCTACCGGCTGCGCGTGATTCCGCCGAGCGCGGCGTACGACACGCTCGTGATCGAGAACTTCCGATCGCTCGCGGACACCGTCGTCACGCTCGCGCTGCACCCTCACACGGCCGACGTGCCCGCCGACGCCGCGCGGCTCGGGCTCGCGCTCGCCTCGCCGTGGCCGAACCCGGCGCGCGACGCCGTCACCGTGCGCTTCGCGGCGGCCTCGGGCCGCGTCGAACTCGCGGCGTGGGACGTCGGCGGGCGCAGGATCGCGACGCTCTACCGCGGCGAGGCAGCGGGCGAGCGCTCCGTGCGCTGGAACGGCCTCGACGACGCGGGCGCGCCGGTGCGCGCGGGCGTCTACTGGCTCCGGCTCGCGGGCGAAGGCGGCTCCGCGCTCGTCCGCCGGGTGGCGTTCGTTCGATGAGGCGTGACGCCGCCCTCGCCGGCGTGCTCGCCGCCCTCGCGTGGGCGGGCGCGTGCGCCGCGCCCGCGCGCGCGGACGAGTTGCGCGGCGTCGTCGCGGACTCGCTCGGCGCGCCGGTGCCGAACTGCGACTTCGACGTGTTCGACCTCGAGGGCGTGAAGCTGCCCGCGAGCGACAACACCGATGGCGGCGGCGCGTACCGGCTGACGCTCGATCCCGGGCGCTACGACGTGCTCGTCCAGCCGCCGATCGGGAGCGGCTTCGCGCCGCAGATGCGGCGCGGCGTCGAGATCGCGGGCACGACGGCGCTCGACTGGACGCTGGCGGCGGCCTTCCGGCAGGTGGGGCGCGTGCTCACGTCGGCGGGCCGGCCCGTGCTCGCGACGCGCATCGAGTTCGACCGCCTCGCCGACGGCGTGCGCGTGCCGTCGCTCGGCAACGTCTCTTCGCCGTTCGGGACGTTCGCGGCGTACGTGGAGTACGGCGCGTTCTCGGTGACGGCGACGCCGCCCGAGAGCACGCAGCTCGCGCCGGCGCGCATCACGCCCTGGACGATGCCGAACGCGGACACGCTCAAGTTCTCGCTCGTCTTCGCCGCCTACCTGTCGGGCACGGTGCGCGACGCGGGCGGCGCGCCGGTCGCCGGGGCGCGGCTCGCCTTCGACCGCACGGACGACGGCGAGCGCGTGCCGTCGGCCGAGAATCGCACCGACGGCGCGGGCGTGTTCCGCGCGCGCGTCGCGCCCGGGAACTACCGCCTGCTCGTCGAGGCGCCGTCCGGCACGAAGCTCGCGGCGAAGCGCGTCGCGAACGTGGACCTCGCGGCGGACGCGACGCTCGATGTGACGCTCGAGACCGGCGTGCTCGTGAGCGGGCGCGTGACGGATCGCGAAGGGCGCGCGATCGCGGGCGCGGACTGGGACGCGGCCGACGCCTTCACCGGCACGAGCGTGCCGACGCCGGGAGACAACACCGACGCCGACGGGCGCTTCGCGCTCGTGCTTCCGCCCGGTCGCTACCGGCTCACGCTCTCGCCGCCCGCTTCGTCCGGGCTCGACACGCTCGTCTTCGACGACGTCGAGGTCCAACAGGACCGCGCCTTCGACTATTCGTACGCGACCGGCGGCGCGCCCGCGCCGCCCGCATCGCTTCGGCTCGTGCCGCTCGGAACGCCCTCGCACGCGGTCGCGAGCCTGCGGCTGTTCCTGCCCGAGGCGTCGCCTGCGCGGATCGAGCTGTTCGATGCGAGCGGCCGGCGCGTGCGCGTGCTCCACGACGGCGACCTCGCGGCGGGCGTCCACGACTTCCGGTGGGACGGCCGGCACGCGAACGGCGCGACGTCGCACACGGGCGTGTACTTCGCGCGGGCGATCGCCGGCGCGCGGCACGGCACGACGCGCTTCGTGCTGCTGCCCTACTGAGCGAAGCGCGGCGCGCGGTTCGCCGTGCTCAGCGCGAGGCCCCTTCGTCGCGCGCGTGCCGCTTCCAGCCCGCGGTGAGTTCGGTGGTCGTGCGCGAGCGGTCGACGTAGCCGAACGTGCCGGATTCGCGGATCTCGCGCGCCGCGTCGTACAGGCCCGTCAGGGCCGCGCGGTAGAGCGAGGAGGCGAGGCTCACGCGCTTCACGCCCGCGGCTTCGAGTTCCGCGAGCGGCCAGGAGCGCCCGCGCATCGCGACCATGAAGTTCACGGGCTTCGAGACCGCCGCGCTCACGCGGCGCACGGCCTCGAGGCTCGGCAGCGCCGGGGCGAAGAGCACGTCGGCGCCGGCCGCCTCGAAGGCGACGAGCCGCCGGATCGTGTCGTCGAGATCGTTCACGCCGTGCAGGAAGTTCTCGGAGCGCGCCGTGAGCGTGAACGGGAACGGCAGCGCCCGCGACGCGGCGACCGCGGCCTCGATGCGCGCGACGGCGTGCTCGAGCGCGTGGATCGGGCGCGCGGGATCGCCCGTCGCGTCCTCGATCGAGCCGCCGACGAGGCCGATCGCCGCCGCGCGCCGGATCGTCTCGGCGCACGCTTCGGGCGAGTCGCCGAAGCCGTTCTCGAGGTCGGCCGCGACGGGCAGGTCGCTCGCCTCGACGATCGCGGCCGCGTGCGCGAGCGCGCGTTCGCGCCCGAGTTCGCCGTCCGAGAGCCCGGCCGCGGTCGCCGCCGCGCCGCTCGACGTGGCGAGTGCTTCGAAGCCGAGCGCCTCGACGAGCTTCGCCGAGCCCGCGTCCCAGACGTTCGCGATCACGAACGCGCCCGCGCGCTCGTGCAGCGCGCGGAAGCGGACGGCCTTGTCGTACGGATTCGGTCGCACGTGAAATCCTCCGTTCGGAAAGTGAGCGAGGCGGCAGTCTAGCGGCAGCGCGTGGGACGAGGCGATGCGAGATTGCGCTTGGGGCCGGACGCCCGCCGCGTTAGCTTCGGCGCCCGCCACCCTGGGAGGCACGCATGCGCTCGTTGTCGCACCTGCTCGAGAAGAACCGGACCTGGGCGCAGTCGCTGCGCGCGCAGGACGCCGAGTTCTTCCTGAAGCTCGCGCACCAGCAGTCGCCCGAATACCTGTGGATCGGCTGCTCGGACAGCCGGGTGCCCGCGAACCAGATCGTCGGGCTGATGCCCGGCGACATCTTCGTGCACCGGAACGTCGCGAACGTCGTCGTGCACACGGATCTGAATTGCCTCTCGGTGCTGCAGTTCGCGGTGGACGTGCTGAAGGTGAAGCACGTGATCGTGTGCGGGCACTACGGCTGCGGCGGCGTCACCGCCGCGCTGCGCGGCGACCGGCTCGGCCTCGTGGACAACTGGCTGCGCCACGTGCGCGACGTGGCCGACAAGCACGCCGGCTCGCTCGCGAACCTGCCGGACGAGCGCGTGCGCGTGCGTCGGCTGTGCGAGCTGAACGTGATCGAACAGGTCGTGAACGTGTGCCAGACGACGGTCGTGAGCGAGGCGTGGCAGCGCGGCCAGACGCTGCACGTGCACGGCTGGATTTACGGACTCGACGACGGACTGCTGCGCGATCTCGACGTGACGATGGCGCGCGCCGACGAAGTCGCCGCGCTCTACGAGGCCGGGCTCGCGGCGCTGCGGTAGCTTGCGGGGCCGTCCGGCGGGCGAGGGCTCGCCGGCGCGAGCGAACTCAGCGCGTGCTTCAGCCGAACTTTGACGGACTCGCCTTCGAGCGCGTCGCACGTCGCCGCCAGCGCCCGCGCCTTCTCGAGTGAACAGCCGAGATGCCGGAACCACGGGATGACGCTCCGATCGGGGTCGTTCTCGCGTGCGTCGCGTTCCTCGCGTGCTGTGCGCGTCTTCGCGCTTCGCTTCGTGCCGCGCGCTCGCGCTTCGTGTTCATGGTTGCCGAGGGCACGTTCGGCCTCGTACTGATTGTGGGCTCGGCAGCGCAGTCTGAGATTGCCGACCGTCGAAGCGCCGCTCCTGGTCCCCGGCGTTACGTGATCGAGTTCGAGGCGTGCGAGTCGCAGCGCTGGCCGTTCGTGCCGACGAACGTGCAGCGGATCCGTCGCGCGCCCACACGGCGCGCTTCACTTCGGCCGGCACGTAGCGCGCCTTGCCGTCGCTCGTGCGGCGGCCCGGGCGCTCCGTCGCGCCGGTGCGCCGCTTCTCGAGCTGCGCGATCAGCGCGTCGAGCGCGCGATCGAGCACCTGCGCGACGTTCTTGTCGGGGATCGCGTGGCTCAAGAGCTCTCGCGCGTGTTCGAGCTTGCGCTGCGTCTCGCCCGAGATCGTGACTTGAAGCGCGAAGCGCTCGGGCGCGAGGGGCGTCGTGCGGGACGACGCAGCGCAGGTCGCAGGGGCCGGCGCCTGAACTCGATTCGAGGCCTCAACTGGTTCCGGAACCAGTTCGTTGCCACTTTGAGTCGCGCCGATCAGCCTCACGAACTCCGGCACGTCGGGACGCGGGAAGCGCCGCGCGAGCAGCGTCGCGATCTCTTCCTTCGTGCGGCTGGCAGCCTCGCGAAGGAGTTCGTCGGCGTTGGCAGGCGTGAGATGCGGCGCCAGCTTCAGCGCGACCGTGAAGCTGAGCGTGCCGTTCGCCAGCATTTCGAAGATGGCCGGGAACTCACGCCCCACTCGCGCGACCTGGATGCGCTTGAACGCTTCGTCCTCCGAGAAGCGCAACTCGCGCACGCAGAACTCGTGCATGGAGCCAAAGGCCTTGGGCAGGAACAGTTTCCGCGCATCGATTTCTGCGAGATGTGCGAGAAGTTCCGCCGTCGTGAGTCGTTCGCGGGCGACGAGCGTGCGCAGCGCGACCAGCAGGGAATCGTCGGCGAGATGGGTCAATGAGTAGCGAGGCATGGCGTAACTCCGCCGGGGGCGAGTCACGCGGGGGCTGCGTGCACTTCATAGCACGAGCGATTTCGAGCGCCGTGCGTGCGCGGGGACGCGTGATCGCGATACCCCGAAACATCGAGCGAAGGATGGAGCGTGCGGTGCGGTGTGCGCACGCACGCACGTAGCGAGGAGAGACGATGAGTGGAGTCTCGTGGGGGCTCGCCCTCTCGCGTTTCGAAATCTGTCAAGGGGCAATTGGCGAGGGGGCATCGCGAACTCGCGAGCGGAGCCTCGCGCGCAAATCGCTACGAATCGCCCGTCGCACAGGCTCGCCCGGTCCACTCCCGCGATCATCGCTGCGACGAACGTTCGGAGGCCGACGAACTGAGCGATCGATGGCGCCTCCCCCCAAGACGTCGAGTACGCGCGAGGGCAAGTTGCGCTTACGGACGAAGCCGTGCCCGAGACGGCGAGAAAGACGGCGAGGACGGCCCGGCAGTCAGTGATGGGCGAGAGATCCGAACCCGTGGTATGGCGACGGGAGAGACGGGCAAGCAAGCGATGTCCGGGTGCCATGGTCGCAGCCGATATGCACACGCCGAGAAGCGGTACGACTCCCTGGTATGAATGCGCTCGTCCGAGCCGTAACGATCGTCGTCCTTGCGGCAGCGAACTCAAGTTCAAGGTCTGCTGCACTCGTCTCTTTGAAGAGCGCGCGGTGTCCGACCCTCAGGGAGGCCAGTGCATCAGTCACTCGATGCCATGGCCTGCGAGCCGACCCAATTTCCGCGAACTCCTGGCGCGCGCCGGGAAGCTGCCGGCCGTGTGGCCAACTGTGAAGTCTGAGCACGTTGTTCACGTCGGGATCTCATCCAACCAACTGATTGGCGCGCGTGCGCCGGCTGTGCGAGCAACGTCATCGAGCAGGTGGTCAACGTCTGCCGGACGACGATCGGGAGCGATGCCTGGCAGCGCAGGCGGGCGTTGCA
>JBGAOA010000111.1:0-8201 GCA_044222065.1 Candidatus Eiseniibacteriota bacterium
GCCGGCCGAACGCGTGTGCCGCATCAGCGCCAAGACCGGCATTGGCGTGGACGAGCTGCTCGAGCGCGTCATCGAGGACGTGCCCGCGCCGTCGGGCGACCCGGACGCGCCGCTGCGCGCGCTCATCTTCGACTCCAAGTACGACCCGTACCGCGGCGTCGTGTGCCTCGTGCGCGTCGTGGACGGCACGGTGAAGATCGGCGACCGCATCCGCTTCCTGTCGAACGGCAAGGTCCACGAGGTCACCGAAGTCGGCAAGCTGCGGCTCAAGCTCGAACGCGAGGACGAGATCCACGCGGGGCAGGTCGGCTACCTCGTCGCCGGCATCAAGACCGTGGCTGACGCTCGCGTCGGCGACACGGTGGGGAGCGCGGACGTCGAAGGACAGTCGGCACTGCCCGGGTTCCGCGAGACCAAGTCCATGGTGTTCTCGGGGCTCTACCCGATCGAGTCCGAGAAGTACGAGGAGCTGAAGGAGGCGCTCGCGAAGCTGCGGCTCAACGACGCGGCGTTCGTGTACGAACCCGAGAGCTCGGTCGCACTCGGCTTCGGGTTCCGCTGCGGGTTCCTCGGACTGCTGCACCTCGAAATCGTGCAGGAGCGGCTGCACCGCGAATTCCAGATCGACCTGATCGCGACGACGCCGAGCGTGGAATACCAGGTGCTCCAGACCGACGGCGAGGTCGTGCGCGTGGACAATCCGTCCCTGATGCCGCCGCCGCAGAAGATCGAGAGCATCGAGGAGCCGATGGTGTCGGCGCACGTCGTCACGCCCACGGATTACGTCGGCAACGTGATGAAGCTCTGCCAGGACCGGCGCGGCACGTTCGTGGACATGGTGCACCTCGAGGAGAACCGGGTGCGCATCCACTACCGCCTGCCCCTCGCCGAGATCGTGCTCGACTTCTACGACCGACTGAAGTCGGTGTCGCGCGGCTACGCCTCGCTCGACTACGAGTTCGACGGCTGGATGGAGTCGGACGTCGTGAAGCTCGACATCGTGCTCAACGACGAGGCGGTGGACGCGCTGTCCGCGATCGTGCACCGCGACAAGGCCTACGCGTTCGGCAGCTCGCTGTGCCAGAAGCTCAAGGAACTGCTGCCGCGGCAGATGTTCCAGGTCGCGATCCAGGCCGCGATCGGCGGCAAGATCATCGCGCGCGAGACGCTCGGCGCGCAGCGCAAGAACGTGCTCGCGAAGTGCTACGGCGGCGACATCACGCGCAAGCGCAAGCTGCTCGAGAAGCAGAAGGAAGGCAAGAAGCGCATGAAGCAGATCGGCACGGTCGAGATCCCGCAGGAGGCGTTCCTCGCGGTGCTCAAGGTCGAACGCTAGGGGAGAGCCATGGCAGCGAAGCGTCAGTCCACACTCCGTGAATACGTCGAGGCCGCCCTGTGGGCGCTCGTGCTCACGCTGTTCCTGCGCTCGTTCGTGCTGCAGGCGTTCCGCATTCCGTCCGAGTCGATGCGGGACACGCTGCTCGTCGGCGACTTCCTGTTCGTGAACAAGTTCGAGTACGGCCCGAAGATCCCGTTCACGCACGTGCGCCTGCCGGGTCTGCACGCGCCGAAGCGCGGCGACGTGATCGTGTTCCAGTTCCCGCAGGACCCGAGCAAGGACTTCATCAAGCGCTGCATGGGGACCGGCGGCCAGACGCTGCAGGTCGTGGACAAGCAGCTCGTCGTGAACGGCGAGCCCCTGAAAGAGCCCTACACGATCCACACCGACCCGAACGTGCGCGCGGCCGGCTTCGATTTCCGCGACAACTTCGGTCCGTACACGGTGCCGCCCGGCGAGCTGTTCATGATGGGCGACAATCGCGACAACTCGAACGACAGCCGCTACTGGGGGCCGCTCGAGATGGACCTCGTGAAGGGACGCGCGATGTTCCTGTACTGGTCCTGGGACGGCGAGAAGAACTGGCCGCGATGGAACCGGTTGTTCCAGCCGATCCACTGACGCCGTCGGACGGCGCGCGCGCGGCCGCACGCGCCGGGCTCTACCTGCACGTGCCGTTCTGCGAGAAGCGGTGCACGTACTGCGACTTCTCGACCGGTCTCCTGAGCCGGGCCGTCGTCGAGCGCTGGCTCGACGCGCTGGAGCGCGAGATGGCCTGGCGCGGGCCGTCCGCGGACGGCCTCGCGTTCTCGTCCGTTTACTTCGGCGGCGGCACGCCCTCGGCGCTCGCGCCCGGCGACTTCGATCGCGTCGCCCGCGCGCTTCGCGGCGCCTTCGCGATCGATGCCGGCGCCGAGTTCACGATCGAGGCGAATCCCGAGTCCGTGCGCGAGGCGCGGATCGACGCGTGGAGAGCGTCGGGCGTGAACCGGCTCTCGATCGGCGTGCAGAGCTTCGAGCCCGACGAACTCGCACGGCTCGGCCGGCTGCACGATGCCGAGCGCCCGGCGGAAGCGCTGCGCCTCGCGCGCGCGGCCGGCATCGAGCGGCTGTCGCTCGACCTCATGTTCGGCTTCCCGGGACACGACGCCGCGCGCTGGGAGCGCACGCTCGACCGGGCGCTCGCGCTCGGCACCGGGCACGTTTCGGCGTACGCGTTCATCCCGGAGCCCGGCACGGAACTCGGGAACGCCATCGTGCGCGGCGACGCTCACGTCGCGGACGACGACGCGCAGGCCGCGCTGTACGAACGGCTCGTCGAGCGCTGCGAGCGGGCGGGCCTGCTCGCCTACGAGACGTCGAACTTCGCGCGGCCGGGCGACGAGTGCCGGCACAACCTCGTCTACTGGCTGCGGCGGCCGTACGTGGGGCTCGGCCCCTCCGCGCACGGATTCGTGGCGGGAGGGCGCTACGGCAATCCCTACGACCTCGGCGCGTGGGCGCGCGCGGCGCACGCCGGGACGCTCGGCGGCGGCGAGACGGGGACGCCCGCCGATGCGGCGCGCGAGATCCTGATGCTCGCGCTGCGGCTCGATTCCGGGGTGCGGCGCGGCGATCACTCGCCGGCCGCGTGGCGGGGCTTCGAGGCGCACTACGGCCGCGCCGGGCGCGCCGCACTCGCATCGGGGCGCATCGAGGGCGAGCCGCACGCGTTTCGGATCCCGCCCGCGCGCCGGTTCGTCGCGGACGACGTGATCGCGTGGATCGACGCCCGCGCCGGCGCGGACGGGTTGACAGCGCCGGTCGCGGCCGGATAATCGCGCCGCCATGTTCCAGCCCACGTTGCCCGGAAGCGGCGGCGCCGCCGATCCGGAACTCACGGTCCGCCAGCGAGCGGTGTTCGAGCGCCTCGTCGAAATGCACGGCCGCACGAGCCGCCCGGTCGGTTCGGAATCGCTCGCGGCCGAGCCCGGGGAGCGCCTGTCGGCCGCGAGCCTGCGGCTCGCGCTCGCCGAGCTCGAGTCCCTCGGACTGCTCGCGCGCGCACACGCGGCCGGCGGCCGCGTGCCGACCGCGCTCGGCTACCGCTACTTCGTGCGCTCGCTCGTGACCCCGGCGGTGCTGCCGGCCGCGACGCTCCACCTGCTCGACCGCACGCTGCGCGAATCGGCCGGCGACGTCGAGCGGCTGCTGCACGAGGCATCGCGAGTGCTGTCCACGCTCACGTGCCAGATGGGGCTCGCGCTCGCGGCCTCGCTCGAGGACGAGCGCCTCGCGGGCCTCGACCTCACACCGCTCGACGGCGACCGTGCGCTGCTCGTGCTGAACGTCGGCGACCGGCGCGTGCGCACGATCGTGCTCGAGCTCGACTCGCCGCTCGAGCCCGCGGGACTCGAGGAGGTCCAGGCCGTGCTGCGGGAGCGGCTGCTCGGGGAATCGCTGCGCGACGTGCGCGCGCGGCTCGAGCAGGACTCGGAACTCGTGCGCCACAGCGCCGCGCGCCTCGTCGCGCGCGCCGCGATCAAGGTCTGGGGCGGCTCGGTCTCGACCCCGCTCTTCCGGGCCGGCGCGCGCCACATGGCCGAGCAGCCCGAGTTCGCGGATGCGCCGCGGCTCGCGCCGGTGCTCGAAGCCGTCGAGGACGAGCGCCCGCTGCACCGGCTCATGGTGTCCAGCATCGAAGGCCACGCCGCCGTGCGCGTCGGGCTCGACGACCGCCAGCCGCTCGCGCGCCTGAGTCTCGTCACGTACGTGCTGCCGGGCGCGGTTCCGGGCGCCGTCGCGGTGCTCGGACCGATGCGCATGGACTACGCGCACGCGCTCGCGGCCGTGGACGCCGTCGGATCGCGCGTCGCCGATCTGCTGCACTCCTGACGCGGCGCGCGCGCCCGTCGAATCCACCGAATCTCGAGGAACCATGTCCGATCCGAACGCCGAGCGCGGCGACGTGCTCGAACCCAGCGACGGCACCCCGGCCGCGACCGAGCCGGCGGAGTCGGCCGCCGCACCCGCCGCGGCGGAGGCGGCCGCTCCGTCCACCGAGTCCGCGGAGTCGCTGCGCGATCGCTGGCTGCGCGCCGAGGCCGATCTCCAGAACTTCCGCCGCCGCGCGGTGCGCGAGCGCGACGAAACGCGCAGGCTCGCCGAGGAGAGCGTGCTGTTCGAGCTCATCGCCGCTCACGACGACCTCGAGCGCGCGCTCGCCGCGGCCGGCGCGGGCGAGGCGCCGCCGGCCTGGCTCGAAGGCGTGCGGCTCGTCGCGGCCGGCATGCGCGACGCGCTCGCGCGCTTCGGCGTGACGAAGCTCGAGCCCGTGGGCGCGCCGTTCGATCCGCGCTTCCACGAAGCGATCCTCGAGGTCGACGCTCCGGACGGCGTCGCGCCCGGGCACGTCGTGCAGGTGGCGCAGACCGGATGGGCGCGCGGGGAGCGCGCGTTGCGCGCGGCCCGCGTCATCGTCGCCCGGCATCCCGAAGCGGGGGCCTGAGGTGGCGTCGCGCGACTACTACGAAGTTCTCGGTGTCGGCCGCGAGGCGGGCGAGGACGAGATCAAGAAGGCGTACCGCAAGCTCGCGTTCGAGAGCCACCCGGACCGCAATCCCGGCGACGCGTCGGCCGAGAAGCGATTCAAGGAAGCGACCGAGGCCTACGAAGTGCTGCGCGATCCGCAGAAACGCGCGCAGTACGACCGCTTCGGTCACGCGGCCGCGGGCGGCGGCGCGACCGCGCAGGGCTTCGATTTCAGCGGCTTCGATCTCGCGGACGCGCTCCGCGCCTTCATGCGCGACTTCGGCGGCGAGTCGAGCTTCGAGGACCTGTTCGGCGGAGCCCGCGGCCCGCGCCGCCCGACGCAGGGCAGCGACCTGCAAGTGCGTCTCAAGCTGACGCTCGAGGAGGTCGAGAGCGGCGTCGAGAAGAAGATCCGCGTCAAGCACCTGCGCGCGTGCGCGACCTGCAAGGGGCGGGGCGGTGAAGGCGAGCAGACGTGCGCGCAGTGCCAGGGGCGCGGGCAGGTGCGGCGCGTGCAGCAGTCCATCTTCGGCCAGTTCGTGAACGTGTCGGTGTGCCCCGCGTGCAACGGGGAAGGGCGCTCGGTCAAGGACCGCTGCAAGTCGTGCGGCGGCGACGGCCGCGTGTCCGAGAGCGACACGATCGTCGTGAAGGTTCCGGCCGGAGTCTCGAGCGGGAATTTCATTCCGATCCGGGACATGGGCGACGCGGGTCCGCGCGGCGGCCCCGCGGGCGACCTCATCGTGCTCATCGAAGAAAAGGAGCACGCGCTGTTCGACCGGCACGGCGACGACCTGCACGTCGAACTCGCCGCGCCGTACTCGGTCTGCGCGCTCGGCGGCAGCATCCCGGTGCCGCTGCTCGGCGGCGGCGAAGCGCCGCTCGACGTCGCGGCGGGCACGTCCGGTGGAACGACGCAGCGGCTGCGTGGCAAGGGGCTGCCGGGACTGCGCGGCGGCCGCGGCGACTTGATCGTCCATCTGCAGGTGCTCGTCCCGGGCCGCGTGTCGGGCGAGGAGAAGAAGCTGCTCGAACAACTGCGCCGGCTCGAGTCCGAGCGTGGACCGAAGGCGAGCAAGTCGGTGCTCGAACGCGTGCGGGACGCCTTTGGCGGGTGAAGCGACTCCGGCGCAGGCGATCGCCGCGGCGCTCGGCGAGGCCGGCGACGTCGTGGAGCTGGACGAGGAGGAGAGCCACTACCTGCGCCGGGTGTGCCGCGTGCGGCCGGGCGAGGTCGTCCGGCTCACCGACGGCCGGGGAAGCGTGGCGCGCGCGCGCCTCGCAGACGCCGGGCGATCCGCGCGGCTGACCCTCGAGTCGCTCGAGCGGACGCCGAGTCCCGCGCGCGCCGTCGTGATGTGCGGCGCTCCCGAGGGCGAACGCGCGGACTGGCTGATCGAGAAGCTCGCCGAGCTTGGCGTCACGAGACTCGTTCCGATCCACTCCCGGCGAGCCGTGTGGGAGCAGTGGGATCGACGGCGGGAGCGTTTCTCGAGGCTGGCCCGGGCGGCGCTCCGGCAGTCACGACGGGCGTGGCTGATGGAGGTCGCGGATCCGGTGGAGTTTGTTCCGGCGCTCGATGGCCTGCCGGAGGACACCGGGAGGTGGCTTGCGGATGCCGGGGGCGAGGCTCGACCCCCCCAGGGGAAATCGACGCTTGCCTGCGCCGGGGCTTCGTCCGCGTCCGGCTTTCCGGGGCGAGGCTCCGCACCGAAACGGCGGCTGTCGCGCTCGCCGCATGGTGGGAGTGAACGATCCCGGACAGGGAACCCGGGCTAGCCCCGTGTGCGCTTGACGGTTGGAGCATCGGCACCTAGACTGCCACTGGCCGTTTTGCACCACTTGCCATCGCAGGCGGCTCATACCCATCGACAAACACGACTCTTTTCCAACGGAAGAGAGGGGGGAGTTTTTTGCCCGGAATCAGGGTGAAGGACGGCGAGTCCTTCGAGAGCGCCCTGCGTCGATTCAAGAAGAAGTGTGAGAAGGCGGGCGTGATGGCGGACCTCCGTCGTCACCAGCATTTCGAGAAGCCCAGCGAGCGACGCAAGCGCAAGATCAACGCGGCTCGTCGCAAGAACGCCGCTCGCCGACAGTCGGAGATCTGAGGCCACTGGAACTTCCGAACGGTCTGACCTGGCTGGACGCGGTGGCGGGGCTCGTGGTTCTCGCGCTCGCGATTCGTGGCCTCTACCGCGGGTTGATCGTTCAAGCCTTCGGAGTCGTCGGTGTGGTCGTGGGCCTTTGGGCCGCGGCCTGGGTTTCGCAGTGGGTCGGGACGCACTGGCAAGGCGCCCGACCCGCTGCGCTCTTTTGGGCGCTGCAGTGGCTCGTGTCACTGCTCGCCGGACTGGCGCTCGCCGGTCTCCTGCACTGGTGGGGGACGACCCTCGGCGAGGCCGTACGTGAAGGACCACTCGGGTGGCTGGACCGCTCGGCCGGGGTGTTGGCCGGGGCGGCAATCGGGGTACTCGCGGTGACGGGTGTCGTGCTCCTGATGCTCGTCGCACCGGGCCCCCGATCGATCGGGGATCCGGCGGCGCGCGCGCGCATCGCCGCGCCGCTGATGCACGGCGGCTCTCGCGCCTGCGAGTGGGCCGGGCGCTGGATCCCCGGCGGCGCGACGTTGCGCGAGGGCTTCCTCGCCGCGGAACGCCGGATCGTTCGCTAGAGCGGCGCGCGCCGCGGCGCGGCACGAACCGCGCGGGATGACTCTGTTGGATCCACTGTCCCTCCATCGGCTCGAATTCGAGCGCGTGACCGCTTCGGTCGCCGAGCGGGCGTCGTGCGACGCCGCGCGCGAGCGTCTGCGCGCGTGGCGCCCGATCGCGGACGCGCTCGAGCGCGCGGGCGAGTGCGCGCGACTCGCCGAGGCGCTGCGCGTCGACGCCGAGCCCGGGCCCTGGTGCGCGAGCGGAGAAGCCACGCTGCTGCCCTGGCTCGAGGACGACGAGGCCGAACCGCTCGACGGACCCGCACTCCGGATCGTGCTCGGCTGGCTCGAGGCCTCGGCGACGACGCGCGCGGCGTGGTCGGACGAAGCGCGCGCGGAGCGTGCCCCGCGCATCGCGGCCGACGCGGCGGCGCTGCCGGACCTGGACGCGCTTCACGAGGCGATCGGGCGGGCGATCGAGCCCGACGGCCGCGTCGCGGATTCCGCCTCGCCCGCGCTGCGGCGCGCGCGCGCGGACCTCTCGAACGGTGAGCGCGATCTCGAGCGCCGACTCGATCGCTGGGTGCGCGAGTTCGGCGAGAACGCCTACGTCACGCGTCACGGCGAGCGCTTCGTCGCGCTCGTTCCGGCGGCCGGCTTCTCGCGCAAGCGCGGCATCGTGCACGACGTCTCGGGTAG
>JBGAOA010000019.1:0-61571 GCA_044222065.1 Candidatus Eiseniibacteriota bacterium
CGCTCGGCCGCGGGCGCGAGCGCCGGGGTCATCGCGAGGCCCTGCGCGGCGAAGCGCGGGAGCAGGCCGCGGCGCCCGGCCGCGCGCGCGAGCCCCGCGAGCGGCTCGCGCTGGCCGAGGCGCAGCAGGTCCACGAGGAACGAGACGCGCTCGCGATGGGGCAGGACCGAGCGCAGCACGAACGCGCCGAGCAGCCGGAGCGGCGAGGCGCGTCGCGCGCGGCGCTCGATCTGGCCGCGCGCGGCCTCGAGGACGCGCGAGTACGGAACCCCCGCGGGGCAGACGGTCTCGCACGCGCGGCAGTCGAGGCAGCGGTCGAGGTGCTCGACCAGCGGATCGCTCGGCGCGATGCGGCCCTCGTCGAGGCCGCGCATCAGGTAGAGGCGGCCGCGCGGCGAGTCGGGCTCGATCCGCAGCGTGCGATAGGTCGGGCACGCCGTGAGGCACAGCCCGCAGTGGATGCAGGTGTTCAGATCGGCGCGCGCGGGCGCGTCGTCGGCGTCGAACCAGCTTCGAAGCGGGATCAGCGGGGCGGCGTCGCTCACGCGGGCACACTAGCCCGGCCGCTCGCGCGCCGCTACTGCGAGCGCGCCTTCGTTGCCGCCGGGCGTCCGCTCGCCGTGGACGAGCGCGCCCCTTCGGCGTCGTGGCGGGCGCGGGCGCCGCGCGGCGTGCGTCGCCATTCGTTCGTCCGCTCGTCCGCTCGTCGCGCACGCCTCCGCGCTCGTTCATCGCCACACAACCGGACCGCCACGCTGCGCTACTAAAGGAGCGAACCCTCGCGCGCGAATCGCTCCCGCGCCGAGGCGACCGGGAAACGCAGTCCATCGAGGCGCGAGTGCGGCGCGGGCGAGGCGAACGGACGCCTCCCGGCGCGCCGACTGGGGACTCGCTCCGCCGCCTCCGCTTCGTGGACTCGCGTGGGGGAATCGCGAAGGGGACGCGAGGACCGCGCCGGGGAAGCCCCCGGGAACGCAGCGGGCCGTGCCCGAAGGCAAGGCCCGCACGTTTTCGCCGGTCGAGCCCCGTCCGAGGCGCCCGGGATCGGAGGTGCGTGATCCGCGGACGCCTCGAGACGGGAACTACTACTTCACGACGATCGTCTTCTTCGCCGACTCGAAGCCGCTCGCTTCGTAGCGCACGCGTGCGAAGTACACGCCGCGCGGCACGGCGCGGCCGTGGTCGTCGGCGCCGTCCCACGTGAGCGGGTGTTCGCCAGCCTGGAAGAGCTGGCGATCCGCGATCGTGCGCACGAGCCGGCCGCCCACGTCGTAGACGCGCACGGTGGCCCGGTCGGGCTTCGCGAGCGACAGCGCGATGCCCAGCTCGCCCCGCACGAGCGGCGAGTTGCGGAGCGCGAGCGAGTTGACGAGCCGCGGCGCGGGAGTCGTCGGAGTATCGAGCGTGATGATCGGATTCCCGAGCGCGCACACGGGCGCGAACAGGTTCGTGCCCGTGTACCACAGGTCGGCCAGGCGGCCGAACGTACCGGAGCAGAAGCGCGACCTCAGGCTCTCGATGTCGTAGCCGTCGACGAGCGAGTTCCACGAGTTCGGAACCGCAGCCGTTCGAGCAACCGACGACACGTAGGGCTGAGGCGCGTTGTCCGCGTTGGTGTACTCCGCCGCGATCGAGCCCCCGGCCTCGACGTTCAGCACGTCGTCCGTGAACGTGCAGCCGTTCCGAACGCCGTACACGTCACCATTCGTCGTGATCGGCGAGTGCGTAATGAGATCGGGACACGCTCCCGTATTCCCCGAGGCGAGCAGGTACGAGAAGCTCGCGAGCGAGACGCTGAAGTTGTTCAGCCACGGATCGCCGTCGAGGGACTCGACGAACCCGTCGCCCATGATCCAGATGCCGCGCGGCGCTTCGACCGTCGCGCCGATCAGCCACTGCTCGACGATGCCCTGGTCGTCCGACGACTTGTCGTTGAACGGCCCGAAGATCGCGCTGTTCAGGTCGCCGGTCGTGATCAGCAGCATGCGGTAGTACGCCTCGAGCATGTCGATCGTCGGCGCGTTGCGCGCGTCCTTGCCGTACGCCCGCGCGGCCGGCGACGTCTCGCGATGCGCCGATCGCGAACCGAGCGAGCCCGAACCGCTGTTCAGCGATTCGGACGCCTTGACGCCGTACATGTCCCACGTCGTCCCCGGCTGCTCGTTCTTGTTCACGAACGCGGCCGGGTCGTTGACGTCCTGATTGCCCGTCGCGTGCCAGCCGTTGTGGGCGCCCCACTTCGCGAACGACGTGTAGCCGAGCGAGTCGGCGGCGGACACCCACACGGTTTCGTTGCCACGGCGGTCGTTCCAGTCCACGTACAGCATACACGGCAGGTTCGAACCGCCGTACGCCGGCTTCTTCCACAGGTCGGGCAGCACCGCGAACTGCTGCCAGCGGTGCGCGTCCGTCGAGCTTTCGTTCGGCTGCGGGAACACGACGTTCGTGTCGGGCACCATTGCGACCGGGTTCGTGCCGTCCTCGCGACGGAAGAAGTACTGGACGTGCGTGCCCGGCGTGAACAGACCGTCCGGGAAGATCTTCGTCGCTTCGCCCGACTGCTTGCTCACCGGAATGCCGGCGGAGTTCGAGCCCGAGAGCTGCGAGGTGACCCACGCGGGCGGCCACGACGGTTCGTTCGAACGGCCGCAGGTGATGTCGTTCAGCGAGCCCGCGAGGTCGTTGACGAAGCACAGGTTGCGCACCAGCGCGAGCGGCGCACCGATACCGCCGTGCGGATCGCTCTCGTGGTACGTCGTGGACCACGTGCCGGCGATCGGCGTGACGTTGAAGTTGCGCGCCGTGACCGGGAAGGCGAACACCTCCGCCGTGTCCATACGCGCCGCGTTCCACGCCAGCGAGTTCCAACGGGTCGCGAACGCGCCCGTCGTGCCGTGGTTGTTCGCGCCACCGGCGCCCGGGAACGCGCCATCGCCGTTGTTCGCGATGTACGTCGCCCAGAACGAGCCGTCGCCCGAGGCGATGGCGGCCGGATTCGCAGGCACCTTGCGCAGACCGCTGGCCTTCGAGCCCGCCGTCACGTAGTTGCCCGGGCCGGGGTTGATGCGGAACACGAGGTGCACCGCGACGTTGTTGCCGTCCGCGACGACCACCGTCGAGTCGCCGGCGATGTCGAGACGATTCAGGTTGCCCGTCGTCTGCGCGATGTTGAGACCCGAGCGGACGTAAGCGCCGCACGTGTCGAACGCCGCGAGACCCGGCAGACCCGAGTCCTCGTTCGCGGGGAACGTGTCCTGGATCAGCTGCCAGATGTCCACGCTGATGAGCGGCGCCGTGGCGCCGTCGACGAACATCACCGAGAAGTTGTCGAGGTAGCCGCCGGCCGTCGAGCCGCAGTTGGAGGAGATGCCGAAGCGGAAGCACTGCGAGATCTTGCGCAGCGCGATGCGGATCGAATCGGGAATGCCGCTCGCGTTGGAGGTTCTCAGCGTTCCGGTCGCGCGCGCGGGCTCCCAGTCGCGGAAGCACTGCACGTCGGGGTTGAACAGCTGGAAGCCCGGGTAGCGGATGTTGCCCCAGCACTTCACGCCATTCGACTGCATCGCCGGGTACGCGGCGAATCCGAATTGCCAGCCCTGGCCCTGGGTGAAGAGGTCGAAGATGCCGGTGTACATCTCGTACACCTCGTAGATGTCTTCGGTGGCGTTGACCATGTCGAACGTGAGGCCCATGTCGTTCGTCACCGTCGATCCCGGGGTGCCGTCGGTCACGAGGTTCACGACCGGCCCCTCGATCGCTTCGGTCGGCTCCTGCTCCGCCGTCGCGTACGGGCCCGCGCACGCCTCACTGCGGTCGTGGTCGCCCATCGAGACGACGACGCCCGTCAGGTTGCAGATGCGGTTCGGGCCGCCGACCGGGCCGCACAGATCCTGGTAGACCAGGTCCGCGACGTCGTGCGCGTGGAAGTAGACGGCCGGCGGCTTGCCGGTGGACTTCCAGCGCTGCGCGGCGGAGTACGCCGGATCGTTGTCGAACGTCTTCGCGCTGTCGGCGGCCGTGACCGGCGTTTCGAACGTGCCGATGGACACGAATCCCGAGCCGGTGTCGATCTCGACGTCGTCCACGACGACGGCGCCCGCGCCCCCCGACGAGTAGGAGCCTGCGATGCTGCCCTGCTCGTCGTCCGAGCTCCCGCCGCGATTCGTCTTCACGCGGAAGACGAGGCGGGCCGTTCCGCCGTAGCCCTGCGCCGCGAGCGCCGCCGCGTCGTACGACACCGTCTGCGTCGTGACGACCCGGTCACCGGAGGTCGAGAACAGCTCGTGATGCGTGTTGTCCTGGGCGTGAACGACCTCGCCGAACCAGCGGCGCAGGGGATCGTAGACGTCGTGGTCGAGTCCGTCGGAGCCGGTCCAGTCGTTGTCCACGCCGGAGACCGGCTCGACGCCGCGACCCAGGTAGACCATGAACGAGTCGATCGGCGGCGTGGCGTTCGCCGAACTCTTCACGTAGTTGCCCGGCACGATTGCGAGCGGGTCCTTGTCGAACCAGCCCGTGCGCGTGGCGTTGTTGATGTTCACGGCCGTGGACATGTTCGAGCGGTACTTGAAGCGGATCGAGATCGTGCCGCTCGCGGGGACCGTGATGTCGCGGTACATCATCTGATCCCACTGTCCCGCATAGCCCGGGAACTTGAAGTCGATGCCGCTCGCGCCGAGGTCGTTGAGTCCCGACTGCTCGTTCGTCGCCTGGTTGTAGTAGTTCCTCGTGATCGGATCGAAGGCGGTGAGGTCGCCGTGCGAACGCAGTCCGCACCACGCGGAGCGCGAGCCCCCGAGCGGCGTCCACGACGGCGCGACCGGCGTCGTGCCCGGGATCTGGGATGCGATCACGTTGCCCGGATCGGGATGCCAGCAGCCGATCACGCCGACCGTGCGCTTCTGTCCGTAGGCGCCGGCGGGACCCGACTTGCCGACGTAGTTGATCTGGTTGCCGACGTCGATCGCCCACCACGGACGCTGGTCGTCCGGCAACGTGATGCCGCCCGTCGTCGTGTAGCGGCGCCGCGCCGGGAACCAGCCCTGCAGCGAGTCGCCGTGCACCAGGACGTCGAAGTCCCAGTAGCCGTAGCGCGAGTTGTCGCCGCCGGCGAGCGGGCGATAGTTGCCGACGCCGATGGACCAGTAGTTCGAGCCGGCGTAGGCGGGATTGAAGCCGACGAACGTCGTGTCGCTCGGGCCGGCCGAGACCCGGGCCCGCGCGGCGCGCGAGCCGAGTTCGCCGCGGATCTGGGCGTTGTCGAGCCGGGCGGGCAGGGCCGCGTCGTCCTGTGCGGCCGCCGGGCGGGGCGTGCCCGACGCGAGCGCGAGCAAGAGAGCGAGAAGCGAACAGGCGTGCAGCGCTTTGAAACGAGCGACGGAGCGTGCAGCCGCTCCGGTCGCGCTCCGGGTCCACGACGCAGCGAGTCGTCGATCCATGAGCCGTACCTCCGGGGCAAGGGGTGAAGGAAACCGTGGTTCGGGGGGTTGGCTGGGGTGCGTCCGTGCTCGACCCTCCCGAAGGGCCTCGAACGTGCGCCCGCGGCGAGGGGCGCGTGCCGGCGGGGGGTGCCGACGATGACCGACCCGGATTCGGGGGCCCCGGGTGCGGGAATGTTCCCGCGAGTATGTTGGACGGCGCAAAGGGAAAATTTCGCCGCCCCGCAGAAAAAAGAGCCCGGTCCCGTCCGGAGAAACCGGTGGGGGGGTCAGCGGTTCGTACCGCCCTCGAGGTGGAAGCGGTGCAGGAAGCGGTGGACGGCCGGGGCGAGCAGCACGCCGACGCTCGTCAGGAAGGCGACGCCGCTGAAGATCGCGTAGACCGACTCGAACCACTTGCCCGCGTCGCTCCGCACCGGATCCACGGGTCCCATGCCCGCGAGGATCATCGAGGCGTTGACGAGCGAGTCGAGCCACGGCAGCCCCGCGAACGCGTGGTAGCCGACGACGCCGATCCCGAGCGAAATGGCGATCAGGCCGCCCGCGACGAGCGCGCCGCGCGCGAGCCGCCCCGCGTAGACGCCGCGGCTCGCCATGGGCTGGTGCCTGCGTTCGAACAATGCGCCTCCCTCAGGGCACGAGCACGATCTTGCCGAAGTGCTCGCGCGCCTCGATGCGCTCGTGCGCGCGGCGCGCCTCGGCGAGCGGCATCACGGAATCCACGACCGGCCGGAGCGCGCCGCTCGCGACGTGCTTCAGCACTTCGAGCTGCTCCGCGCGCCGCCCCATCCACGAGCCCATCAGCGTCAGGTGGCGGCCGAACAGCACGTTCACGTCGAGCGCGACCTTGCCGCCGATCGTCGCGCCGCACGTGACGAGGCGCCCGTTCTTCGCGAGCGCCGCGACGCCGGCCTCGAAGACGCGCCCGCCGACGTGTTCGACGACGACGTCCACGCCGCGTCTGGCCGTCAGCGCGCGCGCCTCCTTCGCGACGTCCGCGCTCGAATGGTCGATCGCGTGGTGCGCGCCGAGCGCGCGCGCGCGTTCGAGCTTCGCGGGCGAGCCGGCGGTCGCGATCACGGTCGCGCCGTGGAGGCGCGCGATCTGGATCGCCGCCGAGCCGACGCCGCTGCCGGCGCCGATCACGAGCACGGTCTCGCCCGGCGCGACCTTCGCGCGACCGACGAGCATGTGCCACGCGGTGAGGAACACGAGCGGCACCGCGGCCGCGTCCTCGAACGCGAGGTTCCCGGGGTAGGGCAGGCAGTTCGCCCCCGGCACCGCGACGAACTGCGCGTAGCCGCCGTTGCGCCGGCGCCCGAGCACGTCGTAGTCGCGGCACAGGTGGTCGTCGCCGTTCGCGCACGCCGCGCACGCGCCGCACGACAGTGTCGGCCCGACGAGCACACGGTCGCCGGCCCCCACGTGCCGCACCGCCTCCCCGACACGCGCGACGACGCCCACGACGTCGTTGCCGAGCACGTGCGGCATCTCGGGCTCGAGTCCGGGCAGGCCGCCTCGCACCCACAGGTCGAGGTGGTTGATGCCGCACGCCTTCACCTCGACGAGCGCCTCGTCGGGCCGGATCGCGGGCTCCGCGACCTCGCGGTGTTCCAGGACTTCGGGACCGCCGAAGCGGTCGAAGACGACGGCTTTCATGGGGCGACCGGAACGCTGCGACGAGCGCTACTCGTCGAACAGCACCGTGGGTTCCTCGTAGAAACGCACCTGGCGCGACGACAGCTTCTCGCGAATCCATTCCGCGAGCCACTCGTTCTTCTCGGCCGCGCTCGCGCCGGCGTCCGCGAGCTTCTCGATCGGGCAATTGACTCGCAGCGCGCGCCAGCGGATCAGGTGCCGCGTGATGCCCGCGGGCAGCCGCGCGCCGCCGGTCGCGAGCTCGATCACCTCGGCCGGCTCGAAGTGCGGGAACACGACGAGCGCCGTGACGTCGGGGTGCCGCGCCTGCGCGTCCGCGAGCGAGTCGGTCGCGAGCCGCAGGAAGCGCTTCTTGCCCCGGTAGGTGTCCACGACCTCGTTCAGGCGCGCGTTGCGCGTCGCGAGGTCGCCGCTCGCGCGCAGCGTGTCGGCGACGCCGTCCGAGAACACGACGCACGCGATCGCCTCGCGCCGCGCGAGCACGGCGCGCGCGTGGAGCTGCGACTCGCGCCGCACCTCGAGGCCGGGAATGCGTGCGAGCGTGCGCTCGAAGTCCTCGGTCGTGTATTCGCCGAGGGCGTGCGCCCAGGTCGTGAGCCGCACCCACGGTTCGTCGTACGGCACGACCTGCACGAGCATGTGCGCGAACCCGGCCGAGCGCGCCGCCGTGCAGCGGTTCGCGCCGTCGAGGATCACGTAGCGCTGCCCGCCGTCCTCGAGCGGCAGCGGGGACACGACCGGCGGATTGCGCAGCTCCCGCTGCTCGCGCAGCTTGCGGACGAGCGGCTCGAGGCGCTGCTCGTCGTGCTGCTCGTGCGGCACGAGCGCGTCCACGGGCACGAACTCGAGGTCCGGGAGGCGGAAGTCGCTGGTGTGGAGATGAGACATGGGGGCGCACTCTACCGCACCGCCGCGCGCTCCGGCGCGGCGGGCATCGGTCCCGCCGGTCGCCGGATTCCCCGCGTCCGTGCCCGCGAGGTGCCGGGCGCGCGGCGAACGTGTAGCTTTTCGCCCCCGCCGGCGTATCCGCCCGGTGGCCGCGCGCCGCACCGACGCTCCTCGACACCGCAGACTCCGGCGTTCGCGATCCCGAACGCACGCATCGCACCTCACCTCAGGGGGAGACATGATCCGCAGACTCACGCTCGCCGTCGCGCTCGTCGCGCTGTGCGCGCCGCTCGCGTACGCCCAGTCGCTGGACGAAGTGCTCGCGAAGCACTACGAGGCCCAGGGCGGCCTCGACAAGCTCCGCGCGCTCAAGTCCATGCGCATGACGGGCAAGATGGCGATGGGCCCCGGCATGGAAGCGCCGTTCGTGATGGAGAAGTCGCGGCCGAACAGCATGCGCCTCGAGTTCACGTTCCAGGGGCTCACCGGCGTCCAGGCCTTCGACGGCAAGACCGGCTGGATGGTGATGCCGTTCATGGGCAAGAAGGACCCCGAGGCGATGCCGGCCGACGCGATGAAGGAAATCGAGGACCAGGCCGACTTCGACGGTCCGCTCGTGGACTGGAAGGCGAAGGGCCACACGGTCGAGCTCGTCGGCAAGGAAGACATCGAAGGCACCCCGGCGTTCAAGCTGAAGGTGACGCACAAGAACGGGAACGTGGACTACACGTTCATCGACGCCGAGAGCTACCTGATGATCCGCCAGGAGGCGAAGCGCACGCTCCACGGCACCGAGATGGAGAGCGAGAGCTCGATCGGCGACTACAAGCAGGTGGACGGGCTGACGTTCGCGTTCGCGATGGAACAGGGCGCGAAGGGCTCGGAGCAGAAGCAGAAGATGACGATCGACAAGATCGAGCTGAACGTGCCGTTCGAAGCGACGCGCTTCGCGATGCCCGCCGCGCCCGACACCGCGAAGGGCGATGCGAAGCCGGCCGAGGCCGGCGGCGCGAAGAAGCCCGATGCCGCGAAGGCCGGCGCCAAGAAGGACGGCGGCAAGCACTGACGCACGGAGGCACCCGACACGTTCCCGATGCACGGACACCCCGTCGCTCCGCGGCGGGGTGTTCGCGCGAGCGGCCCGCGACGACGGCCGCGAACTCCGCTGAAGGAGCCCTGGCGATGTTCATCCCCCGTTGGAGCAGCACGATGCTCCTCGTTCTCGCGGGCGCGGCGACGTTCGCCGGCCCCGCGCGCGCGCAGGAGACGAAACTCGACGCCGCGGCGCTCGAAGGCTTTCGCGCCCGGGAGATCGGTCCGGCCGCGATGAGCGGCCGCATCTCGGCGATCGCCGGCTACGTCGGCGAGCGTCCGACCTGGTTCGTCGGCGCGGCCGGCGGCGGGTTGTGGAAGTCGCGCGACGGCGGCATCACGTTCAAGCCGATCTTCGACAAGTACAACCTGTCCATCGGCGCGATCGCGATCGCACCGGGCGACACGAACACGGTCTGGGTCGGCACGGGTGAGCCGTGGACGCGCAACAGCGTGTCGGTCGGCGACGGCGTGTACCGCACGACCGACGGCGGCGAGAACTGGCAGAAGCTCGGGCTCGAGGCGACCGAACGCATCAGCGACCTCGCGATCCACCCGAAGAACGCCGACGTCGTGCTCGTCGGGGCGCTCGGACCGCTGTTCTCGGACGGCGCGGAGCGCGGCGTGTACCGCACGACCGACGGCGGCAAGTCGTGGACGAAGACGCTGTACGTGGACGCCTCGACGGGCTGCGCCGATCTCGCCGTGAACCCCGCGAACCCCGAGGACGTGTTCGCCGCGATGTGGACGTTCCGGCGCAAGGCCTGGTCGTTCAGCTCGGGCGGCCCGGGCAGCGGGCTCTACCGCAGCGCCGACGGCGGCGCGACGTGGAAGAAGGTGTCGGGGCCGTGGAGCACGCAGCTCTGCGGACGCATCGCCGTCGCGTTCGCACCGAGCGATCCGAAGCGCGTGTACGCCGTGGTCGAGTCGAAGAACACGGCGCTGTGGCGCTCGGACGACGGCGGCGAGACGTGGCGCTCGATGAACTCTGGGAACGCGGTCGGCGCGCGGCCGTTCTACTTCTGCTCGATCGTCGTGGACCCGAAGAATCCCGACGTCGTCTACAAGCACGGCTACGGCCTCGCGATGAGCGAGGACGGGGGCAAGACGTTCGGCGGCGGCGGCAACTACCACAGCGACACGCACGCGCTGTGGATCAACCCGAACGACACCGACGAACTCGTGCTCGGCACCGACGGCGGCGTGTACGCCTCGGACGATCGCGGCGCGCACTGGCGCCTCGTCGGCACGTTGCCCGTCTCGCAGCTCTATCACGTGAGCACGGACATGGAGACGCCGTACAACGTCTACTGCGGGCTGCAGGACAACGGCTCCTGGACCGCCCCGTCGCGCGTCCCGGGCGGCATCGGCAACCGGCACTGGGTCAACACCGGCGGCGGCGACGGCTTCTGGACGTTCCCGGATCCGAAGGACGCCGACATCGTCTTCTGCGAGTACCAGGGCGGCATGGTGCTGCGCTTCCGCAAGAGCACGCGCGAGACGAAGGAGATCAAGCCGTTCCGCGCGGTCGACGAGCCCGAGTACCGCTGGAACTGGAACACCCCGATCCACCCGAGTCCGACGCAGTCGGGCCGCCTGTACCTCGGCGCGCAGTTCCTGTTCCGCTCGGACGACCGCGGCGACCACTGGACACGGATCTCGCCCGATCTCACGACGAACGATCCGAAGAAGCTGAAGCAGATCGAATCGGGCGGCGTGTCGGTGGACAACTCCTCGGCCGAGAACCACTGCACGATCGTGACGATCGGCGAGTCGCCGAAGGATCCGAACGTCGTGTGGGCGGGCACCGACGACGGCAACGTGCAGCTCACGCGCGACGGCGGCAAGACGTGGACGAACGTCGTGAAGAACGTCGCCGGCCTGCCGCCCGCGACGTGGGCGTCGTGCGTGCGGCCGAGCGCGTTCGACGCCGCGACGGCGTACGCGACGTTCGACGGCCATTACGCGGGCGACCTGAAGACCTACGTGTACGTGACGCGCGACTTCGGGAAGACGTGGACGCCGCTCGCGACGCCGGACCTCAAGGGTTACGCGCACGTCGTGCTGGAAGACATCGTGAATCCGAAGCTGCTGTTCGTCGGCACCGAGTTCGGACTCTTCTGTTCGATCGACGGCGGGACGTCGTGGGCGCAGCTCAAGGGCAACCTGCCGAACGTTGCGGTGCGCGACCTGGTGATCCAGCCGCGCGAGCACGACCTCGTCGTGGCGACGCACGGGCGCGGCGCGTTCATCTTCGACGACCTCACGCCGCTGCGCGCGCTCACGCCCGCGGTGCTCGAGGCCGAGGATGCGTTCCTGCCCGCGCGGCCCGCGGTGCTGACGATCCCGGCGTCGGAACAGCGCTTCGACGGCGACGACCAGTTCGTCGGGCAGACCCTGCAGGAGGTCGCGCCCGTCTACTACTACCTGAAGAAGCGCCACGTGTTCGGCGACCTGAAGGTCGAGATCCTCGACGAGAAGGGCGAGGTCGTGTCGTCACTCCCGGGCGGCAAGCGCCGCGGCCTGAACCGCGTGGACTGGTCCATGCGGATGCGCGCGCCGAAGGTGCCGCCGGCGACGAACCTCGTGCCGCAGCAGTACTCGTTCGTGGGGCCGCGCGTGCCCGCCGGGACGTACACGGCCCGCCTCGTGCGCGGCAGCTCGATGCGGACCGCGCCGCTCACGCTCGTGCCGGACCCGCGGTCGGACTACTCGGCCGCCGACCGCGCCGAGCAGGGGCGCGTCGTGCGCGAGCTGTACGCCTCGCTCGAGCACCTCACGTTCCTCGTGGACAAGCTCACGAAGGCGCGCGACGCGGCGCGCGAGGCGGCGAAGGGGCTCGCGCCGGCGAACGCGCTCGCGAAGAAGCTGTTCGCGTTCGCCGACGCGCTCGAGGACCAGCGCCGCGCGCTGGTCGCGACGCGCGAGGGCGGGCGGCTCACGGGCGAGGAGCAGATGCGCGAGCGGCTCACGGCGCTCTACGGCGCGGTCAACGGCTACGACGGGCGCCCGACCGGTTCGCAGGTCGCGTACATGAAGGTGCTCACCGGGGAACTCGCCACCGCGACGCAGGTGTTCGACGACTACACGGCGAAGCAGCTGCCGGCGCTGAACGCCGAACTCGCGAAGGCGGGCAAGGGCGCGATCGCGCTCGTCACGCGCGAGGAGTGGGAGAAGTCGCGCTAGCGATTCCGCGAAATCGCATCGAACGATCGAGGGGCGCCGCGGTCCGCCGCGGCGCCCCTCGCGCATCGCCGCCGCCGCCGCCTCGGCGCCAGAGGTTCGTCACGCGGTCCCGGGTCGTCGCGGCCGCGGGCAGGGCCGTCGGGAACGAGGAACGCCGGATCGTGCCGGTCGTGCGGCTCGCGACGCAGATCGCGCCGCCGCTCACGAAGCACCGGTCGGCCGCGCAGCGGAGCGGCCCGGGACCGTCGCCCATGCCCCGACGAGCGAAACCCGGGGCCGCAGGGGAGAACGCCTCAGTACGCGCCGAGGTCCCGCGCCGAGACGACCACGCCGTCGAAGCCCGCGCGCACTTCCGACTCGAGCGCCTCGTCCGTCGCGCCCCAGAAGAGCTGGTGGTAGAGCAGCAGGAGCTTCGGCCGCGCGCGCGTCGCGATCGCGGCGAGTTCGGTCGCCGACGTGTGCGCGTCGGCGTGGTAGCGCCGCCACTCGGGCGGCCGCGTCGCGAAGCGCTCGCTCGAATACACCTCGTGCACGAGCACGTCGCAGCCGTCGCACGCACGCACGATGACGTCGCTCGGCCGCGTGTCGCCCGAGACGACGATCGTGCGGTCGCGGGTTTCGAACCGATAGCCGTAGGCGTGGCTCCAGTTCGCGTGCGGAACGGCGAATGCGGTGACGGTCACGTTCGAATCGCGGTAGACGACGCCGGGCGCGGCCTCGATCGCGCGCGTCCGCCAGCCCTCGGATTTTTCGGGCTCGAGCCCGCGCTCGCGGATCGCGATGTCCTCGCGATAGGCCTCGAGCAGCGACGACACCATGCGCCGCGTGCCGGGCGGCCCGAACACTTCGAGCGGCTTCGAGCGCTCGAGCACCCACGGCGTCAGCATCAGGTCGGGCAGCCCGAGCGTGTGGTCGGAGTGCAGGTGGGTGAGGAACACGACGCCGAGCTTCTCGGGCGCGAGGGCCGCGATGCCGCGTGCGCGTGCGGCCGCCGCGGCGCGCCGCACGAGCCCGGGGCCGGCGTCGACGAGGTACGCGCGGCCGCCCGCGACGATCGCGACGCACGGGCCCGAGCGCTCGGGGTCGGCGTTCGGAGTTCCCGTGCCGAGCATCACGACGCGCGTCGCGGCGGAGTCGCCCGCCGGGGCGCCCGCGGCGTGCGCCGAATCCGTGGCGCACGCGACGAGCCACGCGAGCGCGATGAGCCGCGCCGCGCGAGTCCTCACGGACCGTTCCGTTTCGCCCGCCGCTGGTAGGCCCACGACACGACGAGCATCGCGGCGCCGGCCGCGATCGCGGTGAGGAAGCGCCAGAACACGTCGGCGCTGCGCAGGTCCCAGAACGCGAACTTGAGGATCGTCGCCCCGAACAGCGCGAGCGCGCTCCAGCGCAGGAACGGCAGCTTGCGGAACCAGCCGAGCGCGAGCAGCGCGAGCGCCTGAAGGAGCCAGCCCGCGCTCGTGAGCGCCGCCGCCATCGTGCGCGCGCCCGTGACGGCGTTCGGCGCGGGCGGCACGATCGCGTGGCCGCGCTCGCCCGGAATCCCCGCGAGCGCGCGCGCGACGTGGTCCGACTCGCGCGCGGTCCATGCGAGCAGCAGCAGCGTCAGCGCGACGGTCCACGCCTCCGGCGCGTAGCGTTCGTGGAACGCGAGCGCGCCGCGGCGCGCGCCGAGGCCGCTCGCGACCAGGATCGCGACCGCGATTCCGCCGGCCGTGAGCAGGCCCGCCGGATAGACGACCGGCGACTGGTCGTTGCTCCAGCCGTCGGGGAACACGAGCGACGAGAGCGTGACGACCACGGCGATCGCTCCGGCCGCGTACGCGATCGCGCGCGTCACGGCGCTGCGCTCGCGTGCGCCCCACGCGCCGACGATCGCGGCCTGCACGAACGTCACGAACCCCGCCGCCGCCGTGAACAGCTGGGTCTGGCGCTCGCCGTACGGGGGTGCGGGCAGCGACACGCCGCGCCACCAGCGGCCGCCGGGCGACTCGAGCGCGCGCGCGAAGCGGTCGCATTCCTCGAGCGTCCACATCACGGAGATCAGGTTCGCGGCCGCGGTCCACAGCTCGGGCATCACGCGCTCCGCCGTCGCGAGCCGCTCGCGACGACGTCCGAGCAGCAGTGCGCCGGTCGCGAGCGCCGCGACGATGCCGAGGTCGTGCAGCGCGCCGCTGCCGACGAACGGCAGCTGCCCGGCCGAGCGCTGGAACGACCAGCGGCCGAGGTGCACGGCGACGGCGAGCGCCGACACCGCGTAGCCGCACACGCGCAGCCACGCGCCGCGCGGGTCGAGGCCGAGCGCCACGAGCACGACGCCCTCGACGCACCACACGAGCGCGAGGTGCTCGTGTCCGACGAGCCGCCCGAGGCCGGCGGTCGCGAACACGGTGCCGGCGCCGACGAGCGGCCGCCACAGGTCGCGCTCGGCGCGGCGCGAGTCCACCCACACGGCGGCGCCGAACTCGAGCGCGGCGAGCGCGAGCAGCAGCATCGCGCCGAGGCGCGGCGGCTGGTGCGCGATGAACGGTGACAGCGCGACGCCGAGCGCGAGCGGTGCGACCGCGATGACGGCGAGGTCCACCGCGCGCACGGCGCCCTCGACGCGCAGCAGCCGCGGCACGGGCGCGAGGCCGAGCCCGGCGAACAGCGCCGAGAGTCCGATCGCCACGCCCCATCCGTGGCCGCCGTAGGGCGGCGTGCCGAACCACGCGATCATCGTGAGCACGAGCGCGGCGAGGTCGAGCGCGCTCCAGCCCGCGCGCGCGGCGAGCGCGAACACGACGAGGTCCACCACCGCGACGTAGCCGAGCAGCGCGCCGTGCGGCAGCGTGAAGCCGCGCTGCCCGGCCCAGCTCGCGAGCAGCTGCGGCAGGAACGCGCCGACGATCCCGAGCGCCGCGATCGCCTGCACGCGGTAGCGCAGCCCCGCGGCCACGGTCGCGAACGACGTCAGCGCGAGCAGGCCGAGAGCGACCGGGAGCGGCAGCACGCGCAGCGTGAAGTGGCCGAGGTAGAGCGACAGGTACGTGATGCCCGCGCCGACGCCGATGAGCGTGTGGCCGAGCCGCGGAAGCGAGCGGCTCACGCGGTCGCCTCGCCACGCGAACGCGAGCCCGAGCAGAACGCCCGCGCCGAGCAGCAGGCCCGGGCCGAAGCGTCCCGTCGTGTAGCCCCACAGGATCATGAAGAAGAGGCCGAGCAGCACGAGCACCGCGCCCGCGTTCTGCAGCCACACGCTGCCGACGCGCTCTTCGAGGTCGGCCGCGCGGCCCGACCGTGCGGCGGCGACGTCCGCGAGCGTCGGGGGCGACTTCGCGATGGACGCGAGCGGCGGCGCCGGAGCCGCGGGCGGCGCCGGAGTCGATGGCGCCGGCAGCGCCTCGTCCGGGAGCGGCGCCTCGGTCCGCGCGGCAGCGAACGGCAGGGGCTCGGGCGGCGGCGCCGCGTCGGCCGGGTGCGGCGGCGCGACGAGTTCGGGACCCGAGCGGTAGGCGACCCGCTGTTCGAGGCGGTCGAGCCGCTCGCGCAGCGCGCGGAGCTCGCGCTGATGGCGCGCGATGACGATCAGCACGACCGCGGGCAATCCGAGGACGAGTCCCGCGACGAACAAGACGCCCAGCATTTCCTGCATCGCGACCCCGCTTCCGTTCGCGCGTCGCGCGCGCTGCGACGAGGACCTTCGCGGCTACTTCGTCGCTTCCGCCGCCCGTCCGCTCTCGAAGTACGACTTCTTGAGCCGCGTCATCACTTCCTCGCGGCGGTCGTAGAGACGCTTGCGCGCGCGCGGCGCGTGCTTCGCGAGCGCGTACGCCGTGAGCAGCGGCAGTCCGATCGTCGAATCGGCGTAGCAGATGACGGTGCCCGGCAGCTGATCGGGATCGATCTTGCCCCAGCTGACGGCCTCGGCCGGTGTCGCGCCCGAGAGACCGCCCGTGTCGGGGCGCGCGTCCGTGACGGCGAGGAAGTAGTCGTGGCCCTTCTCGGCGATGCCGAGCACTTCCTGGATCTGCGGCTCGGTCTGGAGCAGGAAGTTCTTCGGGCTCCCGCCGCCGAGGATCCACACCGCGCTCTTTCCGCCCTTCGACTTCGCGTCCCACACGATGCCCGCGGTCTCGTTCACGTCGGCGTTGACGTCGATGAGCAGCTTGTTCCCCTCGAGCGCCTTCGCCGCGACGTTCATGCCGATCGACGAATCCCCGGGCGACGACGTGTAGATCGGGACGCCGTACTCCCACGCGGCGGCGAGCAGCGAGCGGTGCTTCAAGCCGAGCTTCTCTTCGCGCGCGCGCACGTACTTGCCGCACAGGAAGTGGAACTCGGCCGAACTCATCGTGCGCTGGAACTCGGGGCCCGCGATGATCTCGCGGAAGAACGCGTCGGTGTCGAGAAGCACGTTGTAGTCGAAGAAGATGTCGTAGATGCGCACGACGCCTTCCTCGCGCAGCTCGACGTCGTCGGCCTGGAACGTGCCCTGGTGCATCGCGAGGCCGAGACCGAAATGCGTGTCGTGGTACAGGTTCGCGCCCGTCGAGACGATCCAGTCCACGAAGCCCGCCTCCATGAGCGGGATGATCGCGCTCGACCCGAGCCCCGCGGGCGTGAGCGCCCCCGTGAGCGACAGCGCGACCGTGACGTCGTCGTCCAGCATGCGTTCGACGAGCAGCCGTGCGCCCTCGCGGAGTCGCGCGCCGTTGTAGGCGAGGAACGCGCTGTCGATCAGCTCGGCGGCGGTCTCGCGGCCGGTGATCGCCGGCGGGCTGATGCGGGCGCCCGACAGATGGCGGTGCGAGGGCTTCTTCGAAGTCATGGCGGTTCTCCTGCGGTCGAACGCGGTGCGGGAACGCGCGGCACTCTAGAACCTGGGCGCGCGGCGGTCCAACGCCGGCGCACGCCGGACGCGGCTCAGCGCGCGAGCGCTCCGACGGCGATGAGCGCCACGGTGAGCGCGCCGAAAACGATCTCGGAGACGCCGAGGAACATCGTGCGCCAGCGAGGCCGCGCGGGCGAGAGCATGAAGGCGGCGCGTGCGGCGAGGATCGCGGCCGCGAGGGCGGCGAGCCGCGGCGCGACACCCGCCGCGGCGAGCCCCGCGGCCCACGCGACGCCGAGCGCCTGCGCGGCGAGCGCCGGCGCGAGCGACGGACGTTCGCCGCGATCGAGCCGCAGCCGCGCGCGGATATAAAGGATGGTCGGGACGACGCGCGCGGCGAGCGCGCCCCACAGCCCGACCGCGCGCGCCGTGTCCCAGCCGCCGGCGATCGCGATCGCGGCCGCCGTTGCGGCGAGCGCGAGCGGCGCGAGCAGCTCGGCGGCGGCGGAGCGCGCCTCGCCGCGCGCTTCGAGCGCGAGCGCGATCGCCGCGATCGGCGCGGCGGCGCCGGCGGCGAGCAGAACGGGGCCGCGAGCGAACACGACGCCGGCCGCGAACAGCGCCGCGGCCGCGATCGCGAGCAGCGCGAACGCGCGCTCGGCCGCCACGGTGCGCGCGTAGCGGCGGCCCTTCGCGCGGTCGGCGGCCGCGAAGCGCAACGGCACGCGCGCGAAGAACGCCGCGACCGCCGCGAGCGCGACGCACGCGCCCGCCCACGAGCCCGCGACGACGAGCCCGAGCACGATCGGCTCGCCCAGGAACGACCAGCTGCCGTGCTCGGTCGGAACGAGGAGGCGGCGCAGCGGCACGGCCGCCGCCGCCGTGGGGCTTTGGGTCTCGCGTGGTCTCCGGGACGCGGCGCCGGACGCGAGCCGTCCGCGCCGCCGGCGCGCATGCTCGCCGCGACGGCGCTCCGCGTCCAGCGGACGCGCGTCAGCGAGCGCCGTCGAGCGCGCGGCGCACGGCGGTCGAGAGCTCCTTCGCCGTCATCGGTTTCGCGAGCACCTCGACGACGCGCGTGTCGCGGAGCGACTCCGGCGTGAGCCCGGCCGGGAAGCCGCTCATGAGCAGCACCGGCAGGGAAGGACGGAGCCGCGCGAGTTCGCGCGCGAGCGCGAGTCCGTTCGTGCCCGGCATCGTGAAGTCGGTGAGCACGAGCGAGAACCCGTCCGGATCGGCCGCGAACGCCTCGAGGGCGGCGCTCGCCGAGTGTTTGAACACGACCGAGAACCCGTAGTCCTCGAGCAGCTTCGCGAGCGCGCGCCCGAGGCTCGGCTCGTCGTCGACGAGCAGCAAGCGTTCGCCGCGGCCGGCGACCGGAGCTTCGTGCGCCGGAGCCTCGGCCTTCGTCACGGCGGGGGCGGCCGGCAACAGGATCTCGATCGCGGTGCCCGCGCCGGGGCGGCTGCGCACCTCGATCGCGCCGCGATGTCCCTGCACGATGCCGTGCACGACCGACAGACCGAGCCCCGTGCCCTCACCGCTCGGCTTCGTCGTGAAGAACGGCTCGAACACGCGCGCACGCACGTCCTCGGGCATGCCGGGGCCCTCGTCGGTGACGCACAGCCGCGCGTGCAGGCCGCGTTCGAGCGTCGGGTGCCGCTCCGAGATCGTGGTGTCCACCTGCACGAGGCCGGTCGCGACCTCGATCCGTCCGTTCGACTTCATCGCGTGGGCCGCGTTCGTCGCGAGATTCGTGACGATCTGCTGCACCTGGGTCGCGTCCACGAACACCGCCGGCGTGTCGGGCGCGATCGTGACGACGAGATCGATCGTGCTCGGCAGCGTGGATCGCAGGAAGCGCACCGCCTCTTCGACCGAGGGGCCGAGCGGGCGCGCTTCGAGCGCGCGCGCGCGCGGGCGGCTGAAATCGAGCAGCTGCTGAACGAGGTCGCGGCCGCGGCCGGCGGCGCGCGCGATCTCGCGCGCCTCCGCGGCGCGCGCGTCGTCGCCGGCGAGCGAACGCTGCAGCGACTCGGCGTAGCTCATCACCGCGGCGAGGATGTTGTTGAAGTCGTGCGCCACGCCGCCCGCGAGCGTGCCGACGGCCTCGAGCTTCTGGCGCTGGCGCAGGTGCTCCTCGAGCCGCCGACGCTCGGTGACGTCGCGCAGCAGCAGCGCGTAGCCGCGGACGCGCGCGCCCTCGTCGGCGAGCGGTGTCAGCAGCGCGTGGCCAACGAAGCGCGAGCCGTCCCTGCGCGAGCGCGCGGTCTCGTCCTCGTAGCGGCCGTCGCGGGCGGCGATGCGCAGCGCTTCGCGCCAGAGCCCCGCCGCCGAGTCCTCGGGCGTCGCGAACAGGTCCACGTGGCGGTCGATCGCCTCGTCGGCCGTCCAGCCCGTGATGCGCTCGGCGCCGGCGTTCCAGCTCGCGATGTGGCCGCCCGAATCGAGCATCACGATCGCGTAGTCCGTGACGCCCTCGACGATGAGCTGGAAGCGTTCGCGGCTCTCGCTCAGCTCGCGCTCGGCCGCGCGCTTCGCCGTCAGGTCCACGATCGACGCGAGCACGAACACGCCGTCCTCGACTTCGACCGGGTTGAGCCCGATCTCGACGGGCACCTCGGTGCCGTCCTTGCGCCGGCCGTAGAGTTCGCGGCCGTGGCCCATCGGGCGCGAGCGCGGGTCCCGTGCGAAGCCGTCGCGCCATTCCGGATGACGCTCGCGCGACCGGATCGGAACGAGCAGCTCGATCGAGCGGCCCGCCAGCTCCTCGGTTTCGTAACCGAACAGGCGCGCGGCCTCGCGGTTCACGAGCACGATCGCGCCGGCGCGGTCCACCATGATCATGCCGCTCGGCGACGAGTTCACGGCCGCTTCGAAGCGACGCTCCGCGGTGCGCCGCGGCCTCAGGTCCACGAGCGACGCGAGCACGAACGACTCGTCGCGCGTTCGCACCGGATTGAGCCCGATCTCGACCGGCGCGTCCGAGCCGTCGCGCCGCCGCAGCAGCAGCTCGCGCCCGACGCCCATGAGGCGCGGACTCGGGGCGGCGCCGAACTCTGCGCGCAATCCCGCGTGACGCGTGCGCATGCGCTCGGGAACGAGCGAGTCCACGGACCGCCCGATGAGCTCGGCGTGCGACCAGCCCCCGAGCTGCGCGAGCGGCGCGTTCGCGTGCACGATGGTGCCCGCCGAATTCACGAGCATCATCGGTGTCGGTGAAAGCTCCACGGCGAGCTGCAGCGCTTCGCGCGTGGGTTCGTTCCGGTTCGTGTGGTCCCCCTGTCGGTGAGCGAGGCGCGCACAATAGAAGAGGTGATCGCCGACACTCAACGTTCCGGAGACGTTGCCGGACGACGTTTCCCGGCGGCGTCCGAATTCCGGCACACCGCTTGCCGGTCGCTTTCTTGAGTTATCTTCGGCGCCCTGCATCGCGCACGACGACGCGCGTGATGCAATGCCGACGCGCTTCGCTCGCGCGGACTCGCGACCGCAACCGCCGAACTTCCAGCACGCACTCCAGGGGACGCACCATGCCGCGTTCGATCGAACGCTCCGCACGCGCCGCCGCGACGGGCCATTCCGCCCGGCTCGCGCGGCCTTTCGCCCGCCTCGCCGCCGCCGCGGCGCTCGCGCTCGCCGCCGGCACGGCCCATTCCGACACCGTCGTTCACCGCGTCAACTGCGGCGGACCGGCGCTCGCGGCGCTCGATGCGGGCCCGGCGTGGAGCGCCGACGTCACCGGCGCGCCGTCCGCGTACTTCGCGAACGTCGCGCTCGCGGGCGACTTCGCCGCCGGGTCCGACGAGCCGATGGTCGCGCCGCATCCGTCGGTGCCGTCCTACGTGCCGCTCGCGCTGTTCGACGACGAGCGCTGGGACCCGGGCCCGAACCCCGACATGCTGTGGGAATTCCCGGTCGCGAACGGCTCGTACCGCGTGAACCTGCTCGTCGCCGAGGGCTACTCGGGCGCACAGTCCCCGGGCGCGCGCGTGTTCGACGTGCGCTGCGAGGGCGCGACGGCGGTCGCGAACCTCGACCTCTACGCGTCGTACGGCGGCTACACGCCCGGCCTGCGGTCGTTCGTCGTCACCGTCGCCGACGGCAGCCTGTCGCTCGAGTTCCTGCACGGCGCCGCGGACAACCCGTCGATCCGCGGCATCGAGATCCGAACGTATTCGCTGAGCGGCGTGCTGAATCCGTCGCGCACGAGCGTGAGCTTCGGGAACGCGGTCGTCGGCGCGACCTCGCCGGCGCAGCAGGTCACGCTCACGAACGCGGGCTCGCCGGGCGATCCGGCGATCACGCTCACCGACGTGCAGACGAGCGGGCCGTTCACGCACACGCTCACGCTGCAGTCGCTCGCGCCCGGCCAGTCGCGCACCTTCAACGTGCGCTTCGCACCGGTCGCGCTCGGCGCCGCGAGCGGATCGATCACGATCGCGCACGACGGCGAGGCGTCGCCGCTCGTGATCGCTCTCGACGGCACCGGCGTCGCGACGATGCCGGTCGCGTTCGGCAAGTCGACGCTGCAGGGTGTTTCGGTGACGAATCCGACGACGCTCCAGATCGGCCCCGACGGCCGTCTGTACGTCGGCGAGCGCCACGGCCTCCTGCACGCGATCACGCTCGCGCGCACCGGGCCGAACCAGTACGCCGCGCTGGCCGACGAAGTGATCACGAGCGTGCAGGCGATCCCGAACCACACCGACGACGGCGTGCCGATCCCGTTCTTCGCGACACGGCTCGTCACCGGCCTGCTCGCGACCGGCACGGCGGCGAACCCGGTGCTGTACGTGACGTCGTCCGATCCGCGCATGAACGTCGCCGAGGACGTCGGGCTCGACACGAACTCCGGCATCGTCTCGCGGCTCACGTGGGACGGCTCGCAGTGGGTGAAGCTCGACCTCGTGCGCGGGCTGCCGCGCTGCGAGGACGACCATTCGACGAACGGCCTCGTGCTCGACACGCTCACGAACACGCTGTACGTGGCGCAGGGCGCGAACACGAACATGGGCGCGCCGTCGAACAACTTCTCGTTCCTGCCCGAGTACGCGCTGTCGGGCGCGATCCTGTCGGTGGACCTCGATGCGATCGGCGAGACGACCTACGACCTGCCGACGCTCGACGACGAAACGCGGCCCGGAACGGTGGACGCGGGCGATCCGTTCGGCGGGAACGACGGCCGCAACCAGGCGATCCTCGTTCCGGGCGGACCCGTGCAGGTCCACTCGCCGGGCTACCGCAATCCCTACGACGTCGTCCTGACGAGCGCGGGGCGCCTGTACTCGATCGACAACGGTCCGAACTCGGGCTGGGGCGGGCCGCCGGTCGGCGAGGGCCCGGGCGGCGCGTGCACGAACGGCGACAACGATTCGAACAGCGCCTCGCTCGAGGACAACCTCCATTACATCCCGGCGGCCGGCTACTACGCCGGGCACCCGAACCCGACGCGCGCGAGCGTCGCGAACACGTTCAACACGTCGAATCCGCAGTCGCCCGTGCCGTTCGGGAACCCGGTCGAGTGCGATTACCTGCTGCCGGGGCCGCTCGCGGGCGGCGGCGACGGTTCGCTCGCGCGCTGGGGCTACTCCACGAACGGCCTGACCGAGTACCGCGCGTCGAACTTCGGCGGCGCGATGACCGGCGACCTGCTCGCCGCGAGCTTCTCGAACAACATCGAACGCGTGAAGCTGAGCGCCGCGGGCGACAGCGCGGTGCTGTCGAACACGCTGTTCTCGAACGTCGGCGTCGTGCCGCTCGACGTCACGGCGCAGGGCGACGACGACGTGTTCCCGGGCACGATCTGGGTCGCCGACTACGTCGCGAGCGCGATCGTGGTTTACGAGCCCGCCGACTACGAGGGCGGGGGTGGCGAGTGCGCGGGGCTCGACTCGACGCTCTACGACGACGACGGCGACGGCTTCTCGAACGCCGACGAGATCGACAACGGCACGAGCCCGTGCTCGGCCGGCGACGTGCCGCCCGACTTCGACGGCGACTTCCTCTCGGACCGCAACGATCCCGACGACGACGCCGACGGCCTGCCGGACCTCGCGGACGCGTTCGCGCGCGACGCGACGAACGGCGCGACCGCGCTGCCGGTCACGTACACGTGGGACGGCGGCAGCCCGGGCTTCGGACTGTTCGGCATGGGCTTCACGGGCCTGATGCTCGACGGCGTCACGGACTACCTGGACCAGTACGACCCGCTGCTCATCACGGCGGGCGGCGCGGCGGGCAAGTTCACGGTGGACGCCGTGACGTCGGGCGACGCATTCGAGGGCCTGAACGACCAGGCGTTCGCGTTCCAGTTCGGCGTCGCGACCGACACGACGACCGGCGCGTTCCGCGTGCGCTCGCGCGTCGCGTCGCCGTACTTCAACGACGCGCCGCCCGCGGGCGCCCAGTCGGCCGGCATCTACGTGGGCGACGGCGGTGACGACGACTACCTGAAGCTCGTCGTGACCGGCGACGGCGGCGCGCCCGCGCTCGCGGTCGTGCACGAAGTCGCGGGAGTCGCGACGACCGCGACGTATCCGATGCCCGGGCTGTTCGCCGCGACCGGCGTGGACGTCGCGCTGCTCGTGGATCCGCTCGCCGCGACCGTGCAGCCGCTGTGGTCCACGGAGGGCGGCGCGCTCGCGCCGCTCGGCTCGCCGATCGCGCTCGCGCCCGGCTCGGCGCTGAGCGCCGCGGTGCGCGAGGCGGCCCCGCTCGCGGTCGGCGTCATCGCGACCTCGCGCGGCGCGACGCCGTTCACGGCGACGTGGGACTACGTGCAGGTCGCGCTCGCCGCGCTCGCCGACGCGCCGGAGCCGGTTCCGGTCGCCGCGACGCGGCTGCTGCCCGCGTACCCGAATCCCGTGCGCGGCGCCGCGACCCTGCGCTACGAGATCGCCGCACCGGCGCGCGTGCGGCACGAAGTGTTCGCGCTCTCGGGCGCGCGAGTTCGCACGCTCGAGTCCGGTCACCGCGCCGCGGGCGGGCACGCCGTGCACTGGGACGCGCGCGACGCCGACGGCCGCCGCGTCCCGCCGGGCGTCTACTACCAGCGGCTCGAAGTGGACGGCCGCACGCACCGGCAGCGGCTCATCGTGCTGAAGTAGTTCGCAGCGAATCGAACGCGGCGCGGCGGGAGCGATCCCGCCGCGCCGTGGCGTCTACGGGCTCGCGCCGCCGCTAGACTCGCGGCGCGCCGCTCGCCTCGCCCTCGCGGATCGCGCGCGCGCGCTCGGGCACGGGCGTGAAGTCCTCGCCCGGGTTGATGAACTGGTTCTTCTCGAACGCGTACTGGCGGTCGTGAAGCTCGCGGTAGCGGCCGTTCATCGCCATGAGCTGCTCGTGCGTGCCGCGCTCGACGATCTCGCCCCCTTCGAGCACGAGGATCTGGTCGGCGCTGCGGATCGTCGAGAGCCGGTGCGCGATGACGAACGACGTGCGCCCCTGGCGCAGCGACCGCAGGCCGTCCTGGATCATCGCCTCGCTCTCGGAATCGAGGCTCGACGTCGCCTCGTCGAGGATCAGGATGCGCGGGTCGGCGAGGATCGCGCGCGCGATCGCGACGCGCTGGCGCTGTCCGCCCGACAGCCGCACGCCGCGCTCGCCGACGATCGTGTCGTAGCCCTTCTCGAAGCGGTCGATGAACTCGTCGCAGTGCGCGATCCGGCTCGCGTCGCGGATCGCATCGATCGTCGCGTGCGGGTTCGAGAACGCGATGTTCTCGCCGATCGTGCCGTCGAACAGGAAGTTGTCCTGCAGCACGACGCCGAGCGTGTCGCGGTACTCGCCAAGCCGGATGCGCGCGAGATCGCGGCCGTCGAGCAGGACGCGGCCCTCCTGCGGGCGGTTGAACGCCATCGCGAGGCTGATGAGCGTGCTCTTGCCCGAGCCGCTCGATCCGACGAGCGCCGTCGTGCTGCCGGCCGGCGCCGTGAACGTGACGCGCTTCAGCACCGGCACGCCCGCGTTGTACTCGAACGTCACGTCCTCGAACGCGATTTCGCCGCGGATCGCGCCGAGCGGTTCGAGCGCCGCCTCGTTCGCGTTCTCGGCCGCCATCGCGCGCAGCTCGCGGATGCGGTCGAGGCCGGCGAACGCCTCGGTGATCTGCGTGCCGATGTTCGCGATCTCGATGAGCGGTCCCGCGAGCATGCCGGTGAACGCGAGGTACATGACGAAATCGCCGACCGTCATGCGGCCGTCGAGGATCGCGCGTCCGCCGACGAGCATCATGACGACGCCGATCGTGCCGACGATCACCGTGCTGAACGCCGTCGTGCCCGAGACGGCGGTGATGGACTGCGCGATGTTGCGGTACAGGCGGTGCGCGCCGCGCGCGAACACGAGCTGCTCGCGCCGCTCGGCCGTGTACGCCTTCACGATGCGCACGCCGCCGAGCGTCTCGGACAGGCGGCCCGTGACCTCGGCGTTGATCTTGCCGCGCTCGCGGAACAGCGGCCGGAACTTCGCGAACACCCACGTCATGAACCACGCGAACACGACGAGCACGCCGAGCGTGATGGTCGTGAGGTGCCAGTTCAGCTTGAACAGCACGATGAGCGAGACGATCGCGGTGAGGATGCCGCCGACGAGCTGCACGATGCCGGTGCCGACGAGGTTCCGGATGCCTTCGGCGTCGCTCATGATGCGCGAGATGAGGATGCCGGTCTGCGTGGTGTCGAAGTAGCGCACCGGCAGGCGCGTGACGTGCGCCATGACGCGCTTGCGCATGTCCGTGATCGCGCGCTGCGCCGTGACGCCGACGACCTGCGACAGCGCGAAGCTCGTGAGCGCCTGCAGCAGCGTCGCGCCGCCGGACGCGAGCGCGATCGGCATGAGCAGCTCGACGCGGTGCTTCCCGATCACGTCGTCGATGAGCGTTTTCGACGTGAGCGGCAGCACGAAGCCCGCGGCGCGGCTCACGATCAGCAGCAGGAGGCCGAGGCCGAGCTGGCGGCGATGGTGGACGATCAAGGCGCGCGCTTCGCGCCAGACTTCCGAAGGTGCTGCGGGCTTCTTCGTCTCGGACATGGACTCGCTCGCAAGGCGTGAACGTCGCGCGGCCGGGCGGGCGAAGCTAGCAGGCGGCCCCGGCGAGGGCCAACGCGCGGCGCCCCGGAAATCGGCACTTCAGGCCCGCGATGCGCCGCCGAGACTCCGAGTGAAGCGTCCGCCCGGCGCACGGCGAAAGCGCCGCCGCACCGGATGGCCCACGCCGAGGACCGCATGTTCGAAATGCCATGGAAGCGCAAGCCCGCCGATGTTCCCGAAGCGGCGGATGAACCCACGGTTCCGGACGCCGCCGCGAGCGACGCGCGGGCCGCGGACGACGCGCCCGTCACGCGCACGCTCTACGCCGCGCGCCAGCCGATCCTGAACCGGGTCCAGCAGCTCGAAGGCTACGAGCTGCTGTTCCGCGGAGGGCCCGAGAACCGCTTCGACGGGGCCGATGCCGACTTCGCGTCCGCCGCGACGATCGAGCAGAGCGCATCGGCGTTCGGGCTCGACGCGATCGTCGGCGACCGCCGCGCGTTCCTGAACCTGACGCGCCGCGCGCTGCTCGCCGGCTACCACCGCATGCTGCCGCCCGAGCGCACCGTGATCGAGCTGCTCGAGACCGTCGAGCCGGATCGCGAAGTGCTCGACGCGTGCACGCTCATGCGCGCGGAGGGCTACCGGATCGCGCTCGACGACTACACGTTCCGGCCGGAATCCGAGCCGCTCCTCGACGTCGTGGACCTCGTGAAGGTGGACCTGCGCGCGGCCCCGCAGGCGCTCGACCCGCGGGCGCTCATGCCGCTCACGAAGCGCCGCCTGCTGCTGCTCGCCGAGAAGGTCGAGACGCACGAGGAACACCTCGCGGCGAAGCAGCTCGGCTACCAGTACTTCCAAGGCTACTACTTCTTCAAGCCGCAGATGATCTCGACGCGCGACCTGCCGCCGAGCAAGCTCTCGGCGCTCAAGTTCATGGCCGAGATGAGCCGCGAGGACGTGACGATCGACGCGCTCGAACAGGTGTTCAAGCACGATCCCGGTCTCACCGTGCGGCTGCTGCGCTACCTCAACTCCGCCGCGTTCGGCTGGCGCCACGAGATCGGCTCGCTGCGGCACGCGCTCGCCGTGATCGGCGCGCGCCCACTGCGCCAGTGGGCGCTGATGATCGGGCTGCTGTCGTGCGGCAACGACAAGCCCCACGAGCTGTCGCTCACGGCGCTCTCGCGGGCGCGCTTCGCCGAGCGCCTCGCGCCGACGTCCGGGCTGCAGGAGCACCAGGGCGAGCTGTTCCTCGGCGGCCTGCTGTCGCTCGTGGACGCCATGGTCGGCCGCCCGATGGAAGAAGTGCTGAAGGGGCTCGCCGTGTCCGAGCGCGTGCGCGCGGCACTGCTCGGACGCGAAGGCCCGCTCGCGCCGCCGCTGCAGCTCGTGTCGGCGTACCAGATCGGCGACTGGGCGGCCGTCGAGGCGTCGCGGCGCGAGTGCCGCGTGGACGACCGCGCTCTCGGCGAGGCCTACGTGGATTCGCTCGCGTGGGCGGAGGCGACGGCGACGATGTGACGCCGCCGTCGCCCGCTCCGTTCGCGGTCGAGCCCGCAGTCGTCGCTACTTCCGCCCCCCCGGGATCGGCCACTTCTCGATCGGCGCGATCTCGCGGCGCCAGCCGCTCCACTGCTTCTGCACCTCTTCGATCGCGGCCGGGTCCTTCGGGAACAGGTCCACGCGCGCGAGCCGCGGAATGAGCGGCACCCAGAACGCTTCGCGGGCGAACACGCGCTTGAACGTGGCGAGCGCTTCGGCCTTGCGGCCGTTCGTGTACATCGAGATCGCCGCCCAGAACTGCAGCTCGACGACGTCGGGCGCGATCTTCGCTGCCGCTTCGTAGCGCTTGAGCGCCTGGTCCGGGTTCTTCGCGGCGATCGCGTTGTCGCCCGCGTCCTCTTCGCTGTAGGCGCGCCGCAGGTTGACGAGCCGCCGCAGCTCGACGAGCGGCTGATCGTGGTCCTCGACGCGCAGGTCCATCACCCGGTCCACCCACGGCTGGCCCGTCGCCTTCGCCTTCACGATCACGATCGCGGCGCTCTGCCGGCCGCGGATGTCGCCGCCCGCGCGCTCGGCGGCTTCCAGCGCCTGCAGCATGCGCTCGGCGAGATCTCCCTTCGCGTTCTCGTACGCCTTCGCCATCGCGTCCCAGATCGTGCCGTTCGCCATCAGGTTCGCCTGACACGAGTACTGCTCGCCGACGCGGAAGCCGGCGTCGGGAATGCACAGGTCGCCGGTGTGCGAGGCGACGTTGCCCTTCGCGTCCACGACCGCGACCTGCCGCACGTCCGGGTTGGGGTCCATCTTCATCGCGGCTTCCAGCGCCTGCGGCGCCGTGAGGCCCATGCGCATCAGCTCGAGGCAGCGCGGACCGTAGTCCACGAGCACGAGCGACTGCGTCGCGACGGCTCCGACGCCGGCCTCGGCCCACGGCACGATCGGCCCGACCGAGAAGTAGTGCGACTGCACGGCCACGCCCATTTCGCCGGTCGCGGAATCACGCGCGACGATCGAGTACGTGTGGGCGGGCGGCGTGGGCGGGAGCGACGGCGTCGCGACGGCGACGAGCGGCAGCGCGACGAGAGCGGCGAGCGGGAACATGCGGGCGTCCTCCGGGGCGGACGGCCCGCACGCGTCAGTGAACGCTCGCGATCCTGCGCACGCTCGCGGCGCCGTCCTGAACGCGGCGCAGACAGTAGCGCCCGGCGGGGAGGCGGTCCAGCGACTCGAAGCGCTCGGCGTGCTCGCCCGCCCCGCGCGCCGCGATCGCGCGCACGCGCCGGCCGGCGAGGTCCACGAGTTCGAGGCGCGCCCCGGTGTCGCGCGGCAACGCGAAGCGCACGAGGAACGCGTCGCGCGCCGGGTTCGGCACGGGCGGCGCGAGCGCGAGCGTGCGCGGCGCGCCGGCTTCGGGCGCGGCGAGCGGGAACGGCGTCACGGGCCGCGCGAGGAGCGGCTCGGCGCGGTCGAAGAACGCGCTCGTGTAGCGCGTCCACCCGATGAACGCGCCGCCCGCGCCGTCCGGCGTCACCGCGCGCAGCAGTGCGAGCGTGTCGACGCCCGACACGTCGCGCCCGGGGGCGGGCTGGGTCGGATCCACGATGCCGCCCGGGCCGATCCACTGCTGCCGCACGATCGTCGCGTAGACGTTGCTCGCTTCCACCCACGCCGTGACGAGCGCGCCTTCGCCCGCGGGCGCGAGCAGCGCGCGCGCCGAGGGCGACGTGCCGGCGGCGGTCATCGGCACGCCCGCCGCGGGCCAGCCGAGCGAGCGCGAGCCGTCCAGCGCGATCCGCTGCACGCGCGGACCCGCGCCCGCGTTCCACGACACGAACAGGCCGCCTTCGCCGTCTTCGGTCGCGTCCACGTTCGTGAAGCGCGTGAGCGATGTCGCGAAGAGCGCGCCGCCCTGCGGCCACGCCGGGTCGAGCACGCCGAGCTTCGAGAAGCGCGCGGCGCGCGCGTCGTACTGGCCGTTCGGCTCGACGTCCTCGAAGGCGGCGAGGAAGTGGCCCGGCGTCGAAGCGACGAGCCGCTGCAGCGTCAGGTAGCCGCCGTTCGGCGGCCGCGCGTTCAGCTCGAGACCGTGCTCCGGCCACGCCGGGTGACGGTGGCCGTCGGGGCCGAACCGCTGCGCGGTCACGCGGCCCGCGAACCACAGCACGATCGCGCCGCCCTCGCCGTCCGAGACCATGCGGAAGCCCTCGAACGAGTTGCTGCCCGCGGTGACGAGCACGCCGCCCGCCGGCCATCCCGGCGACGGCGCGCCGCTGGCGGTGAAGCGCGCGAGCCGGATGCGGCTCGTCGTCGAGTTCCACGCGCAGTAGATGCCGCCCTCGCCGTCGAGAGCGATCTGCGTGACCGGCTCGGGACCGCTCACGGTGTCGATCGCGACGCCGTCCGCGGGGAACGCGGGATCGAGCGCGCCGCTCGCGAGCAGGTGCCGGAGCTTCACGACGTAGAAGTCGCCGTGCGCGATCCACAGGTCGCCCGCGGGACCGACGAGCGCGGTCGGCGTGCTGCCGCACGTCACGGCGAGCCCCGAGTCCGGCCAGCCGGCCGCGATCGTGCCGTTCGCGGCGATGCTCTGCGCCTTGATGCAGCGGTACTCGCCCTCTTCGCCCGTGCGGTAGGTGTAGACGATGCGCGCGCCACCGAGCGAGTCGCGCAAGACCAGCATCGCTTCCTGCTCGACCTCGCGCGCACCGAACACGAGCCCCTCGGCCGGCCAGGCGTGGGCCGCGGGGGCGAACGTCGAAAGCGCGATCGAGACGGCGAGAAAGGCGACGGCGTGGGCTGCGATGCGGGGCACGAGAGGGTCCTTTCGAGCCGGAGATTCTACGCGAACCCTCGGGTGGTCCCTCAAGACGGACCGCCGATCGCCGGGGTCAATCGGCGGGTGGTCCCACCCAGCGGTCGCCGAGGGCGAACCGCCGCCCCGGGTCGAGCGCTTCGCGGAGCCGCGTCCGGATCGCACGGATCGCGGCCGGAGCGCCCGTCCGCGGCCAGCCTTCGGCCGGCGCGAACGCGCTCTCGAACCCGGCCGAATCGGGGACGGCGTCCGGGCCGAGCGCGAGCCGGCCGGCGGCCGCGTGGAAGAGCGCGCCCGCGCGCGCCGCGGGCGGCAGGGCCGCGAGCGACGCGGGCGAGCGGTCGGGCGTCACGAACGCCAGCGCGAGGTCCCGGGCGCGCTCGAGGTCGGCGAGCGCCTGGGCGAGCCGTGCGACGTCGGCGCCCGCGAGCTTCGCGCGCGGGGCGCCGAGCGCGTCCACCGCGCGGCGCTCCTGCTCGGCGGTCCACGCCGCGTCGCCCTCGAGGCCGAGCGCGACGAGCGCGCCCGCCGCACCCGCCGGAGCGGCCGCGAGGCCCGACGCGAGTTCGCGGCCCACGACCGTCAGGAACGACGGTTCGAGCCGGGCGAGCGGCTTCCAGCGCGCCGGCTCCACGAGCGCCGCCTCGTCCATCGTCCAGAGCAGCGCCGCGCGCGCCTCCGGCGCGGGCATCAGCTTGAGGCTCGCCTCGACGATCACGGCGAGGCCGCCGCGCGAGCCCGCGAGCAGGCGGTGGATCGCGTAGCCCGCGACGTTCTTCACGACGCGCCCGCCGGTGCGCGCGAGCGTGCCGTCGCCGAGAGCGAAGTGCGCGCCGAGCACGCGGTCGCGCGGGGCGCCGAAGCGGAACCGGCGCGCGCCGCACGCGTTCGTCGCGAGCACGCCGCCGAGCGTCGCGCGATCGGCGAACGCGCACTCGAGCGGCAGCTCCTGGCCCTCGCGTTCGATCGCGGCGCGCAAGGTCGCGATCGTGACGCCGCACTCGGCGCTCACGACCAGGTCCTCGGGGTCGTACTCGACGATGCGGTCGAGCGCGCCGAGGTCGAGCGCGAGGTCGTAGCGCCCGGGCGCGGACAGCAGCGCGAGCGACGTGCCGCCGCCGACCGGCGCGACCGCGAGCCCGTCGCGGTTCGCGCGGGCGAGCGCCTCGGCGAGCGCCTCGCGCGTGCGCGGCCGCTCGACGGAGCGCGGCGCGAGCCCTCCGATCGCGAAGCGCGCGAGTTCCGTCGGCGCGGCCGTCAGATCCACGGCCCCTCCGCGTCGCCGCGCACGCGCATGCCGCCGAGCTGCGCCGGCGCGCGGCCGTCGTGCGCGTGCGCGCCCTCGCCGCAGCCCGCGCCGCCCGGCAGCACCTTCGAGGGATTCAGCAGGCCGTCCGGGTTGAGCGCCGCGCGCACGCGCGCCATCACGGCGAGGTCCGTGTCGCGATAGACCTCGCGCATGAGCGGGCGCTTCTCGAGCCCGACGCCGTGCTCGCCCGAGATCGTCCCGCCCATGCGGATGCACGTGCGCAGGATCTCCTGCGACACCTCGACGGCGTCCTTCGCCTGCTGCGGATCGTCGGCGTCGAACAGGATGTTCGGATGCAGGTTGCCATCGCCGGCGTGGAACACGTTGCCCGCGACGAGTCCGCGCTCGCCCGCGAGGCGCATCACTTCCGAGAGCGCTTCCGCGAGCCGCCGGCGCGGCACGACGCCGTCCATGACGTAGAAGCCGCTCGCCGCGCGGCCGTAGGCGCCGAACGCGGACTTGCGCCCGCGCCAGATCGCGGCGCGCTCGGCGGCGTCCTTCGCGATGCGGGTCGTGCGCGCGCCCCGGCCGCGCGCGACCTCGGCGACGCGCTTCCGCGCCTGGCGTTCGAGCGCGACCGCGGGCCCGTCGAGTTCGACGAGCAGCACCGCGCCCGCGTCCGTCGCGAGCCCGAGGTGCAGCCAGTCCTCGACGAGCCGCACCGTGACCTGGTCCATGATCTCGAGCGCCGCCGGCACGATGCCGGCCGCGATCGTCGCCGACACCGCGCGGCACGCCTCCTCGATCGTGACGAAGTCGAACAGCATCGTCTTCACCGACTCGGGCGAGGGCAGCAGCCGGACGCAGATCTCGGTGACGATCGCGAGCGTGCCTTCGCTGCCGACGACGAGCGACAGCAGGTCGCCGTCCGCGGCGTCGAGCGCTTCGCCGCCGAGCGTCGCGACCGAGCCGTCGGCGAGCACGGCCGTGAGCGCGAGCACGTGGTTGAACGTCACGCCGTACTTGAGGCAGTGCGGCCCGCCCGCGTTCGTCGAGACGTTGCCGCCGACGGTGCTCACCTGCTGCGACGCGGGATCGGGCGCGAAGTAGAGGCCGTGCGGCGCGACGAGGCCCGAGAGCCACAGGTTCACGAGCCCCGGCTGCACCCACGCGAGTTCGCGCTCGGGGTCCACCGACAGCAGCGCGTTCATGCGGTTGACGCTCAGCACGAGCCCGCCCGGCTCGGGCGTGGCGCCGCCCGAGAGCCCCGTGCCTGCGCCGCGCGCCGTGACCGGCAGCCGCTTCGCGTGCGCCCAGCGCACGAGCGCCGCGACCTCGTCGGTCGAGCGCGGCAGCACGACGACCGACGGCATCGTGCGGTCGATCGTCAGCGCGTCCGCTTCGTAGGTGAAGCGCGCCGCTTCGCTCGCGAGCACCCCCTCGGCGCCGAGCAACGCGCGCAGTTCGTCGAGGTCGGATTCGGCGAGCGCGGGAGGCAGCGCGGCGGCGGACGGTTCCATGCGCGGCAGGCTAGCACCTTCGCCCGCGCGAACCGGAACGTCAGGCGCGCGTCGCGGCCTCGAGCGCTCCGGCGAGCAGCGCGACGACGTCCACGACCTGCCGGTAGCCCGTTTCGAGCAGGAACGTGTTGTAGCGCGCGTACGACTTCGCGCCGAGCACGAAGAAGTCGGGCTCGGGGTTCCGAAGCACGTCGGCGCCTGCGGGCGGGACTTTCGTGCAGTCCGGTCCCGCGCCGAGCAACGCGGCCGACAGGTTCATGGGCCCGCGCGAGGCGTAGCACTCGTGCACCTGAAGTTCGCGGTAGATCGAGTTGTCGGGTCCGTGTCCGGTGTTGACCACGACCTGGTCCACCTCTTCGACGCGCATCGCCTCGCCGCTCCGCAGCGACACGCGATAGCGGTGCGTGGCCGAGTTGTATTCGAAGCCGTCGACGACGACGCCCTCGACGTGGCTCACGCTCGGATCCGCGCCCGCGGCGAAGGCGCGCGCCGACTCGAGCAGCGCGGCGCGCTCGGGCAACGGGTCGCCCGGCAGGGCGGGAAGCAGCGCCGCGCGCCGTTCGCGCGTCGCCCACACGGCGTGAGTGCCGGGAGCTTCGGCGGCGAGGCGCGCGAGCAGCGCGACGGTCGTCGCGGCGCTCGTGCCGCCGCCGACGACGAGCGTGCGCTTCGACGCGAAGCGCGCGCGCTCGAGTCCGAGCGCGTCGGGAACGTGGTAGTGGAGCTGCGGCCGCAGGTACAGCTCCTGGCGCGCCGGGATGCCGCCGTCGCCGGCGAAGTTCGGCTGATGGTACGTGCCGGAGGCGTCCACGACCGCGAACGCGTGCAGGAAGTTCTCGCGGCCGCCGGCGTCGCGCACGAACAGGCGGAACGGGTGCTCGCGCCGCGCGGGATCGCCGGGGAGGTCGCCCTTGAGCGCGCCCGCGCGCGAGACGTGCACGACCTGCGAGTGCGTGTGCACGCGGCCCGCGAGTTCGGGCAGCGCCGCGATCGGAGCGAGGCAGCGCGCGGCGAACTCGGCGCCGGTCGGCAGCGCGTCGGGCTCCGGCATCGTCCAGCCCGCGCGCTCGAGATGCTCGCGCGCCACGGGGCCGACGTTCGAGCGCCACGGCGTGAACATGCGCACGTGCCCCCACGCGATCGGATGCGAGCCGACCTCGCCTTGCTCGAAGACGTGGACGTCGAGGCCGTGGTCGAGCGCGGCGAGCGCGGTCTCGAGACCGATCGGACCGGCGCCGATGACGGCGAGCGTGTTACGGGCGGGCGCGGGCATGGTGGGCGTGTCCTCGGATCGCGGGGGGCGGGAGAGAAGCCGGGAAGTTATCGCTGAGATGCGCGGGGCGGGCAAGCGGCGCGCCGGTTTTCCGGCGGGGCGGCGCCGCGGCTCACTCCGGTCCGGGCGTCGCGAACTCCGCCACGATGGGCGCGTGATCGCTCGCGAGCCCGCGGCCGTCGAGTCCGCGCACGGTCGCCGCATGGCCGCCCGCGAAGCCGCGCGCCGCGAACCAGTCGAGCCGGAGCGCCCCGCGCGCTTCCGCCCAGTCGAGCACCGGCGCGGTCGCGCTCCGCAGCCACGCCGGCAGCCGCATCACTTCCTCGAGCCGCTCGAGCCGCAGTTGCAGCGTGGGTGCGAAGTCCACGAAGCGTTTCCACTCGAAGCCCGCCGCGCGCAGCTCCGCGAACAGCGGCTCGCGGAACGGACCGCGATCCGGGTGAAGGAATCGCCGGCGCAGCAGCGGCCCCGGCCACGTGAGCAGCGACGATCCGCCCGAGAGCGGCGAGTGCCACAGCCCGCGATCGAACGTGTGCGTGTTCCAGTCGCCGGCGAGGATCACGGGGCGCCGCTCGTCGCGCAGCGCGTGCACGACCGTGCGGATCTGCGCCGCGCGGTGCGCGCGCGTGCGGTGCACCTCGAGGTGCGCGGCGACCGCGACGAACGGCGCGCCCGGCCGCGCCACGTCGGCGACGAGCGCGACGAAGCGGCCGAGCATGCGTTCGGTGTCGAAGATGAGGCGATCGGGGCTCGGCAGCTCGACGACGCGCACGCGTTCGATCGGCCAGCGCGACAGCACGGCGAGGCCGAACAGCGACTCTTCGTTCGCGCGACCGCCCGCGGTCGAGGCGTCGTCGTCGCGGCCGATCGTGGTCTCGAGGAACTGCGGCACCCATGCGCCGTGCATCCCGAGGGCGAGCGCGAGGTCCGCGGTCACGTCGCGGTTGCCGGCGCGCGCCATGCCGAGGTCGATTTCGTTGAGCAGCACGAGGTCGGCGCCCGCGAGCGCCGGGTGCGAGACGAGCGCGCGCTCGACCTGCTCGTACCAGTTGCCGTGCTCGATGTTCCAGTGCACGGCGCGGACGCACGACGGATCGCGAGGCGCGGCCGGCGGCGCTTGCGGCTCGTGTCGGCGCACGGTCGCGAGCACCGCCGCGACGCGCGCGCGCAGCGCCGCGCCGTCGGGCGAGGCGTCGAGCGCCGCGAGCGTCTGGAAGCGGTCGAGGTCGCGCTTCAGCGCGTGCGCTTCGGAGACGAGTCGGGCGTCGTGGGGCATGGGGACGGGGACTCTAGCGCGGCGCGCTTCGGCGGGCACGCACGTCACGCCCGTCCGGCGCCGCGCGCGACGCCCGGAGCGATCGGGCGCGCTGGCGCGAGCGAGCTCAGCGCGTGCTTCAGGCGTTCCTTGACCGTCTTGCCTTCGAGCGCGTCGCACGTTCGCGCCAGTGCCCGCGCCCTCTCGAGCGAGCAGCCGAGATGCCGGAGCCATGGGATGACGCTGCGATCGGGATCGTTCTCGCGTGCCTCGCGTTCCTCGCGATCGCGCTTCGCGTCGGCCGCGCGGTCGCGCTTCGTGTTCATGAAGCGCTCGCCGAGGGCACGTTCAGCCTCGTACTGATTGTGCGCGCGGCAGCGCAGTCTGAGATTGCCGGCGGTCGGAGCGCCGCCTTTCGCGATCGGCAGCACGTGATCGAGTTCGAGGCGCGTGCGCGAATCGCAGCGCTGGCCGTTCGTGCCGACGAACGTGCAGCGCGAGCCATCGCGCGCCCACACGGCGCGCTTCACTTCGGCCGGCACGTAGCGCGACTTGCCGTCGCTCGTCCGGCGGCCCGGGCGCGTCGTCGCGCCGGTGCGCCGCTTTTCGAGCTTCGCGATCAGCGCGTCGAGCGCGCGATCGAGCACCTGCGCGAGGTTCTTGTCGGGGATCGCGTGGCTCAAGAGTTCGCGTGCGCGCTCGAGCTTGCGCTGCGTGCCGCCCGAAATCGTGACCTGGAGCGCGAAGCGCTCGGGGGCGAGGGGCGTCGTGCGGGAGGGCGGGGCGATGGCGCCCGGAGCCTGAACGCGATTCGAAGCCTCAACTGGTTCCGGAACCAGTTCGTTGCCGCTTTGGATCGCGCCGATGGGCTTCACGAACGCCGGCACGTCGGGACGCGGGAAGCGCTGCGCGAGCAGTGACGCGATCTCTTCCTTGGTGCGGCCGGAAGCCTCACGCAGTAGCTCGTCGGCGTTGGCAGGCGTGAGATGCGGCGCCAGCTTCAGCGCGACCGTGAAGCTGAGCGTGCCGGCCGCCAGCATCTCGAAGACGGCCGGGAACTCCCGCCCCGCTCGCGCGACCTGGATGCGCTTGAAGGCTTCATCCTCCGAGAAGCCCAATTCGCGAACGCAGTAGGCGTGCATCGAAGCGCACGCGAGCGGCGCGAAGAGCTTCCGCGCGTCTACTTCGGCGAGATGCGCGAGCAGTTCGGCCGTGGTCATGCGCTCGCGGGTGACGAGCGTGCGCAGCGAGGTCAGAAGCGAGTCGTCGGCGAGGTGGGTCAGCGAGTGGCGAATCACGACGCAACTCCGCCGGGGGCGGGTCACGCGGGGGCTGCGTGCTGTTCATAGCACGCGTGTTTTCGGGCGCCGTGCGTGCGCGGACTCGCACGATCGTCGCGCGTCGAGACATCGCGATTGCATCCGACGCTTTCGCGCGATCCAATCGCCGCGCTCGCAGCGTGGCGCGGCGCCACGGAGTGTCCGGCGAGATTTGGCGCGTGCGCCCGCCAAACGCGTCAAGAGGAGGCTCGCCGACCGTCAGCGCGGCGTCGGCCTTCCGCCCCGCGTCGCGATCCACACGGCCAGCGTCCACGACGGCACGAGATCGAACGCCGGGATGAGTTCGGCGGCGAACGCGGGCAGGAAGGCCCAGTGCCAGCCGACGAGCCGCCACATCAGCACGGCGACAAACACGTCGAGCGCGTCGTTCACCGGTGACAACGCGCCGCCGCCGAACACCGGCAGCAGCAGCCACTGCACGACGTCGGCCGCGATCGCGACGCCGAGCGCGAGCCCGGTTCGCCGGCGCCGCGGGCCCGGAGCGGTCTCCGCGGCCGCGGCGTCCGCGCGCGGGACGCGCGTCGCCTCGAGTTCTTCGGCGGACGGCTCGGACTTCGGATCGTTCATGCGCGGGACGCATCCTTGGAGAGGGGGCGCGCGTTGCTCCCGTGTCGCCCACAACCTAGACTTCCGCCCCATCCGACACCAACGCCGATTCGCCGCCGATCGCGCCGCGCGAGGCGACTTCGGTCCCGCTGTGCCCTTCCGGAGACCGTTCTTCATGTCGCGTCCACGCACCCTGGGTGAACTCCAGTCGTCCGGCTACCAATCCCGCTCGGTCAAGGACGAGCTGCGCGCCAACGTCATCGCCGCGATGCGCTCGGGCGAGCCGCTGTTTCCGGGCGTGCTCGGCTACGAGCACACGGTCGAACCGCAGATCGTGAACGCGCTGCTCTCGCGTCACGATTTCATCCTGCTCGGCCTGCGCGGGCAGGCGAAGACGCGCCTGCTGCGCTCGCTCGCGCGCTTCCTCGACGAGTGGATTCCCGCGATCGAGGGCTGCCCGCTCAACAGCGACCCGCTGCAGCCGCTCACGCACCACGCGCGCACGCTCGTGGACGCGAAGGGCGATCACACGCCGATCCGCTGGATCCACCGCGACGAGCGCTACCAGGAGAAGCTCGCGACGCCGGACGTGACGATCGCGGATCTCATCGGCGACCTCGATCCGATCAAGGCCGCGAGCCTGAGGCTCGACTACTCGGACGAGCGCGTCATCCACTACGGCATCATCCCGCGCTCGAACCGCGGCATCTTCGCGATCAACGAGCTGCCGGACCTCCAGCCGCGCATCCAGGTCGGCCTGCTGAACATCCTCGAAGAGAAGGACTTTCAGATCCGCGGCTTTCCGGTGCGCATTCCGCTCGACGTCGCCGTCGTGTTCAGCGCGAATCCCGAGGACTACACGAACCGCGGCAACATCATCACGCCGCTGCGCGACCGCATTCAGTCGCAGATCGTCACGCACTACCCGCTGACGCGCGACCTCGGCATGGCGATCACGCTGCAGGAGGCGTGGCAGCGCCGCGACTCGGGCGTCGCCGTCGTCGTGCCGGCGTTCATGCGCGAACTCGTCGAGGAAGTCGCGATCCAGGCGCGCAAGAGCGAATACGTGGACCAGAACTCCGGCGTGTCGGCGCGGCTGCCGATCGCGCTGCTCGAAAACCTCGTCTCGAACGCCGAGCGCCGCGGCCTGCGCACCGGCGAGGGACGCGTGTTCACGCGCGTGTGCGACCTGCAGCAGGCGGTGTCGGCCGTGAGCGGCAAGGTCGAACTCGTGCTCGAGGGCGAGCAGGAGGGCGCGCTGAACGTCGCGCGCGCGCTGCTCGGCCGCGGCGTGAAGGCGATGTTCGCGCAGCGCTTCCCCGACGCGTTCAAGCCGCGCCGCGCGCGGCGCGGCCAGGCGGCGTCGATGGAGGAGAACGAACCGCAGGCCGCGACCGAGTACCGCCCCGTGCTCGAGTGGTTCGCCTCGGGCAACCACGTCGAGATCGGCGACGACCTGCCGCACGAGGACTTCGCCGCGCGGCTCGGCGCCGTGAAGGGCCTGCGCGAACTCGCGACGCGCTACCTCGAGACCGAGAGCGCGGAGGAGACCGCGGTCGCGATGGAGCTGGTGCTCGAAGGGCTGCACCAGCACTCGATGGTGTCGCGCGAGCGCGGTGACGGTCCCGGCGCGCGCACGTCGTACAAGGACATGTTCAAGAGCATGCTGTCCGGGCTCGGAGAGGACTGAACGCGATGAAGTGGGTGCGTGCGATCGGCGGCGTCGCGTTCGGCTGCGTCGTCGGCGTCGTCGTCATGATGGGCATCGGCACGATCGGACAGCGGCTCTTCCCGCCGAAGCTGGAGCTCGACCTGACGAACATCGCCGAACTGAAGCGCATCGCGCTCCACCGCATCCCGCTCGGCGCGCAGCTCTTCATGCTGCTGAGCTGGGCGATCGGCTCGTTCATGGGCGGCTGGGCCGCGGCGCGTCTCGCCGGGCACTCGCACGTCGCGGTCGCGGTCGCGACCGGCGCCGTGCTCATGGCGATGCGCGGCTGGACCATGACGAACATGTCGTATCCCGCGTGGATGGCGGTCGTCGGCCTCGCGTTGTTCCTGCCCTGCGCCTGGGCGGGCGGCAGCTTCCGCGCGGCGGGCGCCGCGCCCGCGGCGCCCCCCGCCTCCGGAGGCGGCGCGGCGGCGTGACGAACGACCTCGGCGACATCAAGGCGTTCGTGCGCGACGGCTACGACCGCGTGTCGCACGCCTATCGCGGCGACGTGCACGACGATCCGCGCTCGGGCTACGCGCACTGGCTGCGCAAGCTCACGCCGCGCCTCGCGGACGGCGCGCGCGTGCTCGACCTCGGCTGCGGCAACGGCGTGCCCGTGAGCCGCGAACTCGCGAAGCGATTCCGCGTGACCGGAGTGGACCTCTCGCCGGTGATGATCGAGCGCGCGCGCGCGCTCGTTCCGGACGCCACGTTCGAGTGCGCCGACATGGCGTCGGTGGAGTTCGCCGACGGCGCGTTCGAGGCGGTCGTCGCCTTCTTCTCGATCTTCCATCTGCCCCTCGAAGAACAACCCGGGACGATCGAGCGGGTCGCGCGCTGGCTCACGCCCGGCGGCTGGTTCTTCGCGATCGTCGGCAAGTACGCGTGGACCGGAACCGAACGGAACTGGCAGGGCGTTCCCGGCGCCACGATGTGGTGGAGCCACGCCGATATCGCGACTTACCGGGGCTGGTTCGAGCGCGCGAACTTCGAGATCGCCGAAGAGGGCTCGCAGCCCGAGAAGGGCGCGCCGGGATTCTCGGTGCTGCTCGCGCGGAAGCGGGCCTGACACCGTGCGACTCCAGTACACGAAGTGGCAGGGGCCGAAGCCGGGCGACGACGAGTTCCAGAAGCAGCTCATGGAGATCTATCGCAACCTGCTGCTCCAGACCGGCGGCGACGCCGACGAAGCGCTGCGCTGGATGGAGCACTTCGGCGAGCAGTACGGCTTCTTCAACGACAAGTTCGGCATCGACGACTTCAAGAAGATGCTCGAGGAATCGGGCGAGGCCGAGCGCACGACGCAGGGCTTCCAGGTCACGCCGAAGGGCGAGAAGCGCATCCGCCGCGATTCGCTGAACGAGATCTTCAGCTCGCTCGCGGCCGGCGGCGCCGGCGATCACCGCACGCCGCAGGGCGGCAAGGGCGGCGAACGGCTGAGCGAGACGCGCGCGTACCAGTTCGGCGACGACCTCGCGAACCTCGATCCGCTCGGCTCGATCGGGAACGCCGTGAAGCGCGGCGGCGTGGACGACCTGTCGCTCACCGAGGACGACCTCGCCGTATTCGAGACCGAGCACCTGTCGGCGTGCGCGACCGTGCTCATGGTGGACGTGAGCCACTCGATGATCCTGTACGGCGAGGACCGCATCACGCCGGCGAAGAAGATCGCGCTCGCGCTCATGGAGCTGATCCGCACGCGCTACCCGAAGGACTCGCTCGACGTCGTGCTGTTCGGCGACGACGCGATGCAGGTGCCGGCGCGCGACCTCATGAAGATCCAGGCCGGCCCGTACCACACGAACACGCGTGCGGGGCTGCAGCTCGCGCGGCGCATCCTCGAATCGCGCAAGGGCGTGAACAAGCAGATCTTCATGATCACCGACGGCAAGCCGTCGGCGATCCGCGAAGGCGGCCGTCTGTACAAGAACCCGTTCGGCCTCGACCCGAAGATCGTGAACAAGACGCTCGAAGAGGGCGCGTTCCTGCGGAAGAAGCGCATCACGCTCACGACCTTCATGCTCGCGACCGACGGCCCGCTGCTCGACTTCGTGCGCAAGCTCACCGAGATGAACCACGGCCGCATCTACGAGACCGACCCCGGCAATCTCGGGGCCTACGTGTTCCGCGACTTCGTGCGCAACCGCCGGAAGCGGCTGCACTGAGTCCCGCCGGCCGCCGTCGTTACGCCGAGCCGACCGCGCCCGCGCCCGCTTGAAATGCGCTTGTACTGCGTGTCAGAATAACGACAACGCCGACATCGCCGGGGCCTCGACCCGAGGTACCCGTCCCATGCACTCGCTGATTCGCGGCGCGGCCCGACTCGCCGTTCCGCTCCTCCTGCTGAGCTTCCTGTCGTTCACGGTCGACGCCTCGGCGCCGCTCGAGCGCGGTACCCCGAATCGCATTCATCGTTCGTCGGGCTCGGGCACTCGCGTGCTCGGCGCGTTCCCCGACGCCACTCCGGTCTTCCACAATGGCGCGGACCTCGTCTGCTCGGACTGCCACGTCACGCACGCGTCGCGCTCGCACGCAGTGGACCCGGGAAGCACGCGACCGCTCAGCGGCACCGTGTACACGGGCGGCGCGAACCCGAACCTTCTCATCGCCCCCGACCCGCTCGACCTGTGCCTCACCTGCCACGACGGCCAGACGTTCGCCCCCGACGTGGTCGGCAGCGACGCGGCCGGACTGACCCAGCGCTCGGCGGGCTTCTTCGCCGACCCCGAAGTCGAGAACCCGCGCGGTCACGATCTCGGCCGCGGCCTGATGCCCGCCGGGGGATGGGACTTCTGCATGCGGTGTCACTTCTCCTCGACGTTGCAGCTGAAGGTGACGTGTGTCGACTGTCACAACCCGCACGGAAACGGGGTCGCGCGCAACTTGCAGTGGGCGAGCGATCCGTCGGGCACGCCGGAACTCGGCCTGTTCACGAATCCCGCCGTCTCCGGACTGTCGCGCTACGAGTCGGCCAACGTCTCGTTCGGAACGTTGGATGCGCCCGCGCTTCGCGAGCCGAGCAACATCTGCATCGACTGCCATCACGTCTTCAGCGGCGGCAACTACGTCGATCCGGACGGCGACGGCATCCACAACCGGCATCCGGCTTACGACAGTGAGCGCGCCTCGACGAATCGCCTCGATCAGGGCGAGGCCAAAGGTTCCTCGGCCCCCGCGCACTGGAACGCCGGCACCGGCTCCGGATTCGGCGCGATTCCGCGCGTGCGGCCGATCGTGGCGAACGCGACGAGCTACGCGGCGGGTCGCGAAATCAACGCGCACCAGAACGGCGTGTTCTGCCTGAGCTGTCACCGGGCCCACGGCTCGAACGAACCGTTCTCGCTCGTGTGGCCGGCGCCCACGTCCACGACGGACGGTCCCGGCTGCGACCAGTGCCACGACGTCATCGGATCGAATCCGTAGACGCGCCACGCTCGCCGATGCGGCGCGGGTGAGGAGCCCGGGCATCCTCACCGCGCCTCGTGCGCGCCGCCCATGCTCAGCGCGCGACGAACACCCGGCGCGTGACCGGACGGAAGCCCTCCTGCGTGACGCGCACCCAGAACGCGCCGGGCGCGAGCGCGAGCCCGTCGCCCGCGCGCACCGTGAACGCGCCCGCGCGGTTCATCGAGAGATCGCGGCGCGCGAGCCGCCGGCCGAGCACGTCGAACACCTCGAGCTGCGCGGGGCCCGCGCCGGGCAGTTCGACGACGAGGTCGAGCGACGGCCGTGCGGGGTTCCCGAGCGGACGGATCGCGAGCGCCGCGGGCCGCGCCCGGTCGAGGTCCGCGGGTGCGGGCTCGACGCGGCCATCCGTGCGCGCGAGCGCCGCCGTGATGCGGTCCACGTTCTCGACCCAGCGGCGCACGTACCACGAGCCGGGGTCTCCGCAGCCGTAGGCGCCGAGCACCGCCGCGTCGCCGCGCACGAGCGCGAACACCTGCCGCAGCGGCGACGCCTCGAGGACTTCGCCGCCGCGCGTCTCGATGCGGATCGCGAAGCGGTCCGCGATCACGAGCCGGTAATGGTCGGTGGAGTCGGGATGCTCGGGGTCGGCCGCCTCGTGCAGCCCCTGCGCGACGCAGTGGATCGCGACGGGCACGAGGTCCGCCGCGATCGGCTCGCCTTCGACCGGCACGTCGAATAGGTGCGCCGCGACGCGCAGTTCGCCCGCGAGGTCGAGTTCGACGACTTCGGTTCCGTTCTCGTCGGCGAGCCCCGTGAAGCGGTAGTCGCTCACGAAGCGCGAGCGGAACGCCGCGAACGAGCGTGAGTCGTAGGCGGCGGCGAGCGCGCGGACCGCGTCGGACGGACTCGAAGGCTCGGGCAGCGGAGCGGAGACGGGCAGGCCGAGCGAGAGCGAGAGCAGCGAGTGGGAGAGGAGCCGAATCGCGAACATGGTGACCTCCGGTGGCGGGCCGGTGATCACGAAGCCGGGAGGCGCGTGCGGGCGGAGGACGCTCGCTCGACTGCTCTCGAGGCGACTACGCCCGGAGCGTCGCGGCTATTCCGCGGGGCACGCGCTGGCGCACGAGCGCGAACGCGCTAGACTGCGCGCGCCGCCGCGCGAAGCACGCGCGCCCCACCACCCGCGCTCCCTTCCGTGGAGGTTCCATGCTTCGAAGACTCGCACCCGTCGTGCTCGCGGCGCTCGTCGCCGCGCCGTTCCTCGCCACCGCCGCCCGCGCCGAGATCTCGCTCGGCTTGAAGGGCGGCATCTGCGTCTCGCAGATCACTTCCGACGTGCTCGATCCCAAGTGGCGCACGGGCGCAGGCGGCGGCGTGTCGCTCGCGATCGGGCTGCTGCCGCAGCTCGAGTTCGCGCCGGAGCTGCTCTACGTGCGGAAGGGCGCGGAGCTGTTCGCGACCGACATCACGATCGGCGGCATCACGTTCGGCGACATCCGCACGAACTTCGACCTCGACTACGTCGAGCTGCCGCTGCTGCTGCGCTTCAACCTCCTGCCGACGAGCCGCGCGCGGCTGATGCTCGAAGGCGGTCCGGTCGTGGCGCTCAAGACGGCCGAGAAGCTCACGACCTCGGGACTCGCGTCGCTGTCGCTGAGTTCGGACGAAATCAAATCGAACGACTACGGGCTCATGCTCGGCGGCGGTGTCGGCCTGCCGCTCGGCACCGCGCGGCTCACGCTCGAGGGCCGCTACACGTTCGGCCTCGCCGACGTGAACGACCTGCCGTTCGGCGGCGAGCTCAAGAACTCGGACGCGCTGATCCTCGCCGGGCTGGAATTCCCGCTGACGAAGTAGCGCGAGAGCCGAATCCTCTTGAAACCGCGGCGGGGGCGGGCCTAGCGTCCGCCCCGGTCCGGTCCTCGGGAGGATCCATGCGATTCGCGGCTCGCCTCGTCACCTCCGCCGTCATCGCGCTGCCGCTCGGCGCTGGCGTCGTGCTGCCACCCGCTTCGGCCGTCGAGCGGCGCGAAATCGAGGACCTCCGGCCGTGGTTCCGCGCCGTCGAGGATCCTGCGCGCGCCGACTCGGCGTTCGCAGCGCTCGGAGACCTCGCACTGACGCTCGCGACTCCCGGTCGCCGGGCGTTCGCGCACTACCTGCGATTTCTCGCGGCGAGATCGCTGGAGCGGCCGGACACGATGCGCGCCGAAGCCGATTCCGCGATGGCGAACGCGCCCGACAATCCCACTCCGCTCATGGAGCTGGGCGAGTTCCTGCTGAGAAGGCGCATGAGGCTCGACGAGGCCCAGGCGGCGCTCGAGCGCGGGATCGGAGTGCGGTCGGACGCCGAGTTCGAGCGCATGCTGCCGCAACCGCTCACCTGGCTCGGGCGCGTGCGCGCGCTTCGCGGCGACGACGCGGGCGCGGTCACGGCGTTCCAGCGCGCGCTGCGCCATTACGACCAGGGCGACCCGCTGCTGTGCAGCCTGCTCGCCGCTTCGTACGCGCGCCTCGGGCGCCGCGACGACGCGATCGCCGAGTACGAACGCGCACTGTCGTTCTACCCGCCCGACACGACGATCGTCGCGGATTCGCGTGCGGAGCTCGAGGCGCTGCTCGCCGCGAGGGGCGACGCGAGGCCCGACGCGGAAGCGCGGCTCGCAAAGCTCACGGCCGATGCGCAAACCGCCGCGCTCGTCGAGCGCCGGCGCGACGAAAGGCCGGCGCCGCCGATCCGGCTCCATTCGCTCCGTGCGGGTCGCGTCGAAGCGCTCGACCTGTCGCACGGCACGACCGTGGTGGACTTCTGGGGCCTGTGGTGCCGCCCGTGCGTCGAGGCGATGCCCGGGCTGCAGAAGATCGCCGAGAAGTACGGCGCTCGCGGCGTACGGTTCGCCACGATTCACGTGGGTCCCGAGGGCGACGCGCGGGAGCGCCGGAGGATCCTCGAGTTCCTCGACGGCAAGGGTGTCTCGCTCGCGACGTTCGAAGCCGACAGCGCGACCGTGGCGAACTGGAACGTCGAGGCATACCCGACGACATTCGTCGTTCACGATGGACGCGTACGCTTCCGCAACACGGAATTCAGCGAAGCGTCACTCGAGGCCCAGATCGCCGACCTCCGCCGCCGCGCGGGGTCCCGCCGCTGAAGCGCGCGGACCCGCCCTCCGGAGCATCTCCGGTCGCCGCGCGCGGGGCCCTCGGGTAGAGTCCGCGCACGCTTTCGGTTTTCGCACGACCTGCCCCGGAGATCGCCGCATGAGCTCGCCCACGCCCGCACGCTCGTTCACGCCGTACATCGCCCCCGAGACGCCGTTGCGCGAGTTCACGGCGCGCGGCGTGATCCTCGGCGCGCTGCTCGGGATGATCTTCGGCGCCTCCTCGCTGTATCTCGTGCTCAAGGTCGGGCTCACGGTCAGCGCCTCGATCCCGGTCGCCGTCATCTCGATCACGCTGTTCAAGCTGCTGTCCGTGTTCAAGGTCAAGGACGCGACGATCCTCGAGAACAACATCGTCCAGACCGCGGGCTCGGCGGGCGAGTCCATCGCGTTCGGCGTCGGCGTGACGATGCCCGCGATCATGATCCTCGGCTTCGACCTCGAGCTGACGCGCGTCGCGCTCGTCTCGGTGCTCGGCGGCCTGCTCGGCATCCTCATGATGATCCCGCTGCGGCGCGCGCTCATCGTGCAGCAGCACGGCAAGCTCAAGTACCCGGAAGGCACGGCGTGCGCGCAGGTGCTGAAGGCCGGCGCGTCGAAGGAGTCGCGCGAGGCGGCCTCGGACGCAGCGAAGGCCGAAGAGGCCGCGGGGCGCGGCCAGGGCGTTTCGGCGCAGACGATCTTCGCGGGCTTCGGGCTCGGCCTGCTCTACAAGACGGCGATGAGCGCGGGGCGGCTGTGGAAGGACGTCCCCGAGAAAGTCTTCGGCGCGCCGTTCAAGGGCGGCTCGGTCGCGTGCGAGATCTCTCCCGAGCTGCTCGGCGTCGGCTACATCATCGGCCCGACGATCGCCTCGACGATGTGCGCGGGCGGCGTGCTCGCGTACCTCGTGCTGATCCCGCTCATCCAGTTCTTCGGCGAGAACCTCTCCGCGGCGCTCCCGCCCGGCACGATCCCGATCTCTCAGATGGGCCCGAACCAGATCCGCGGCGCGTACATCCTCTATATCGGGGCGGGTGCCGTCGCGGCGGGCGGCATCATCAGCCTCGCGCGCTCGCTGCCGATCATCGTCCACGGCCTGCGCGAGGGGCTGCGCGACCTCGGCGGCGGACGCGGCGAGCGCGTCGCGCTGCGCACCGAGAACGACCTGTCGAGCAAGGTCGTGTTCGGCGGCGTCGGCCTGCTCGTGCTCGCGATCCTGCTGTCGCCGTCGCTGCACATGAACCTGCTCGGCGCGCTGCTGATCGTGCTGTTCGGCTTCCTGTTCGTCACCGTGTCGTCGCGGCTCACGGGCGAGATCGGCTCGTCGTCGAACCCGATCTCGGGCATGACGGTCGCGACGCTGCTGCTGACGTGCCTGATCTTCCTGCTCGTCGGCTGGACCGGGCAGCCGTGGTACGTCACGGCGCTCTCGGTCGGCGGCATCGTGTGCATCGCGGCCTCGAACGGCGGCACGACGTCTCAAGATCTCAAGACCGGCTTCCTGGTGGGCGCGACGCCGAAGTACCAGCAGATCGCGATCCTCGTCGGCGCGCTGCTGTCGGCGCTCGTGCTCGGGCCGATCCTGCTCAAGCTGAACGACGCCGCGACCGTGTATGTGCCGATCGCGGAGGTCGCGCCGAACGGCCTCACGACCGACGTCGCGAAGCTCGGCGCGCCGCGCGAGAAGCTGCAGGGCCCGCAGGCGAAGTCCGATGCGAACGTGTACCGCGTGTGGCACAAGACCGACGACGCCGGCGCGCCGGCGGGCAAGTATCTGGTGAACGACGCCGGCGAAGCCGTGTGGCTCGCGGACCCGGGCATCAACGGCACGCACGACACGCGCCCCGACGGCTCGACCGTGCGCAAGTTCGACGCGCCGAAGGCGACGCTCATGAGCTACATCATCAAGGGCATCCTCGACCGGCAGCTGCCGTGGGGCCTCGTGCTGTTCGGCGTGATGATCGCCGTCGTGCTCGAGATGGCCGGCATCCCGTCGCTCGCGTTCGCGGTCGGTGTGTACCTGCCGATCTCGTCCTCGGCGCCGATCTGGGTCGGCGGGCTCGTGCGCTGGATCGTGGACCGCGCGCGCCGCAAGGACCCCGAGTGGGCGCACATGACCGAAGAGCAGCACGCGGCCGAGGCGGACAAGAGCCCCGGCGTGCTCATGGCGTCGGGCTACATCGCGGGCGGCGCGATCGCGGGCATCCTGATCGCGTTCCTCGCCGGCACGATGGAAGGTCTCGACCGAAAGATCGCGACGTGGGCGGCGAGCGCAAACCCGTGGTTCGGCGGACCGAAGGCCGACCTCTACGCGCTGATTCCGTTCCTCGCGCTCACGCTGCTGTTGTGGCTCGTCGGCCGCGAGAAGCTGCTCGCGTCGAAATCGAAGTGATCGCGCCGCGTGGTGCCGTGCGCGCGATCGGGGAGTACGCATGAGTGACCAGGCGTTCGTCGACGGACTGCTCGCGATGATGCGCGAGGCCGTGGAGGGCGGGAAGCCGGGGGAGGGGACCGGCTTCATGGAGAACACGAAGGCCGACGGCAGCGGCAATCACGGCCTGCTGCCGACGATGGCTTCGCTCACGGCCGCGCAGGCCTCGGCGCCGACGGCGCTCGGCACGAGCGTCGCGGCGCACTGCGCGCACGTCGCCTATCACCTGGAGGTGACGGTGCGGTGGGTGAACGGCGACCGCGGACCGTTCGACTGGAAGGGCAGCTTCGAGCCGCGCCTCGTGAACGACGCCGAGTGGAAGGACCGGCAGGCGCGCGTGCGCGCGGCCTACGAGGGCGTCGTTGCGCTCGCGCGCTCGACGCCCGAGTGGAACGACGACGCGGCCGGCGGCATCGCCGCGACGCTCGCGCACCTCGCGTACCACGTCGGTGCGGTCCGACAGATCGTCAAGCTCGCCGTCTGAAACCGGTGAAAAGCGCGGCCGGGACGCTCGCGCGCTCCGGCCGCGCGAATTTTCCGTGGCCGGCCTCCGGCGCGTGCGCTTAGACTTCACGCGGGCCTGATTCCCCCCAGTCCCCGCGGAATCCTTCGCCGTCTCGCTCCGACGAACCCGCGACGCCCTTCCTCGGAGGCGTCATGCGCGTGCTGTTCGTTTTCCCGGACCTGTCGTCCACGGTCACGGGGTACACGGGCGTCGTCCACAACGGCGTCGCGCTGCTGTCCGCGTCGCTGAAGCAGGCCGGTCACGCGACCGCGCTCCTTCACCTCACGCACGAGCCCGACGAAGAGGACTTCCGCGCGCGCGTGCGCGCCGCGAAGCCCGACCTCGTCGCGTTCACGGCGATCAGCAACTACGCGCAGCGGCTGCGCCGCTGGACGACGTGGGCGCACGAGGCGAGCGGCGCGCCGATCGCGGTCGGCGGCGTCCACGCCACGTACGCCACCGAGGAGGTCGCTGCGCATCCGCACGTGCACTTCACGTGCGTCGGCGAGGGCGAGCAGGCGCTGCTCGAGCTGTGCGAAGCGCTCGAGCGCGGTCGCGACCCCGGCTCGATCCCGAACCTGTGGGTGCGCCGCGGCGACACGATCGTCCGCAACCCGATGCGCACGATCGTGGACGACCTCGACACGCTCCCCGACCCCGACTACGAGCTGTTCGACGTGCCGGCGCTCTACAACTCGCGCGCGGGCGTGTTCGGGTTCCTCATGTCGCGCGGCTGCGCGTTCAAGTGCACGTACTGCGCGGCGCACACGCTCCGCAAGCTCGCTCCGCGCGAAGGGAAGTTCTGGTGCTTCCTCACGCCGCGCCGCGCGGTCGACCAGCTGCGCGGGCTGATCGACCGGACGCTGCCGCAGACGAAGCTCGTGAGCTTCAACGACGCGATCTTCTTCCCGACGAAGGACTGGCTCCGCGAGTTCGCGACGCTCTATCGCGAGCGCGTCGGACTGCCGGTCTCGTGCAACATGCGCGCGGACATGGTGGACGAAGAAAGCGCCGCGCTGCTCGCGTCCATCGGCACGAAGGTCGTGCGGCTCGGCGTCGAATCCGGAAACGAGCACCTGACGCGCGACGTGCTCAAGCGCCACCTCGGCGTCGAGGACCTGCGCCGCGGCTACCGGATCCTGCGCGAGGCGGGCATCGAGCGCTGGTCGTACAACATCGTCGGCCTCCCGACCGAGACGCTGCCGATGGCGCTCGAGACCGTGAAGCTGAACGCCGAGATCGATCCCGAGCTGGCGCTCGCGTTCATCTTCTATCCGTACCCCGGCACCGAGCTGCACCGGCTCTCGCGCGAGCTCGGGTTCCTCACCGATCGCGAGTTCGACACGTACAAGGTCGGCGTCGCGCTCCGCCAGCCGCAGTTCGCGGACGGCGACGTGCTGTTCGTGCACCGCTACTTCGACCGCCTGATTCGCACCTATCGCGCTGCCCGCCGCATGCCCGGCCGGCTCGCCGCGCTCTCGACCGCGGCGCTCGACGCCGCGCTCACGAGCCCGCTGCTGCCGCGCGGCGGCATCGTGCGCGGCAGCGAGGCGTACCGCGAGCTGCGCCACGCGGTGGGCGAGTACCTGCACGGGCGCTCGCCCGCGCTCTACAAGATGCTCGGCGGCCGCGCGCCCGCGCCGGCGTCCTCGAGTTCGCGCGAGGGAGTGGCGCGCGCCAATGCCTGAATTCGCGCGAGTGCGGCGCTCGCCGCTCGATCGCATCGCCGAGGCCGACTGGGCGCGTCTCGCGCGCGGCTCGTTCTTCGCCTCGCGCGGCTTCCTCGAATTGTGGCGGGCGAAGCGCGGCCGGCCGGTCGCATGGACGCTCGAGGATGCGGGGCGCCTCGTCGCCGCCGTGCCCGGCGTGGAATACGGTTCGGGCCCGTTCGCGCGCTTCGCGTCGCTGCCCGACGGGTGCTACGGCGGCGTGCGCGTGGACGAGGCCGCGGCGCCGGAGCGCGCGCGATTCGCGGCGGAGTTGATGGGCGCGATCGCGGCTCGCGGCTACGCGAAGTCGTGCGTGTTCGACTTCGACGGCGCTGCGGGCCCGCGCGCGGGCTTCGTCGCCGAACGCGAGCAGACGCGGCTCGCCGACATCTCGGCGCCGGACTGGGCGCCGCCGGACGCGAAGCTGCGCTCGCAGATCCGCAAGGCGGAACGCGAGGGCATCGCCGTCGAGCGCTTCGACTGGGATCGCCACCATCGTGGATTCCTCGCGCTCGTGGAGGGTTCGGCGCGTCATCACGGCCAGCGCCCGCGCTACCCGGCATCGCTCTACCGCTCGCTCGCGCGGCTCGCCGAGACCGACGATCGCATCCAGTGGCGCTACTGCGAGCACGACGGCCGGCCGGCCGCCTCGCACATCTACTTCGTGGAGCGCGACGCGCTGCTCGCGTGGCAGTCGCACTTCGACCGCGCGTTCTCGTTCCTCAAGCCCAACCAGTACGTCCGTTTCACGCTGTGCCGCGAGATGGCGGCGCGCGGCGTGCACTGGTTGAACCTCGGCTCGTCCCCCGCGCACGCCTCCGGCCTCGCGTACTACAAGGCGCGCTGGGGCGGGGCGCCCGTGCGCTACGTGAACTGGACGCGGTGGGAGGGGCTCGGCGCGCTCGCGCGCGCGCTCGTCGGCGCCCGCGGCGTCGCCCGCGCCGCGCGCGTCGCGGCGAACGGTTCGCTGCCGCGCGCGTAGGCTCCGAAACGACGCGGCGGCCGGAGCGTTGCGCTCCGGCCGCCGTCGTTCACACCGGACGGCGCGCGCTCAGTTGCTGCCGCCGCCGCTCGCGACCGCCGGGGCCGCGAGGCCGCCGGCCGGGACTTCGTGGCGATCGTGCGCCGACACGATCCTATCGAGCGGCTTGCTGATCACGAACAGCACCGCGCCCGCGGCCACGCCGATCACGGTCATGAGCAGGAAGAACTGCGAGTGCGGGATCTTCTCCCAGAACGTGCCGAGGTAGCCCGTGATGTAGTTGCCGATGAAGTTCGCGAGGTACCAGACGCCCATCATCATCGAGACGATGCGCGCCGGAGCGACCTTCGTGACGAAGGACAGGCCGATCGGCGACAGGTACAGCTCGCCGAACGTGTAGATGAGCGTCGAGCCGACGAGCCACGACACGTTGCGCTTCGTGTCGGCCTGCATGCCCTGGGTCGCGACGATCATCACGACGAACCCGAGGCCGAGCATCACGCAGCCCATCGCCATCTTCACGAGGCTCGACGGTTCCTGCTTGCGCGCCGCCTGCCACGCCCACAGCGAAGTGAGCACCGGCGTGAGGAACCAGATCATGAACGGGTTCAGCGCCTGGTACCACGTGCTCGGGATCTGGAAGCCGAACACGACCGGCCACGTCGTGTTCTGGTCCGCCCACAGCTGGAGCGTGTTGCCCTGCTGCTCGTACACCGCCCAGAACGCGGCGACGATGAAGCACGCGACGCAGATCGCGATGACGCGCGGGCGCTCGTCGCCCGGCAGGCGCCAGATCCACGCGATCGCAGCGACGACGGCGACGGCGGCGAGCGAGATCGGCACGATCTTCGGAAGCGTGAGCAGGAACAGCAGCGCGCCGATGCTCAGCGGGATGCCGACGCAGAACGCGGCGACGCCGAGCCACGGCGTCGTCTTCGACGTCGTGGGCGGCGGCTCGACCGGCAGGTGCTTCTGGTTCGCGAGGTAGAACAGCAGGCCGAACACCATGCCGACGCCCGCGGCCGCGAAGCCCCAGTGCCAGCCGAGGTTCGGATTCTGGCCGAGCGTTCCGCACACGAGCGGCGCGAGGAACGCGCCGACGTTCACGCCGACGTAGAAGATCGAGAATGCGCGATCGCGGCGCGAGTCGCCCGGCGGGTACATCAGGCCGACCTGCGTCGAGATGTTCGGCTTGAAGCAGCCGTTGCCGAGGATCAGGAACATGAGCGCGATGAAGAACATGTTCTCCATCGCCATCAGGAAGTGGCCGATCGCCATGAGCGTGCCGCCCACGACCACGGCCTTGCGGCGGCCGAGCAGGCGGTCGGCGAGCAGGCCGCCGAAGAACGGCGTGAAGTACACGAACGCCGTGTAGAGCCCGTACACCTGCGAGGACAGCGCCTGCGTCGCGAGCGGGCCGAACGACGCCTCGAGGGCGTGCTTGAGCCAGTCGAAGCCGAGCACGCGGGCGCCGACGTCGGGCTGCACGAACAGGTGGTTCACCATGTACAGCACGAGCAGCGAGCGCATGCCGTAGTAGCTCATGCGCTCCCACGTCTCGGTCAGGAACAGGACGAACAGTCCCCAGGGATGCCCGAGGAACGTCCGGTCGGAACGCATCGCCGCGGCGCGTGCGGGGGCGACTGCCATGAGAAGTCCTCCGGAAGGAAGCAGGGAGACGAGCGGGCGCCCAGCGTAGTCGGGCCGCCCGCGTTCCGCCACCGCTTTCGTGACGAACGACGCGCGCCGAGCGCCGTGCGCTAGACTGCGCGCGCGCTGTCGCGCGGGGCGGGCCCGCGGAAGCGCGTGGGACCGGGCGCTCGCAGCACTCTCGGAGGTTCCGGCGCGTGATCGCGACACCCGCACGCTTCGTCGCGGCGGCCGTGCTCCTGCTCGTGCTCGCCGATCGTGCGCCGGCGGCGCCGCGCGACACGCTCGCCACGCTCGCGCCGCGCGCGAAGGCCGCGCTGCTCCACCGCTGGGCCGAGGAGCGTCTCGGCGACCGCTCGGTCGAGAGCCGCCAGCGCGCGCTGCGCGACCTCGAGGATGCGATCGCGCTCGACCCCTTGGACGGCGAGCACTGGCTGCTGCTCGGGCGCTTCCAGGTGCTCGGCGAGTACGACGTGGCGGCGCGCGCGAGCTTTGCCCGGGCGCTGGAACTCGAGCCGCAGGATCCGCGCGCGTGGCTCGAGTACGGCCGCACCTGGAAGCGCCAGTGGCTGCGCACGCTCGATTCGACCGCGGCCGCGCGCGCCGAGGCGGCGTTCGACACCGCGGCGATCGTGCGGCCGTTCGGCGCCGAGGCGTGGCTCGAACTCGTGCCCATGCGCTACGAGCGCGGCGATCTCGCGGGCGCGCTCGACGCCGCCGAGCGCGCGCGAAGGGCGCGGCCCCGGCGCCCCGAGGCGCTCGTCGCCGACGCCTACCTGCGCTACCGGATCGGCGACCTCGAGCGCGCCGACACGCTGTTCCGCGCCGCGATCCCGCTGCTCCCCGAGCGCTTCCGCGCGCTGATGCTCGATGCGCCCGCGTGGTTCCGCGGGCTGCCCGAGAAGCTCGGCCGCACGCCGTCGCACGCATCGCTTTCGGCGCCCGAGGCCGCGGCCGGCGACGGCGACGGCGCGCCGCAGGACGTCGGCGAACGCGCGTCGCGCGGCGCGACGATGGACTCGTCGGCGAGCTTCTGGCGCCGGAGCGACCCCGATCCGACGACCGCCGTGAACGAGATGCAACTCGAGTACTGGTCGCGCGTCGCGCACGCGTGGTTCGTGTTCTTCGATCCCGCGCGGCCGTCGCTCGACGCCCGCGCCGAGACGTACGTGCGCTACGGGCCGCCGTCGCACGTCGAGAACAACCCCGGCGGCGTGCCGCTGTCGTACGCGCCGCTGCGCCTGTTCGATCCGCACAGCCACAGCGAGCTCTCGTATCCGATGCTCGTGCAGGGCTGGCACTACCCCGAGCTCGGCATGCGCGTCGTGCTCGACGACCAGTCGCTGCACGGCCGGTTCACGCCGCGCGTGGATCGCGAGTACGACGCGCTCTCGGCCCCGAATCCCGCGGTGCTCGCCGCGCGCCGCGATCTCGTCGCGTTCGGCGGCGGCGCGGCCGTGTTCCCGACGCTGCCGCCGCGCGAGCAGCGCGTCGAGCTGCGCGGCGCGCTGCTGCGCTTCGAAGGCGCGAAGGGGCCGCGCCTGCTCGTGCAGGTGCGCGCCGCCGCGAGTCCCGCCGACGCGATCACCGGCCGCTGGGTCGCGCTCGATCGCGACGGCCGCACGCTCGCGTCCGACGACCTGGCGCTCGGGATCTCCGCGTGCGATCCGACCGAGTGGCGCCTCGCCGAGGTCGGCGCCGACCTGCCGGCCGGCACCGCGAGCGTGACGGTGTCGGTGCGCGATGCGCACCGGCGCCGCGGACTCTTCCGTGCGAACGCCGAACTCGCGCCCGCGCCCGCGGGCCTCGCGATGAGCGACCTCGTGTTGTGCTGCGGCGATCCGACGCTGTTCGCGCGCAGCGGCATCGTGCGCTTCGAGGCGAACATGGACGGCCACGTTCGTGGCCGGCTGCCCGTGTCGGTGTACTTCGAGCTGTACCGGCTCGCGCTCGATGCCGAGGGCCGCTCGCGCTTCGAGTACGAGTACCGCGTGCGCCGCGTGCTGCCGTCGGGCAAGAAGGCGCGGCGCGAGGAGAAGCCCGTCGTGCTCTCGACCTGGCGCGAGGAGTCGAACGCCGGAGCGATGCGCCGCCAGTTCGTGAACGTTCCGATCGAGGCGCTCTCCGCCGGCCGTTACCGCCTCGAGGTCCGCGTGCGCGACCTCGCGAACGGCGCCGAGACCGAGCGCGGGGTGGAGTTCGAGCGGCGCTAGGGCGTCGGGGGGGCCGACACTTTTGCGGGCGCGTCTCGCCAGCCTCGAGCGGACCGTGCGGGGTTCGCGAGCGCGGACCTCACGACGCAACGAGTTGGCGGCGGGCGAGTCGCCCGCTCCGGCGGCACGCGCCATGCGCTCACCCCCCGTTTCACGGGCTCCGAACCCCTCGAAAGGACTCCGACATGGACTCTGCGCGCCTTCGCCTCCTCGTCGTCGTGCTGTTCGCCGTCACGTCTCCGGCTGCGGCCGAGCCGGCGCCTTCGTCTCAGATCGAAATCACGGGCCCGATTCAGTTCGCTCAGCCACCTCTGGTGTCGTCGTTCGCCGACATCGTGGACGTGGACGGCGGGCTTCCGGATCTGGTCTCGGCATCCGGCGTCAGCGTTCGATTCCTCCCAAACCTCGGAAGCTTCGCGTTCGGTGCCCCGCACCTCGTGCCGCTCGCGGATGCGGGCTCCCTCGGCAACTTCCTGGTCGTCGATCTCGACGGGAACGACATCCCCGACCTCGCAGGGCTCTCCTCGGCGGGGACGCTCGCCGTTCGGCTCGGGCTCGGAGGCGGTGCGTTCGCTCCGGCGCTTTTGGCGACGATGCCGGCGCTCGCGAACGGGATCGCCGCCGCGGACTTCGACGGCGACGCGCATCTCGACCTCGCCATCACGCACGTCGACAGCGGCCGAGTCTCGGTGTGGCGCGGCCGGGGCGACGGCACCTTCGATCCGCCGACGCTCCTGTCGTTCGGAAGACCGGCCTACGCGTCCGGCAGCTCCGGGTACGACGACATCGTCGTCGGCCAGTTCGGCGGCGACGCGGCGCCCGACATCGCCGTGCTCGATCACTACCCGCGCTTCTCCGTCTCGGCATTCGTGAATCAGGGCGGCGGCACGTTCGCGCCGCCGGTGCGCACGACCGTGACGTCCGGCTTCCAGAACCGCCTGCTCACCACGGATCTCGACCGCGACGGGCTCGACGACCTGGTGATCGGCATGGAGGGTCCGCTCGTCGAAACGCTGCGCAACGTGGGCGGCGCGTCGTTCTCGCACCTTCAGACGATTCCGCAGCTCGGGTTCTCGGGCGGGATCCGTCCCGAGCTCGGGGACATGGATGGCGACGGGCGTCTCGACCTCGTGGTCGCGTACTCGCTCGGCTCGCAGGTCAACTACGACCGCAACTACCTCGCGGTGTGGCGTGGTCTGCCGGATGGGACGTTCGGAGAGGAGACCGATGCGCAGGTCGGCCGGGGCGCTGTCGGCGCGGCGGTTGGAGATCTCGACGGCGACGGCCGACTCGACGCGCTCGGGACGAGCCTCTACGCGCAAACGGAAGGCACGACCGGCCTGACGCCGGGCGGCGCGTGGCTCTTCCACGGCCTCGCGGGCGGTCCGCTCGACGGCGTGCGCTCGTTCTTCGCCGATCAGCCGTGCAGTCCCGGCGGCTGCTACGCGACGACGTGGACGCTCGCGACGGTGCGCGCGCACGCGCCGGCCGATCTGTTCGTGACGCGATCCGGCAAGACGCTGATGCGCCGAATGCCCCCGATCTCGACGGCGACGGCCGCGACGAACTGCTCGCGCTCGGCGCGGACTCGGTCGGAATCGTGCGCACGATCGGCGATGCGACGTGGGCGCCGATCGACTGGTACTTCGGCGCGACGTTCGATGGCTTCGCGGACTTCGACGGCGACGGGCGCCGCGATCTGGCCCTGCACACGCCGGACGGACGACTTCAGTATCGGCCGGGAATCGGCGCGGGGGCGTTCGGCGCGATGGTGGCGACCGACTTCGTCTTCCCGCTCGCGGCGCAGTACGCCCGGGAACTCGGCGACACCGATGGCGACGGACGTGCGGAGGTGCTGATCAGCGTCGAGCGAACGGACTTCGATTCGTTGTTCGTGATCGCGCTGCCTCCGGGCGGCGGGCTCGACACGCTAGCGACGATCCCGATGCCGTGCGTCACGGGCGGCGCGGTCCCGTTCTGCCGTCGCGGTCAGCCGCACCTCGCTCGTTCCGGCCCGGGGCTGCCGCACCTCTACGTACTGATGGGTTCGAGCGGCTGCGACTGCCGCGGCTATCTGCTGAGCTACCGCCGACAGCCGGACGGTTCGTACGTCGAGGTCTCGCGAATCGGAACGCCGCGCGATCCGCTCGGCGTGAACGTCGCCGACTTCGATCTCGACGGCGTGGACGACGCAATCTTCTCGTACGGGAACAACTGCTGCGTCGGAGGCGTCGAGGTCTATCGCGGCGCCCTCGATGGTTCGCTGTCGCTCGCCGCCGCCGTGGATCCCGGCGCGTACACCGGCGTCGCGTTCGCGGGCAACCTCGATGGCGACGACCGTCCCGACCTCGTCGTTCCGATGTCCTACTACGGCCGCGTCGCGTTCGTGCTCAACCGCACGTTCGTGGACCAGCCGACGCCGACGCGCCTCTCGCTGGTCGGCGCGAGCGCCGAGCCCGGCGTCGTGCGGCTCGAGTGGTTCGGCGACGGCGCCGGTGGCAGCGAGGCGCTCGTCGAACGCCGTGGCGCGACGAGCGCGTGGACGCCGCTCGGTACGATCGTGGCCGACGGCTCGGGGCGCTTCCGCTTCGAAGACCGCGACGTGGTCGCCGGCGCGCGCTACGCCTATCGGCTCGTCACGGGTGGCGCGCCCGAGGTCGCGACCGAGGCGTGGATCGACGTTCCCTCCGCGAGCCTCACGCGTCTCGACGGCGTGCATCCGAACCCGGCGACGCGCGAGGCGCTCGTGAGCTTCGACCTCGCACGCGCAGGAGCCGCACGCCTCGACGTGCTCGATCTGCTCGGACGCCGCGTCGCGGGCGGCGCGGTCACGAGTTTCGGGGCGGGGCGCCACGTGGTCCCGGTGCCGGGCGCGGCCGCGCTGCGTCCCGGCGTGTACGTGATCCGACTCGAGTCCGAGGGCCGTGCGGAAACGCGGCGCTTCGTCGTGATCCGCTGACGTTCGGCCCGCTCGAACGCGTTCGTCGCCGGGCCTTCCGCGCCCGGCGGCGCCGTTTGTGGCGGCGGTCCGAAGGGCACTAGCCTCGGCGCGTTCTCTCATCTCCTTCACTCGAACGAGGGACCCCGCCATGCCGCCCACGATGCAGACGCTCAAGACCTCGGTGCTCGAACGCTTCCTCCGCTACGTCACGTACGACACGACCTCGGACGAGAACTCGACGACCTGCCCGAGCACGGCAAAGCAGCTCGTGCTGCTCGACCATCTCGCGAAGGAGCTGAAGGCGGTCGGCTGCACGGACGTGAAGCGCGACGAGCACGGCTACGTCTACGGCACGATCCCGGCGACGACGAAGAAGGCGAACGTGCCCGTGATCGGGTTCGCCGCGCACGTGGACACCTCGCCCGAGGTGAGCGGGACGAACGTGAAGCCAATCGTGCACCGCGACTGGAACGGCTCGGACATCGTGCTGCCCGACGATCCGACGCAGGTGCTCAAGCGCTCCGAGATCCCGCTGCTCGAAGAGCAGCTCGGTCACGACATCGTGACGGCGTCGGGCACGACGCTGCTCGGCGCCGACAACAAGGCCGGCGTGGCCGAGATCGTCGCCGCGGCCGAGTACCTGATCCAGCACCCCGAGATCCCGCACGGCGTCGTGAAGATCGGATTCACGCCCGACGAAGAGATCGGGCGCGGCGCGGACAAGTTCGACGTGAAGGGTTTCGGCGCGTTCTGCGCGTACACGATGGACGGGCAGGAGCGCGGGCTCGTCGAAGCCGAGACATTCTCGGCCGACAGCATGACGTTCACGTTCCGTGGCGTGAACTCGCACCCGGGCACGGCGAAGGGCGTCATGGTGAACTCGATCAAGGTTGCCGCGGACTTCCTCGCGCGCATTCCGAAGAGCGGCGTCACGCCCGAGACGACCGAGGACCGCATCGGCTTCGTGCACCCGTACGTGCAGAGCGGCTCGGTCGCCGAGACGAGCGTGAAGTTCATCATCCGCGACTTCGTCACCGCGGGCCTCGCCGAGAAGGAGGCGATGCTCGACAGGCTCGCGAAGGAAGCGGTTGCCGCGTGGCCGGGCTCGAGCGTCGAGTCGAAGGTGCAGGAGCAGTACCGCAACATGAAGGAAGTGCTCGACCGGCACCCCGAGATCGTCGAGAACGCGCGCGAGGCGATCCGCCGCTCCGGCCTCGCGGTGCGCGAAGGGTCGATCCGCGGCGGCACCGACGGTTCGCGGCTGAGCTTCATGGGCCTGCCGACGCCGAACATCTTCGCCGGCGAGTGCAGCATCCATTCGAAGCTCGAGTGGTGCTCGGCGCAGGACATGGAGAAGGCCGTCGAAGTGATCGTGAACCTGGCCCGAGTCTGGGAGGAGCGGGCGTAGCGGGCCGGGGACGGCTGCGGCATCGCCTGCGACCCTCGAGGTTCGCGGTCCGTGGCTCGGGCGGCGGAGAAGGCGGCCGCAGGTCGTTGCCTGCTCCGGTCGGTCTCAAGTTCGCCATTGATCGGCCGGCCGATCGTTGTGGATAGTTCCGCACCGGTTTCCCCAGTCCGAGTCACACCCCGGGCCGTGCTTCGACTCCCTTACCGGAAGCGATCGCTTTCCGGACGGTTGAGCGGACAGGGCCGCGGGCATGGTCCCCAAATCCACCGCTCAGCCCCGAGAGTGCGAATTCGATGACTTCTGACGTCAGGTCAGCGCAGCACGTCGACGAACTCGACCGCGTGGACTGGAAGGAGGCGCGCGCTCGCATGAAGCGCGTGATTGCCTCGAACCTCAAGGGGAGCGTGGACTCCGACGAGCTCGAAGATCTCGCACAAGAGGCCGTGGTCGGTCTGCTGCGCGCCGTTCGCCGGGGCGGCATCCAGAATCTCGAGGCGATCGAGGTCACGATCGCGAAGCGCCTCGCGATCGATCGCATGCGTCGAAAGCGCTGGACCGAGCCGCTCGAGGACGACCCGGGCACTGCGGCCCCGGAACGGGACGACGAGCCGCTCGATCCGGAGGAGGCACAGTTCTATGTCGGCGCGATGCTCGAGTCGCTGGGCGAGAAGTGTCGCGAGCTGTTCGACCGCTGGCTCGAGACGTTCAATCTCGCCGCGGTCGCCGAACGCCTCCGTATCTCGCACGCTGCCGCCCGCAAGCGGTCCGAGCGCTGTCGCGAGCGCGCGCTCGAGATCTGCCGCGCGGACCAGGGTCCGCTCGGCGACTGGGCTCGCGGTCAGCTGGGGCTCGCATGAACGACACGCGCGAACACGGTTGGGCGCGCGACCGCCTCGCGGCGTACGCGACGGGGTGGCTCGGTGATTCGGACCGCGAGCGCTTCGAGCGGCACGTGAACGCGTGCGCGGAGTGTCGGGAGGCGCTCGACGCCCTGCGATCGCCGCAAGCGAGTCGCGGTCGCCACCTCCCGGACGCACTGGTGGCGCAATGGGATCGGCGCCGAGACCGGCTGCGAGGCTTGCAGCGTGAACTGGTGCGGCGTCACCTCGCGAGCTGCGAGGAGTGTTCCGTCGTCCTGCGGCGGCTCGGCCACGAACCCGTGCTCGAGCGCGTCGAGGAGCTCGAGCCCTCGGCGGAACTGCTCGCTCAACTCGATGGCCGCGTGGCGGACCCCGCGCCACGGAGCACTCACCGCGGCGAACGCACCGAGTCGTTCTGGCGGCAGCGCGAGTTCTGGTTCGGCGGCGCATTCGGCGGCGCGATCGCGGCCGCCGCGGCGGTCGTGCTCGTCATGGGCCCGCTCGGGCGCGGCGGCGGCGAGATCGGCGAGCCGGCGGGAGGCGTCACTCGGGGCGTCCGCAACGATTCGCTGTTGCGCCTCGAACTCGGCGCCGGTCCCGCGACGCGGACGCTCGTGGCGCGTGAGGGTCCCACTTCGGCGTCGGGAGCGAACGACACGCTGATCGTGCCCCGTCCGGACGAGCGGCGACTTCGTCTCGCGCTCGTTCTGGATCCCGGGCTGCCTCCGAACGCCCCGGTCGAGGTTGCCCTGACCACGACGCGCGGGGAGATCCTGCAGCGCATGACCGTGGAAGGCGCCTACCTGCTCGACGCGGAGCGCGGCCCGCTGATCCGCGCGGAGGGCGACTGGCCGACCGCAGACGTCGTGCTGCGCCTCTCGTGGGAGGACGCGACGGGAGCAGCGCGTCTCGCTCACTTCCCGATCCATCTGCGCCCCTGACGCACGACCGGACGCCAGGTCCAATCGACCGCACGCGACTCGGGATGCGCTAGTCT
>JBGAOA010000112.1:0-7921 GCA_044222065.1 Candidatus Eiseniibacteriota bacterium
CGTGCACCGCGTCCGCGGTGCGGCCGTCGGCGAACGCGCGCGCGAGGTGCGCCCAGCGCGCGCCGTCGGGCTCGATGATCGGAGCCCTCAGCGCGAACGCGAGCCGCAGCGCGAGGGCGGCGGCGAGTACGGCGGCCCACGCGAGCGTCGCGCGGACCCGGCGGCCCCGCTCCGCCGTCAGGCGACCGGCTCCGTCAGCGCCGGCTCGAGCCCGTCCCCCGCCGGCGCCGCGGCCGGTTCGCGCTCGAGCACGCGCAGCACGAGCAGCGTCAGGTCGTCCTGCGGTTCCAAGTCGCCGAGGAAGCCGTAGAGCTGCTCGAGCACGCGCTCGGCGACCTCGCGCGCGGGCAGCGTCGGCGGCAACGACGCGACGAACTCGGCAAGGCGCTCGTCGCCGTACTGCTCGAGCCGGTGGTTCGCCGCCTCGCTGATCCCGTCGGTGAAGAACACGACGCGGTCGCCCGCCCCGAGGATCGTCTCGCCCTCGTCCCAGTGGAACGTCGTATCGATCCCGAGCGGCGGCCCGCCGCGGTCGAGCAGTTCGCGCCGGCCGTCGGCGCGCACGAGGATCGGCCACGTGTGGCCGCCGTTCGTGTACGTCATGTGGCGCGTGCGCGCGTCCACGCGCGCGAGGAAGAACGTCGCGAACTGGTGGACTTCGGTGCTGCGGTGGAGAAGCGCGTTCACGCTGCGAAGGATCGAGCCCACGCGCTCGCCCGGGCGCACCTGCGTGCGCAAGGACGCCTGCAGCATCGCCGACAGCAGCGCCGCCGGGACGCCCTTGCCCGACACGTCGGCGATCGCGACGTAGTACGAGCCGTCCTCCGCCGGCACGACGTCGTAGAAGTCCCCGCCGACCTGGCGCGATGGAATGTAGAGCGCGTGCACCTCCGCGCGCGGTAGCGCCGGGAACTCGGACAGCAGCGAGTTGCGCTGGATCTGGCGCGCGAGGTCGAGCTCCTGTTCGAAGCGCGCGACCGCGACGCGTTCGCGCAGCAGCAGCGCGTTCTGGAGCGACACGGACGCCTGCCCCGCGAGCGTCGTGAGCAGCGATACGTCCTCGGACGTGTAGCTCGTGCCCGTGAGCTTGCCGCCGAGCAGCAGCGCCCCGACCATGTCGCCGCGCCACCGGAGCGGCACGAGCAGCTCGAGGCCGAGCCGCTCGCGGAGGAACTCCTGCTCCTCGAGCGAGAGGCCCTCGACGCGCTCGCTCAGCCGGTAGCTCGTCTGGTGCGCGCTCGCGCGCGGCAGGAAGCGGCGCAATCGCGCGAGGTCCTCGGCCGAGAGCGGCTGGCCGAGCCCGGTCTGCGACAGCGCCCCCTCGGACGTGAACGCCACGACGTGGCCCGTGCGCAGCAGCAGCGCCTCGGTGAGCGTGTGGATCGTGCGCGCAAGCAGAACGTCGAGGTCGATCGTCGTCTGCAGCTCGCGCGCGAGGCCGCGCACGACGGTGCGGTAGTCGGACGGGTCGCGCATGAGGATCGAATCGAGCAGGCCCTCGAGCCGCGCGATCGCCGGCTGGAAGAGCGCGAGCGCCATGACGAGCAGCACCGGCTCGACGACGCGCGAGTCCACGCCCGGCGTTTGCTTGAGCATGCGCTGCAGCGGCGCGAGCGCGAGCAGGTAGACGCCGACGAGCGCGCCCGAGGCGAGCGCGTAGAGGATTGCGCGCCGCGCGAGCAGCCGGGTGTCGAGGAACTTGTGCGCCACGATCGCGTAGGCGATCGAGCCGGGGCCGAGCGTGAGCGCGGCGACGATCAGGCCCGCGCGCCAGTGGGCGGGGATCCGGAAGTTGAACAGTTGCGGCAGGATCGTCGCGACGGCGTAGCACACGAGGCACGCCGTCATGCCGATCGCGATCACGGCGAGCTGGCGCCGGATGCGCGCGACGCCCGCCGAGCGCAGGCTCGCGAACAGCAGCAGCAGGGCCGCGAGCCCGAAGCCGAGGTTGACGAGCGAGAACAGCGAGGCGTGGACGAGCAGGAACAGGCGCCCGAACACCCCGAGCACGCCGAGCACGGCGCCGAAGTAGTGGAGCGGCCCGAACTCGGGCAGCGTCACGCGCGGCTGCCAGAGCTGGAGCACCAGCGTGAGCCCGAAGTGGAACGCGTGCGGCAGGAACACGAGCGTGCCGAAGCCCGGTCGCCACCAGGGACCGATCGGGAGCCGCAGCCTGCGCACGAACGCGCGGTCCTCGGGGAACAGGCTCGCGAACAGGAACAGCGAGGGGAAGAAGAACTCCCACACGTACGACACGCTCTCGAGCCACTGGACGCTCGGCGCGGGCGGTCCCATGCGGGCCGCGGCGGCCGCGGTGCCGTCGCCGGCGCCGGTGGCCGTGAACGACAGCGCGGCGAGGACCGAGCCGATGCCGCCGAAGAACAGCATCAGCGCGACGGCGCGATTGAGGCGGCTGCCCGTGTTCTCCCGCAGGATGATGAACCCGAGCAGGAAGACGAGCCCACCCAGCGAGAGATTGAGGGTCGAAAGGAAGAGGGTCGCGTTCATCCGGTCCAGGAGCGGTGCGGCCGTCCGAGTGACGAGCGCCGCGAGGAACTACGCAGGATCGTCAAGCGGTTTCGGGAACGACGAGCGCGGCGCGCCGGACGACGGACGCGCGGCCACGCTCCGGGGATTACCGGCGGCGCTTCGCGGCGCGGCGGCCGCCCGCCGGGCGCTCGTAGCGGGCCACGACGGTCGTCGTGATGCCGCCCCGCACGTTGAAGCGGCCGATCACGGCGATCCGCCGCGGCTTCATCGCGCGCACGAGGTCGTCGAGGATGCGGTTCGTCACCTGTTCGAAGTAGTGCCCCTCGTTCCGGAACGCCCACAGGTAGAGCTTGAGCGACTTGAGCTCGACGCACAGGCGGTCCGGGACGTAGCGCACGACGATCGTGCCGAAGTCGGGCTGCCCCGTCACCGGGCAGAGCGCGGTGTACTCGGGACAGACGTGGCGGATCACGTAGTCCCGCCGGGGCTCGGGGTTGGGAAACGTGACGAGCGTGCGGGACGGCTTCGTGGGCATCGGGACGACCTCCTCGGGGATGGGCGCGGCAGTCTTGCGGACCGCTCGCGCGCGGGTCAAGCGCCGCTCCGCCCGCACGCGCCTCCCCCGCGCCGCCGCTCGTCCGTGCCTTTCGGGCTGTGCCATATTCGCCGGCGTCTGCTCGCTGCTTCACCGCCTTTCGGAGCCCGTGCCGTGACCCGCATCCTCTCTACCGCTCCCGCGGCGCTCGCGCTCGCGACGATCGCGGCCACGAGCGCCGCGGCGGCCGCCGCGCCCGCCTTCCCGATTCGCGCCGTGCGCGTGCACGGCGTCGAGCATCGCTACGCCGTGTGGCTTCCGCCCGCCCACGACTCGATTCCGCGCTGGCCCGCGATCGTGTTCCTGCACGGCGCGGGCGAGTGCGGCGACGATGCGCTCAAGCCGACGCGCGTCGGCCTCGGCCCGGCGCTCGTGCGCGACCCCGCGCGCTGGCCGTTCGTCGTCGTGTTCCCGCAGAAGCCCGCTGAGGAGCACGAGTGGGAAGAGCACGAGGACCTCGTGCTCGCGGTCTTGCGCGACGCGGTGCGCGCGTTCCGGATCGATCCGAGGCGGGTCGCCCTCGGCGGGATGTCGCAGGGCGGCCACGGCGCGTGGGCGCTCGGCGCGCGCGATTCCTCGCTCTGGCGCGCGCTCGTGCCCGTGTGCGGCTACGGGCGAGCGCGCACGATCGCCCGGCGCGTCTCCGGGCTTCCCGTGTGGGCGTTCCACGGGCTCAAGGACGACGTCGTGCTCCCCGAGGACACGCGCCAGATCGTCGCCGAGCTGCGCGAGTGGCGCGCCCGGCGCGGGCTCGATCCCGCGGGCGCGCGCCTCACGCTCTACCCCGACGCGAACCACAACAGCTGGGATCCGGCGTTCGCCGAACCGGACCTGCCGGGGTGGCTGATCGGGGCGACGCGGGAGCGCTGACGCGAACGGGCGCGCTGGCCGCGGCGTGCGGCCGGCTGCTATCGTCCCCGCCCTCATGAAGCGCGTGTTCCTCGAAACCTACGGCTGCCAGATGAACGTGGCCGACAGCGAGACCATGGCGGGCGTGCTCGAACGCGCCGGCATGGTGCTGACCGAGCGTCCCGAGGACGCCGACGCGGTGATCCTGAACACGTGTGCGATCCGCGAGCACGCCGAGCAGCGCGTGCTCGGCCGGCTCGGCGACTTCGCGCGGCTCAAGCAGCGGAACCCGGGGCTCGTCGTCGGCGTCGCGGGCTGCATGGCGCAGCACCTGCGCGCGCGGCTCCTCGACCAGAAGCGCGTCCTCGATCTCGTCGTCGGCCCCGACGGCTACCGGCAGCTGCCCGACCTGCTCCGGCGCGCCGCGGGCGAGCCCGTCGCCGACGTTCGCCTCGACCGCGACGAGACCTACGGCGATCTCGAGCCGCGGCGCGAGCCGGGCGTGCGCGCGTGGGTCACGATCCAGCGCGGCTGCGACAAGTTCTGCACCTACTGCGTCGTGCCCTACACGCGCGGCCGCGAGCGCAGCCTGCCGCTCGACGAGATCGTCGCGCAGGTGCGAAGCGCGGTCGCGCGCGGCTACCGCGAGGTCGTGCTGCTCGGTCAGACGGTGAACTCGTGGCGCGAAGGCGGCCGCGACTTCGCCGACCTGCTGCGCGCGACGAACGAGGTCGAGGGGCTGCTCCGCATCCGCTACACCTCGCCGCATCCCTCCGACATGACGGAGCGCGTGGTGGCCGCGATGGCCGAGTGCGAGAAGGTGATGCCGCAGGTCCACCTGCCGCTCCAGTCGGCGTCCAACCGCGTGCTCGAGGCGATGAACCGGACGTACACGATCGAGCAGTACCGGGACGTCGTCGCGCGGTTGCGCGCGGCGATCCCCGGCGTCGCGATCTCGACCGACCTCATCGCCGGGTTCGCGGGCGAAACGCTCGAGGATTTCGAAGCGACGCTCGCGTACCTGCGCGAAGTGCGCTGGGACTCGGCGTTCCTTTTCAAGTACTCCGCGCGGCCCGACACGAAGGCGTGGCGCTGGAGCGACGACGTGAGCGAGGACGAGAAGGGCCGGCGGCTGCAGGCGCTGATCGACGTCCAGCACCAGATCTCGGGCGAGATCCACGACCGCCTGATCGGGCGGGAGTTCGAGGTGCTCGTCGAAGGCGCCGCGCGCAAGAACGCGGACCAGCTCTACGGCAAGACGCCGCAGTTCAAGGCGGTGGTGTTCCCGAACGACGGGACGCCGGCCGGCGCGCTGCGGCGCGTGCGCATCGTGGGCTCGACGCCGGTGACGCTGTTCGGCGAGGCGGTCGCGAGCGCGCCCGCCCCCCTGCCGCTCGTCCGGCTCGGCTGAGCCCGGACGCCGGACTCAGAACGCCGCGATCTCGCGGATCGCGCGCGCCATCGAGTCCTTCTGCGGCAGGATCACGTCCTCGAGCTGCGGCGAGTAGGCGACGGGCGTATCGAGCGCCGCGACCCGCTTCACGGGCGCGTCGAGGTCCATGAAGCACTCGTCCGCGATCCGCGCCGCGACTTCCGCGCCGTAGCCGCAGAACAGCGTGTCTTCGTGGGCCACGATCACGCGGCCCGTCTTCTTCACCGAGGCGGCGACGGTGCCGAAGTCGAGCGGCTGCAGCGAGCGCAGATCGATCACCTCGGCGTCGATGCCCTCGTCGGCGAGTTCGAGCGCCGCGAGGTAGCTGCGCTGGACGAGCGCCCCGTACGTCACGACGGTGACGTCGGTGCCCGGCCGCACGATGCGCGCCTTCGCGAACGGCAACGTGTAGTCGGGGCCCGGGTACGGCGCCTTCGCGTACGGCTGCCGGTAGAGGTGCTTGTGCTCGAGGAACAGGACCGGGTCCTCGGCGCGCAGCGCGGTGCGCAGAAGTCCGACCGCGTCGCCCGCGTGGCTCGGGATCACGACGCGCAGTCCGGGGCAGTGCGCGAAGATGCTCTCGCCGCACTGGCTGTGGTACGGCGCGCCGCCGCGCAGGTAGCCACCGTACGCGACGCGGATCACGACCGGGCACGAGAACGCGTTGTTCGAGCGGTAGCGCATGTACCCGAGCTCGTCGCGGATCTGCATCATCGCGGGCCAGATGTAGTCGAAGAACTGGATCTCGACCACGGGCCTGAAGCCGAGCGTCGCGAGACCGATCGCGCGGCCGACGATGTTCGCCTCGGCGAGCGGCGAGTTGTAGACGCGCTTGCCGCCGAACTGCTTCTGCAGGCCCCAGGTGACGCCGAACACGCCGCCCTTGCCCTTCGTCTCGCCGAGCGCCTCCTCGTGCGAGGCGTCCGCGACGTCCTCGCCGAACACGAGGATGCGGGGATTGCGCTTCATCTCGTCGCGCAGGCAGTAGTTGATGCTCTGGAGCAGCGTCTCCGTCTGCTCGGGCTTGTCGAAGCGCGGCTCCGCCACGAAACGCGCCGAGCACGGGTCCACGTCGGGCGAGAACACGAAGTGCGTCGCCGTCTCGAGCGCGGGCTGCGGGCTCGCCGCCGCCTCGTCGGAGGCCGCGCGCACGGAGGCGCCGACGTCTTCGTGAAGTCGTTCGAGCGCCGCCGAATCGAGGATGCCCTCGTCCACGAGGAAGCGGCCGAACGTGCGGATGCAGTCCTTCTCGGCCTCGGCCTCGCGTTCCTTCTTCGGCTTGTATTTGGTCTCGTCGTCCGACATCGAGTGCGAATACGGGCGCGTGACGCACGCGCGCACGAGTGCCGGGCCCTTGCGCTGGCGGCAGTACTCGACCGCTTCGCGCAGGATGCCGTACGACTCGATCGGATCGTTGCCGTCGATCTCGCCGACCCAGTGCAGGTTCGGGAAGTTCCGCACGAGCTGCGCCACGTTCCCGCCCGCGGTCTGGACGTCCACGGGGACCGAGATCGCGTAGCCGTTGTCCTCGACGAGGAACAGCACCGGCAGCTTCAGGTTGCAGGCGCTGTTGAGCGCCTCCCAGAACTCGCCCTCGCTCGTCGCGCCGTCGCCGGTGCTCACGTACACGACCTCGTCGCCCTGCACCTCGCCCTTCAGCTCCGGGTGCGCGCCCTCGAGGTCGCGATACTTGACCAGCGCTTCGGCGGCGCCGACGGCCTGGAGGAACTGGGTGCCCGTGGGGCTCGACTGCGACACGATGTTCAGCTTTTCGTGGCCCCAGTGGCTCGGCATCTGGCGCCCGCCCGAGTTCGGGTCTTCCGCGGCGCCGACCGAGGAGCACAGCATTTCCTTCACGGTCATGCCGAGCTGCAGGCACAGCGCGCGGTCGCGGTAGTAGGGATAGAAGTAGTCGTGCCCCGGCTTGAGCGCCTTGCCGGCCGCCGCCAGCACGGCCTCGTGACCTGCGCCCGAGATCTGGAAGAAGACGAGATTCAGCTTCTTGAGCCGGATCTCCTCGTCGTCCGTGCGGCGCGACGTGTACATGGTGCGATAGAGGCCGACGAGGTCGTCTTTGCTCAGGCCGTGGGAGCGCTGAGTGTCAGCGGCGGTCTTGACGCTTGCCATGCAGGTCTCCGGGAGGGTCCGACTGGGGGGTGGGCACAGGACGCCGGAGACTGTAACGGACGTTTCAAGCGAGCGGCAAACCCGGAAACGCGGGCCCGTCGGGCCGGCCCCGTGGCGCCCGCCCGGCCGCTGTCGCATCATGCGCGGCGTCCGCTCGAAGCTTCGTCACCCACACCGGAGTTCCGCGCATGTCCGTCAAGCGCTCGTTCGTGGCCGCGCTGCTCGTCGCGCTCGCCAGTTTCCTGCCCGCCGCCTTGCAGGCGGCCACCGCGCCGCCGCTGGGTCCCGACACCGCGCGGCTGCACTACCACCGGCCGAAAGCCGACTACGACGGCTGGGGCGCGCACCTCTGGGACGGCGCCAGGACCGAGACGCCGTGGGGAGCAGCGGCCCAGCCGACCGGCCGCGACGACTACGGCGTCTGGTGG
>JBGAOA010000020.1:0-59908 GCA_044222065.1 Candidatus Eiseniibacteriota bacterium
CGTCGGGCTCGTGTGCGCGCGCGAGGTAGGTCATGCGCCACGGCGCCCAGAGCCGCGCGGGCCCGGTGCCGGAGGGCGTGGCGCCGCGCGTCCGTGCCCGTCCGCCCGAGGTCCGGCCGGCGCGCTTCACGTGCGCGCCTCCTTCGCCTGCAGCTCGCGCCAGATCGTCTCCGCTTCGTCGAGCTGCGGCACGGTGTTGATCCCGAGCGTCTCGCGGTAGTCCTCGGCCAGCACGACCGCAGCGCGGTGGCCGTTCGCGCGCAACAGCGCGACCGTGTCCGTCAGGTAGTACTCGCCCTGCGCGTTCTCGGCCGTGAGCCGCCCGAGCACGGACGCGAGCTTCGGGTAGTCGAACACGTAGATGCCCGAGTTCACCTCGTCGAGCCGCCGGATCTCGTCGCTCGCGTCCTTCTCCTCGACGATGCGGTCGATGCCGCCGTCGGCGGTGCGGACGACGCGGCCGTAGCCCTTCGGATCCGGAAGCCGCATGGAGAGCACGGTGACGGCGGCGCCCGAGGCGCGATGTCCTTCGATGAGCGCGTGCATGGTCGACGCGCGCAGCAGCGGAGTGTCGCCGCACACGACGAGCAGGCTGCCGCCGAAGCCCGCGAGCGCCTCGCCGGCGCACAGCACCGCGTGCCCCGTGCCCCGCTGTTCGGCCTGCACGGCCCATTCGACGTTCGGGGCGCCGCGGAACGCCTCGACGACCTGCTCGCGACGGTGGCCGATCACCGCGACGCGCCGGCTCACGCCGAGCGTCTCGAGCATGCGGAGCACGTGACCGAGCAACGGCGTCCCCGCCATCGGATGCAGCACCTTCGGCAGGTCGCTGTTCATGCGCTTGCCCATTCCGGCGGCGAGGATCAGGGCGACGGTCTCGGGATGCGAATAGCGCGTCATGCGCGTTTCCTCGTTCGGGAGCGCGTCGGCGGCTCCCATTCGAAATTGTCGATGAGCCGCGCGGGACCGACCCGCGCGGCGACGGCGACGAGCACGCGGCCGCGCACGGTGCGCACCGGGCGCAGCGTGCGGGCGTCCACGACCGCGACGTAGTCCTCGCGCACGGCGCCGAGGCCGCGCAGCGCGCGGCGCACGAGCGCCGCGAGCCTGGCGGCCGAGCGCTCGCCGGCGCCGAGCGCGTTGCGCGCGTCCGCGAGCCCCTGCGAGAGCGACATCGCCTGCTCGCGGTGCGGCTCCGACAGGTAGGCGTTGCGCGACGACATCGCGAGCCCGTCGGGCTCGCGCACGGTCGGCGCGCGGCGCACGACGACCGGCACGTCGAGGTCGCGCACCATCTGCTCGACGATGCGCGCCTGCTGGGCGTCCTTCTGCCCGAGCCACAACACGTCCGGCTGGACGACGTTGAGCAGCTTCAGCACGACCGTTGCCACGCCGGTGAAGTGTCCGGGCCGCGACGCCCCCTCGAGCACGTCGTCGAGTTCGTGCACCCGCACGCGCGTGACGCTTCCCGGCGGATAGAGCGCCGCCGCCTCGGGCTCCCACAGCAGGTCCACGCCGGCGGCGCGGAACAGCGCCCGGTCGCGCGCGCGCGGCCGCGGGTACCGGCGGAAGTCCTCGGTCGGGCCGAACTGGAGCGGATTCACGAACACGCTCGCGACGACGCGATCGGCGTCGACGCGCGCGCGGGCGACGAGGCTCAGGTGTCCGGCGTGGATCGCGCCCATCGTCGGAACGAACGCGACGCGCTCGCCGGCCGCCTTCCACCGCCCGACGCGCGCGCGAACGTCGGCGATCGAGCGCACGACGACGAACGGCCGGGGGCGGCGCGAGGGGCTCAATACGACTCCGCGTCGCTCGGGTAGCGCTTCGCCTTCACGTCGGCGAGGAAGCGCTCGAACGCGGAGCGCATTTCGGCGCCCAGCTCGGCGTAGCGGCGGACGAACTTCGGCTGGCGCCCGAGGTACAGGCCGACGAGGTCGTGCGTGACGAGCACCTGGCCGTCGCACTGCACGCCCGCGCCGATGCCGATCGTCGGGATCGTGAGCGACTTGGACACCGCCGCCCCGAGGCGCGCCGGGATGCCCTCGAGCACGATCGCGAAGCAGCCCGCCGATTCGAGCAGTCCCGCCTCGCGCTGGAGCCGCTCCTGGTCGGCTTCGCCGCGCGCCTGGACCTTGTAGCCGCCGAACGCGAGCACCGACTGCGGCGTGAGGCCCAGGTGCCCCATCACGGGAATGCCGGCCGCGGTGATGCGGCGCACCGCCTCGACGACGCGCTCGCCGCCCTCGAGCTTCACGGCGTCCGCGCCGCCTTCCTGAACGAGCCGTCCGGCGTTCGCGACCGCCTGCTCGGGCGAGACCTGGTAGCTCATGAACGGCATGTCCGCGATCACGAGCGCGGACGTGCGGGCGCGCACGACGGCCTTCGTGTGGTGGAGGATGTCCTCCATCGTCACGGGCAGCGTGCTCTCGTAGCCGAGCACGACCGTGCCGAGGCTGTCGCCCACGAGCAGCATCTCGACGCCCGCGTCGTCGGCGAGCCGGGCCGTCGGGTGGTCGTAGGCGGTGACGACGACGATCGGCTCGCCGCGGCGCTTCATCTCGGCGAACGCGGTCGCCTGCAGCTTCGGCCGGGGCGCGCGGCGCGCGCCCAGATTCGCATCGGAACTCATGTCGTCTTCCCTCGTTCGATCGGCGCGTAGTACACGGTGCCCTGGCGATGGGACAGGATGCGCTTGAGCAGGTCCTCGAAGTCGTCCGGGTTGTTCACGAAATCGATCGCGTTCGTGTTCACGACCAGCAGCGGCGCTTCGACGTAGTGGAAGAAGAAGTGGTTGTAGGCTTCGTTGAGCTGCTTGATGTAGTCGCGTTCCATCTCGCGCTCGAAGGTCCGCCCGCGCTTCGCGATGCGTTCCATGAGCACGTCCGGATTGGCCTGCAGGTACACGACGACGTCCGGCTTCATGACCTCGAGTTCGAGCCAGCCCACGAGCCGCTCGTACAGCGCGAGCTCGCGATCCTGCAGGTTCAATCCGGCGAAGATGCGGTCCTTCGCGAACAGGTAGTCCGAGACCGTGCGTTCGCGGAACAGGTCGAGCTGGCGCAGGTTCCGCTGCTGCTGGTAGCGGCTGAACAGGAAGTGCATCTGCGTCTGGAACGCGTAGCGCGCGCGGTCGCGATAGAAGTCCTTGAGGAAGGGATTCTCCTCGACCTCTTCGAGCACGAGCTTGGCCGTGAGCCGCTCGCTCAGCAGCCGCGAGAGACTCGTCTTGCCGACGCCGATCACGCCCTCGACGACGATGTAGCGGTTCTCCGCCATCCCTGGATCCGATTGCGAGGTGTGGGGCCGAAAGTCGGCGCGGACGGGCTCAGTTCCAGAGCCGCGTGTCCTTCTTCACCGGCGGCCGAGAGTGGATCCGCGACAGGTGCGAGACCAGCGTCTCGCCCGTCTCGGGGTGAACGAGCAACGGGTCCAGTTCGACGAGCGGCACGAGCACGAAGGAGCGCCTCGCGAGTTCGGGGTGCGGCACGCGCAGGTCCGGCTCCTCGATGACGACGTTGCCGTACAGCAGGAGATCGAGGTCGATCGTGCGCGGCCCCCACTTCTGGGTGCGAACGCGCCCGAGGCGGCGCTCGATCAGCAGCAGGTTCCAGAGCAGCTGGCGGGCCGTGAGCCCGGTCTCGATCTGGCAGACGGCGTTCAGGAAGTTCGGCTGCTCGGCGTCGCCGACGGGTTCGGTGTCGTACAGCGAGGACGCGCGCACGAGCGTGGTCTCGGGCAGCCGCGCGATCTCCTCGAGCGCCGAGCGGATCATCTCCTCGCGCTCGCCGAGGTTCGAGCCCAGTCCGACGAACGCCCTCATCGCGCCACCCGCTTGCGGGAGCCCCGGCGCACGCTCGCGGCCCGCGCGGCGTGCGGGCGGCGGCGAGCGCCCCGCTCGCGCGTCACTTCGATCACGGCGCGGCCGCCGGTCGTCCAGCCGAGATTCTGCTTCGCGATCCGCACGCGCACTCGCCGCACGGCGAAGCGCGCGAGGATCGTCTCGGCGGTGGTCGCGGCGAGCGCCTCGAGCAGGTGGAAGCTCTTCCCCTCGACGACCTCGCGGACGAGTTCGTAGAGGCGGTCGTAGTCCACCGCGTCGCCGAGCCGGTCCGTGCGTTCGGCGCGGTCGTCGGCCGGCTCGAGCTCGAGGTCCACTTCGAGCCGCTGCCCCGCTTCCTTCTCGTAGGGACGCGCGCCGTGGTGACCGAACACCGACAGACCCTCGACCCGGATGATCGCCACGCGCGTGCCTCCGCATGAAAGACGGCCGGCGAGCGTGCCGGCCGTCGAATTCGCGGGCGAGTCTAGGAGCCGCGCTCGAAGGGGGTCAAGGCGCGGCGGGCCCGAACGACGCCGGGTCCGCCGCACGCGGGATCAGTGCCCCGTGAGCTTGCGGAGCAGCTCGGGACCGTTCTCCCAGATCACGAGCACGACGCCCATCAGGCTCTCGCCCGCGATCCAGCCGGAAGCGACCGGGAACGTGAATTCCTCGGCGAGCTTCGGCTTCGACTTCTCGAACCACCACCCGATCACGCCGCCGAGGAAGAACAGCAGCCCGTAGTACCAGTGGAACGTCCACGCGAGTCCGACCGCGGCCGGCGAGGGGATCAGGTGCCGCTGCTTCGGGAACCAGGTCGAGAGCAGCGTCAGCACGATGCCGGCGACGGCGCCCCACAGGATGAGCGAGCGCTTCACGGGCTCGAGCCCCGAGAGCCCCTTCGACAGCGCGATCGCGACCGCGCGCCACGTCTGCATGGCGGGCGCCGGGAACTGATCGGTGCCGAGCACGGACGCGTTCGGCACGAGCAGCTGGAACGACACGACCGTCGCGAGCGTGCCGATGAAGATGCCGGCGAACTGCGCGATGAACTGCTTGCGCGGATTCGCGCCGAGCAGGTAGCCGCTCTTCAGGTCGGTCAGCAGGTCGGCGCTGCAGCTCGCCGAGTTCGCCGTCACGTTCGCGCTCATCAGGTTCACGTTCATGTCGCCGGGCCGGATGAGGCCGAACGCGAGCTGCGTGATCTTGCCCATCGCGCCGACCGGAGTCGTGTCGGTCTCTCCCGTGACGCGGCACGCGACGAGCGTGAGCGCGAACGACAGCACGACGGCGATCGCCGTCTGCCACACCGGCATCCCGAACGTGACGTGACCGAGCCACGAGAGCCCGACGAGGCCGACGACCTGTCCCCACAGGAACCACGACGAGGGCGCTTCGATCTCGGCGAGCCGGTCGTCGCGCTTCGACTTCGCGCCGAACAGCGCGGCCATGTCGGTGAACGCGCGGAGCGCGGTGCGCCACTGCATCGCGAACGCGAGCAGGCTCGAGGACACCATGCAGGCGACGCCGCCCCACAGCAGCCACGTCACGTTCGCGCGGTAGCCCGTGCCCTCGATCAGCCCCTGGCTCGAGAGCCACGGCGCCATGAACATCCAGGCCGTGATGCTGCCGAGCATCATGCTCCAGCCGACGTGGAGCCCGGTGATCGCGCCGGCCGCGATGAACAGCGGCTCCCACGAGATCATCACGGTGCGCCCCATCCACTCGGGGCCGAACACCTTCTGGTTCAGGTTCGTCACCCACGTCCCGATCATCGCGGGCTCGAGCGAGGGGCTGATGCGCACGAGCCCTTCCGCCCAGAACTTGCTGATCGCCGCGAACAGCCCGGCGATGCCGAGCGACTGCGCCGAGCGCTGGCCCTTGTTCCCGGTCGAGTGCAGCGCGCGCAGCGTCTCGGCCGCCGCGATGCCGCTCGGGAAGCGCAGCTGCTCGATGTTGATCATCTGGCGCTTCATCGGGATCGCCATCGTGACGCCCATCAGCGCGAGGAAGAACACCCACCACAGCATCGTCCAGAACGGCATCGTGGTGTTGTTGATCACCATGTACGCCGCGAACGCCGAAATGAGCGTGCCGCCGGTCGAATAACCGGCGGCGCTCGCGGTGGACTGCATGCAGTTGTTCTCGAGGATCGTCATCGGCGTCTTCGCGATGCCGACCTTGTGGAACGTCGTCCAGATCGCGTACGACAGGATGCACGCGGTGATCGCGACGCCGAACGCCCAGCCGGCCTTGAGGCCGATGTACAGGTTCGTGAGCGACAGCACGGCGCCGAGGAGCGAGCCCATGATCACGGCCCGCCAGGTGAGCTGCAGCATGGAGTCGCCGCGGCCCCGGTAGACCTTCTCGTACCACTGCTGCTCGATCTCGTCGGGGGTGCCCTCGAAGGGCTTGATCGGAAGCGCGTCCAGCTCGTGAGCGGGCGTTGCGGGCTCGGCCATGGCGGATCCTCTCGATCTCACTGCGAGCGCCGTCCGCGAGCGCGGAACGCGGCGCGAATCATCGGTCCTGGGGCGAGGGGCGCCCGCCTCGAGCGAGTGAGGCGGGCCGCAGCATAACCCGTCGTCCGCGCGGAGGCACGCGCGCGCGCTCAGCGCAGAACGACGAGCGTGCGCGTCTCGACGACGTGCGCGGCGGCGAAGCGCAGGTAGTAGACGCCGCTCGGGGCCGCGCGGCCGGAATCGTCCTTCCCGTCCCAGCGTTCGTGGTGCACGCCCGCGATCCGGCGCTCGTGCACGAGCGTGCGCACGCGGCGGCCGTCCACGCCGAACAGCGCGAGCTCGACGTCGGCATCGGACGCGAGCGCGAACGACAGCTCGCCGCCGCCGCGCAACGGGTTCGACGACGGCGCGAGCAGCAGTGTGCGCACGGGACGGGTGAGCACGGCGTCACCGCGGAGGTCGTCGAGCGCGACGGGTCGGTTCGACGCATCGCGCGCGACGAGCCGCTCGATGCGGAAGCCCGGATCGCCGGTGCGCCGCGCACGGAACGTGAACGTCGCGACCGGGCCCGTGCCCTCGATCCCGCGCGCGCGCAGGCCGAGCAGCGCGGCGTCGAGCGCGCCGCGCGCGGGCGACAGCGTGACGCCACCCTGCGCCTCGATGCGGCCCGACGAGCGCGTCTCGACCGGTTCCACCACGGCCGGGTTCCAGCCGAGCCGGGCCGAGAACGCCTGCACGCGTCCGTGCGCCTCGAGCGCGAGCGTGGCCGTGACCGTCTCCCCCGCCTCGACGAGCGCCGGCGCCGACAGCGAGAACGCCTCGGGCGCCGCGCTCGCGCCCGCTGCCGCGGCTTCGCGAGCGGCGAACTGCGGCGCCTGCACGACGGCGCCGAAGTTCCCCGCGAACACGAACAGGTCCTCGAAGTCGATGAGCCGGTCCGGCAGCGGACGTCCGTCGAGCGCGCCGCCCGCCGTGGGCCCGACGTCCAGGTACGCGACGCCGCGCGTCGTGATGTCCGAAGCGCCGATGCCGTAGTTCTCGCCGAGCAGCGACAGGTCCTCGGTGAAGTCCGCGTTGTTGCCCGTGCCGCGCACGAGCCCGTTCGAGACGTCGCCGAGCAGGTAGTTGAGCGTGCCGGGCGTGCGATTGGAAGGCGCCGAGGCGATGCCGCACGCATTCGTGACGATCGCGACGTAGTGCCAGAAGCCGCGCGGCGCCGTCGCGTCCACGTAGCCCGGTGCTGCGCCGGTCGCGATGAGCGACCACGGCGCGCCGGGCGCCGCGGCGCTGTCCGGCGGCGTCACGGGGCCGAGCGCGTCGTAGAGCGGGTAGCTGCCGAACGGCGCGCGGTAGAGCCGCACGGTGCCCGGGTCCCCGCTCGACCACGTGAGCGAGATTCCGCGCGTGGGTCCCGCGCCGTTGCCGTTCGCAATCGCGGTCGCGACGAGATCGTGGATCGCCGCCGGCGGCGCGTTGTTCACCGTGATCGCCGCCGCGGGGCCGGGAATCGCGGGCAGCGGCGCGCCGCCGCAATCGCGCAGGCCCACGGCGGTCACCGCGATCGCCGCCGCTCCGTCCACGCCGGTGGTCGCGAGGTCCATCGTGAACAGGGTGCCGCCCGTCGTCACTCCGCACGGCACGCCGACGATCGCCGCGTCCACCGTGTAGCGCCCGCCGCCGCGAGGCGTGACGTGGAGCTGCGAGTTCGGGAAGCCGGCGAGCCAGTTCCCGGCGTGGAAGTTCGACTCGGGAGTCGCGGGCGCGCAGAGCGCGAGGCGCGTCGTGTCGAGCGCGATCGTCACGCTGACGCCGCGCGCCGGATCGGACTCGCCGCGCGTGAAGACGACCGGCACGCTCGCGCACGGCTGCGCGTTCGACAGGCAGAGCCCCGTCGTGTTCGCGGCGACCATCGAGACCGGCGGCGTCGCGAACACCGGGAGCGTGAAGCTCTCGCTCGCCGTGCAGCCCGCGGTATCCGTGACCGTGACCGTGAACACGCCCACGCTCGTCGCGGGCGGCGTGCCCGAGAGGACGCCGTTCGCCGCACCGAGCGTGAGCCCCGTCGGCAGCGATCCGGCCGTGACGCTCCACGCGAACGGCGCCGCGCCGGCGCTCGAGACGAGCGTCTCGGCGTACGCCACGCCGACGACTCCGAGCGGCAGCGCATCCGGGGTCACGGCCATCGCGGGACACGCGACCGCGAGCGTGTAGGCGCGCGCGCCCGGCACGCCGCCGGCGTCGGCGACGTTCACGGTGAACGCGTAGTTTCCGGCGGCGTAGCAGAAGCCCGAGATCACGCCGCCGCTCGAGAGCGTGAAGCCCGGCGGCAGCGCTCCGGCGCCGATCGAGTACGCGAACGGCGCCTCGCCCGGGGCCGCGGCGAGCGCCTGCGAGTACGGCGTCGCCGTCGTCGCGCCCGGCAGCGACGCCGGCGTGATCACGACCGGCGCGTTCTGGATGCGCAGGGAGGCGGGCGGACCGGCGGCGACCGGAATCGCGACGTTGTCGCAGTCGCGCGCCTTCGCCCACGTCACCTCGATCGGGCTCGAGCCGTCGCCGGCGACGGCCCCGAGTTCGACCGTGAACAGCGTCCCGCCCGCCGTGATGCCGCACGGCGATCCGAGCAGCACGAGGTCCACCGCGTATTCGCCGCCGCCGACGTCGGTGACCAGCAGCTGCGCGTTCGGGTAGCCCGCGACCCACGGACCGGGCTGCACGCTCGCCGCCGGATTCGACGGCGTGCGGAGCGCGAGCCAGGCGGGGTCGATGCGGAAGCGCACGGTCACGCCGCGCGCGGGCGTCGCCTCGCCGCGCGTGAAGACGAACGGCACGGCCGGGTACGGATGCGCGCTCGACACCGCGAGCCCCGTCGTGTTCGCGGCGATGCTCGAGACCGGCGCCGACGCGAACACGTCCACGACGTAGCTCTCGGAAGCCGAGCAGCCCGCCGTGTCGGTGACACCGATCGTGAAGGCGAACGTGCCCGTCGAGAGCGGCGTGCCCGAGAGAACGCCGGCGCTCGTGAGCGAGAGGCCCGAGGGCAGCGAACCGGCGGTGACGGCGAACGGCGCCGGAGCGAGGCTGCCGGGCGCGGCGAGCGTCTCGGCGTACGCGACTCCGGCGATGCCGTCCGGCAGCAGCGACGGGGTGATCACGAACGCCGAGCACGCGACGGCGAGCGTGTAGGCCCGCGTGCCGCGGCAGCCGCCGGTGTCCGTCGCGCTCACCGTGAAGGCGTAGTTCCCGGAATGGAGCGGCGTGCCCGAGAGCAGCCCCGCGGAAGTGAGCGCGAGCCCGGGGGGCAGCGCGCCCGAGGCGACGGCGAAGCCGAGTGGCGGAGTGCCGGCCGTGGCCGTGAACGTGTCGGCGAACGCGACGCCCGCGACGGCGCCGGGCAGCGACACCGGGAGCACCGTGATCGCGGTGCCGAGCAGGTTCACGGATCCCGCGGTTCCCGCCGCGACCGCGACCGGCGCATTCGAGCAATCGCGCGCTTCGACCGACGTGACGGTGATCGCTCCCGCGCCCTCGGGGCCCACGGCCTTCAGGTCGAGCACGAACAGCGTGCCGCCGCCCGTGATTCCGCAAGGTGCTCCGAGCAGCGCCTGGTCGATCGTGTAGGAACCGCCGCCGTTGTCGGTGACTTCGAGCAGTCCGTTCGTGTGACCGGCGAGCCACGAACCCGCGTGCACGCTCAGCGCCGGCGCGCCCGGAGTGCAGAGCGACAGCTTCGACGCCTCGAGCTGGATCGTCACGCTGATCGAGCGCACGGCCGCGGTGTCGGCGCGCGTGTAGACGACCGGGACGCCGATGCACGGCTGGCCCGGATTGATGCACAGGCCGCGGCCGTCGGCGGCGACGCTCGATACGGGCGGCGTCGCGAGCACCGTGAAGGTGTAGCTCTGCTCGCCGCGGCAGCCGCGCGCGTCGGTCGCGACGATCGTGAACACCGAGACTCCGGCCGCGAGCGGCGTGCCGCTCACGAGGCCGGTCGTGGACGAGAGCGCGAGCCCGGCGGGCAGTGCGCCGGACGCGAGCGCGTAGCAGTACGGCGCGCTCCCGCCGCTCGCCGCGAACGAGCGCGACGTCGCGGCCGAGAGCAGCGCGGGCGCGAGCGGCGGTGCGGGCAGCGCGATGACGGGGCACGGATTCGAAGCGTCGGACTCGATCGAGGCGACGTTGCCCGAAGCCGTCGTGCCGATCGTCGTGAAGGAACCGCCCGCGAACACCCATCCGGGATTCGCGGCGAGCGCGCGCACCGTGCCGTCCGAGTTCGGATTCCACGTCGTCGCGAGCCCGGTCTGCGGATCGATCGCGGCGAGCCGGTTGCGCGATTGTCCGCCGATCGCGCTCAGCACGCCGCCCACGTAGACGACGCCCGACGCGGGCAGCACCGTGAACACGGGGCCGTTCGCGTTCGGATTCCAGGCCGTGGCGAGCCCGGTCGCGGGGTCGAGCTCGGCGATGCGGTTGCGCGACTGCCCGCCGATCGTCGAGAAGAAGCCGCCCACGTAGATGCGGTCGCACGTGGCGGCGATCGAACGCACCGTCCCGTTCGCGTCCGGGTTCCACGGCAGCGCGAGGCCGCTCTCGCGATCGAGACGCGCGATGAAGTCGCGCGCCGCGCCGCCGACGTTCGAGAAGTTGCCGCCGACGTAGACGCCGCTCGCGTCCGGCACGATCGCGAACACCTGATCGTCCGCGGCCGGATCCCACGGCGTCGCGAGCGCCGTCCCGGCGTGCACTTCGGCGAGGTTCGCGCGCGAGGCGCCCGCCACGGTCGCGAACATGCCGCCGACGTACACCGACGTATCGGTCACGGCGAGCGCGGTGACCTGGCCGTCGCATCCGGGATTCCACCCGCTCGGCGCTCCGGACGCGGTGTCCACCGCGGCGAGGTTCGCCCGTCCGAGCCCGCCGATCTGCGTGAACTGGCCGCCGACGTAGACGAGTCCGCCGCGCGTCGCGAGCGCGAGCACCTGGCTGTTCGCGTTCGGGTCCCACGCCGTGAGCTGTCCGCTCTGCACGTCGAGCGCGGCGAGGTTGTTGCGCCGCCACCCACCGACCGCCGTGAACAGTCCGCCGACGAACACCTCGGCGCCGTCCACGCCGATCGCCGAGACGCTGCCGAAGGCGGTCGGGTCCCAGTTCGTCGCGAGCCCGCTCGCGAGCGACAGCGCGGCGACGCGGCTGCGCGGCTGCCCGCCGATCGTGAGGAAGTCCCCGCCCACGTAGAGCCGGCCGTCCGAGATCCCGAGCGACTGGACCTGGTTGTTCGCGTTCGGATTCCAGCTCGTCGCGAGGCCGGTCGCGGCGTCGAGCGCGACGACTCGATTGCGCGTCTGTCCGCCGGCCGCGGTGAACTGCCCGCCCGCGTACACGACTCCCGCCGCGTACGCGAGCGCGAGCACCTGGTTGTTCGCGTTCGGGTTCCAGCTCGTCGCGAGCGCGGTCGTCGCGTGGAGCGCCGCGAGGCGGTTGCGCGCCTGGCCGCCGATCGACGTGAACTGGCCGCCGGCGTACACGGTGTCCCCCGCGACTTCGAGCGCGAACACGTTGCTGTTCGCGTTCGGATTCCAACCGGTCGCGAGTCCGGTCGTGCGGCTGATCGCGGCGATGCGGTTGCGCAGCTGGCCGCCGATCGACGTGAACTGTCCGGCCACGAGCAGGTCGGAGCCGTGCCACGCGAGCGCGCGCACGATGTTGTTCGAGTTCGGATTCCACGACGTCGCGACGCCGAGCGCCGTGTCCACCTCGGCGATCCGGTTGCGGGACTGGCCGCCGGCCGACGAGAACTGCCCCCCGAGGTAGACGCTGCCGTCGCGGAGCGCGATCGCTCGCACCGTCGAGTTCGGCGCGGGATTCCACGGCGCGACCGAGTTGTCGGCGCGCACGTACGCGGCGTTCGATCGGGCGACGCCGTCCACGGCCGTGAACGTGCCGCCGAGGTACCAGCCGCCGCCGCCGTCCGACACGGCCACGAACACCTGGCCGTTGACGCGCGGGAAGCCCGGACGCGCGAGGCCGGTCGAGCTGTCCACCGGAACGCCCGAACCGGTCACGGGACCGACGGACGTGAAGCTGCCGCCGACGTACAGCTTTCCGTCCACGAGCAGCTCCGCGTTCACGGTGCCGTTCGTGACGAAGAAGTCCTCGCGCGCGCTCTGCGCCCGAGCCGGGGCGCCGCGCAGGAGCGCGAGCAGCGCAACGCCGGCCGCCGTCGCCCGGGCGATGCGGGCGAGTTCCAGGCGGGGGCGGCGGCGTCCGTGCGTCACGAGCGCCTCCTCACCTCAGGAGCAGGATGCGCGCGAAGCGCACGCGGCCCGCGGCGTCGAGCCGTGCGAGATACACCCCGGCCGGCGCCGGCGCGCCCGACGCGTCGCGGCCGTCCCACTCGAGCACGCGCTCGCCCGGGGACGCGAACGACGCGTCGAAGCGCCGCACCGTGCGGCCGGCGACGTCCATCAGCTCGAGCGACTGGCGGCCCGCGAACTCCGACCGGATTCTCAGCGAGATGGGTCCGCGGCCCGGATTCGGCGCCGCCGTGATCGAGGTCGCCGCGCCGCGCGCGGACTCCGGCGCGTCGAGCGAGATGCCGATGCCGATCGTCGCGCCGCTGCGCGTCACGGGCAGCACGAACAACCCGGCGTTGTAGAACGACGCACGGCGGATCGAGAGCGTCGTGACCTGCGGCGAGTTCGACGCGAGGAAGCGCAGCCGGTAGATCGTCCCGGGTCCCGTGAGCGAGATCTGGTTGCAGAGCAGCACGTCGTTCACGGCCACGCTGTCGCCCGCCGCGGAGAAGCGGTGGAACGTGTTCCCGCACGCGGCGCTGCACGCGCCGGTCATGAGGCAGCCCTGCTGCAGCGTGGTCGGCGACTCGGGCAGGAACGTGAGCGCGGCCGGGTCGTAAGCGATGACGGCGTCGAAGCCGTTGAACGCCGAGCCCGCGGCCGGCACGACGACCTCGATCGTGAACTCGCTGCCGGGCGCGACCGTCGCGCTCGCGGGCGACAGCGCGACGCCCACCCCCGCGCGCGCGGCGGGCGGAACGAGCGAGACCGCGGCGAGCACGGCGACCGCGAGGCGGATTCGGTCGAGGGGCGTGGTCACGTGAGGCTCCGGATCAGCGCAGGCGCACGAGCGTGCGAGTGAAGCGCTCGCCGTCCGCGACGAAGCGCGCGAAGTAGACGCCGGGCGCGACGGCGCGGTGCGCGTCGTCGTCGCCGTTCCATTCGAGACGGTGAACCCCGGACTCGAAGCGCCCGCGGGCGAGCGTGCGCACGCGGCGCCCGTCCACCGAGTAGATCGCGAGGTCGACTTCGCCGGCGTGCGCGAGCGCGAAGGCGAGCGCGGAGCGGCCCTGCATCGGGTTCGGCGCGGGAGCGAGCAGCAGCGTGCGCGCCGGCGCCTCGCTGCGGACGCCGATCGCGACGGCCTCGGCGGCGAGCGCACGATTCGCCGCATCGCGCGCCGTGACGGAGCGCACGCGAATGCCGGGATCGCCGGCGCGCAGCACGCGGAAGCGCACGCGCGCGACTTCGCCCTCGGCCGTGATCCCGCGATCGCGCACTCCGAGCAGCGCGGCATCCACGGTGCCGGGCGCGGGCACGAGCAGCACGCCGCCCTCGGCCTCGATCAGCCCGCCCGAGACGGTTTCGAGCGGCTCGACGACGGCGGCGTTCCAGGCCAGTTCGACCGAGAAGCCCTGCAGGCGTCCCGCGCCCGCGAGCGCGATCCGGGCCTCGGCCTCCGCCCCCGGCGTCACGTCGGACGGCGCGTCGAGCGTGAAGCGCTCGGGCGCGGCCGCGGCGCGCGCCGCCGATTCGGCGCGCTGCGCGATCAGCGCCGGCGCCGAGACGAGCCCGTAGTTCGTCGCGAACACGATCAGGTCCTCGAAGTTGATGCGCGCGTCCGTGAAGGGCCGCGACGTCGGCAGGAGGTCGGTCGTCGGTCCGACATCGAGGTACTGCACCCCGCGCGAGGTGATCAGCGCCGCGCCGATGCCGTAGTTCGCGCCGAGCAGCGACACATCGAGGTTGTCGACGCGGTTGTCGCCCGCGCCGGCGAGAACGCCGTCCGAGACGTCACCGAGCGCGTAGTTGCACGTCCCGGCCGTCGTGTTCGAGACGCCCGAGCGCCCGCCGCCCGCGTTCTCGACGAACGCGACGTAGTAGTAGAAGTCGCGCGTCGCGGGCTCGTCGGTCTGGCCGCTCGCGCTGACGGCCGTGAGCACCCACGGCGCGCTCGGCGGATAGCCCGGCGTCGGAGGCACGACGCCGCCCGCGTCGTCGTAGCGCGGATAGCCGCCGAAGGGCGCGCGATAGACCTCGACGCTCGTCCCCTCCGCGGGCATCGTGAACGTGAGCTGGATCTTCGCGGTGCCGTTCGCGTCGTTGCCGCTCGCCACTCGCGTCGCCGCGAGGTTCGCGATCGCCGCCGGAATGCCCGAGACGTGAAGCGCGTAGGGGCGCGCCCCCGCGCAACCGTTCGACGCCGTCGCCGTGACCGTGAACGAAAAGTCCCCGCCGCCTTCGGGCGTTCCCGAGAGCACGCCACCGCCCGACAGGGAGAGTCCGGCGGGCAGCGCGCCCGAGGTGACCGCGAAGGCGTGCGGCGCAATGCCGGCCGTCGCGGCGAGCGTGTCGGCGTAGGCGATCCCGACCGAGGCGGCCGCGAGCGCCGGCGGCGCGACGTCGATCACGGGGCACACCGTGACGGCGTAGGCGCGCGCGCCCGAGCAGCTGTCCGCGTCCGTGGCCGTGATCGTGAACGAGAAGTCACCGCTGACCGATGGCGTGCCGCTCACCTCGCCCGTTCCCGAGTCGAGCGTCAGCCCGGTTGGAAGCGTACCGGCGCTGACCGCGAACGTGTAGGGACCGGCGCCGCCGTTCCCCGAGACGGTGTCCGCATAGCTCGCGCCGACCGTGCCTCCGAGGAGCGTCGAGGGCGAGAGCGCGATCGCCGGACACGTGATGGAGAACGCGTCGCTCGAGACCGGTCCGATCGAACCGCCGCTCGCCGCGAGCTGCTTGGAACCCTCGCGATTGATGCCCAGCGCCCCGAACGTCGCGAGGCCGTTCGCGTCGCTCGCCACCGCGCCACCGCCCGTGAGCGTGCCGCTCCCGATCAGCGTCAGCGTCACGTTCTCGCCCGCCACCGCGTTCCCGAACGAGTCGCGTACGCGCACCGTCACCGCCGGACTGATCGCGACACCCGCGACCGCCGCCGTCGGCTGCTGCTCGAACGCGAGCGTCGCCGCCGCGCCCGACGTGATCGCGAACGCATCGCTCGTCACCGGCGTCAGCGCGCCGCTCGACGCCACGAGCTGCTTCGTCCCCGCCGTGTCCACGCTCAGCGCCCCGAACGTCGCGAGGCCGTTCGCGTCGCTCGCGATCGCGCCACCGCCCGTGAGCGTGCCGCTCCCGATCAGCGTCAGCGTCACGTTCTCGCCCGCCACCGCGTTCCCGAACGAGTCCCGCACGCGCACCGTCACCGCCGGGCTGATCGAGACACCCGCGACCGCCGCCGTCGGCTGCTGCTCGAAGGAAATGGTGTCGGGCGCACCGGCCACCACGTCGATCGAGAACGCGCGCGTCGCGGTGTCGGCGACCGCGTCCTCGACACGAACGATGAATGCGTACGTTCCCGCGACGGTACTCGTTCCCGCGATCTCACCCGTGCCGGAATCGATCGTGAGCCCGGGCGGCAGAGCGCCGCTCTCGAGCGACCAGGTGTACGGCGTCGTGCCGCTCGCCGCCTCGAGCGTGTCGACGTACGCGACTCCCGCGATGCCGCCCGGAAGCGAGGGCGTCAGGATCTCGAGCGGGAGAGCGAACGCCTGAGCGTTCGTCGTGGCGAGCGCGAGTGCGGTGATCCAGCCGGCGAGTCCGGTGCGGCGCAAGGCGAACTTCGCGAACGAGGGCATCGGCGACTCTCCGGGAGCGGACGTGCGGCGACCAGTGGCTCGATCCCTCCGGGCCGCCCGATCGTTTCAGCACGAATGACCGCGCAGCAGGCGTGCGGGTCACAGCGCACCGGTCTTCGGGGTCCGAGGAGAAGTCGAGCCTGAACAGCCGTTCGAGCCTCGGAAACACGCTTCCCGAGGACCTCCGCCGGCGGGTCACGTGGGGGACGCGGACCCGGCCGGCTCACCGACGATCACGATCGGCGGCGGAACGCGGAGTCGAGTCTAGCAAAAGGAACTCGGTTGCCGTCGGCAGAAGCACGCGAACCGGCGAGAAATCGCCTCGAAGCAGGCTGCTCCGTTCGGTCTTGCTTCGGGTGCTCCTGACGAGTCGTCCGGTCGACTGCCTGTTCGCGACCGATCTCGAGTGAAGGCCCGTCGGGCACACCCGCTGTTACGTAACATCGAACGATCCTGAGCGCGCGGCGGCTCGTGGGTAAATCGCCCCTTCCCGTTTGCCGGATCCCGCATTAAAGTAGCCGCCACTTGCAGTTCTTCTTTCCGGTCGAACACCTTGGGGACGTGACACGACTCGTCACGTCTGCGTTCGTGAGTGCCCCCCGCCTCGCGGCGTAATTGTCCTCAAGCCGTCCGCCGTCTTGTTTCCGCAAGGCGGCCTACCACAAGGAGGGGTACACCGATGAAGCGATTCGCTACTTCTCTCCTCATTCTCGGTGCAGCCGCCACGCTGTCTGCCAGCATCGCCTCCGCGGCGCTTCGCGTGCCGCAGGTGCCGGTCCTCGGCGGCTCGCTGCAGGGTTACCTGAACAGCGTCGGCGAGTCGATCAACGTGGGCACCGATCAGAATGCGGTGCAGACCTGGTCGACGACCGTCTCCAACAACTCGACGTTCACGCTGCAGATCGAACTCGCGGGCAACGCCGCGTCGAACTCGGTCGGCATCTACAACGGTGGCGCGGCTGTTCCTGCGCTCTATCAGGTGTTCCCCGGCGCCGCGAGCGCCGGCTGGTTCGCGACCTGCTCGTTCCGTGCGGCGCCGACCCGCGTCGTCGTGAACCTGTTCGACGCGAACGCCGTGTTCCAGGGCTCGACGACCTACCTCGGCGCCGACGCCACGAATTTCGGCTACTACCTCGCGGGCCCCGGCGGGACGTTCTACTCGCAGGACGCTCGCAACGCCGGCAGCGCGGCGCAGATGCTCGCGTATGCGGGCACCGGCGGCAACGTCGGTCAGTGGTGGCTCGCGATCGAAGACCTGTCGATCGGCGGCGGTTCGGATCAGGACTACGACGACTGTGTGCTGTTCCTCGAGTCCATCACGCCGACGCCCACGCAGCGCATGAGCTGGGGCGCGCTGAAGGCCAGCTTCCGCTGATCGCATCCGTTTCCCGAACCGGCGTTGGCGACTCCGCCAGCGCCGGGTTGGTTTTGGGGGCTGTGCTCGCCCTCGGTCCCGCCGAGCCCGTATGCTCGGCGCGCTCGTTCGTCGCCCACTCGGAGGAACGTCCGTCGTGACCCGGAACGCACCGCCCGGCCGTCTTCGTCGGCGGCTCGCGCTGCTGCCGCTCGCGGCGCTGATCTTCGGATGCATCGGAGCAGCGCCCGCCGCCGACCCCGCCGCGCGCGGGCTCGAGCGCCTGCTCGCGGCGCCGGGCTCGCGCTTCCGCGACGACGCGGCCGCGCTCAAGCCCGACTACTTCCTCGACTTCGACCGCCGTCTGCCGCTCGACACGGTCGTCCACGTGCTCGAACACGGCGCGCGCTGCCGCCGGGTGCTCGTGGGTGACAGCCTGTGGGCGGTGGACTACACGTGGGTCTATCCGCATCGCGGCCTGCCCGGACGCTGGTACGACGTGGACGACCTGATTCGCGTCGGCGATTCGCTCGGGCTCGGCGACGACGCCGACGTCGTCGTCACGTTCGGCACGCTGCGCACCGGAGTACGCGCGGGCTCGCTCGAACGCGCGCGGCTCGCGGCGGGACGCGCCCGCCCCCGCACGCTGCCCGAGCCGTTCCTCGGCCGGCTGAAGCTCAAGCTCGAGCGCGCGCGGAAGTCGCTGAGCGGCGAGACCGCGAACTGAAGCGGCGGTGCGCCGCTACACTGCGACGCCGAATTCGCGCAGCGCCTGGTTCAGGCTGGTCTTGCGGTCCGTCGAGTCGCTGCGCTCTCCGACGACGAGCGCGCACGGCGTTCCGTACGAACCCGCCGGGAACGTCCGCGGACGCGAACCCGGAATGACGACGGCGCGCGCCGGCACCCGGCCGCGCAGTTCCACCGCCTCGGGGCCGCGCACGTCCACGATCGGCGTGCTCGCGGTGAGCACGACGCCGGCGCCGAGCACGGCGCCCGCCTCGACGCGCACGCCCTCGACGACGATGCAGCGCGAACCGATGAACGCGTCGTCTTCGACGATGACGGGCTGCGCCTGCGGCGGTTCGAGCACGCCCCCGATGCCGACGCCGCCCGAGAGGTGCACGCGCGCGCCGATCTGCGCGCAGCTCCCCACGGTCGCCCACGTGTCCACCATCGTGCCCTCGCCGACCCGGGCGCCGATGTTCACGTAGCCCGGCATGAGGATCACGCCCTTCTCGAGGAAGCTGCCGTAGCGCGCGACGCCGGGCGGCACCACGCGCACGCCGGCGGCGGCGAGGTTCGACTTCGTCGCGATCTTGTCGTGGAACTCGAACGGCCCCGCGACCACGGTCTCGCTCGGCTTCAGCCGGAAGTAGAGGAGGATCGCCTCCTTGATCCACGCGTGCGTGACCCAATCGCCGTTCGCGCCGGGCTCGGCCACGCGCAGGTCGCCGGCGTCGAGCGCCGCGATCACGCCCTCGACCGCGCCGCGCGTCGTGGGATCGTCGAGCGCGCGACGTCCCTCCCACGCCTCGCCGATCGCGTTCCGCCAGCGGTCGATCGGATAGCCCGACGCGGCTCCGCTCACGAGATGCCGTCCAGGCGACGCACGGCCTCGCGGCATTCTTCGGGGGTCGGCACGAGCGCGAAGCGCACGAAGCCCTCGCCGCCCGGCCCCATGAACGATCCGGGCATCGCGACGATGCCGACGCCGAGCAGTCGCTCGACGAACTTCACGTCGTCGCCGCCGGGCGCGGCGATCCACAGGTAGAAGCTCGCGGTGCTCGCCTCGACCTTCCAGCCGCGCGCGGCGAAGTACTCGAGGAACAGCCGGCGCTTCTCGGCGTAGCGGGCGCGCTGCGCGTCCGGATGCGCGTCGTCGTTCCACGCCGCGATCGCCGCCGCCTGCACGAAGTCGGGCGTCGCGACGCCGACGTTCGGGCGGAAGGCCCGCAGCGCGTCGATCAGCCGCTCGTCGCCGCACAGGAAGCCGCTGCGGTATCCGGTCATCGCGCTGCGCTTCGAGAGGGTGTGCAGCGCGAGCACGTTCTCGAAGCCCGCCTCGAGCATGCTGTGGGGCCGCTCGTCGAAATACACCTCGGCGTATGCCTCGTCGGCCGCAACCCAGAATCCGAAGCGGCGCGCGAGTTCGGCGATGCGCGCGAGTTCGTCGAGCGACAGCGTGGCGCCGGTCGGGTTGTGGGGCGAGTTGAGCCACAGGAGCGCCGTCTTCGCCCACACGGCATCGGGCACGCGCGCGGGATCGAAGCGCCAGCCGTCCTCGCTGCGGAGCGGCACGCCGTGGAACTCGCCGCCGGCGAACAGCACGCCGGACTCGTACACGGGGTACGCGGGCGTCGGCACGACGACGGTGCGCTTCGCGTTCGCGCCGCGTCCGAGCACGGCGAGGTGCAGCAGGAACACGGCCTCCTTCGTGCCGTTCGCGGGCAGCACGTGGCGCTCGGGGTCGGCCGTCACGCCGAAGCGACGGCCGAGCCAGCGCGCGCACGCCGCGCGCAGCTCCGGCTGGCCCGACGCGGCGGGGTAGCTCGACATCGCCGGCACCGCGTCCTTCAGCGTCTGCCGGATGAACTCGGGCGTCGTCTCGCGCGGATCGCCGATCGAGAATCCGATCGGGCGCACCCCCGCCGGGCACAGCCGCGCCTTCATCTTGTCGAGCGTCACGAACGGATACTCGCGTCCGCCCGTGAGCAGCTCGTGCAGCGGGCCGGCCGTGCCGGCGCGCGTCGCGCTCATGCGTTCTCCTTCGGCGCGCGGGACGCCGTCCCGGCGCCGTCCGTCAGGAACGCCGCGAGCCAGTCGAACGCGACGCCCAGGTTCGGAATCGGACAGTACTCGTTCATCTGGTGGCAGAGCTCGGGAATCCCGGGCCCGAAGTTGAACGCCGGCACGCCGGCCGACGTGAAGCGCGCGACGTCCGTCCAGCCCTGCTTGCCGGCGATGCGCGCGCCGAAGCGCTCGACGAACTCGCGCACGATCGGCCGGTCGAGCGACACCGCGCCGGGCTCGGCCGCGTCCACGACGGCGAACTCGAAGGCCTCCGGCACGCGCGCGCGCAGGTCGCGCGTCGCCTGCTCGACGTTCCGGTCCGGCGGGAAGCGGTAGTTGAGGTTCGCGACGAGTTCGTCGGGCACGACGTTGCGCGCGCGCCCCGCCTTGAGCGTCGTGAGCGCGAGCGTCTCGCGGTATTCGATCCCGTGGATCGACACGGGCACCGCCGGGACGCGCGTCACCTCGGCGAGCCACGCCGCCGCCTTCTCGACCGCATTGACGCCGGTCCACGGACGTGCGCTGTGCGCCGCCATGCCGCGCACCGTCACCTCGGCGTTCAGGATGCCGTTGCAGCCGAGTTCGACCGCGCAGTCGGTCGGCTCGAGCAGGATCGCGAGCGCCGCCCCGGTGAGCCACGGCATCTCGCCGAGGACGCGGCGCAGTCCGTTCTTCGACGCGGGCCCCTCCTCGGCGTCGTAGAACACCGCGGCGAGATCGAAACGCAGCGCGTCGGGATCGAGCGTCTCGAGCAGCGCGAGCATCACGGCGTCGCCGCCCTTCATGTCGGTCGAGCCGAGCCCGTACAGGCGGTCGCCTTCGACGCGCGCGCGCTCGTTCGCGTTCGGCGGCACGGTGTCGAGGTGGCCGGCGAGCACGACGAGCGGGCGGTCCCGCTGCGGCCCGCGCCACACGAGACCGTGGCCCGAACGCAGCAGCTCTCCGGTGCCGCGGCGGCGGAGGCGCTCGAGCACGAAACCCGCGATCTCGCGCTCGTTGCCCGTGACGCTCGGAATGTTCACGAGGTCGGACAGCAGGTCGGCGATCTCGTAGGCGGTCATCGGGCTCCTCCCTGAGCGCAGTCGGCCGCGAGAGGTTCACCCGCTGCCGCAAGGGACGGGCCGAATCTAGCATCGGGCTTCCGCTTGCGCCATCGCGCGACTATCTTGCCGGCGTGAACGCGAACCCATCCGCCGCGGCCTCGACCGTCCTGCGGCTCGAGGGACGAGACGTCCTCGACCTGCTGCACCGCATCTCGACCGCGGACCTGCGCGCGCTCGAGCGTGGCGCCGCGCGCGCGACGCTCTTCTGCGACTTCCGGGGCCGCATCCAGCATCGCGCGACGGTCGTGCACGCGCCGGACGGCGCCGTGTGGCTGCTCCGGCCCGATGCGCCCGGCGACGCGCTCGCGGCGTTCCTCGATCGCAGCGTCTTCCGCGAGGACGTGCGCATCGCGAACGCCGGCGACGCGTGGCGCGTCGAGGCGCACTACGATCGCGACACCGCCGGGCAGCCGGTCGTCGAATGGCGCGACGCGGTGCCCGGCTCGGTCGAGCTGCCGCTCGGTGAGCGGCTCCTCGTGCGCCCGGCGGATGCCGGCGCGAGCGAAGAGGCGGACGCGCGGGAGTTCGGCCGCATCGCGCGCCTCCTGCCTCGCGACGGCCACGAGCTGCGCGACGCGTTCACGCCGTACGACGTCGGCCTCGCGCGCGAAGTCCACCTGAGCAAGGGCTGCTACACGGGACAGGAGACGCTCCTGCGACTCGTCACGTACGAGAGCGCCCGGCGCGCGCTCGCCCGCGTCACGCTCCCGGGCGGGCCGGCGGCGCCGCTCGCTGCCGTGCTCGCGGGCGGCGAACGCGCGGGCGAGATCACGAGCGTCGCGCGCCGGTCCCGGGACGGTGAATTTTCGGCGCTCGCGGTGATGCGGCGGGACGCGGCAACTCCCGGGGCCGCGCTCGCGCTCGAAAACGGCGCGCCGGTCCGGGTCGATGCCGTGCGCGAGCCCGAACGTCCGCCCGGCCTGCCCGCCTGAACGCTTGACGCTCGCGAAGACGCGCTGATTGAATCGCGCGACGCCGACCGTCATCGTCTTCGCCGCGTCTCGCCTCGCGGCCCTCCGAGGTTCCATGCCCGCACGCTCCGGAACGCCCTCCCGCCGCGCCCTGCTCGCGGCCTGCGCCGCACTCGCCGCCCTGCTCCCCGCGCTCGCCGGATGCGAGTCCAAGGCTCCGCGCCGCACACCGCGCGTGGCGGTGACGGTCGCGTCTTCGGAGACGCGCAGCGTCCCGTACGAGATCGACGCGACGGGCACCGTCGAAGCGAGCGAGGAAGCGGCCGTCACGGCGCAGGTCGGCGGCATCATCACGCGGCTCGGCTTCCGCGAGGGCGACGAGGTGCGCGCGGGGCAGCTGCTCGTGCAGATCGACCCGCGCCCGTTCCAGGCCGCGGTGGACCGCGCGGCGGCGACCCTCGCTCGCGACCGCGCGCTCGCCGGGGCGGCCCGGCTCGAGTTCGAACGTGCGACTTCGCTCGCGGCGCAGCAGCTCATCTCGCCGGGCGAACTCGACGCGAAGCGATCCGCGTGGGAGTCGCTCGACGCGACCGCGCGCGCGGACTCGGCCGCCCTCGCGAGCGCGCGGCTCGACCTCGCCTACTCCGCCGTGCGCGCGCCGATCGGCGGCCGCACCGGCAGTCTGAGCGCGCGCATCGGGAACGTCGTGAAGGAGAACGATCCCGCGAAGCCGCTCGTCACGGTCGTGCAGATGCGCCCCGCCCGCGTGCGCTTCACGCTCACGCAGGCCGACCTGCCCGCACTCCAGAAGGTGCGCGGCCGCGCGCTCGTGGTCGAGGCGGCGCCCGCCGACCGCGAGTCCACGTGGGTGCAGGGGCGGCTCGTGTTCGTGGACAACGCCGTGGATCCGGCGTCCGGCACGCTGCTGCTCAAGGGCGAGTTCGCGAACCGCGACGGCGCGCTGTGGCCCGGTGCGTTCGTGCGCGTGCGGCTGCGGCTGTTCGAGGAGCAGGGCGCGATCGTCGTGCCGGCGAGCGCGGTCTCGAACTCGCAGTCGGGCACGTACGTGTTCGTGGTGAAGCCCGACACGACGGTCGAGGCGCGCCCCGTGAAGGTCGCGCGCTCGTGGAACGAGTGGAGCGTCATCGCGAGCGGACTCGCGGCGAACGAGACCGTCGTCACGGACGGGCAGATGCGGCTCTCGGACGGCGCGAAGGCCGCGATCCGCACGCCCGGCGCTCACGGCGACGGCGGCGGCCGCGGCGAGGGCGGCGCGGGCGCGGCGCGCGGCGCTCGCGCGGGCGCGGCCGGTTCGGGCCGATGAACCTCTCCTCGCCGTTCATCCGGCGCCCCATCGCGACCTCGCTCGTCATGATGGGCATCCTGCTGTTCGGCATCGTCGGCTACCGGCAGCTGCCGGTGAGCGACCTCCCGAACGTGGACTATCCCGTGATCACGGTGCGCGCGAGCCTGCCGGGCGCGAGCCCCGAGACGATGGCGTCCGCGGTCGCGACCCCGCTCGAGAAGCAGTTCGCGACGATCGCGGGGCTCGACGCCATGACGTCGTCGAGCGGCCTCGGGAACACGAGCGTCACGCTGCAGTTCGCGCTCGACCGCCAGATCGACGCCGCCGCGCAGGACGTGCAGGCCGCGATCGCCCAGGTCCAGCGCCAGCTGCCGCAGGGCATCCTGCCGCCGTCCTACCAGAAGTCGAACCCGGCCGACTCCCCGATCCTCTTCCTCGCGCTCACGTCCGACCTGCTGCCCCTCTCGACGCTCGACGAGTACGCGCAGACGTTCCTCGCGCAGCGCATCTCGACCGTGACGGGCGTCGCCTCGGTGCAGGTGTTCGGCTCGCAGAAGTACGCGGTGCGCGTGCAGCTCGATCCGCAGGCGCTGGCCTCGCGCGGCATCGGCATCGACCAGGTCACCGAGGCGATCTCTTCGGCGAACGTGAACCTGCCGACCGGCGTGCTGTGGGGCGCCGAGAAGTCGCAGACGATCCGCGCGAACGGACAGCTCCAGAACGCGGCCGAGTTCCGCTCGCTCGTGATCGTGAACCGCAACGGCGCACCGGTGCGGCTCGGCGACGTCGCGAGCGTTCTCGACGACGTGCAGGACAACAAGGCCGCGAGCTGGTTCAACGGCCGCCGCTCGATCGTGCTCGCGATCCAGCGTCAGCCCGGCACGAACACGGTCGCGGTCGCCGACGGCGTGCACGCGCTCGTCGAGCGGTTGCGCCCGCAGATGCCCGCCTCCGTGCACCTCGAGACGCTGAACGACCGCTCGGTGTCGATCCGCCACTCGGTCGTGGACGTGCAGACGACGCTGCTCATCGCGCTGCTGCTGGTCGTGCTCGTGATCTTCCTGTTCCTGCGCAACGCGTCCGCCACCGTGATCGCGAGCCTCGCGCTGCCGTTCTCGATCGTCGGCACCTTCGCGATCATGAAGCCGCTCGGCCACAGCCTCGACAACCTTTCGCTGCTCGCGCTGACGCTGTGCGTCGGCTTCGTCGTGGACGACGCGATCGTGATGCTCGAGAACATCGTCCGGCACCTCGAGATGGGCAAGAAGCCGCTGCAGGCCGCCTTCGACGGCTCGAGTGAGATCGGCTTCACGATCCTGTCCATGACGCTGTCGCTCGTCGCCGTGTTCATCCCGGTGCTGTTCATGGGCGGCCTGCTCGGCCGGCTGTTCAACGAGTTCGCGATCGTGATCAGCGTCGCGATCCTGATCTCGGGTTTCATCTCGATCACGCTCACGCCGATGCTGTGCAGCCGCTTCCTGCGACACGACGAGCCCGAGAAGCACGGCCGCGTCTTCAACGCGTTCGAACGCGGCTTCCGCGCGTCGCTCGACTTCTACACGCGCACGCTCGCGTGGGTGATGGACCGCCGCCGCCTCGCGCTCGCGTTCTCGTTCGCGATCCTCGTCGGCACCGTGGTGCTGTTCCGCATCGTGCCGAAGGGGTTCATCCCGAGCGACGACATCGATTCGCTCACGGGCACGACCGAGACGGCCGAAGGCACGTCGTTCGAGGCGATGGTCCGGCGCCAGCGCCAGATCGCCGAGATCGTCGCGAAGGACCCGAACGTCGAGGGCCTCATGTCGGCCGTGGGCAGCGGGCCGGGCGGCCCGAGCAACCAGGGCCGGCTCGTGATCCGCCTCAAGCCGCGCCACGAGCGCAAGCTCGACGCCGACGCCGTCGCGCGCGCGCTCCAGCCGAAGCTCGCCTCGGTGCCGGGCATCCGCGTGTTCGTGCAGAACCCGCCGCCGGTGCGCATCGGCGCGCGGTTCGCGAAGAGCCAGTACCAGTACACGCTCCAGAGTCCCGACATCGTGTCGCTGTACGACAACGCCGCGAAGCTCGAGGCCCGCCTGCGCGAGCTGCCCGGGCTCGACAACGTCACGAGCGACCTGCAGATCAAGAACCCCGAGCTGCGCGTGCGGCTCGACCGCGACCGCGCGGCGGCGCTCGGCGTGACGCCCGAGCAGATCGAAAGCGCGCTGTACAGCGCCTACGGCTCGCGGCAGGTCTCGACGATGTTCACGCCGAACAACCAGTACTGGGTGATCCTCGAGCTGCTGCCGCAGTACCAGCGCGACCCCGCCGCGATGCGCCTGCTGTCCGTGCGCGCGAACGGCGGCGAGCTCGTGCCGCTCGGCGCCGTCGCCTCGTTCGAGGCCGGCCTCGGGCCGCTCACCGTGACGCACTCGGGTCAGCTCCCCGCCGTCACGCTGTCGTTCGACACGAAGCCGGGCGTCGGCCTGTCGGAGGCCGTGACCCAGATCCAGAACGCCGCGCGCCAGTCGCTCACGAGCGACGTCACGACGAACTTCGCCGGCACCGCGCAGGCGTTCCAGTCGTCGCAGCAGGGACTGAACGTGCTGCTGCTCGTCGCCGTGCTCGTCATCTACCTCGTGCTCGGCGTGCTGTACGAGAGCTACATCCACCCGCTCACGATTCTCTCGGGCCTGCCGTTCGCGGGGTTCGGCGCGCTGCTCACGCTGTGGCTGTTCCGCACCGAACTCAGCGTGTACGCCTTCGTCGGGGTCATCCTGCTCGTCGGGCTCGTGAAGAAGAACGCGATCATGATGATCGACTTCGCGCTCGACGCCGAACGCGACCAGGGACTCTCACCGCGCGATGCGATCCTGGAAGCGTGCCGCATCCGCTACCGCCCGATCATGATGACGACGATGGCGGCGCTCATGGGCACGCTGCCCATCGCGCTCGGCTGGGGCGCCGGCGCGAACTCGCGCCGGCCGCTCGGACTCGCGGTCGTCGGCGGGCTGCTGTTCTCGCAGATCATCACGCTGTACGTGACGCCGGTGTTCTACACGTACCTCGACGAGTTGCAGCGGCGGTTCGGGCGCAAGAAGGCCGCGAAGGGCGCGGACACCGCGGCCGGCGCCGGAGTCGCCTCGGAGCCGCACGCGGCGTCTCCCGCCTGACGTCCCGCGTGCGGGGCGCGGCGGACCGCGCGACGGCGCCCCGGGCTAGTTCGCTTCCGGACCCTCGTCGTCGTCCTCGACGACCATCGCGTCGGTCGTGAGCACGAGCGCCGCGATGCTCGCCGCGCTCTGAAGCGCGACGCGCACGACCTTCGCGGGATCGAGGATGCCGGCCTCGAGCAGGTCCTCGTAGACGCCCGTCAGCGCGTTCCAGCCGGTCGCGCCGCGCTCCTCGAGGATGCGCGCGACGACGATCTCGCCCTCGGCGCCGGCGTTGCGCGCGATCTGACGCGCGGGTTCGGCGAGCGCCTCGCGCACGATCTCGACGCCGCGGTCGGCGTCGCCGCCGAGCTGGAGCCGGTCGAGGCACGCGCGCGCGCGCAGCAGCGCGACGCCGCCGCCCGGCACGACGCCCTCCTCGACCGCCGCGCGCGTCGCCGCGAGCGAGTCCTCGATGCGCGCCTTGCGGTCCTTCATCTCGGGCTCGGTCGCGCCGCCGACGCGCAGCACGCCGACGCCGCCCGTGAGGCGGCCGAGGCGCTCGCGCAACTGCTGGCGCTCGACCTCGGATTCGGCGTCGCCGATCGCGCGCTCGAGCCCGCCGACGCGGATCTGCACCGCCGCGGGCTGCCCGCCGCCGCCGATCAGCGTCGTGTGCTCGCGCTCGACGAGCACGCGCTTCGCGTTCCCGAGGTGCTCCGCCTCGACGTTTGCGGGACCGAGTCCGAGGTCGGCCGCGATCACGCTCGCGCCCGTGAGCAGCGCGAGGTCGTCGAGCAGTTCGCGCCGGCGCTCGCCGACGCCGGGCGCCTTGATCGCGACCGACGACAGGCTGCCGCGCAGCCGGTTCACGACCAGCATCGCGAGCGCGTCGCCCTCGACGTCCTCGGCGACCACGAACAGCGGACGGCCGGCTGCGGCCGCGTGTTCGAGCGCGGGCAGCAGGTCGCGCGCGCCCGTGAGCCGCGCGTCCACGAGCAGCACGAGCGGTCCCTCGAGCGCGCACTCCATCGCCTCGGGGTCGGTGATGAAGTACGGCGACAGGTAACCGCCCTCGATGCGCACGCCCTCGAGCACCTCGAGCGTGGTCGAGAGCCCGCGGCCCTCTTCGACGGTCACGACGCCGGAGCGGCCGACGCGGTCGAGCGCCTCGGCGATCCAGCCGCCGAGCTCGGAGTCGCCGCGCGCGCTCACGGTCGCGATGCGTTCGAGGTCGGCGCGTCCGCGCACCGGGCGCGAGAGTTCGGCGACGAACCCCACGACCTCGGCGACCGCGCGCTCGATGCCGCGGCGGATCGCTGTCGGCGCGTGCCCCGCGGCGACCGCCCGCAGGCCGTGCTCGACGAGCGACTGCGCGAGCACGGTCGCCGTCGTCGTGCCGTCGCCCGCGGCCGCGCCCGTGCGCTGCGCCGCCTCCTTCAGCAGCTGCACGCCCATGTTTTCGAACCGGTCCGCGAGTTCGATCTCGTTCGCGACCGTGAAGCCGTCGTTCGTGATCGTCGGCATGCCGGCGCCGCGGTCCACGACGACGTTCCGGCCGCGCGGGCCGAGCGTCACGCGCACCGCGCTCGCGAGCTGGTTCACGCCGCGGCGCAGCGCGTTCCGCGCCTCGTCGTCGAACTGGACGTGTTTGGGCATCGTTCAGCGGCCCGCGCTCACGGCTTCCACTCGGCGACGAACAGGTTCGTCTCCCCCGGCGCCTTGCCGCCGCGATTCGAGGCGAACACGAGCCAGCGGCCGTCGGGATGGAACATCGGGAAGCCGTCGAAGTCGGCGTCGCGCGTCACGGCCTGCGGCTCGCCGCCCGCGACGTCCACGAGGTAGAGGTCGAAGTTGCGTCCGCGCGGATTCTCCCAGTTCGACGAGTAGATGAGCCGCTTCCCGTCGGGCGTGAAGTACGGCGCGAACGACGCCCCGGGCTTGTTCGTGACCTGGCGCTTGCCGCTGCCGTCCGAGCGCATCACCCACAGGTTCATGTGCGACGGCCGCACGAGGTTCTCTGCGAGCAGCGCGCGGAAGTCCTCGAGCTTCTTCGGGTCCGAGAGATCGTCGCGCCGCCAGCAGATCCACTTGCCGTCGCGCGAGTAGAACGCGCCGCCGTCGTAGCCGGGCTCGTGCGTGAGGCGCCGCACGCCGGAGCCATCCGGGCGCATCTCGTACAGCTCGATGTCGCCGTCGCGGACCGACGTGAACACGATGCGGCGGCCGTCCACCGACACCGTCGCCTCGGCGTCGTAGCCGGGCGAGTTCGTGAGGCGCTTCAGGTCGCCGCCGTCGGGCGTCGCGGTCCAGATGTCGTAGCTCGGGTAGAGCGGCCAGACGTAGCCCTTCGACATGTCGGGCGTCGGCGGGCACGCGTCCCCGCCGCCATGCGTCGAACCGAACAGGATGCGGCGGTCGCCGTCGTAGAAGTAGCCGCACGTGCAGCGCCCCTTGCCCGTGCTCACCCTGCGGCTCGACCCGTTCGCGAGGTCGTAGACGTACATCTCGTCGCACGGGTACTCGCCGCGAGTGGACTGCAGGATCAGCTTCGAGCCGTCGCCCGACCAGTAGCCCTCGGCGTTCTCGCCGCCGAACGTGAGCTGCCACAGGTGCGCGAAGTGCGTCTCGCCGGCGCGGATCAGCGTGTCCTGGTTGACCGCGTGCGCGGCGGCCGGATCGAAGCGGACCGTTCGCCCCTTCGTCTCGCCCGGCCGCGTGGCGAGCGCGACGAGCGCGAGCGCGGCGACGGCGCCGATTCCGATTCCCGCGAACGCGCGGCCGCGCCCCCTCCACCCGAAACGACGATCCCTGTTCATGGCCTTCTCCCCAGAGTCGCGACCAGCGTGCGCTCCTCGGCGCCGCGCTTCACCGTGATCCGCACGTCCTGCCCCGGCTTCCTCGACCGCAGCGCGAACGTGTAGTCGTAGATGTTGTCGATGCGCACGTCGTCGAACTTCACGATGACGTCGCCCTGCAGCAGCCCCGCCTTCTCGGCCGGACTCCCCGCCCGCACGCCCGACAGCAGCACGCCGCCCTCGGTCTGCAGGTAGTCGGGAATCGTGCCGAGGTACGCGCCGTAGCCGCCGCCTCCGGCGATGCGTCCGGTCGAGCTGTCGGCCTTCGCCTTCTGATACGTGAGTCGCGGGCGCGCGTCCAGCGTTTCCACGACCGCGGCCGCGAAGTTCGCGATCCGCGCGATGCCGGCCGCGTGCACCCTGTCCCACGTGTCGCTCGGCTTGTGGTAGTCGCCGTGCGAGCCCGTGAACAGGAACAGCACCGGGACCTGCTTCTTGTAGAACGACGAGTGGTCGCTCGGTCCGAAGCCGTCGCCGGACGACTTGAGCTGGAACCGCGCCGCCGCGTTGACGCCGTCGAGCACCGCGGGCCACTCGCGCGCCGTCTCGACGCCCGACACCGCGAGCTTGTCGTCGCGCAGGCGGCCGATCATGTCCATGTTGATCATCGCCTCGACCGATTCGATCGGCCGCGTCGGATCGTCCACGAAGTGGCCCGACCCGAGCAGTCCCGACTCCTCGCCCGTGAAGGCCGCGAACACGAGGTTGTGCTCGGGCTTCCAGTGGCGGTCGCGCGCCTTCGACGCGAAGTGCCGCGCGACGCCGAGCAGGCCGGCCGTCCCCGAGGCGTTGTCGTCCGCGCCCGGGTGCACGGCGTGCACGTTCGGCGACAGCGAGCTCTCGCCACCCCAGCCGAGGTGGTCGTAGTGCGCGCCGACGACGAGCGTGCGCGTCGTGTCGCGGCCCGGCAGCCAGCCGACGACGTTCTCGATCCGCGCGCGCGTCCGGCGCAGCGTCACGGTCACGCTCACCGTGTCGCCGAGCGCGAAGCTCTGCGGCTTCGCGTGGGCCTCGATCGCGTCCTGTGCGGCGGCGAGCGTGCGGCCGGAGCCGCGCAGCAGCGCGTCCGCGATGCGCTCCGAGACGTTCGCCGCGAGCAGCCCGCTCGTCATGTAGCCCGCGCCGTCGCCGCGCGGCTTCCGCAGCGGCTCTCCCGCGTGGTGCTTCGGCCCGTTCACGACGAGCAGGCCGAGCGCGCCGTGCTCGCGCGCGTTGATCGCCTTCGTGCGCAGGTCGGCGTACGGCGTGTTCACGCTGCCGTCGAAGCGGCTCGTCGAGTCCATCTCGCCGGGCTCGTTCGTGAGCACGAGCACGAGCTTGTCTCGCACATCGAGGCCCGCGTAGTCGTCGTACTCGAGCCCGGGCGCCGTGATGCCGTAGCCCGCGAACACGACGGGCGCGCGCACGATGCCGTTCGTCGAGAACCCGATCGGCTGGAACTCGTCGCCCACGTCGGCCGAGACGCCGGCGCCCGCGATTCCGCACGGCGTGCCGACCTGAACGCCGGTCGTCACTTCGAAGCTCTGGCGGAACGACGCGCCGTCGCCGCCCGGCCGCAGTCCGAGCTGGCGCAGCTCCCGCTCGAGGTAGGCCGCGGCGCGCTCGATGCCCTTCGTGCCGACGCCGCGTCCTTCCCAGTCGGGATTCGCGAGCGTTCGCACGATCGCGCGGTACGCGGCGCTCTCGGGCGCGGCGACGCGCCACCACGAGAGTCCCCACGGGTACCACACGGGATCGTTCGTCATCGGCTTCGATTCGATGCGCTGCGTCGGCGGCTTCGTGCCCGCGGGCGGCGCGAGCTTCGTCGCCGCGCTCGCGCCGGTCTTCGGCGCGGACATCGCCGCGCCGGCGCCGCCGCCCTTCTGAGCGTGCGCGGCCGCGACGAGCGCGAGGACCAGTGCGCCGGCCGCGAGCGCCGCCGTGAGTCCCCGCCGGCTTCGTGACGTCATTTCGCTCCCTCCCACAGCAGCCGCATGCCCTTGAGCGTGAGCGCCTCGTCCACCACGTTCACGGTCTCGCACTCGGGCGCGATCACCTTCGCAAGTCCACCGGTGGCAATGACGTGAGGGGTTCCCTTCATCTCGAGCGCGAGTCGCCGGACGAGCGTGTCCACGAGCCCGGCCTGCCCCCAGAGCACGCCCGCCTGGAGCGCCTCCTCGGTCGTGCGACCGAGCGCGCGCTGCGGCCGGCGCAGCTCGACCTTCGGAATCCGCGCCGCGCGCCGGAACAGCTCCTCGGCGCTCGTGATGACTCCCGGCGCGATCGCTCCGCCGAGGTAGGCGCCCTGCTTCGACACGCAGTCGAACGTCGTCGCGGTGCCGAGGTCCACGACGATCGCCGGCGTGCCGTAGATCTCGCGCGCCGCGATCGCGTTCGCGATGCGGTCCGCGCCGACCGCGGTGCGGTCGTGGTAGCGGATCGGGAGGCTCGCCGCGGTGTCCGCCGTCACCTCGATCGGCGCCGCGCCCGTGAAGCGTTCGAGCGCGCGGATCCACTGCATCGTGAGCGACGGCGCGACGGAGCACACGATCGCGCCCATCCCCTTGCCGCCGCCCTCGGCGACGCCGTCGCGCCGCATCAGGAATTCGAGCTGCAGGCTGACTTCGTCGGCCGTGAGCCGGCCGCTCGTCATGCGCCAGAAGTGCAGCACTTCCTTGCCGCGGAACAGCCCCACCACGGTCTCGCTGTTGCCGACGTCCACGGCGAGCAGCCCGCGCGGCGGCACTCGCCGCCGGCCGCGCTTCGTCACCGGCTCGGTCTTGCGGTTGAACGTCACTCGGAAGCCTCCGCGTCTCGCGCGTCGGACGCGTCGCGACGCTTCGCGACGAAGTACGACAGGCCGACGCTCAGGAAGTACAGCAGCACCATCGGCACGCCCATGATGAGCTGCGCGGTGACGACGTCGCCGGGCGTGATCATGGCGGTGACGAGGAACGAGCCCACGATCGCGTATCGCCACTGGCGCAGCAACGTCCCGGGCGTGACGAGCCCGATCGCGGTGATGAGCATGGTCACGAGCGGCAGCTGGAACACGACGCCGCACGCGATCGCCATGTTGTAGACAAACGTGAGCAGCGATCCGAGCTGGATCTGCGCCCGCATGTTCGGGGTGAGGAAATTGTCGAGCACCTGCATCACGACGGGTACGACGTAGAAGTAGGCGCTCGCCGCGCCGAGCGCGAACAGCAGCGCCGACGAGGCGACGAGCCACGGGATCCAGCGGCGTTCTCGGCGGAAGAGCCCCGGCACGATGAAGCCCCAGATCTGCCACAGCACGTAGGGCAGCGTCACGCCGAGCCCGAGGATCATCGCGAGCTTGAAGCGCTCGTTGAAGGCCTCGAGCGGCGACAGCACGATCGCCTCCTTCACCGTGCGCGCGATCACGTCCTCGAGCACGCGCGGCGCGAACCACCAGCCGGCGATCGCGCCGACGCCGCCCGCGACGACGACGCGCATCAGCACGCCCCGCAGCTCCTCGAGGTGCCCGAGGAACGACATGTCGCCGAGGAGGCGCGGATCGTCGTCGTCCGGGTGCTCGGCGCGCGGACGGCGCGGAACGAGCGCGCGTTCGGGATCTTCGGCGTGGAGCGGATCGCGGCGCGGATCGATCGCGGGCGCCGGAACCGATGCGCCGCCGAGCGCGGGCGGCGTCGGCGCGGGCAGTTCCGCGGGCTCGCGCGTGCGCTCGACCGGGGCGTCCGGCGCGCCGGGCTCGCCGCTCACGCGCTCGTCCGGCCGGCCGCGGGCTCGGCGCCGTCGCCCGCGCGGCCGGCGCGCCGCGTGCCGTCTTCGTGTTCGAGCACGCGCGGGCGGTCGCGATCGAGCGCGCGCGCGACGCCGCGCCACTCGCCCGCCGGCGTCGCGACCGCGAGCTCGCGTCCCCAGAACGACGCGCGCGCGCTCCACGCGGCGAGCACGGCGTCGCGGTCGCCCTCCTGCGTCTCGGCCCACAGCGGTTCGAACGCGTTCAGGAACTCGGCCGCGACGCGCTCGCGCGTCGTCGCGACGCCCGCGAGCGCGAGCGAAGTCGCAAGTGCCGCGATTTCGGGCGCGAAGTCGTCCGCCGACTGCAGCACGTTCACGCCCACGCCGATCACGACCGCGTCCGCACCGCGCGGACCGGGCCGGCTCTCGGCCAGGATGCCCGAGACCTTGCGGCCCGAGAGCAGCAGGTCGTTCGGCCACTTGAGTTCGGGTGCGGCGCCGATCCGGTCGAGCGCGCGCGCGAGCGCGAGTCCCGCGGCGAGCGAGATCACGCCGAGCGGCCGCCGGTCGCAGCCCGGGTGCGCGACGAGCGACAGCGCGAGGCCGCAGCCCGGGGCGTGGTGCCACGCGCGGCCCTGGCGGCCGCGTCCGGCGTTCTGCACGTCGGCGACGACGACCGCGCCGTCGGGCGCCCCCATCGAGAGCGCATCCCACGCGGCGTCGTTCGTCGAGCCGACTTCGGCGCGAGCGATCAGCGTGCGGCCGAACCGGCGCGTCGTGAGCGCGGACTCGAACGCGGCGCGGTCGAACGTCGGCGCGGCCGCCGTCATCCCACGTCCTCGATCTCGAGGCTCAGGTTGAGCGCCGACGCCGAGTGCGTGAGCGCCCCGACCGAAACGTAGTCCGTGCCGGTCTCGGCGAACGCTCGCACCGTCGTCAGGTCCACCCCGCCCGAGACTTCCACCTCGGGCCAGCGCTTCGCGCCCGCGAAGCGGCGCGGCGAGTCGGACGGATTCGCGGCGCACCACGCGTCGATCTCGGCGAGCGCGACGCGCACCTCGTCGGGCGTGCGGTTGTCGAGGAGGATGCGGTCCACGTCCGGCCGCAGCGCTTCCTTGAGTTCGTCGAGCGACTCGACCTCGACCTCGAGCAGCAGGTCACCCTGGCGCGTGCGCGCGATGCGGTCGAGCGCCGCCGTCACGCCGCCCGCGGCGCGGATGTGGTTGTCCTTGACGAGGTACATGTCCCAGAGCGCGAGCCGGTGGTTGTGCCCGCCGCCGCACGTCACGGCGTACTTCTCGAGAAAGCGCATCCCGGGCGTGGTCTTGCGCGTGTCGAGGATCTTCGCGCCCGTCCCGGCGATCGCGTCCACGTAGCGCCGCGTGAGCGTCGCGACGCCCGACAGTCGCTGAAGGAAGTTCAGCGCCGTGCGCTCGGCCTTGAGGATGCCGCCGACGTCGCCGACGACCTGCGCGACGCCCGCGCCCGCCTTCACGACGTCGCCGTCCTTCGCGATCGCGCGGAAGCGCAGGTTCGGCTCGGCCTCGCGAAACGTCAGCTTCGCGACATCGAGCCCCGCGAGCACGCCGTCCTGCCGGGCGAGGATCGTCGCGCGCGCGTTCACGCCGCCGCGGATGGTGTTGAGCGTCGTCAGGTCGCCCGTGCCGACGTCCTCGGACAGTGCGAACTTCACGATCGGGAGCGCGAACGCTTCGAGCACGGTCAGCGGTCCTTTCCGAAGCGGTGGCTGCGGCGCCGCGGCTCCCGCGGCGTGGCGCGCCGAGGCGACGCGCCGGCGGTCTCGGCGTTCGCGTCGCGCGCGCGCCGCACGCGGGCCGACGAATCGAGCACCTCCGCGGCGCTCCCCATCGCGCGTCCGGCGGCGCCGGGCAGGCCCATCTTCTTCGCCATCTCGACCGCCGCGCGCACTTCCTCGACGCGGTCGCGCAGGCTCGCCGCGCGTTCGAACTCGAGCTTCTTCGCGGCCTCGAGCATCTCGGCCTCGAGCTTCGCGATCAGCGCCTCGGGGCCGTCGGCGTCCACGGCGCTCAGCAGGCGCCGCAGGTCCTCGTCCTCGCTCGTGCCGATCGCGTCCGCGACCGCCGTCTGGCGCATCACTTCCTCGACGCTCTTCTCGACCGTGCGCGGCACGATGCCGTTCGCCTCGTTGTACTCGACCTGCTTGCGGCGCCGGCGCGCACTCTCGTCGAGCGCGCGGCGCATCGAGTCGGTGAGTTCGTCGGCGTAGAAGATCACGCGGCCGTTCAGGTTCCGGGCCGCGCGGCCCGCGGTCTGGATCAGGCTGCGCTCGCTGCGCAGGAAGCCCTCCTTGTCGGCGTCGAGGATCGCGACGAGCGACACCTCGGGCAGGTCGAGCCCCTCGCGCAGCAGGTTGATGCCGACGAGCACGTCGAAGTCGGCGAGGCGCAGGCCGCGCAGGATGTCCACGCGCTCGAGCGCGTCGATGTCGCTGTGCAGGTAGCGCACGCGCACGCCGCTCTCGGCGAGGTAGTCGGTCAGGTCCTCGGCCATGCGCTTCGTGAGCGTCGTGACGAGCACGCGCTCCTTGCGCGCGACGCGCGCGCGGATCTCGGCGAGCAGGTCGTCCACCTGGCCGGCGATCGGCTTGATGACGATCTCGGGGTCCACGAGCCCCGTCGGCCGGATGATCTGTTCCACGACGACGCCCTTCGTCTTCTGCAGCTCGTAGTCGGCCGGCGTCGCCGACACGAACAGCGTCGGGCCGGTGAGCGTCTCGAACTCGCCGAAGCGCAGCGGGCGGTTGTCGAGCGCGCTCGGCAGGCGGAAGCCGAAGTCCACGAGCACGCGCTTGCGCGACTGGTCGCCCTCGAACATGCCGCCGATCTGCGGCACCGTGACGTGCGACTCGTCCACGACGAGCAGGAAGTCGGCCGAGCCGTCCTCCTTGCGCGGGAAGTAGTCGAGCAGGCAGCCGGGCCGCTCGCCCGGCGCGCGGCCCGAGAGGTGGCGCGAGTAGTTCTCGACGCCCGGGCACGAGCCGACCGACGCGAGCATCTCGAGGTCGTACTCGGTGCGCTGCTGCAGGCGCTGCGCCTCGAGCAGCTTGCCCTCGGCGCGGAACTTCGCGAGCTGCTCGCGCATCTCGGCGCGGATGCCGTCGAGCGCGGCGTGCAGGCGCGGCTCGGGCGTGACGAAGTGCTTCGCCGGATAGAGCGCGAGCCGGTCCATGCGCCGGAGCACCTTGCCCGTCACGGGATCCACCGCCGAGATGCGCGCGACGACGTCGTCGTCGAGTTCGATGCGGATCAGGTGGTCCTCGTAGGCCGGGTGCACCTCGACGACGTCGCCGCGCGCGCGGAAGGTGCCGCGCGCCACCTCGAGGTCGTTCCTCGTGTACTGGATCGCGACCATCTTCTCGAGCAGCTCGCGGCGCGTGAGCTTCTCCCCGGCGCCGGTCGAGACCCGCATGCCCTTCCAGTCCTCGGGCGTGCCGAGACCGTAGATACACGACACGCTCGCGACGATGATCACGTCCTCGCGCTCGAGCAGCATCGAGGTCGCCTGCAGCCGCAGCCGGTCGATGTCGTCGTTGATCGAGGCGTCCTTCGCGATGTACGTGTTCGTGGACGGGACGTACGCCTCGGGCTGGTAGTAGTCGTAGTAGCTGATGAAGTAGCCGACGGCGTTGTCGGGGAAGAACTGCTTGAACTCGCCGTAGAGCTGGGCCGCGAGCGTCTTGTTGTGCGAGATCACGAGCGTCGGACGGCCCCAGCGCGCGACGACGTTCGCGACCGTGTAGGTCTTGCCCGAACCCGTGACGCCGAGCAGCGTCTGGTGCCGCTCGCCGGCCTCGAGGCCGCGCACGAGTTCCTCGATCGCCTCGGGCTGGTCCCCCGCCGGCGCGTAGGGCTGATGGAGCTTGAAGGGCATGAGGCGGGCAGAGTAGCGGAGGGGGGCGTTCGAGCCAACGGCGCGGGCGCGCTCGGATCGAGGATGAGCGGTTGACGCGCGATCGAGGCGTTTGGCAGCGTCGCGCGAAGCTGACTCGGGCGGCATTCGCAGGGTGCTCAAGCATGAGGACTCCGTCCCGAAGCCAGACCCACGGGATGTGTCTGATCGGTCGGCCAGACGTGAGCATGGGAGGATTCGTGGCACCTACGAACGACGCGTCGAGATCCGTCGAGCTGCGACCCGATCAAATGACGTTCAAGCACTTCTCGGAGGTGCTCGCCCCACTCGAGTCATTCGACCCGAGCGTATTCCTGGCCACCAACGACGAGTCGGCGGACCTCGCGGCATTCGTGCTCGCACTCGCTCTCGCGTTCGACGACATCCGAAACGCGTTCATCGCTCAAGTGCTCCTCAATCCTGTTGAACCGAGCAACAAGGATGAGCGCACTCCCCGACGCGGGTTTCACGCTGGTCTGCGCGCTCATCTGGTTCGTGTAATCGCGGGATACCTGCACGAAATGCTGGCGCTCATCGAGAAAGACCGCAAGAAGCAACGCGGGGTGATCGAATCGAATGACTTCCAAGAGCTGCTTCGGAAACTCAGTCCACAGGCTCGGGAAAGCTGGCAGTTGCTCTACGATGCCGCGACTGGAACGACCGATGGGAACGAACTCAGCCAGTTCCTGGTTCAGATCCGGAACAACGTCGCATTTCACTTCGACGGCAAGGCACTCCTCCGTGGCTTCAAGCGGGCCTTCGACCCGGAGCGCACGACTCTGAGGCCGCTCATTTCGAGAGGAAATAGTCCACAGACGACCCAGTGCTACTTCGCTGACGCGGCAGCTCAACAGCGAATGCTGGAACTGGTCCCGCATGAGGAGCGTGAGCGATTCTTCACCCTCGATTCGCCGCTCCTGCTTGCCATTCATCAGCCACTATTCGAGATCGTCGTGGCCTTCGTTCAATCGCGCAGAGGGGCATGGCGCCCCGAGTCGTAGCGCAACGGGACCCCAGCGCGCGCACGCCCTTGCACTCGAACTACGCCCCCACTCGCACCACCGCGTAGAACTCGACCTTGCGAGCGCTCCGGCCCGGACGCACGAGGCGCCGCCTCGGCGCCGGGACGCGCTGCCCGTCTTCGCGGAGCCCGCGGACGTGCATCGCGATCGCGATCTTGATGCGACGCAGGGTCGAGTCGAGCGTCTTGCCCACGGCCACGCAGCCGGGAAGGTCGGGCACCGATGCGCCCCAGTCGCTGTCGGCGTCCCTGTCGAATCGCACGAGCCAGTGGCGCTGCCTCAATCGTGCTCCTCCCGCTCCAAGGACGCGAACGCGGGCGAACGTACTCGCTCGCCCGCGCTCGATCAACGGTTGGTCGACACCACGAAACCTAGTACCGCACGCGCACCGTGTAGCCGACCACGGTCTCCTTGCCGGCCGGGACCGCGACCTCGAACTGGATCGTGTTCGCGTCCTTGCGCGTGAACGCGTGGGAGTTCTTCACGACGTCCACGTCGCCGCCGACGCCCTCTTCCACCACGACGGTCACGTCGCCCTTCTTGCGGTTGCGCAGCTTGATCTCGACCGCGTACTCGCGCTCGCGGTCGCTGATGCGCTTGTTGTACAGCTCGCGCCGCTCCGCCGGCAGATCGAACGCCTGGCCGACGTCGAGCGTGAGCTTCTCGTCCTCGGCCGTGTGGCGGATCGTCGTCTCGCCCGTGAACTGCAGTGCGCCGCTCGCGTCGGCCTCGTAGAAGCGCACCCGGCCCGCGGGCAGCGGCACGCCGAGCCCGTTCGCCGACTTGTTCTCGAGCACGACCTGCGTCGTCACGCCGCGCGGATCGCCGCCGCGGTAGAGGTAGCGAGGCGCGAATTTCACGTCGCGCGGCTCGTTCATCACGAGCGCCTGGGTCTCGCGGTCGCGCAGCGTCGCGGGCTTCGCGAGCGTGTACAGGTGGTAGTCCGCGAAGGACTGCTCGCTCATCTCGGGGGCCGCACCGTCGGCCGTCATCATGGTCTTGAGCTCGTAGCGCTGCGCCGCGACCGGCATCGGCATGCCGCCGCCCGCGCGCCGCGGCTCGCCGGCGACGAGCTTCACCGTGGCGTCCACGTAGTCGCGGCCGGTCGCGTTGTCCACGTTCACGACCGTGGACCAGCGGCCCGCGGTCTCGCCGCGGCGCACGAGCGTGTGCTCCGCGCTCCACGACAGTCCGCCCGTGAGGTACGCGAGTTCGGCCTCGCCGCTCCCGCGCTTGCCCTCGATCACGGCTTCGACCGACGGCCGCAGCGCGAGCCGGCCCGCGGGCTCGGTGAAGCGCACGCTCTCGACGTTCGCGCGATTCACCGTCACGACGCCGCCGTCGTCGGTCCGCAGCACGAGCCAGGCGCCGTCCGTGACGAGCAGCGCGCCCTCGGTGATGCGGTCGTCCTTCGACGTCACGCGCACGCGGCGGCCGCGCGACTTCTCGAGCAGGCCATCGCCGCTCGCGACGTCGTAGCGGTACGCGAGCCGCGACACGCGCGCGGTCGCGTCCGCGGGCGCGAGCCGCACCGAGCTGAAGTCGAGGCGCTCGGACACGCCCTCGAGGCGGATCGTGTCGCGCGCGGCGCCGAGCGTGAACGTGCGCGTCTCGCGCACGTAGCCGAGATCCGAGGTGTAGATCGTGACGGCGGGGCCGGCGGCCGCCGGCGCGGCGATGGCGAGTGCGAGGGCCGCGAGCGGCCCGAAGCGGCGAAGGGTCATCCTGTCCTCCCGGTGAGGTCCCTGGAATCGAGCGTCCGGGGGAACATACGCCGCGGGCCGGGAATTAGTCCCGCGCCCCGGGGCGCAGGTCAGCGCGGCAGCCGCTCGCGGTAGGTCGCGGGCGCGAAGCGCTTCGCGAGCGACGCGAACGTGCGATCGAGCAGGTCGAGCTTCTTCGCCAACGCGAATTCGAGACCGGGGTGCTTCGCGAGCCGGCGGTCCACGCCGTCCTCTTCGAAGCCGAGCGCGTCCACGGCGTGCAGCACGTACGAGAAGTCCTCGCCGCGCCGGGCGAAGCCGTCGAGCAGCGACTCGAAGCGCGCGTCCGACGTGCCGTAGCGCAGCGTGTGGTAGACCGGGAAGCGGATTCCGGGCGTCACGCTCACCGGGAACTGCGTGAGCGTGAGACCGGGCGCGGAACGGAAGCGCATCACGTGCGGCTCACGCTTCCAGGTGAACGGCCACGGCCGCAGCTTCATCACGCCGAGCGGATCGCCGCTCTTGGCCGCGAGCACGAGCCGCGCGACCGTGAGCACCGGCGTCGGGTAGGCCGAGGCGTCGTACGCGTAGCCGCACGCGGCGAGCTTCGCGAGCGTGCGCTCGTTCATGTCGAAGTTCGGCGCGCGGAAGCCCACGACGCGGTCCTCAACCGCGTGCTCGAGCACCTTTCGCGAGCCCTCGAACTCGATCGCGAGCGCGCCATCGTCGAGCGAGGCGAGCGCGAGCGGGTGCGTGAGCGAGTGGCTCGCGATCTCGTGGCCGCCCGCGCGCAGGTCGCGCAGCACCTGCGGGCGCGCCGCCGCGTCGCGGCCGACGACGAACAGCGTCGCGCGGATGCCGTGCTTCGCGAACGTTCGAGCGAGCCGCGGCAGCGCGACGTCGTAGACGAGGTAGTCGGGATCGAGCCCGTGGAAACCGTAGCCGAGAAGGTGCAGATCCACCGGGTCCACATCCACGCTGACCGTCACCCGGGGACGCGGCATCGGATCCTCAGCGGCGCGAAACCGTCGTGTCGGACGGCGCGGTGACCGGAACGTAGCGGTAGCGCGGATAACCCTTCTCGCCGCTCGTCGGGGCCAGGTTCGCGAAGCGGTCGCCGTAGTCTTCCGCGAGCCGGTACGACTCGCCGAGCCCGTCCCACGGTGCGCCGAGCTTCTCGAGCGGGTAGTCCGCGAACAGCACGGGGCGGTCGCTTCCCACGCGCAGCGGGTCGGCGAAGCGGTCGAGGTAGCGGGGGTCGCGGCGCTCGAGCCGGTTGCCGAACGATCGCGCGAGATCGCCGACCGCGATGATCTGCGCGCCCATCCCCTTGCCCGCGAGCGTCGCGTAGAAGCCGTGGCAGATCACGAGCACGCCGCCCGGCGTCTCGCGCAGCGTCTCGACGAAGTCGCGGCGCGCCTCGAGCGCGTGGTGGCGCGGCAGCATGCCGTGCACGGAGTAGACGAGCGGGATGAGCTGCAGCAGCAGCACGCCCCACGCGAGCGCGTGGTCGCGGTCGGCGTTCGGCGCCGCGTTGGGCGAGATCGCCCGCAGCAGCGCCTCGACCGAAATCGGACCGAGGATCGAGAAGCCGACCATCGTCGGGATGAACACGTGATGCCACGCGCTCGGATCGAGCGTGGCCATGAGGCCGGTGCACACGGAGCCCGCGCCCGCGAACAGCCAGATCGCGCCGCGACCGCGCCACGGCGGGTTCGGCAGCGCGAGCGTGAGCATCGTCGGGATCGTGAGCACGCCGATCGTGCCGAGCAGACCGATGCCGAGGTAGCGCTGGATGCGCACCCAGCTGATCGTGGACCAGTGCGACGGCACGTTCCACGTGTAGTAGCTGAACCACGGCCCGAGCCACAGCGAGAGCGCGAGGTAGCCGAGCCCGCAGCCGAGCACCCACGGGATCGCGAACGCGCGGAAGCGCGCGCGGTCGTTCACGAACAGGTGCGCGAGCGCCGCGAACCCGAACCACACGGCGTGCTGCTTCGTGAAGAACGACACGACGAGCAGGGCGGCCGCGAATACGGCGCCGCGCGTGCCGGTCGTCGTGCGCAGCACCGTGAGCGCGGCGAACGCGAGGCACAGCATGAGCGAGTCGGGACGCGAGAGGTCGTAGTGCCCGCCGCCCGCGAAGCCGTAACCGCCGAGGTACACGCCCGCGCCCGCGAGCGCGAGCGCCCAGCTCTTCGTCTCGCGGCGCACGGCGAACGCGATCAGCACGGTGAGCCCGAGCGTCGCGAGCGTCGAGAGGAGCCGCGGCTGCCAGAACGCCGGGCCGAACACCTTCGCGAGGCCCGCGGTCAGCACCGAGAACACCGGCATGTACGCGAGCGTGACGTACTCGAGCGTGGGCGGCGCGTAGAGCGGCTGGCCGCGAACGATGCGGATCGCGTGGTCGAGCATCACGCCCTCGATGTAGTCGCGCTCGACCGGGTAGCGCAGGTGCATCACCGCGAGCAGCAGGAACAGCGCGACCGCCGCGAGCATGCCGGCGACGAGGCCGGCGCGAACGAGTCCGCGGATCACGAGCCCCCTCCTTCCTGAGGCGGGTGCTGCCACAGTTCCTCGGGCGCGGTCGGCGCCGTCGAGGTGTCGTCGAGCGACGGCGCCCAGCCGGGGCCGAAGCGCGACAACTCGAACAGGTGCAGCGTGCCGAGCGTGCGTCCCGCGTGCTCGACCGGATCGCTCGCGACGCGCGCCGGCTCGAGGAACGCGGGCACGCGCATGTCGGGGTTCTCGGGACTCGTCACGATCGCGACCCAGCGCGCGCCGAAGCCGCGCAGCTTCGCGACGCGCCCCGCCGTCAGCTCGTTCCAGCGCATCGGCCAGCCCTCGCGGTGCGCGCGTCCGAGCAGCCGTGGATCGGTCGGCGGCAGCGTGTTGTGGTCCGAGGTGATGACGAGGTCGCCCTCGGGCACGCGCGCTTCGAGCGCGCGGCCGGCCGCCTCACGCAGCCAGTCCACGCGGTAGTACTCGAGCCGCGGCGGGATCCACGCGGCGACGATCAGGAACGCGCCGAACGCGAGCGTCGCCGCGTGCACGGGTCCGATCCGCGGCAGACGCCGGTACGCCCAGTCCGCGCCGAGGCCGACGAAGAACGCGCAGGGCGCGATGAGCGGCGTCTGGTAGTAGTTGTGCAGGTAGTTCAAGCGGAACAGGAACAGCACGTGGAACGCCGCGCCCGCGGCCCACGCGAGCGCGAACGCCCGCGGCGAGAGCGCGACCGGCCGGGCGCCGGCGCCTTCGGCCTCCCCGGAGCGCAGTTCCGCGCGCGCGCCGCCGTGCAGCAGCGCCGCGAGCGCGAACGGCACGCCGACGTAGGCGAACATCTCGCGCTCCATGCGCCGTCCGAGTCGCGTCCAGTTCCGCACGTCCTCGCGCTCGGCCATCGTGCCCATCCAGCGCCACAGCGGATTCACTTCCTTGTAGAAGTCGGGCAGGAACGTCCAGTCGGGCACGCGCGCGTTCACGGCGTCCGCGTGATGCCGCCACGCGAGGAACGCCATCACGCCCGGGATCATCGCGAGCGCAACCTGCACCCACGGCAGGAACGCGCGGGCGCCCCACAGCGCGAGCGCGATCGGCGGCGCGACGGTCGCGAGGTACGGCGCCTTGACGAGGCACGCGAGCGCGCACCACAGCGCGGCGAGCACGGGGTGCTTCCAGCCGCGCTCGCCGGACGTCCGGAGCGCGTGGTGCAGGAAGCCGTTGACGCCCGCGACGACGGTGAACTCGATGTGCGGCGCGCGCGAGTAGAACACCGCGAGCGGGAACGCGAAGTAGGCGATCGTCGTGAGCCGCGCGACGCGCGTGCCGGCCACGAAGCGCGCCGCGCCGTGCAGGTGCCACGCGGAGACGAGAAAGAAGACGAGCGAGACGACGCGGTCCCAAACGGGAGACGGGCCGAACAGCCGGTAGAGCAGCGAGGACAACGCCGGCGTGATCGGGAAGTCGAGCACGAGCGTGCGGTGCCCGCCGAGCCACGGCACCGCGGGGTGCAGGACGTCGAGGCCGCGGTGATAGAAGTCGAGCGCGTTGTGGACCGTGTCCACCTGTCGCCACGAGTTCGGATCGTCCAGCGGCCCGGACACGTGCGCGAGGCGGAGCCCGAGGAACGCGACGAGCACCGCCCAGAAGGCGAGCGTGGCGCGGTGGCTGCGGTCCGGTTCGGAGGTCGCGGGCAAGGACGGTCCTCGGAGAGCGAGCGAGCGGGCCGCCTGCAGGCCCGAAGGACGCGGCAAATTAGGTTCGGCGAGGGGTCGGGTCAAGCGCCGCGGAATTTCCTGTAGGGTATCGCCCGTTTCGCCGATCCACTTGACCGGAACCGGGATACCGCCCCTCGTGGAGTCCGTCGTGAGACCTCAGCCGCCCCGAAACGCCGCCGCCCCCGCGCTCGCGCCCCCGTCGCGCGCCGAATGGGGGGCCGTCGCGCTCGTGCTCGTCGCGGCCGCCGCCCTGCGCGTGCGGCTCGCGGCCGACACCCCCCTGTGGTTCGACGAGATCTACACCCTGTGGGTCGCCCGGCTCGCCCCGGCCGATCTGTTGCGGACGGTGGCCGGCGACATCCACCCGCCGCTCCACTACCTGCTCGTCTGGGCCTGGCGAGCCGTGGGCGGCGAGGGCGACCTGTGGATCAAGTCGCTCTCGATCCTGTGCGGGCTCGGCTCGATCCTCGTGGGCTGGGCCACCGCCCGCGCGATCGCCGGGCGCTTCGCGGGGCTCGCGACCGCCGCGCTGCTCGCCGTGCACCGCACGCACGTCGCGTTCTCGCAGGAGTCGCGCGCGTTCATGCTGCTGTGGCTGCTGCTCGCGGCGAGCGCGTTCACGGCCTGGCGATGGACTCGGGCCCCCGGCCGCCGCGACGCGCTGTGGCACGTCGTCACGGGCGCGGCGGCGCTCTACACCCACTACCTCGCGATCCCCGTGCTCGCGCTCCAGGCGCTGTGGGGACTCGTGACGCTGCGCCGCGACTGGAAGCGCGCGCTGCTGTGGCTCGCGCTCCAGCTCGCGATCGTCGCGCTGTTCGCGCCGCAGCTCCCGATCCTCGAGGCGCAGCGCGCCCGACTCGGCGCCGACCACTGGGTGCGGCCGCCGACGTTCGCCGACGCGATGAACCTGCTCCGCCAGCTCGGCTTCGGCGCGTGGTACCTCGCGCTGCCGCTGTTCGCGCTCGCCGCGGTGCCGTTCTCACGCGAGTCCACGCGCAAGCCCGCGCTCCTGCTCGCCGTGACGACGTTCCCGATCGTGATCGCGTGCTTCGTCGCCTCGCTCGGCCGCGGCGGCCTGTTCGTCGAGCGCTACATGTACTTCGTGCTGCCGGCGCTCGTGACGCTCGCGGGCGCCGGGCTCGCGAGCCTGCCGATCCCGGACTCGTGGCCGCGCGCCGCACGGCTCGCGCTCCCGATCGCCGTGCTCGCGGGCTTCCTCGGGCTCGGCGGCCGCGCGCTGCTGCTCAAGCCGGTGCACGAGGAGGCGCGCAACCTCGAGGCCGCGGGGACGTGGCTCGACACGCAGGCGATCCCCGAGCACCTCGTGCTGCACGCCGAGTCGCACAGCCTGTTCTACTTCCGCCACTACCAGGGCGCGCACGGCCGCCACGTCCTGCTCATGACCCGCGAGCGCATCCCCTATTACGACGGCGACCTGCTCACGCCCGAGGACTGGCGCTGGCCGACGGACCGCCCGCCCGGCGACGACCGCTGGTGGGCGGTCGTGAACGGCACGAGCGGCATTCCGACCGAACCCGCGCGGCGCTGGATCGAGGCGAACGGCGGCGTCCTCGTCGCGAGCTACGGAAAGGTCGAGGTCTGGACGCGGCCCGGCGTGCCCCGCGGACGCTGATCCCGCGGGACGCCGCTTGTTTCAAGGCAGGCCGCACCCTACTCTGCCGCGCGCCCGGCTGGCTGGCCGGTCGTTGCGCATCCGGCCCTGAAGCGCGTCGGGTCCCGAGCCGATACTCCGAGTGATCCGCTCCGGCGCTCGCAGGCTCGTGGCGCCGGTGCGGCCCTTCCGGCTTCCCAACTCCAGACTCCAGGGGTGTTCGTGGCTTCGACGGCGGCGGTGATCGGCGGCGGCATTTCCGGACTCGCGAGCGCGACCCGGCTCGCGCAGCGCGGCGTGAAGGTGACGCTGTACGAGACCGAGGAGTTCCTCGGCGGACTCGGCACGACGTTCCAGTGGCGCGACCGCCACCTCGAGCGCTTCTACCACTGCATCCTGCCGGACGACGGCGCGCTGCTCGCGCACATCCGCGAACTCGGGCTCGAGCGCGAGCTGCTGTGGCGCGGCACGAAGATGGGCTTCCTCTACCAGGGCCGCATGTTCGCGCTCAACACGCCGATGGACCTGCTGCGGTTCTCGCCGCTCACGGTCGTCGAGCGGCTGCGCATGGGGCTCATGGCCTTCCGCGCGCGCTCGCACGGGCTCTCGCCCGAACTCGACACGATCACGGCCGCCGACTGGATCCGCGGCATGATCGGCGACCGCGCGTTCGACGTGCTGTGGAAGCCGCTCCTGTCGGCGAAGATCGGCGACCACTATCCGGCGCTGCCGGCGCTGTGGCTGTCGAGCCGCATGAACCGCGAGAAGAACGTGAAGGCCGAGGAGAAGGGCTGCCTCGCGGGCGGTTACAAGTCGCTCATCGACGCGTTCGAGCGCAACCTGCGCGAGCGCGGCGCGACGATCCGCTTCGGCACGCGCGTGCGCCAGGTCGAGCGCGACGGAGAGCGCCTGTCGGTCGTGCTCGAGGACGGCTCCCGCTCGAGCTACGACCTCGCCGTGTGCACGTCGCCGCTGCCCGCGTTCCAGCGCATGACGGCGGGGCTCGGGCTCGACCCGAAGCTCGCGAACCTGCAGCTCGACTATCAGGGCGTCGTGAGCGGCGTCTTCCTCATGGAGAAGCCGCTCACCCACTACTACTGGATGCCGTGGGTGGACTCGGGCGCGACCTCGCAGGGTGCGATCGAGATGTCGAACCTCGTGCCGCTCGAGCGCGCGGACGGCCTGTACGTGACGTACCTCGTCAACTACACGCACCGCGACAGCGCGCTGTACCAGAAGAGCGACGCCGAGTTGCTCGCGCTCTACCGCAAGGACCTCGAGTCGCTGTTCCCCGAGGCCGGGCGCACCGTGCGCGAGGCGTTCCTGTTCCGCGCGCCGTTCGTCGAGCCGATCTGGACCGTCGGCTACCGCGACAAGCGGCCGCCCACGACGATCCTGCCGGGCAAGCTGTACCTGACCTGCACCGCGCAGGTGTATCCGCGCGTCAACTCCTGGAACTCGTGCTGCGAGGTCGTCGAGGAGATGATGACCGCGCTCGCCGCCGAAGCGAAGCTCGCGCCGGCCTGATCCCTTCCGCCGCGGGCGCGGCTTCCGCCCGCCGAACCCCCGAATGAAGATCGCGATCGTCGTCGGCACCCGTCCCGAGATCATCAAGATGGCCCCGGTCGTGCGCGCGTGCATCGCGCGCGGCACGCCGTACCTGCTGCTGCACACGGGCCAGCACTACTCGTTCGAGATGGACGGCGTGTTCTTCCAGGAGCTGGGCCTGCCGGCGCCGCACACGAACCTCGAGGTCGGCTCGGGCACGCAGCCCTACCAGATCGCGACGATCCTCGCGGGCTTCGAGCCCCTGCTCGCGAAGGAGCGCCCGGACGTCGTGCTCGTCGAGGGCGACACGAACTCCGTGCTCGCGGCCGCGCTGTGCGCGCAGAAGATGGGCATCGCGGTCGGTCACGTCGAAGCGGGGCTCCGCTCCTACGACCGCAACATGCCGGAAGAGATCAACCGCATCCTCACCGACCAGTTGTCCGAGCACCTGTACGCGCCGACCGAGAAGTCGCGTGCGATCCTCGTCGGCGAGGGCGTGGACCCGAAGCGCATCCACGTCACGGGCAACACGGTCGTGGACGAACTGCTGCTGCAGAAGGACCGCACCGGCGGCCCCGCGCTGTTCGCGAAGTACGGCGTCGAGCCGGGACGCTACGCGCTCGCGACCGTGCACCGCGCCGAGAACACGGACCACGAGGCGCGGCTGCGGGGCATCTTCGAGGGACTCACGCGCTCGGCCGCCTCACTCGGCGTCCCGGTGCTCGCGGCGCTCCACCCGCGGACGACGGCGCGGCTCGGCGGCCTCGGGCTCTCCGTGGACGGCGCCGTGCGCGCGCTGCCGCCATTGCCCTACCTCGACTTCCTCGGGCTGCACGCGAGCGCGACGGTGGTGCTCACGGACTCGGGCGGGCTTCAGGAAGAGGCGTGCTCGCTGCGCGTGCCGTGCGTGACGCTGCGCGACAACACCGAGCGTCCCGAATCGCTGGACGTCGGCGCGAACTTGCTCGCGGGCGCCGAACCCGACGCGATCGTCGCCGCCGCGCGCACGATGTCGGCGCGCAGCCGCGACTGGCCGAACCCGTTCGGCGACGGCAAGGCCGGCGAGCGGATCGTGGACCTGCTGCTCGGCCGCGCCTGACGGCCGCGACGGCTACGGTCCGTCGCCCTCGAAGCGCGAGCCGTCGTCCTCGTGCGTGATCGCGGGATGCGCGCCCGCGAGCCCCGCGTTCAGCCGCGCCCACTGGTAGAGCGCGACGAGGCCCGCGAACACCGCGGCCCCGCCGACGCTGAACGCCGCGATCTCGAGCACGGCGAACCAGGTCGCGCCGACCGCGCCGAGCGAGTCGGGCCACAGGGCCGGCCGCAGCGCGTACGCGAAGGCGAGCAGCGCGAAGCCGAACGGGAACGACATCGAGGCGACGCGCAGCAGGTAGGTCGCCGCGTGCTCCCGCGGTCCCTGTCGCAGGAAGAGCCCGCGCCAGAGCCATTGGAACCACGGCGAGTGTGACCAGCGTCCGGCGGCGATGACGAAGCCGCACAACGCGGCCACCGAAGTCGGTAGCAGGAGTGCGTTCATGGTGGGTGTCGTCTGCGAGTGGGAAGTCCGGCTCGCGCAGCCCTGCACGGAGCCTGGACCCGGAACCCTGAAGGGTTCATCGGCAGTCGGACGCGCAAACTGTGGGGGAGAGTGTCAGTCCCGTCCGAGGGCGCGGACTCTAGAACGCGCGAGCGGGGCGCGACAAGAGGATGTTTCTGCCGGTCCATTCCTGGCCGGCCGTGAGGGTTGCCGTCACGAAACGACAACCCTTTGGGGCGGGTTCGCGGCCCCGCGCCTCACGGCACGGGGCAGTCGATGACCTGGGAGTCTTCGACGAAAGACGCGCGGCTCGAGACGCGCGGAAGCTTCACGATGTCGGCGGGCGTGATGGGCATCTGGGCCACACCGCAGTGCGCTCCCGCGATGCGCGTGCGAACTTCGACGAGGAGCTTCCCTCCCGAGAGCTTCGCGCCCGCGACCTCGAACGACGCGTCGCTCGCCCCGCGCGCGCCGAGCGCCGCGATCACGACGATGTTCCGGTCGAAGTCCACGTTCGGTCGCGGCGGTACGGTCCCGGCGGCGAAAGCGCGTTCCCAGGCGCCGGCGAAGTCGCGCGAGTTGGTGATCACGAGACGTGCGGGCCGGTCGTACCCCGACACCGGGAGCGAAGTCCCGCTCGGGGTGAGTCGCGTCAGCGTGACGGGGCCGTCGGGGCGAGTGGTGTCGGAGAGGCAGCCGGAGAGCGCGGCGAGCGCGACGACGAGCAGGGCGAGACGCAGCATGTCGTACCTCGAATCCCGGTGAGGAGTGGCCAGGGCGAGGCCGATTCTAGCGACGCTTGCGTCCGGCGCGCGAGGACGAATTCGCCCGGGGGCGGGCGACCGCCGCCGCACGGCGCCGAGCAGCGCCCGTGCGCCCCGGCGCCCACGCGTGCCGATCGAGCCGGGCGCGGCCGCGGGCGTCGAACGTCACGCCCTCGGCTTCGAGCCGGATGCGCTGCGTGAGCGCCCCGTCCAGGCTGAGCCGTCCGAGCGAGAGCCTCCCTCCCGCGCCGAGCACGCGGTGCCACGGGACCGGCGAGCCGTCGGGCAGCGCGTGGAGCGCGTAGCCCGCGAGCCGCGGCGCGTGCGCGTAACCCGCGAGCGTTGCGACCTGGCCGTACGTCGCGACGCGGCCGCGCGGAATGCGCCGCACGACGGCGAGGATCTTCGCGTACGCGCTCCCGGCCGCGGGGCCGCGGGTCGCGGCGGGCGGACGCGTCCCGCGCGCGCGCCCGCCGCGACCGGGCGTCATGCGCCGGCGAGCGCCGACTGCGCCCGACGCAGCTTGTCGAGCGTCTCCTCGAGCTGCGCGAGCCGCTGCTTCTCCTTCTCGACCACTTCGGCGCGCGCCTTCGCGAGGAAGTCCGTGTTCCGGAGCTTCTTCTTCACCGCCTCGAGATCGTCGAGCAGCTTCGCTGCTTCCTTCGTCAGCCGCTCCCGCTCGGCGTCCACGTCGATCAGGCCTTCGAGCGGCACGAACACTTCGAGCCCCTCGACCACGGCCGACGCCGAGAGACCCGGCTTCTGCCCCGCGCCCGCGACCTCGAGCGACTCGATGCGAGCGAGCGGCAGCACCTGGGCCTTGAGCGAGTCGATCAGGGCGAGCTGCTCGTCGCTGCCGCGCACGACGACGCGCACCGGCTTGCCCGGCGGAATCTTGTTCTCGGCGCGCAGGTTCCGCACCGCGGTGACGAACGACTGCACGAACTCGAAGCGCTTCTCGACCGCGGCGTCGAACCACGCCTTCTTCGGCTTCGGCCACGCCGCGAGCGCGAGCGCGTCGCCGTCGTGCGGGATCGCCTGCCACAGTTCCTCGGTGACGAACGGCATGAACGGGTGCAGCAGGCGCAGCACGCCGTCCAGCACCTTCCACGACACCCAGCGCGCGGTGCGAAGGTCGGCGCGCTCGTCGGCCGTGAGCGCCTCGGCGCGCTCGGCGAGCGCCCAGCGCGGCTTCGCCATCTCGAGGTACCAGTCGCAGTACTCGTTCCACGCGAAATGGTAGACCGCGTTCGCGGCCTCGTTGAAGCGGAACGTCTTCAGATTGCGCGTCGTGTCCTTCGCCGCGTTCGCGAACCGCGACAGGATCCAGCGGTCGGCGGGCTGGAGCCGCAGCTGCGACTCCTTCACCGCGGACAGGTCCTCGTCGCCGAGCCGCATCTGCACGAGCTTGGTCGCGTTCCACATCTTGTTCGCGAAGAACTTGCCGGTCTCGAGGCGCTTCTCGTCGAACAGCAGGTCCTGCCCGGTCGGCGTCAGGTAGATCATCGTGAAGCGCACGGCGTCGGCGCCGTACTGCTTCATCATCGCGAGCGGATCGGGCGAGTTGCCGAGCGACTTCGACATCTTCCGGCCCTGCCCGTCGCGCACGATGCTCGTGAAGTAGACGTGGGTGAAGGGCTCCTTCCCCATGAACTCGTAGCCGGCCATGACCATGCGCGCGACCCAGAAGAAGATGATGTCGCTGCCCGTGACCATGAGGCCGTTCGGGTAGTAGCGCTTCAGGTCGTCGGTGTCCTCGGGCCAGCCGAGGATCGCGAACGGCCAGAGCCACGACGAGAACCACGTGTCGAGCACGTCGTCGTCCTGCCGCCAGCCCTCGCCCGCGGGCGGATCCACGGACACGACCATCTCGTCGCCGCGGTACCACACCGGGATGCGGTGCCCCCACCACAGCTGCCGCGAGATGCACCAGTCGCGGATGTTCTCCATCCAGTGCTGGTAGACGCGCTTCCAGCGCGCCGGGTAGAGCTTGATGCGCCCCTTCTTCACCGCTTCGAGCGCGGGCTGCGCGAGCGGCTTCATCTTCACGAACCACTGCCACGACAGGTACGGCTCGATCACGGTGTTGCAGCGCGAGCAGTGCCCGATGCTCACGGCGTAGGGCTCGATCTTCTCGAGGTAGCCCGCGTCCTCGAGCGCCGCGACGATGCGCTTGCGCGCCTCGAAGCGGTCGAGGCCGCGGAAGTCGCCAGCGTTCTCGTTCATGACGCCGTGCTCGTCCATGACGATCAGCTCGGGCAGGGAATGGCGCTGCGCGGTCTGGAAGTCGTTCGCGTCGTGCGCGGGCGTCACCTTCACGGCGCCGGTGCCGAACTTGGGGTCCACCATCTCGTCGGCCACGACCGGGATCTCGCGCCGCACGAGCGGCAGCACGACGGTCTTGCCCACGAGCTTCGCGTACCGCCGGTCCTTCGGGCTCACGGCGACCGCGGTGTCGCCGAGCATCGTCTCGGGACGCGTCGTCGCGACCGTGACGAACTTCTCGGTACCCTTGATCGGGTAGCGGATGTGCCACAGGCTGCCCTGCTTCGCCTCGTGATCCACTTCCTCGTCGCTCAGGGCGGTGAGGCAGCGCGGGCACCAGTTCACGATGTAGCGGCCGCGGTAGATGAGGCCCTTCTCGTAGAGCTTCTGGAAGCACAGCAGCACGGCGCGCGAGTACTCGGGATCGAGCGTGAAGCGCTCGCGCGTCCAGTCGGCCGTGATGCCGAATCCGCGCAGCTGCTTCAGGATCAGCCCGCCGTACTCGTGCTTCCAGTTCCAGACCTCGTTGAGGAAGCCCTCGCGCCCGAGCTGGTGGCGGTTCTTGCCGTCCTTCTTGAGCTTCTTCTCGACCACGTTCTGGGTCGCGATACCCGCGTGATCCGTGCCCGGAACGTAGAGCGTCTCCCGCCCCTCCATGCGCTGCCAGCGCAGCACGACGTCGCGCACGGACTCGCCGAGCAGGTGTCCCATCGTGAGCGAACCGGTGACGTTCGGCGGCGGGATCGAGATCACGAACGGCGGCTTGCCGTTCCCGTCGGGGCGCGGCTTGAACACGCCGAGCGACTCCCAGTGCTCGTACCACTTCGCTTCGACGCGATTGGGATCGTAGGGCTGGGCGAGCGCCTCGGGACGACCGGGACGCATGAAGGCCTCCTTCGGGTGGGCGGCCCGCCGAGCGAGGCGGCGGGCGGGGCCTCGCGGGACCCCTCGGAAAAACGAGCGGCGAACCGTAGCACAGGGGTTTCGCCGCCCCAAACCACCGCGCTCCCGCGGGCCCTGCTAGAGTGCGCGCCCATGCGACCGCGATTCCGTCCCCCGCTCGCCGCCGTCACGCTCGCGCTGTCGTTCGCCGTCCCGGCCTTCGCGACGCCGTTCGATTACCTCACCGTGGGCGATCCGCTCGAGGCCGAACTCCGCATCCTCGACGTGCTCGGCCCCGATCGGCGTCCGCTGCGCCGCCGCCTTGCACTCGTTCCTCAGGCCGTGGCAGCGGATCGAGCTCGATTCGCTTCGCCCTGCCTGCGCGCACCGCGCGGCAGCGCGCGCTGCGCGGGCGCACCGGCAGCGCTCGTCCGGCCTGCGAGCGTCCTCGGCGCGCCTCGGCCGGAGGCGCTCGGCCCGCGCGAGACGACGCCGCGGCTCTTCCAGGCCAACCCGCGCCCGGCGCCGAAGTGGACCTGTCGCGGGCTTCGAAGGCCACGGTGAACTGCACGGCGACACGGCGTTCGTGGCGCGCGCGACCGGCCTGCACGTGCGCACGGCCGTTGCGGGACTGGATCGCTGTCGGCGCGTCGTCGCCGTGGGCGAGTTCGCGGCCGCGGCGCTACGCGATCCGATCGTCTCCGAGAGCACGTCACGACGCCTACCGGACGAGGCGTACCTCGCCCACACGGGCGCTGAACGCTGGGCCGTTCAGTTCGGACGCAGCCGCTGGCACTGGGGCCCGGGCGACGAGGCGTCGCTGCTGCTGTCCGGCACCTCGCCCGCCTTCACGGGCGCGCTGCTGCGCGCGAGCGTGCCCGAGCTGTCGCTCGACTTCGCGGCGCTCAACGCGACCCTCGCCGCGACCGCGGGCGAGCAGCTCGCGGCGCACCGCGTCGAGTGGCAGCCGCTCGATGCGTTGCGGCTCGGACTCGGCGAGGCCGCGCGCTATCACGCGGACGGCTGGCGGCCGACCTACGCCGTCGGCGTGATCCCGTACGTGCTCGCGCAGCGCCTCGAGGCCTCGGACGAGCCCGACTCGGGCGCGGCGCTGCGCAACAACGTCGAGGTCGCGGTGGACGCGGCGTGGCGAGTCGCTCCGGGGACGCGCGTGTACGGCGAGCTGCTCGTGGACGACCTGCACTCGAAGACCGCGAACGTGCCGGACAAGCTCGGCTACCAGATCGGCCTCGAGGGCGCGGGACTCGCGCTCGGCCGCCGTCTCGCGTCGGGCGCCGAATACACGCGCTCGCGCTTGTCGCCACACGTCGTTCTTCGGCCGCGCGTTCGTCGCGCGCGGCGAGGTACTCTGGCTTCCCGACCGTCCCGATTCGCGGCGCCTGCGCGTGCGGGCGGCGACTGGCAGCTCGTCGCGCGCTCGGCGCTCACCGACCGCGGCGACAGCTCGCTCGACGAGCCGTTCGTGCCCGGCGATCCGCGCCCCGAAGCCGTTCGCGTTCGCGGGCGTCGTCGAGCGCACGCGCGCGTTCGAGGCGGCGCGGTGCGCGCTGGTGGCCCGCGAGCGGTGTGGACCTGGCGCTCTTCGCGGGCTTCACGAACGTCGAGAACGCCGCGCACGTCCCGGGCGACGACGACACGCGCTGCCACGCCGCTCTCGAGATCCGGCTCGAGCGCTGAACGCGCGACGGCCGCCGCGACGGTCCCGCGGCGGCCGCCGTCCTGGAACCTGCCCCGGTCAGGGCAGCTGCGCGTGGCTCGCGATGACGCGCGAGACGAGCCCGTACTCGATCGCTTCCTCGGCGCTCATCCAGTAGTCGCGCTCGATGTCGGCGAGCACCTTCGCGAGCGGCTGACCCGTCTGGTCCGAAACGACCTTTGCAATGCGCTCGCGCATGCGCACGATCTCCTTCGCCTGGATCGCGATGTCGGTCGCCTGCCCGCCCGCGCCGCCGCTCGGCTGGTGCAGGAGGAAGCGCGCGTGTTCGGCAGGCGCCACGCGCCGCTCATGCGGTGCTGCGAGGAACATCGTGCGCGCCCACGCCAGACCCAGCCCGATGGGATCGTCGTCACCGGCGAGCGCAGGAAGCGGATCAGGTCGTGAATCGCGTCGCCCGACTCGACGTGCCCGCCCGGCGACGAGATCAGCACGCGGATCGGCGCCTGCGATTCGTGATCGAGCGCGATCAGCCGCTCGCACGTCGCGCGCGCGAGCGACGAATCGATCGAGCCGTACAGGAACACGAAGCGCGCCTTGAACGACAGTCGCTCCTCGATCGTGGTCAGCCGTTCGGCGGCGAGCGTTTCGTCGTCGTCGTGCAGCGTCGGATGGGCGGACATCGCGGGTTCCCTCAAGGTGTGTGGAGCGAATTCCGTTTCGTGCGGCGCGGCACTCTAGCACGCGCGTCCGCCGCGCTCGTCGGTCCGGAGCACGCGGCGGTCGCAGCGCCGGCGGGCCGCCGGTCGCGGCCCGCGCGCGGCTCGACTACGCTGCCGCGCGAGCCGCTCGATTCGCGCCGACGTCCGGCGCTCTTCCCCTTCCCGGAGCCTCCCATGTCCGCTCGCACGTCCCGGCGCCTCGCGCCCGCCACGCTCGTCCTCGCGCTCGCGGCGTTCGTCCTCGCGCTGCCCGCGGCCGCCCGCGCGGAAGAGCCCGCGCTGTCGCGCGCCAACATCGATCCGAATTGCGTTCCGTGCCGCGACTTCTTCCGCCACGCGAACGGCGGCTGGCTCGATCGCGCGACGATTCCCTCGACGCGCGATGCGTGGGGCAGCTTCGACGAGCTGACCGAGCGCAACACCGCGCGGCTGCGCGGCATCCTCGAGGCTGCGGCGGCGAACAAGTCCGCGAAGCCCGGCTCGGACGACGCGCGGCTCGGCGACTACTGGTGCGCAAAAACGTTCCCGGGCGGCCGCCGAGCGCGCCGGATCAGTTGCGTCAGGCCGCAGCTCGCGACGTCGCCGTTCGCGAACAAGCAGCGGGGCTCCCGGCGCTGCTCGCCTCGCTGCACGACCACGGCGTCTCGGGGCTCTTCGGCGTGCGCGTCGGGCAGGATCCGAAGCACAGCGACTGGCAGATCCTGTCGGTCGGACCGGGCGGGCTCGGGCTGCCCGATCGCGACTACTACTTCCGCACCGACTCGGCCTCGGTCGAGACACGCGCGCGCTACGTCGCGCACGTCGCGAAGGCGTTCGAACTCGTCGGCACGCCGTGGGCGGACGCGAAGGTGAAGGCCGACCGCATCCTCGCGCTCGAGACCGCGCTCGCGGGCGCCTCGCTCACGAACGTGCAGCGCCGCGATCCGCGCGCCGTGTACCACAAGATGAGCGCCGCCGCGTTCGAGTCCTCGGCGCCGCGCTTCGGCTGGGACGCGTACCTCGCCGCGCGCGGGCTCGCGAAGCTCGACTCGGTGAATGTGACGCAGCCCGGCTACGTGCGCGCCGTGGACAGCCTCGTCGCGGCCGTGCCGCTCGAGGACTGGCGCGCGTACCTGAGCTGGCGCGTCGTGGACCACGCCGCGCCGGCGCTGTCGCGCGCGTTCGTGGACGAGGACTTCCGCTTCGACCAGGTGCTCAGCGGCATCGAGCAGAGCCCGCCGCGCTGGAAGCGCTGCGTGCGCGCCGCCGACAACGACCTCGGCGACCTGCTCGGCAAGGCGTACGTACAAGGCGCTCCTTGCTGGCCGCGCGCAGAGCGGCAAGGCCTGCCGCTCGTGCGGAACCCTGGACGCGCTCGGCGCGATCGCATCACGGCGCTCGAATGGATGGGCCCCGAGACGCGCACGAAGGCGATCGAGAAGCTGAAGGCGTTCGAGAACAAGATCGGGTACCCGAACACGTGGCGCGACTACGCCGGCGTGAAGCTGACGCGCACCTCCTACTACGCGAACCGCCAGAACGCGACCGCGTACGAAAGCCGCCGCAACCTCGCGAAGCTCGGCAAGCCCGTGGACCGCGGCGAATGGAACATGAGCGCGCCGACGGTGAACGCGTTCTACAGCTCGTCGCTCAACAGCATCAACTTCCCCGCCGGCATCCTGCAGCCGCCGTTCTTCGGCGCCAATTCGGACGACGCGATGAACTACGGCGCGATCGGCACCGTGATCGGCCACGAGATGACGCACGGTTTCGACGACCGCGGCCGGCAGTTCGACGCCGCCGGCAACCTGCGCGACTGGTGGACCGCGGACGACGCGAGCCGCTACAAGGAGCGCGCCGACAAGGTCGCGGCGCAGTTCAGCGGCTACACCGTGCTCGACACGCTGCACGTGAACGGGCGGCTGACGTTGGGCGAGAACATCGCCGATCTCGGCGGCGTCGCCGTCGCGTGGGCGGCGCTCAACAAGGCGCTCGAGAACCAGCGCGTCGCCGCGATCGACGGCCTGTCGCCGCACGAGCGCTTCTTCTATTCCTACGCCCAGATCTGGCGCGAGGTGACGCGCGACGCGTCGCTGCGCACGCTCGTGCTCACGAACCCGCACTCGCCGCCCGTGTGGCGCGTGAACGGCCCGCTGTCGAACCTGCCCGAGTTCGCCGAGACGTTCGGCTGCAAGGCCGGCGACGGCATGGTGCGCGCCGAGGAGCTGCGGGCGCGGATCTGGTAGCGATCGGCGGTTCGAGCGACGTGCACTGCGGCGCGACCTCCCCCGGTCGCGCCGCACTTGCGCCGCCGGAACCCTCCGAAGAAGATGCGCCCGCACCGGATCAAATCGGGTTCGAACGTGGAGGTGCGGACTGGAGAAGCGGAGTGTCGAGCGCATCGCGCAAGCGTTGGACGAGGCGGACGTCCGCTATCTGATCGCGGGCGGGATGGCCGTCGTCGCGCACGGATGGGTTCGATTCACGGCCGACTTCGACGTCATCCTCGACCCGAATCCGCAGGCCCTGTCGCGCGCCGTTCACGCCTTCGAAGGACTCGGGTACGGTCCGCGGGCGCCGGTGCGCTTCGCGGATTTCGCGGATGCCGGAGCACGCGCTCTCTGGGCGAGCGAAAAGGGCCTGACGGTGTTCTCGCTGTTCAGCGCCGAACATCGCAGCACCGAGGTGGATCTCTTTCTGGAGTGCCCGCTCGACTTCGAGTCTACGACCTCGAGCCGGCGAACGGAACTGGAGGACGGCGACGCTGACGTTCGTCTCGCTCGCGGACCTGCTCGAACTCAAGCGTCGCGCCGGCAGGCCGAGGGATCTCGAGGACATCGCCGGACTCGAAGCCGCCGAACGTGAGCGCAGCCAGCCATGAGCGGCGACGAGCGGATTTGGGAGCAAGGCTGGGACGGCCACGAGCGCGCCCAGCGCGCGAGGCTCGCGCGACTCAGCCTCGACGAGAAGCTCGACTGGCTCGAAGAGGCTCATCGCCTGCTGCTGCGACTGCGGGCCGCCGCGCCGCCGAAGCTCGGCGAGGAAGACTCGGCCGAACGCTGAGTAGGCGGCGGACGACTGACGAGCAGAGTGATCCGTCGTTGCCGCCTGCGTGGGATTCGCCAAAGGCCCTCACTCGAATGGACTGAAGATGTCGATCAGAGCCTCGATCTCGTACCCGCGCTGATTGGGCTCGTCATCCGCGTCGAGTCCCGACGCCACGAGTTCATCCGACAAGAGGCTCCGGATATCCCGACACGCGCTGGCCGAGAGTGTGGGCTCGGAATCGACGAGGAGCTCCGACGCAAGAAGAGGGGGCCGGTGGCGATTACCTCGCGGAGTAGCCTGCGAAGCCCCTCCGGGACACGAACCGTTTTCAGCGCGCGCTCATTCATCGTGAAGGCCTCTGTATCGCGGCTGACCGAAGGCCGTGATGGAGTTCCACCGGTAATCGGTCGGAACCAGGTTGACCTTGTCGCCGCCGCCGCCCGCGTTCCGAGCCCCGCGCCTGGACTGGCAGTCAAGGTGGCGCTGACCAGTCCACCGTTCGTGAGGCCGTCGCGGAACGACGCGGCGTCCAGCGAGCACCTGCTGCGCGAGCGCGGCGTCGAGGTAGATGCGCTGGATCTCGCCCGGACGCGCGGCCTCGAAGATCGGCTCGATCGTGGTGCCGAGGATCACGTTCAGCTCGCGCACGATGTCGAGCACCCGAGCCGACGCCGGTGCCGAGGTTCACCATCTCGCCGCTGCCCTTCGAGAGCGCGATCACGTTGCCCTCGACGACGTCGTCCACGAACAGGTAGTCGCGCACCTGCTCGCCGGTGCCGAAGATCTTCGGGCGCTTCCCCTCGAGCATGAGCCCGATGAAGATCGCGTTCACGCCCGCCTCGCCGTGCGGGTTCTGGCGCGGTCCGTAGACGTTCGGGTAGCGCAGCACGGTGTAGTCGAGGCCGTGGAGCAGCTTCCACAGGTAGAGGTAGTGCTCGAGCGCGTGCTTGCTCGCGCCGTACGGCGCCTCGGGATTGATCGGGTGGTCTTCCGTCGCCGGGAGCTGGCGGCCTTCGCCGTAGAGCGCGCCGCCCGTGGACGCGTACACGAATTTCTTCACGCCGTGGCGCGTGCACGCCTCCAGCAGCCGGATGCCGCCGACGATGTTCACGGTCGCATCGAAGCCGGCGTCCGTGACCGACTTGCGCACGTCGATCTGCGCGGCGTGATGGTCCACGAGTTCGGGACGGAAGCTCGCGAACGCGCGCTCGATCGCGGCGGCGTCGGTGATGTCGGCCTCGAAGAACGTGGCCTTCGGGTTCACGAACTCGCGGAACCCGCTCGAGAGGTTGTCGAGGATCGCGACCTCGTGACCGAGGGCGATGAAGCGGTCGGCGACGTTCGAGCCGATGAAGCCGGCGCCGCCGGTGACGAGGATTCGCATGGCGCTCCCTGGTCGCGCGTCCGGCGCCGCGCGGCGCCTCGGACGGATGGGGGTTTCGGATTGGGCGCGGCACGTTAGCGGCCGGGCCGCGCGGCGCGCAAGAACGCGCCGCGCGATCCGCGCCGCTACGCCGCGGGACGGACCGGCTGCGCGTCGAACTCCTGCGCCGCGCGCTCCAGCGGCCGCGGGGCGAGCCGCGGGGCGAAGCGCTCGAGGTCGAGCGCGGCCGCGAACGCGCGCCCTGCTTCGACC
>JBGAOA010000113.1:0-7724 GCA_044222065.1 Candidatus Eiseniibacteriota bacterium
ACCCGACTGCGGCCGCGAGCGGCGCGAACGGCACGTCGCGCTCGAACCACAACGACAGCGAGCGCCGCGCCTGGTGCACGAGCAGGCCGAGCCCGTCCCACGCGTCGAGGCCACGCGCGCGCGCGGCGCGCACCCAGCGCGTCGTCTCCGGGCCGTAGACGAGGTCCACGAGCAGCGCATCGCGGCGCACGTGTTCGAGCGGCACGATGCCGGTCTCCGAGATCATCGGCGTGCAGTGGACGACGAGCGTCGCGCGTGCGAGCGCCTCGCGCTCGCCTTCGGACCGCCACGCAACGAACGTCGCGTCGAGGTCGCTCCACGCGCGCGCGCGCTTCGCGGGATCGCGCGCGCTGACGGCGAGCGAGCGCACGCCGGCGTCCTTCAGCGCGAGCGCGAGGCTGCGCGACGAGCCGCCCGCGCCGAGCAAGAGCGCATCGAGCGCGGACGCGTCGCGTCCGCCTTCGGCGAGCAGGTCGAGGAACCCCGCGCCGTCCGTCGTCTCGGCCCAGCGCCCGCCTTCGGCGAAGCCGATCGTGTTCGCCGAGCGCCCGCGACGCGCATCGTCCGACACGCGCGCGACCTCGGCGAGCACGTCCGCCTTGAGCGGATGCGTCACGTTGACGCCGAGGAAGCCCTCGCCCTCGAGCCGGTCGAGCGTGCCGGCGAGTGCCGCGGGCGGCGTGCGGAACGCCTGCGATTCCACGTCGAGGCCGAGCGCCGCGCCGCCTGCGCGGTGCAGCTCCGGAGACAGCGTGAAGGCGAGCGGATCGCCGAGCACCCCGAGACGGACGCGAGTCACGCCGCGGGTGCGGAGGGCGTCGCTCCGCCCTCGGGCGCGGAGGCCGCGACCGGGAACTGGCGCCGGAGCCGCACCATCATGAGCGCCGCGAACAACGCCATCGCGAGGCTCGTGAACTGGCTCTCGGTGATCGGGAACGGACCGACGCGCCCGAGCATCGCGCCGGGCTCGTAGGCGCGCGTGAGGTCGAGCGGGATGCGCACGAGCGCGAACACGGCGATGAAGCTCCAGAACAGGTGGCCGGGCACGCGCAGCCGGGTGCGCGCGCCCCACGCGTAGACGAACAGCAGCAGGCCCGCGAGCGCGAAGTAGAGCTGCGAAGGATGCAGCGCGGCGTTGCCGAACTCGACGCCGGCGAAGATGTTCTCGGGGAAGCGCACGCCCCACGGGAGCGACGTCGGCCGGCCGTAGCAGCAGCCGTTCAGGAAGCAGCCGATGCGCCCGAACATCGTCCCGATCGCGAGCGACGGCGTGAGCGTGTCGGCGACGGCCCACATCGGGAGTCCGAACTTGCGCGCCGCGACGAGCCCGCCGAAGGCGCCCGCGACGATGCCGCCGTAGAGCGTGAGGCCGCCCTCCCAGATCGCGACCGCGCTCCCCCACTCCCGACGGAACTCGTCCACGTGCTCGATCACGTACAGGAGCCGCGCGCCGAGCACGCCCGCGACGAGCGCCACGAGGATCACGGACACGAGACGGTCCTCGTCGAGCCCGCGTCGCCGCGCGTCCTTGAGCGCGAGCCAGGTGCCGAACAGGAACGCCACGGCCATCATCGCGCCGTAGCTGCGGACGTGGAGCGGCCCCCAGTGGAACAGTTCGGGATGCAAGGCGGATCAGGTCTCCCGTCGCCGGAGCGCGACGTTCTGGAGCAGCCCGAGCTGCACGCCGTTCACGAGCAACGCGGTGCCCCCGTACGAGAGGAGCGGCAGCGGCAGCCCCGTGACCGGAGCGAACCCCACCGTCATCAGCATGTTCACCATGACGTGGTAGAAGAACGCGGCCGTGAGCCCGACCGCGAGCAGGCTCGCGAACCCTCCGCGCGCGACGAGCGCGAGCCGGACGCCACGCAGAATGACGACGGCGTACAGTATCACCACCGTCAACGAGCCGATCAGGCCGAACTCCTCCCCCACGACCGAGTAGATGAAGTCGGTGTGCCGCATGGGCAGGAACGCGAGCCCCTTCTGCGAACCCTTCAGGTAGCCCTTGCCGAGCACGCCGCCCGATCCGATCGCGATCTTCGACTGGATGATCTGGTAGCCGGCGCCATAGGGATCGGCGCCCGGATTCAGGAAGGTCTCGATGCGGCGCTTCTGGTAGTCGTGCAGGTGGTCCCACAGGTGCGGCACCGCGACCGCGACCGCGCCGTTCATCGCGAGCACGATGAGCAGCGTGAGGAGCTTCGGGCGGAACGCCGCGAGCAGCACGGCGAGCACGCCGGCGAACCACCACAGCGTTCCCGTGACGAAGAACAGCACGACGTTGAAGACCGGTGAGATGCCGAGCAGCAGGTTGCCCGGCGGCATTCCGGCCCAGAAGTACATGACGACGAGCACGACCGGGAACGTGAGCGAGGTGCCGAGGTCGGGCTCCTTCGCGACGAGCGCGAACGGCACGAGCGTGATGAGCAGCGGCGGGAGCCAGTTCCGGAACTTCGTCAGGTCCAGCCGCGGATCGTCGAAGCGCCGTGCGAGCACGAGCACGGTCGCGATCTTCGCGAGCTCCGAGGGCTGGAACGAGACCGGTCCGAACTCGATCCAGCGCTTCGCCCCCATGCGCTCGTCGCCGACGACGAGCACCGCGGCGAGCAGGACGAGCGAGATCGCGTACAGCGGATAGGCGAGCGTGTCGTAGGCGCGGTAATGGATCGCGGCCGCGATCCAGCCCGCCACGATCGCGAGCCCGACCCACTGCAGCTGCTTGATCCACAGCCCCTCGTGCGCGCCGGGAACGGTCGTCGCGCTGTAGACGGTCAGCAGGCCGATCGTCACGAGCCCGAGCGCCGCCCCGAGCAGGCCGAGATCGAGGTCGGGGACGCGCGGGCGCCAGTGCAGGATCGAGGACATCAGTCGCGCACCTCGGTGGAGTCGCCGGGGACGGGCGCGGGAATGCGCACCGGCACGCGGGCGGTCTGGAGCGAATCGGGCAGCAGCGCCGCGCGCAGCACCTGCGCGGCGATCGGCGCGGCGACGGAGCCGCCGTGCCCGCTGTTCTCGATCACGAACGCCATCGCGATCGTCGGCGCCTCGGCGGGCGCGTAGCACACGAACAGCGCGTGGTCCTCGCCGTGCGGATTCTGCGCCGTGCCCGTCTTGCCCGCGACGCGGATACCCGGCAGGCGCGCGGCGGTGCCCGTGCCGGCGTCCACGACCCGGCCGAGCGCCTCGCGCACCGCGGCCCACACGTTTTCGGGCGCGCCGATCCCGGAGTGCTTCGGCTTCTCGATCGAGAACTTGCGCTCGCCGCGGATCTCGCGCACGACGTGCGGCCGCACCGCGTGCCCGCTCGTGCCGGCTTCCGCGGCCATCAGCGCGAGCTGCAGCGGCGTGCAAAGCAGCTCGCCCTGGCCGATCGCGAGGTTCAGCAGCAGCCCCTTGCGCCACTTCCCCACGCCCCAGCGCTTGTCGTACCAGGCCGGGCTCGGGACGAGTCCGCTGCGCTCCTGCGGCAGGTCCACGCCGGTGCGCTCGCCGAGCCCGAAGTCGCGCGCCGTGGACTCGAGGCGCGGCAGCCCGAGCGTCGGGCCGATCTGGTAGAAGTACACGTCGCACGAGTGCTGGAGCGCGCCGATGAAGTCGAGCGAGCCGTGCCCCGCGTGCTTCCAGCACAGGAACGTCCGGCCGCCGAACGTGTAGTGGCCGTAGCACGGGGCGAGGTGCGTCTCGGGCGTCGCGATGCCGGCGCGGAGCGCCGCGACCATGCTGACGATCTTGAACGTCGAGCCGGGCGGGTACGCGCCCTGGATCGCGCGGTTCAGCAGCGGATTCGCACCGCCGCTCGTCAGCTCCTTCCAGCGCGCGGACGAGAGTCCGTGCGAGAACTCGTTCGGGTCGTAGGCCGGCCGGCTCACGAGCGCGAGCACGCTGCCGTCGCGCGGATCGATCGCCACTCCGGCGCCGCGCGCGACCTCGGCCATGGCGGTCTCCATGGCGCGCTGGACCTTGATGTCGATCGTGAGCACGAGGTCGCGGCCCGGCACCGGGTCGCGCCGCGGCTCTTCGGCGTACGCCGTGACGCGCTTGCCCATCGCGTTCACGACGACGTACTCGGCGCCGTCCGCGCCGCGCAGCCACTCCTCGTAGCGGCGCTCGATGCCGCTGCGGCCGATCAGGTCGCCGTTGCGGTAGCCCTGCGACTCGAGCGAGTCGAGCTCGACGTCGTTGATCTCGCCCGCGTAGCCGAGCAGGTGCGCCGCCATCGAGCCGTTCGGATAGCGGCGGATGGGCTCCACCTGCACCTCGATGCCCGGCAGGTCGGACTTCGTCTCCTCGACCGTCGCGATCACGGCGAACGGCGCGTCGCGCAGCAGCGACGAACTCTGGCCGCCGCGGTTCGACGCGCGCACGAGGCGCCGCACCTCCGCCGTGTCCGAACGCACGAGCGACGCGACGCGCGCGAGCCACTCGGATCCGTTCACGACGCGGTTCGCCTCCACGGACTCGGCCGGGAACGGCTGGAACACGATGCTGAAGCTCGGCGCGCTGTCGGCGAGCAGCACGCCGTTGCGGTCGTAGATCGAGCCGCGCGGCGCACGCAGCACCTCGAGCCGGACGCGGTTCTCCTTCGCGAGCTCCAGGTACTGGTCGTGTTCGACGATCTGGAGCCGGAGCAGCGCGAGGCCCACGAGACCGAAGCCGATCCCGACGAGCGCGGTGACGATCCGGTAGCGGACGTCGCGCTTCTCACGCTCGCGGACGGAGGTCGTCATTCCCGAACAGCGGCTGGCCGCTGACGCGGCGGATGCCGGCGAGCGCGAGCGCGCCGAGCGGAACGGTGGCGGCGCACGCGGACAGCACGCGCGCGAGCACGTGCCCCCAGGCGCCGCCGGCGGCAGCCTCGAACGAGCCGATCCACGACTGGTGCACGATCGTGGCGAGCAGCAGCATCACGGCGTGCGTGCGCGACTGCTCCCGCACGAGCGTGTGGCTCATGCGCCCGACCGCGTAGCCGACGAGCGTGAGCGCGAGCGCGTGGCGGCCGGGCCAGTGCGCGGCGTCGAGATCGGCCGCGAGCCCGAGCGCGAACCCGAACAGGCACCCGCCGGTCTCGCCCGAGCGCAGCGCCCAGTAGACGGCGGCGAACGCGAGCACGTCGACGACGATGCCGCGCGCGGCGAGCGCCGGCAGCGCGGTCGAGCGCAGCAGCAGGGTCACGAGCGCGAGCAGCGCGAGCGCGGGCCACGACTTCATCGGCGCGCTCCCGTCGTGTCGGGTCCCGGGACGACGAACGCGTGGCGCAGGCGCGAGAGCCGCGCCGCCGGCACGATCTCGATGTCCTGCGTGAGCCCGCCGCGGTCGCGCCCGACCGAGACGACGCGGCCGACCGGGAGGCCGCGCGCGAAGCGCGACGACAATCCGGAGGTGAGCACGCGCTGTCCGACGAGCACGGTGTCGGTGAACGGAACGTTCACGAGCACGAGCCGCGGCCTCGGATCGAGCGTGAAGCGCAGGATGCCGAGCACGCCGGTGCTCTCGACCTCGCACGCGACCGCCGACGTGGGATCGGTCAGCAGCGTCGTGCGCGCGAGCGTGGGATACACCTCGCCGATGCGGCCGAGCAGGCCGTCGCGCGTCACGACCGCGTCGCCCGTGCGCACGCCGTGATTCGCGCCGGCGCTGATCGTGGCCGCGAGCGGCACGACGTCGCCCGAGAGCGCGAGGATCTCGACCGGCCGGAGGCGCGCGCCGGTGAGCGAGGGCAGCGCGAGCTGCTCGCGAAGGCGCTCGTTCTCGAAGCCGAGCGCGCGCAGGCGCTGGTTCTCGAGCTCGAGCGCGGCGACGCGCGCGTTCAGGGCGGAGTTCTCGCGCCACGCGGCCGCGGCGCGGTCGGCGGCGAGCACGACGCGGTCGAACGGCGCGAACACCCAGGCGCCGATCGCGCGCAGACCGTAGGCGGGCACGTGGTCGCCGAGCACCAGAAGGACGAGGCACAGCGCGGAGAGGATCGCGAGCAGCGCGCCGCTCCGTCGCTCGGCCGGCGGGAGGAATCCTCCCATGGCGGTCAGTCCCTGTGACCGGGCAGGAGCACCTTCTCGAAGTCGTCCGGCTGATCGAGGATCTTGCCGGCGCCGCGCACGACACACGTGAGCGGGTCCTGCGCCACGCGGATGTTGAGGTTCGTCACCTCGCGCATGAGCAGGTCGAGTCCGCGCAGCAGCGCGCCGCCACCGGTCATGAAGATGCCGCGATCGACGATGTCCGCCGCGAGTTCCGGCGGCGTGCGCTCGAGGCACTCGCGCAGCGCGTTGACGATCGCGCCGACCGGTTCCTGCAGCGCCTCGCGGATCTCGACGCTCGAGACGCGCAACGTGCGCGGGATGCCGCGCACGAGGTCGCGGCCCTTGATCTCCATGTCCATCTCTTCGGGCAGCGGGAACGCCGAACCGATCTCGATCTTGATGCGCTCGGCCGTCTGCTCGCCGATGAGCATGTTGTACGCCTTCTTCGCGTAGTTCGTGATCGCTTCGTCCATCTCGTCGCCGCCGACGCGAATCGAGGTCTTCGTCACGATGCCGTGCAGCGCGATGACGGCGATCTCGGTCGTGCCGCCGCCGATGTCCACGACCATGTTCCCGGTCGGAGTGTCCACGGGCAGGCCGACCCCGATCGCGGCCGCGATGGGCTCGAACACGAGCTTCACGTCGCGCGCGCCGGCGCGCTCGGCCGAATCGCGCACCGCGCGCTTCTCGACCTCGGTGATGCCCGAGGGCACGCAGATGATGATGCGCGGGCGCACGAGGAACTGGTGCTTCTGGACCCGGCGCACGAATTCGCGCAGCAGCGCTTCGGTGAGCTCGAAGTCGGCGATCACGCCGTCCTTGAGCGGGCGCACCGCGTTGATCTCGTCGGGCGTGCGGCCGAGCATGAGCTTGGCCTCGTTGCCCACCGCGCGAACCTTGTTGGTCGACTTCTCCACCGCGACCACGGAGGGTTCGTTGAGCACGATGCCGCGCCCTTTGACCCAGACCAGGGTGTTGGCGGTGCCCAGGTCCATGGCGACGTCGGTGGAGAAGAACCCCATCAGGCTGTCGAGAAACATCCCTGCCTCTTCGTGCTGGGGGGAAACGTAGTCGAGGAGCCGACTGGATGCGGCGCTGGCGAGCTCGGGAGCTTGAATCCGGCCGGGCCTCCGTGCCCTCGGAAACCGCCGCAAGCTAGCACCCGAACACTCGGCGCGGCAAGCCCTTGGCGGGCTCTGGCCGGGCCGGCCGGGGTTTCGTGCGCCGGGCCGTGGGACGGGGCGCCCTCCGGGAACGAGATCCGAGGTGCTTCCGTCCGGAACCCGGGGCGCGGCCGACCAGGGTCCCAGCGCTTCATCGGCCGGGCCCGCAGGGATCTACGGCGTTTTTTTTGATCCGGGCGGGCGTTCGAGGGGTATGGCATAGTGCGTCGGCACAGCGCGTGCCTCCCTTCCCCGGGGACCGAACGCCGCCAGACCCAACGGAGCCTTCCGATCCCGCCGGCATGACCCGCTTCCCGCGCCGAATCCTGCTGCTCCTGTTGCCCCTGCTCGCCGCTGCCGGCCAGGTCCTTCCGGGCCGGGCGCAGACGGGCGGCTCGTCGCGTTACGCGTTCGCCGACACGCTGCTGCTGCGGGACACGCTCGGGCTCAAGTTCGACGGGCTCTTCCCGACCGCCGACTCGCTGCAGCTCTCGCCGGACACCCTGCGCGCGCACATGATCCGCTACCGGTTCTCGCTCCAGCG
>JBGAOA010000114.1:0-7675 GCA_044222065.1 Candidatus Eiseniibacteriota bacterium
GACCGGTCGCTGACCGCCGCGCGCCGCCGACGCGCCGCCGGCCCGCGGCCGGCCGCGGCCGCACGCGCTCGCGACACGACACATCGGCCCGGCGGACGGCCAGGGGCGCCGCCATCGGCCCGGTCTCGGAATGAGGCCGCCCACGACTCAGAAGAGGAGAGACATGGCTCGTCACCTGTTCACGTCCGAATCCGTGACCGAGGGGCACCCGGACAAGATCGCCGATCAGATCTCCGACTCGGTCCTCGACGCGATGCTCGCGCAGGATCCCACGAGCCGCGTGGCGTGCGAGACGATGGTCACGACCGGCCTCGCCGTCGTCGCGGGCGAGATCACGACGAAGGCCTACGTCGAAATCCCCGCGCTCGTGCGGTCGGTGATCAAGGACATCGGCTACGACGACGCGGACTACGGATTCGACTGCCACACCTGCGCGGTGATCACGACGATCGACCAGCAGTCGCCGGACATCGCGATGGGCGTGAACACCGGCGGCGCCGGCGACCAGGGGCTGATGTTCGGCTACGCCTGCAACGAGACCCCGGAGCTGATGCCGCTGCCGATCACGCTCGCGCACAAGCTCGCGATGCGGCTCTCGCAGGTGCGGCGCAAGGGCGCCGTGGACTACCTGCGCCCCGACGGCAAGACGCAGGTCACGGTCGAGTACGACGGCGCGCGCCCCGTTCGCATCGACACGGTCGTGCTCTCGACCCAGCACAGCGACCGCGTCACCCAGAAGACGATCCGCAAGGACATGATCGAGAAGGTCATCCTGCCGCTCCTGCCGAAGCGCCTGATCGACCCGAAGCATCCCGTTCGCTTCCACGTGAACCCGACCGGGAACTTCGTGATCGGCGGGCCGATGGGGGACTGCGGGCTCACGGGGCGCAAGATCATCGTGGACACGTACGGCGGCATGGGCCGACACGGCGGCGGCGCGTTCTCGGGCAAGGACCCGAGCAAGGTGGACCGCTCCGCCTGCTACGCGGCGCGCTGGGTGGCGAAGAACCTCGTCGCGGCGGAGCTGTGCGACCGCTGCGAGGTGCAGGTCGCGTACGCGATCGGCGTCGCGGAACCCGTGAGCGTGATGGTGGACAGCTTCGGCACCGGCCGAGTTCCCGACCACAAGCTGACCGCCCTCGTCCGCAAGCACTTCGACCTCTCGCCACGCGGCATCATGAAGGCGCTGCAGTTGCGCCGGCCGATCTACCGCAAGACGGCGGCCTACGGACACTTCGGCCGCAGTGAGGCCGGCTTCACGTGGGAGCGCACCGACAAGGCGAAAGCGCTCGCGCGGGGCGCCTGATCGCTGAGGCGGTTTCCAAGCGCTGAACGCGGGGCCGCGCGCGACGCGGCCGACGCGGCGAAAACCGCTCGTGGTCCTTGTTCGCCGGGATCGCGGGCGGTATTTCGTTGGGCGGTTGCCCGTCTCCGTACCGCCTCCCACGCCCAAGGACCACCGCCATGTCTCGAAGCGACTCGCTCCGTTTCGACCTCCTTCGCCTGCCTCTTTTGTTCGTCGTCGTTTCCATCGCGATCGTCGCCTCCGCGAGCGCGGGTCCGGTCGTCGGCTTCAAGGAGACGTTTCCCGCCCTCGCGGGCACGGGGTCCTGGGGCGGCGGCTCGGCCTACGCCAATCCCGGATCGGGCGGCGTGGACGGCGACGGGTACCTGCGGATCTCCACCTCGTTGCCGGCGTTCCTCGGCGGCTTCTCTCGCGGAAGCGAGTACGCGGGCGACTACGTCGCCGCGGGCGTGACGAAGATCAAGCTCAGCCTGAACGACGTGAACGGCGACGAGCCGATCGAAGTGCACGTGAACATCGGCTATTCGACCGGGCTGACCGCGAACGTCTGGCAGTACGACATCGGCTTCATTCCCCCGGCCGGCGCCTGGCAGCAGTTCACGGTGCCGCTCAACGGGCCGACGGGCTGGACCCACACGATCGGCACGGGCACGTTCACGGACGCGATCACGAACGCCGACCGTCTGCTCGTTCGCCACGACCTCGCGCCGTTCGCGCAGACGCCGGACGCCTTGCTCGGCGACTTCGGGCTCGACGACGTGACGCTGACGAACGACAACGTCGGCGTCGAGGGCGCTCCGTTCGCGGCTTCGCCCGTGTGGCTGTCGGCGCCGGTGCCGAATCCCGCGCGCGGCCCCGTGACGTTCGCGTTTCGCGGTCCCAACGGCGAAGCGGTGAAGCTCGAGATCGTGGACGTGCTCGGCCGGCGCGTGCTCGCGACCGCGCTCGAAGGCGGGGCTGCGGCGCGCACCTGGACGTGGGACGGCCGCGATGCGCGCGGTGCGCTCGCGCCGGCGGGCAGCTACCGCGTGCGCGCTTACGGCGCCTCGGGCGGCACGAGCCGCGCGTTCGTGCTCGTTCGCTGACGTCACGGTCGCGCCGGGTTCGCGGCGCGACCACGCGGGACGAGGCGCGCGTCGGGGCGGGGTTCGTTCGTCCACGGCGCGCGCCGAGACCGCGGATGCGCTAGGGTGCGCGTATGAAGCTGCTCGTGCTCGGCGGCACGCTGTTCCTCGGCCGCCACTTCGTCGAAGCCGCACTCGAGCGCGGCCACGTGCCCACGCTCTTCCATCGCGGGCGCACGGCGCCCGGGCTGTTCCCGGCGGCCGAGCGCGTGCTCGGGGACCGCGACGGCGGACTCGGCGCGCTCGACGGCCGGACTTTCGACGCGGTCGTGGACACGAGCGGCTACGTGCCGCGAATCGTGCGCGAATCGGCGCGGCTGCTCGCGCCGCGCGCGGCGTGCTACGCGTTCGTGAGCACGATCTCGGTGTACCCGGACACGGTGCCGGCCGGCGCCGACGAGGACCACCCGACGACGCCGCTCGACGATCCGCTCGACGAATCGCTCACCGGAGGACGGTACGGCGCGCTCAAGGCCGCGTGCGAACGCGAGGCCGTCGCCGCGTTCGGAAACCGAACGCTCGTCGTGCGCCCGGGGCTCATCGTGGGGCCGCACGATCCGACCGACCGCTTCACGTGGTGGCTGCGGCGGCTTCGCCGGGGCGGAGAGACGCTCGCGCCCGGAGATCCGGGCCAGCCCCTGCAGCTCGTCGACGTGCGCGACCTCGCCTCCGCGATGCTCGACTGGATCGAACGCGGCGTGACAGGGACGCTGAACGTGACGGGGCCGGCCGAGCGGCTCACGCTCGGAAGTGCGCTCGAGGGCTGCCGGGCGGCGCTCGGGGGCGACGCGCGGCTGGCGTGGGTCGCGGAGTCGTTCCTGCTCGCGCGCGAAGTGCGGCCCTGGCTCGAGCTTCCGCTCTGGGTCCCCGCGGCATCGCACGGTTTCCTCGACGTCTCGATCTCGCGCGCGCTCGCGCACGGGATGCGGTTCCGCGCGCTCTCCGACACGGCGCGCGACACGCTCGCCTGGGACGACGCGACGCCCGCCGCGGCGCGGCCGCCGAAGAGCGGGCTGCAGTTCCCGGTCGGGCTCGACGCCGAAAAGGAGCGCGAACTGCTCGAGGCGTGGCGCCGCCGAACCTGACGGCGTCTCAGACCTTCAAGCGCCGGTACCGCCGCCGGGGCGGAGCCTCCGGGGTCCAGCCCGCGTCCGCGAACGGGTCGCGCACGTCGAGGAAGGCGAACTCGCGCAGCGAGCGATCCGTCGTGAGCACTTCGCGCACGCCGTGCTCGCGCAGGACGGCCGCGAGTTCGAGCCCGGCGGGGAGGCCCGCGCCGGCGGGCGCCGCGGCGAGCGCCTCGGCGAGCGCCGTGGCGTGACGCTCGGTCGGGCCGAGGAACCGCGCGGTCGGAGCCGCCGCCAATTCGGCCACGAACGCCCACGCGTCCGCCGGGGACAGGGGACGGGCGACGGAGTGCGGGTGGGTCACGAGCCCGAGGAAGTCGTGCACGGCGGGCCAGGGCAGGGCCCAGGGCGCCGCCCCGTTCACGAGCCCTTCGAGGATCGCGCTCGCGCGCGCGTGCTCGGGCGCGTACCGGTTGATCGCGAAGGCGAGCACGCTCGCGTCCACGGCGCGCACGTCAGCGTCCTCCGCGGCGCGCCGCGGCCGGGCGCTCGCCGGGCGGCGTGAGGAACGGGCCGAGGTCGTAGGAGGGGAGCGAGCGGCGCGCGCGCTTCGCCGGCGGCGACACGAGGCCGAGTCGGAGCGTGCGCTCGACGACGTCGGTGAGAGTGCGTCCCTCGGAATTCGCGCGCCGCCGCAGTTCGGCGTACAGGCCTGCGTCCAGCAGCAAGGTAGTTCGTTTCATATGCGGAAGCATATGAAGTATCGCCGCGCGCTGTCACGCACTTTCTTTCCGGTTGTGTCGCGACGCGGCCTCGGGCATCCTACCGCCCGCTTCACGATCCCGACGCACTCGAACTCACGCAAGGAGCAACGATGGCCCGGAAGAAGACCGGCCGCGCGAACGTCGCTGCGGCGAACGGCGCGCTCGTGCCGCACCACGTCAAGGACCTGCGGCTCGCGAACGAAGGCCGCATGCGCATCGAATGGGCGGAACGCAACATGCCCGTGCTGCGGGCGATCCGCGCGCGCTTCGCGAAGCAGAAGCCACTCAAGGGCGTCCGGATCGCGGCGTGCCTGCACGTCACGACCGAGACCGCGAACCTGGCGCGCACGCTCGCGGCCGGCGGCGCGGAAGTCTACCTGTGCGGCTCGAACCCGCTCAGCACGCAGGACGACGTGGCCGCCGCGCTCGTCGCGCACTACGGCCTGTCCACGTTCGCGATCAAGGGCGAAGACCACAAGACCTACTACTCGCACATCGTGTCCGCGATCGAAGCGCGCCCGCACATCACGATGGACGACGGCTGCGACCTCGTGACCGTCCTCCACACGAAGAAGAAGAACTACCTGCGCGACGTGTTCGCCGGCACCGAAGAGACGTCGACCGGCGTGACGCGGCTCCGCGCGATGGCGAAGAGCAAGGTGCTCAAGTACCCGGTGGTCGCGATCAACGACGCCGACACGAAGCACCTGTTCGACAACCGCTACGGCACCGGTCAGAGCACGATGGACGGCGTGCTGCGCTGCACGAACATGCTCGTCGCGGGCTCGGCGGTCGTGATCGCGGGCTACGGCTGGTGCGGCCGCGGACTGGCGTCGCGTGCGAAGGGCATGGGCGCGACGGTGCTCGTGACCGAGATCGACCCGCTGCGCGCGCTCGAGGCCGCGATGGACGGCTTCGAGGTCGTGTCCATGGAGCAGGCCGCGCCGCGCGGCGACCTGTTCATCACGGTGACGGGCAACAAGTCCGTGCTGCGGCGCGAGCACTTCGCCGCGATGAAGGACGGCGCGATCGTCGCGAACAGCGGGCACTTCAACGTCGAGATCGACATTCCCGCGCTCGAGCGCATGTCGACGGGCCGGCGCACGGTGCGTCCGTTCGTCGAGGAGTTCCGGCGCAAGGGCGGCGGCCGCGTGTACCTGCTCGGCGAAGGCCGCCTCATCAACCTCGCCGCGGCCGAGGGCCATCCGGCGATGGTCATGGACATGTCGTTTGCGAACCAGGCACTCTCGGTGGAGTTCCTGCGCAAGAAGTCGCGCTCGCTCCAGAAGAGCGTCTACGTCGTTCCCGAGCACATCGACAAGGAAGTGTCGCGCCTCAAGCTCAAGAGCATGGGCATCGACATCGACGTGCCGACCGCCGAGCAGGTGAAGTACATGGCGGCCTGGAGCGAGGGCACCTAGCCCACGACGCGTTCCCGACGCCCCGGCCTAGCGCCGGGGCGTCGTCGTTTTCGCGGACGCCGGAGCGGGCCGGTCGAGTCCGACGAGCCGGATCCACGCGGCGTGGAGCGCGCCGAAATCCGGATGCTCGCGCGGGGGGAAGCCCGTGGCCGCGAACGAGTCGGCCGCTGCGCTCCCGAGCGCTCCCGCGCGCGCCATCGCGGACGCCGCGTCCTCGCTCTCCCCGAGCGACCACTCCGCCAGCGCGAGCGCGGCCGCGACGCGCGCGTCGTCCGGGAACTCGCGCGCGAGCAGGAGCAGGTCCGCGCGCGCCGTCGGCGGATCGCCGGCGAGGAGATGCGCGCTCGCCCGGCGCAGGCGGAAGTCGGCGCGGTCGGGCCTCAGTTCCACCGCGGCGTCGAAGGCGAGCGCCGCGCGGCGGAAGTCCCCGCGCCCGACGTACAGCTCGCCGAGGTGCACGTGCGCGCGGACGTTCGCAGGGTACGCATCGAGCGAGCGCGCGAGCCACCATTCGGCCTCGCGCGTGCGGCCGTTCTCGCGGTGCCACCAGCCGAGCGTGGATTCGGTGCGGCCGAGCCCCAGCGGCAGGCGCTCGAACCACGCGAGCGCCGAGGACTCCGAGCGCTGCGAGGCGATCCACGATCCGGTGTGGAAGACGCTCAGCGCCGCGAGCGCCGCGAACAGCGCGGTGCGCCGCGCGGTCGCGGGGGCGCGGGCGAGCAGCCGCAGGGCCGCGGCGGTGAAGAGCACGCCCTGGGCGGCGAGCACGTCCCAGTTCCGCGCGTATCCGAGGTTCGAGTCGCCCGCGATCGCGAGCGCGGCGGCGCACGGCACGAGCAGCGCCGCGAGCGAGGCGACCTCGGCGTCGCGCGGTCCGCGGAGCGCGCGCGCGCCGAGCAGCAGCGTCGCGAGCCCGACTCCGAGCGGTCCGACGAGCACGATGACGTTCGCGAGGTCGCGCACGTGGTCGGGCGAGAGCAGGTAGTTCGGACGCACCTCCTGCGACCGGCTCGCGACGAGGCCCGAGACGCGGGCGAGCGCGGCCGGCAGGTCGTAACCCGGCGACCAGCGGGCGAGCGCGACGCCCGCGATCGCGATCGCCGCGATCGCCGCGCCGGCCCCGAGCGCCGCGTCGCGCGCCCGCCCGCGGCGCGCGGGCACGACCCCGAGCGCCGCGCAGCCGGGGGCGGTCGCGAGCGCCGAGAAGTGCCCGAGCAGCGCGAGCGCGAACGCGAGGCCCGCGAGCGCGGCCGTGCCCGCGCCGTCGAGCGCGCCGAGGAAGGCGAACGCGAACAGCGTGAGCGCCACGAGCTCGAATGCGTAGTTCTCGACATAGCCGCACACGAGCAGCGCGTAGCCCTGAAAGACGAGCGCCGCGAACGCCGGGACGGCGAGGGAGCGTGCGCGTTCGCCCGCGGGCGCGACCGCGCGGCGCGCGAGCGCCCAGCTGAGCGGCGTCCAGAGCGCGCCGAAAGCGGTGCTCGCGAGCGCCGCGCCGCTCCACGCCGCGCGCCAGTCGTCGGGCCGCGCGCCCGTGAGCGCCGCGTGCGCCCGGATGCCGAACTGCGTCGCGAGCGAGCCGAGCGGTTCGAACGGGTCGAGCCGCAGCGGCACGGGCGGCTCGTGCACGATTGCCGCGCCGTCGCCGAGCAGCAGGTGCGAGACGCGCAGCGCGCCGAAGAGCGCGCCGCCCGCGAGCGCGAGTGCGAAGGGAACGGCGAGCGCCCCCGCACCGGAAGGTCCGGCCTCCGACGCGTTCGTCCGGGGGCGCGCCGCGGCGCCGCGCGCGGCGAGGACGGCGAGCGCGACCGCGGCGAGCACCGCGAGGCGCGCCGGCGCGCCGAGGTAGGCGAAGTGTTCGAAACCCCACGCGGCCGCACCGGGCGCGATCGCGCCCCACGCGTGCAGCGCGGCGATCGCGACGAGCCAGGCGGTCGCGAGCCGCGTTCCGGCTCGGGAGTCGTTCATTCGGGTCTCCGGTGCGTCTCGAGGG
>JBGAOA010000021.1:0-58835 GCA_044222065.1 Candidatus Eiseniibacteriota bacterium
TGGCGAATCATTGGCGGCCGTCGACTATCAAGTCGGCCCGCTTGGCTGGAGCCTCAGCACGTTTCTTCTCAACAAACAGAACGGGCTCGCCGTCTGGACGAAGTCGCGCCCGTCATTCCTGACAATCAAGGAGCCTGACACGCAGTCCTTCTATCTGGTCTGCCAGTGACGTGATCCGGCCTAACATGTGGCTGCAGCCGAGGGGCTCGCGCGTCACGCGCGCTGCGACGCATCGGGCGCGCCGCACGCTCCCGTGACTGAGCGGCCATGCGTTAGGCGCAAGCCCGGCGTCGACCCGCCCCCGGCCTGCGGAAGTGAGGAACGCAAGATGAGTGGTGATCCGGAACGTCGCGATCCCGAGGAACTCTCCGTGCCGGAGAAGATCCTTCGCGTTCAAGACCTGTGGGATGACATTGCGCGGTCGCCTCGCGATGTCGAACTCACGCCGGAACAGCGCGAGGAGGCTGAGCGCCGGCTTCTGGCGCACGAGAGCAGTCCGAGGGAATGCTCGTCGTGGGAGGAGATCAAGCGCAGATTGGAAGGCGGGCGATGAGTCGCCCGGTCCATCTCCTGCCGGAGGCAGAACGGGAAGTGGAGGACGCGTTCGAGTGGTATGAACGCCAGAGGAGGGGCCTTGGTCTCGAGTTCCTGCTCGCGTTCGACGCTGCGGTCGAGAGTCTGCGGCGTCTTCCCGAGGGGCACGAGCTTGTCGCGCTGAAGACGCGCAAGGCGTTGCTCCGGCGCTTTCCGTACCTCGTGCTGTACGCGGTGGAGACTGAGCGCATTCTCATCACGGCAGTGTTCCATGGTCGGCGAGATCCGCGTGGATGGACCGATCGCGTGCGGGAGGGTCTCTCCAGAGTGGGAGAGCTCGTTGCGGCGCGCATTCCCGCCTAGGAACCGATTGCAGCCAACGGTCCGCTGCGCTGCCCACGGCTGAAACTGAAGCGTCAGCCGCCGGCACTCCGTCGCCCACAACCATCGGGGAAGGAAGGCGCAAGCATGCAGATCCTCGATCACCTGTTCCTCGTCGGCGAGTTCGCGGAGAGATCGCGCCTGCTCTCGGGGCTGACGCTCGAGCAAGTGACGCAGCGGCCGGACGGCGCGTCGCACTCCATCTATGACGAGCTGTGGCACCTCGTGCTCTATCAGCAGAGCATCCTCGAGCCGGGAAGCGTGCCGGCGGACGCGGAGTATTACCCGACCGCCGCGCCGCAACACGAGAACCAATGGCACGAACTCGTGGAGCTCTTCCTGACCGGCGCTCGCGCCGCGGCAGCCCTGGGGCGCACGCCCGAGCGACTCGCCGTTGAGCTCGAGCCAGGGGTGACTCTTGCCGACGAGCTGAACTGCGTCGCGGTGCACAACGCGTATCACTTCGGAAAGATCGTCGCCCTGCGTCAGCGGATCGGCGCGTGGCCGCCCAGGGTCGCGTCGAACGCGTCGTGAACGAGGACAGCCCGTCGCCGCCGACTGCCTCGAGAGCCGCACCGGACGCCCGCCACGTCGCGAGCACCGAATCCAGCTGCAGTGCCTCGCGCGGTTGGCGCCGGTGAGCACCCGATCATCCGCTGGCCAACACCAAGAACGGAGGCTCAAATGACTCGGTCACGCATGCTGCTGCTCTTGTTCGTGTTCGCGGCCGGCCTCGCCGCGGGGCTTGCCATTCCCGCCCTCGGTGGCTCGGCCGGATCGAAGGTGACCAATCTGCTTACCACGAGCCTCTCGACGGAATTCACGCCCGGGCGCGAGGTGCTCATTGACCTCGTGGAGATTCCTCCCAACCAGAAGCTGGACTGGCATTGGCACCCGGGCGAGGAGTTCCACTACTACCTGAAAGGCAATCCCGTCATTGAACGCGACGATGCGCCGCCCATCGTCGGCAAGCCCGGCACCGTGGGACATGTCGCGTTCAAGCAACGGCACCAGGCGAGCGCCGGGAATAAGGGCGCGAGGATCCTCGTGTTTCGCGTCCACACCAAGGGCGAGCCGTGGCGCTATGTGGACGAGAAGCACAGCCCGCAAGGCAATGGTGAGTAGCGCTTGACCGCGCCAGCCAACAACCGCGAGCAGCGGCCGATCCGCCGCGCGGACCGCCGATGGACCGGGCGTCCTGCCTCGCACAACTGACGAGCCGGGTGACTGACAGCATGATCTCTCCTCCGATCGACACCCCATCCTTGCGGCTGCGACGCATCGTCGTCGAAGACGCGGCGCGGATGATGGAACTGAACGGCGAGCCGACCACGCGGCGCTGGCTGCCTTCGCACGTCTACCAGGACATGAACGAAGCGACGTCTCGCACGAGCTACCTGGTCTCGTGCTACGCGTCGCCGGGCGATCCGCGCCTGGGCCCGTACGTGCTCGCCGTCGAACACCTCGCGAGCGGGACGTTGCTCGGACACGTCGGGTTCAGTCCCTATCACGACGAAGTGGAGGTGTCCTACGCCATCGCCGAAAGCGCTCGCGGGCGCGGGTACGGATCGGAGGCTCTGCTCTTCGCGTGTCGATGGGCGGCCGCGAGCTTCGATCTGCCGAGCATCCTCGCCATCACCGAAACCGCGAACGCGCCGTCGCGTCGCACTCTGGAGCGCGCCCGATTCGTGCACGACCGGGACGAGGTCCTGCAGTTCCAGGGCAGAGAGGAAGCCGTCAGTCGCTACTTGTGGCGCCCGTCCGGGGAGCCAGCGAGGTGAGGCGTGACGGTTTGATCGAGTCGACCCGATGCAGTGGGTCCAACGGCTCCGCACTACGATCGGAGAGCATCGTCGCTGCGCGTCTCGGCAACGCCTGCCCTCGCGGGCGCGATCCGTTCGAACGTTGCACTCCCACGAGGCCTTCATGACCGTCCAACGCATGGACAACGTCGGCATCGTCGTCGAAGACCTCGATGCGACGATCGCCTTCTTCGCCGAACTCGGCCTCACGCTCGAGGGCCGCATGCGCATCGATGGCGAGTGGGCCGGGCGCGTCACCGGCGTGCGCGGCCAGCGCGTCGAGATCGCCATGATGCGCACGCCCGACGGCCACGGCCGGCTCGAGCTATCGCGCTTCGACGCGCCGGCGATCGCCTCCGATCACCGCACGGCCCCGGTGAATTCGCTCGGCTACCTGCGCGTCATGTTCGCCGTCGACGACCTCGACGACACGCTCGCGCGTCTCGCGAAGCGCGGCGCGACGGTCGTGGACGAAGTCGTGGACTACGAGGGCATCTATCGGCTCTGCTACCTCCGCGGCCCCGAGGGGATTCTCATCGGGCTCGCCGAGGAACTGAGGCGGCCTGCGGGCCGCGAGAATCCCGGCGCACGCGAGGGTTGAAGGCGCAGGCGGTCGCGTCCGGCATCCGGTCACGCAGAGCCCGCCGACTGCGCGATCGCCGTCAAGATCACCGGCATCTGCGGCGTTCGATTCGAGGAGATCGAAGACCCGCTGATGCGGAAGATCTGCGACTTGGCCGGGCTCGCGGACGAACTCGCCCAGGGCCGGCCGTTGGAAACAACTCTCCGCGAGTATGCTGCCTGCCCCGTCGAGGCCGGCTGCCCTCGATCGCTCGAATCGTGCAGCACCGTCACCCTGACGACGGCGCGGTCTCACCGACTGGCCGCGGAGGTCGCACATGCAAACCGAAGAACACGCCGTCCGCGAAACCCACGCCGCCTGGATCGCCGCCGTCAACGCCGGCGACCTCGACCGGCTGCTGGCCTCGATGACCGACGACGCCTCGCTCCTCAGTCCCGGCGAGGCGCCGATCGGACGCGACGGATTCGCCGCGAACTTCACGGCCGCGAAGGAGCGGATCCGGTTCCGCTGCGCGAGCGAGATCGAAGACGTCGTCGTCGCGGGCGACGTCGCCTACACGCAGTGCCGCGATTCGCTGTCCGTGACGCCGCATTCGGGAGGCGACACCGTGCGGTACGCCGGTCATCGGCTCACGGTGTACCGCAGGCAGCCGGACGGCCGCTGGCTGCTCGCGCGCGACGCGCACACGCTGTCGCCCGTCGCGAACTGAGGCCGGGAACCCGGGAGGACACAGGTCGTGAATTCCGCTTCGCTCAGCATGAAGGTGTTCGGCGGCTACGTCGCCGTGATCGGCGTCGGCCTGCTGCTCGCTCCGGCGCTCGTGTTCGCGCCACTCGGTCTGCCGGCGCCCGCGGACGCGTGGGTGCGCGTGCTCGGCGCGCTCTCGATCGTCGTCAGCTACTACTACTGGCGGTGCGGCTCCGAGGGCGTGACCGCGTTCATGCGCGCCTCGGTGATGGGGCGGATGATCTTCGCCCTGCTGTGCGTGGCGCTCGTGGCGGCGCGCACGGGGCCGATCCAGCTGCTGCTCTTCGGCGCCATCGACGCGCTCAGCGCCGTTTGGACGGCGCGCGCGCTCAAGTCCGCGGCGGCGGCGAACTGACGACGGGGCCCGGCATCGGCACGCCGCGATCCTCGGCGGGCGACCGCCCCACGAACGTTTTCGGAGACGACTTCGCGTGACCGACCGATCGAAGCGCGCGGCGATCCCGCCGATTCCCGCCGTGCTGCTCGGCGTGCTGAGCGTGCAGGGCGGCGCGGCGATCGCGAAGAGCCTGTTCCCGGCGCTCGGCGTCTTCGGCACGGTCGGTCTGCGCATCGTGCTCTCGGCGCTCATGCTCGCGGTCGTGTTCCGGCCGCGCGTCGCGCGCTTCACGGCGGAGCAGTGGCGCGCGGTGATCCCGTACGGCGTGGTGCTCGGGGTGATGAACGTGTCGTTCTACCTCGCGATCTCGCGCATTCCGCTCGGGCTCGGCGTCACGCTCGAGTTCCTCGGCCCGCTCGGCGTGGCGGTCGCGGGATCGCGCCGCGCGCTCGACCTGCTGTGGGTCGTCCTCGCCGCGGCGGGCATCGCGCTGATCGCGCCGTGGCGCGCGGGCGGGGTGGACCCGCTCGGCGTCGTCTTCGCGCTCGTGGCCGCCGCGCTCTGGGCCGCCTACATCCTGCTCGGCGCGCGCGTCTCGCGAGCGATGCCGGGCGGAGTGGCGGTCGCGGTCGGCATGGCGATCGCCACGCTCTTCGTTCTGCCGGTGTCGGTCGCGAGCGGCGGCCTCGCCCGACTGTCGCCGCCGCTGCTCCTCGCCGGCGCCGGCGTCGCGCTGCTCTCGAGCGCGTTGCCCTACACGCTCGAGATGGTCGCGCTCAAGGCGCTCCCCGCGCGCACGTTCGGAATCCTGATGAGCCTCGAGCCCGCGATGGCGGCGCTCGCGGGGCTCGTGTTCCTGCACGAGATGCTGACGGGGGCGCAGTGGCTCGCGGTCGTGCTCGTGATCGCGGCGAGCGCCGGCGCCGCCGTCACCGCGCGCGAGGTCGCGACGTCCGCGGAGGTGTGATTTTCGTCCCGCTTCGTCGACGCAGCCGGTACCTTCGCCGCTCGGGCACGCCCGCAACGACGCGCGGCGCGCCACGGAGTTCGCAGGACTCGTTCCGAAGGAGGCGCCTGCCATGAGGACCGCCGCGTGGGTGGCGTTCGCGTTCGCGATCGCGCTGCCCGCCGTCGCGAGGGCCGAACCCGAAACGGCCGCGCCGCGCGCCGGGCACGGCCTGCGCGTCGTGCTGCTCGGCACCCAGGGCGGCCCGACCTTCAGCGCGCAACGGCTCGGCATCGGGACGCTCGTCGTGGCGGGCGAGGAGCGACTGCTGTTCGACGCCGGCCGCGGCATCACGACCGGCATGATGCGGGCGGGCGTGAATCCCGCCGAGGTCACGCGCGTGTTCCTCACGCACCTGCACTCGGACCACGTGATCTCGCTGCCCGAACTGCTCCTCTCGCCGTGGGCGTCGCAGGGGCGGGCGGTGCCGCTCGAAGTGTGGGGGCCCGCGGGCACGCGCGCCATGATGCGGAACTTCGAAGAGGCGCTCGCGTTCGACATCCACGTGCGGCGCGACGTGGACGAGAAGTTCCCCGCCGCGGGCGTCCGCGTCGTCACGACCGAGATCCGCGAGGGCACGGTCTACGAGTCGAACGGCGTGAAGGTGACGGCGTTCCTCGTGGACCACGGTCCGGTGAAGCCGGCGTTCGGCTACCGGGTGGACTTCGGCGGCCGTTCGGTCGCGATCTCGGGCGACACGGGGCCTTCGGCGAACCTCGTGAAGTTCACCGCGGGCGTGGATCTGCTCGTTCACGAGGTGGGGCGGTGGAAGCAGGACCCGCTGCTGACGGGGCCGCCGGACGAGGTGCTGCCGAACTCGAGGATCACGCGCCGGCAGGCGCGTGTGATCGCGGAGCACCACACCGACGGCGTCGAGGCGGGCCGCGTGCTCGCGCAGGTCCGTCCGAAGCTCGCCGTGTTCTCCCACTACAACGCCGATCCGAAGGCGACGCTGGAACTGGTCCGTCGGAACTACGACGGCGCGGTCGAGTTCGGCGAGGACGGCATGCGCATCGACGTCGGCGACGAGGTGACGATCGAGCGACCCGGCGGCGCGAACCGATGAGTTCGCGCGTCGCGGCATTCCGCGCGCTCGGCGGGCGTCTCGACTCTGCCGGCGCGCGAGGCGCGCGACGCGCTCGCGGTCACGCGGCCGCGTGAGGATCCTCGAAGCGACGCACTGCACGCTCGAGCCGCTGACGGTGGCTCATGCGCGCGAGATGTTCGGCGTGCTCGGCGACCCGGCGATCTACGAGTTCGAGAACGAACCGCCGCCGTCCGAGTCGTGGCTCGAGGAGCGGTACGCGCGCCTCGAGCGCCGCGCCTCGCCGGACGGCCGCGAAGCGTGGCTCAACTGGGTCGTGCGCCTTCCCGGCGGCGAGGCGGCGGGCTACGTCCAGGCCACGGTGCGCGGCTCGGGCGACGCGCTCGTCGCGTACGAGCTGGCGAGCTGGCACTGGCGCAAGGGCATCGGTTCGAGCGCGGTCTCTGCCGTGCTGGATGAACTACGCTCGAACTACGGCGTGCGCACGTTCGTCGCGGTGCTCAAGGCCGCGAACCATCGGTCGCGCGGCCTGCTGCAGAAGCTCGGCTTCGAGCCGGCATCGCCGGCGCACTCCGAAGCGTTCGGCGCCGGGCCGGACGAAGCGGCTATGGTCCGGGGCGTCGACCCCCGCGAACACGGTCGAGCGGCAGGGTCGGCCCGGGAGCGCTGAACCCCGAGGGGTCTCACTCTTCCTCGCGCGACTCGATCTCCATCGGCAGGTCTGCGGCGGTCACGGTCCGATCCGGCAGCACTCGCTCCGAAGTTCCGGGCGCACGCGTCGAGCGCCGCGCCCGCGGCCGTGTCACGGACCGTAGGCGCGAAACGCGGCCCAGTAGAACGGGTGCGTGGAGCGTCCGGTCCGGCGTCGCTCGGCGAGGACGCTCCGGCAGGCGGAGGCGAGAGCCGCCGAGGCCCGAACTTCGCCCCTGCTCCGTGCGCCATACAGCGAGCGCATCCACTGCACAGTGGAGGCATCCTCGACCGGCCACTGACTGGCGATCACGCTTCGTGCGCCCGCGAGTCTGAACGCGCGCTGCATGCCGAGCGTTCCCTCGCGCGACCAGTTCTCTGCGTAGCCGGACTGACAGGCGGAGAGCACCACCCAGTCAGCCTGTGAAAGGTCGAGCGTGACCACTTCCTCGGCGGTGAGCAGGCCGTCGTCCTCATCATGCGCGGCATCGGGTGCATGATCGGCAGCGGCAAGCGCGAGCCAGACTCGACGGCCCATCCAAGGTGAGGCCGGCGGCGGCGGCTCGGGCGAGGAGGCCCGGGGGCGGGAGCGAACCGCCGGCGGACCGCCGACGATCGCGATACCGCCGAAGCCGCGCTCGCCGCCGGAGGCGCCGCGACACGCGTTCCCGAGAACGTAGCCGTGCGTGGCGACGTGGATCACGCGCGCTCGTGGCGCGAATTCCCGGAACGCACTTTCCGTCGCGTCGTCGCCGACCAGCACGCGCGCCTCGGCGCCGCGTTCCGATTCCCACGACTGCGCGGCGTCGCGAACTTCAGTCGCCGTGTTCGGCAGCGGGCGGAAGCGCGGCCAGGCCCGAATGGCGCACGTATCGACGGCCGCACGCAGGACGAAAGCACTTCCACGGTCCGTCGGGGCTTCCCCGTAGCTCGGGTCCCCGAGAGCCAGCAGCACGCGGCTGATCGTCGGCGAGGAGTCGGGGAGAAGATCGCGTTCGCTATCGGCGATCCGAATGGACCGGTCTTCCTCGACGAGGTAGCGATCGTCACCGACCGGAAGCGCCAGCCACGCGACATCGGCGAGGGGGTCATCGGGAACGATCACGAGATCCTGGGCGTTCCCGATGGCGGCCGCGATCGGATCCCAGAGCATCGTGCGTACTCGGGCGCCGAGACGCCGGCACTCACGCTCCGCCCGGCCTCCTGTCCGCGCGGCCGCACCGGGCGAGTTCGCGAGCCGCTCGCGCCAGGGCTCGAGCACGGCCCTCAGCTCGGCTGAAGTGCCGAACGATAGCCGCGTGATCGCCGATTCGCCTCCGCGCGTCACGTACGCGAGCACCCGTCGCGTGCCGTCTCGCGCCTCCACCTCGGCGAACGCCACGAGCGCCTGCCCGGGCGAGAGCGCCGCGCGCACGTCGCCGAGGCCGACATCGGTGCGCGTCGTGTCCGTGCCACGCGATCTCAGGGCGCGCGTGTAGCTCGCGGACGCCTCGTCGGCAGCGAGCGCCAGGCCCGCCAGGGCGGATCGACTGGCCGAGTCCTCTGCCGACGCCGCGCCGCGGACGAGTCGGCGGGCGAACTCCCGCTGCGCGGAGGTCCAGCGCCGATGCGCCGCGACGAGCGCAGAGTCGGATTGGAGGCCCGTGGGCAAGCGGCGATGCTGCAGTTCCGCCCTCACCAGCCCCCGTCTTCGGACGAGTCGATCCCACGACGTCTCCCAGCGCTCCGGACGCTGTTCGTCGGCCTGATCGAGCACCTGGTCGAGGATGTACGAGCGGCGGCGGACGAGTTGCAGCGCGCGCGAGTCCGGCAGCATCGCGAGGTCGAGCCGCAGGACCTCACGATCCATCCGATCGGCTTCGAGCGCGCCCGACCAAGCGAGGTCCGCCCGGCCGAGATCCCGGTCCGCGCGGGCCATCCAGTGCGCGAGCATCGCGCCGGTGGACGTCCCTGCGAGCCCGAATCGTGAGCGGATCGCTTCGAGTTCGCGGCGCGCGGTTGCGATCTGGTTCGTATCGCCCATGGCCTCGGCGATGCGGATCTGCAGCGCACGTGAACTGACCTGTGAAATGCGATCGGGCACCGCGGAGGAGTCGTTGAGCGCGATGCCTCGCCGGCACGCGGCAAGCGCTTCGGCGTGGTGCTTCTTCGCCTGGTGCACCTGGGCCTGACCGAGCACCGCGATTGCGCGCACACCGGGATCGAGGGGGTCGGGGTGAGCGCGAGCCTCGGCTTCAACCTGCTCGAAGTGAATCAGGGCTTCGTCGTACCGGCCGAGTGCCAGGTAGCAAGCCGCGAGATTGAGGCGCGCGGTGCGCACGACCAACTCCTCGGGAGTCGCGATGCCCTTCACCGCGCTCATCCCGGCTTCGAGTTCGCGGAGCGCTCCCTCGTCGTCCTCGAACTGCATCAGGATCGTCGCCAGGTTGCTCCTGCCTGCCAGGACATCACGCGGGTCTCCGCCGGCCTCGAGGTCGCGGAGGCTGGCGTAGCCGAGGTCGATCGCGCGCGACAGGTCTCCCGACAGCGTGGCCAGCTCCATGAGATTGACCATCGGGGTGCTCCTCGCCCGGTCGCTCGGAGTCGCGATGGCATCGAGCACGCGAAGCGCCTCTTCGTGCGAGAAGCGCGCGGAGTCGGAGTCGCCCACCTGCAAGTACGCTTTGCCGATCCAGCTCAGCGGGTTCAGCATCCGGCGGTAGGGGCCGCCTGCGTAGCGCCGCCAGTCTTCGACCGCTGCGCGAAGGATCGGGATCGCTTCCCGCCCGCGGCCGGCCAGGACGCGCATCACTCCGATGTCGACTTTGGCGGTCGTGACCAGCGAGTCGAGCGGTGTCGGCTGGCTCGCGAGGATGGACAACGCCAGTTCAGCGTGCGCGAGGGCGCGGGCCGGATCGGAATCGAAGGCCTGCTCGGCGTACACCAACTCGGCCTCGCCAATCGCTTCGTCGTTCGGCGGCAGGTGGCGGATCCGGATGCCGAGGGACTGCGCGATCCGGCTTCGAGCGAGGTCGTCGGAACCGAGCCGCTCGTTTCGAGCATGGGCAAGGCGGAAAGCGAGCTCGGCGATCCACAACGAGTCGGCCGCGGGCCGAGCCTCCTCGTCCCGCAGCAACGCGGTCGCGAGGCTCTCCACGACCGCCCCGTTGTGGCCGGTCAGGACCGCACGCCAGCGCTCGTTCGGAGGATCGGGGCGCGCGGATGCGGCGAGCGGCCCGGACGCCAATGCGAGTGCGGCCGGCAGGAGTGAGGCGATCCAGAGTCGGTGCATGCGCACAGTCTAGGAGCGCGACCCACGATGAGCCACGATCCTTTTCGCTCTCGTCCGAAGAAATGGCGGCACGGGCGTTGTCCACGCGCTCGCACACTGCCTATACTCCCGCGTCGCATCGGGGTCACGTGTCGAGGTGCTCCTTGAACGAGTCGAAGAAACCCTCTCCCGAGCTCGCCTTGACCGTCGACCTCCTGCGCCGCGCCAAGTGCGGGGAGAGCGCCGCCCTCGACGAGTTGATCAGCCGCTTCGTCCCTCGCCTCACGCGATGGGCCACCGGTCGTCTGCCCATGCGCGCGCGCGCGCTGCTCGACACCGCCGACCTCGTTCAGGACGCGCTGGTCGGGACGCTGCAGACGCTCGACCGGATCGAAGTCCGCGGGCCGACCAGTTTCCAAGCCTATGTTCGCCAGGCCGTGCTGAACCGTGTCAGGGATCAGGTGAGGTGGGCGGACCTTCGGCGGGGCTCCGAAAACGCCGAGGATCTCGAGTTCGTCGATCCGTCACCCTCGCCGCTCGAGCAGGCCATCGGGGCCGACGTAGTCAGGCGATACGAGCGCTCGCTGGCCACGCTGTCGGAGGAGGAGCGTCAGGTGATCCATCTGCACGTCGAGCTCGACTACGACTACGGCGCGATCGCGGAGATGACCGGAAGGCCAAGCCGGGACGCGGCGCGCATGGCGGTGCAACGCGCATTGAAGCGCCTCGCGGAGGCGATGGGGCACGAGGAGACGACGTGAGCGAGGATCCGCGCGCACTCGATCACCTGATCGAGTCGTGGTCCGAGACCTCGACCGAGAGTCTGGCCGCCGGCGAGTCCGGTGCCCGGAGGGTCGAAGGCGCGAGCGTTCGCGCGTTGCGCGACATCGCGAGGATCGCCGACTTCAATCGCACGTTGCAGCGCGCCGAGTCGGCCGCAGGGCCGATGCCCGAGCGGTGGGGCGATCTGTTCCTCATGGAGCACGTGCGGTCCGGAGCGAGCGCGGACGTCTACCGGGCCTGGGATCCCTCGCTCCGCCGCGACGTCGCGCTCAAGTTGCTGCGCGCGCCGCGCGGCGATTCGGACGGGGTGGACGAAGCGCGCGCGAGCGCTCGTATCCGGCATCCGGGAGTCGTTACCGTATTCGGCGCCGCCGAGCACGACGGGCGCCACGGCGTCTGGATGGAGTTCGTCCGCGGTGAGACGCTGGCCGAGAGGATCGAGCGCGCAGGCCCGCTCGACGCGCTCGAGGTTGCCCGCATCGGCGCCGCGCTCGCCGAAGCGCTGAACGCCGTGCACGCGGACGGACTCGTCCACGGCGACGTGAAGCCTGCGAACGTGATCCTCGAACCGGGCGGACGCGTCGTTCTGACCGACTTTGGCCTCGGGCACCCCTGGACGCGCGAGCGACGCGGAGCCTTCAACGTGTCGGGCACGCCGCTGTTCCTCTCACCCGAGCGTCTCGAAGGTGAGCCTGCGACGCCCCGGTCCGACCAGTACGCGCTCGGTGTGACGCTCTGGTTCGCCGCGACCGCGCGCTACCCTTACGAAGCCGCGACCTTCGAGCAGTTGAACGCCGCCGTCGCGAGCGGGGTGCGTGCGGCGCTGCGGGAACAGCGACCGGAATTGCCCGAGGCGCTGTCGGCCACGATCGAGCGCGCCACGAATCCCCGTGCCGCCGATCGCTTCCCGGGCCTCGAGGCGCTCGGCGCGGCGCTCGGGAGCCGCGCACACGAGCCGGCCGCTCGGACGCCGCCCCGCTCGCGCCCGGCACTCGCCCTCGCGGCGGCCGGCGTCCTGTTGCTGGCGGCAGTCACGTGGCTCCTCGTTCCGCGCCCGCGTCTTGATTCCCGCGATGCGACGACGCTCCGTGAAACGCCGGCGGCCGAAGGCTCGACTGTCTACGACGTGGACGCGACGTTCGTGCGCCGCACCCTCGGCGGCTACGAACCGCTGACCTCCGGCGATCGGGTGGCGCCCGGCGACGACGTGTCGCTCGAGTTCCGATCCACGCAACGGGCCTGGGTCTACGTGATGAACCAGGACGATCTCGGTTCGACGTTTCTGCTTTTTCCCCAACCGGTGTTCGACCTCGACAACCCGCTCGCCGCGGACTCCACGCTCGTCCTGCCGGGGCCCATCGCCGGACGCGAGAGCGCGTGGAAGGTCACGAGCCGCGGCGGGCGCGAACAGTTGCTCGTGATCGTGAGTCCTGCGCCAGTACCCGAGCTCGAGGCCGATCTCGACCGGATGCCGGCGCCGCGTCGGAACGAGCCCGTTCGGTACGCGCCAGTCACCGGGCCGACCACCGAGTGGCTGCGCGGAATGGGTGGCATCACCGATGCAGCGCCACCGCCCCGGCTGGCGGCGCCGACGCGTGCGTTCGATCGGTTCCGAGCGCTGGCGGGGCGGGAGAGCGGCGTACGTGGTGTCTGGGTGAGGCGAGTCGTGTTCGAGAACCTGGCACCCTGATCTCGGCTTCGGGCACCCCCTTCCCCGCAAGCTCGATCCGCCCGCCGAACGCGCCTGTTCGTCTGCGAGCGTTGCCCCGTTTCATCCGGCGGAGTGGGTCTGTGGACCTCCTCCGGCACGCCCACCCGGGCGTGCCCGCCCGCCGGAGGAGACATGCGCTGCGTTCGCGGACACCTCGCCGTCCTATTGCTTCTCGTCCAGATCGTCGCCGCAATCGCGACGACTTGCCCGGCCGGCGCGGCGCCCGGGGCACTCGATCCCGCCTACGGCGCCGACGGCCGCGTCCGATTCGGATTCGGCGGAGGCGATGACTTCCCGGTCGCGGTCCTCGCGCAATCCAACGGGCGATTCGTGGTCGCGAGTTCGCGCCACGAGGGAGTCAACGCCTATGCGTGCTCGATCATCCGCTACAACGCGGACGGATCGCGCGACGGAGGCTTCGGCGTCTGGGGCGAAACGCGGGTCCAGTTCGGTGCGGGCTATTCCGACGCAGTTGGCCTCGCGGCGCAGTCCGACGGACGGCTGATTCTCCTTGCCTGGACTCCGGGGCAGTTTCATCTGGCGCGCTTCGAGGCCGACGGCCGGCCGGACACGACGTTCGGAATCGGCGGACGCGTGACCGGGCCATACACGAACGTCGAAGCGCGCGCCCTAGCGATCCAGGGCGATGACCGGATCCTGGTCGCCGGCAATCTCACCTACGGCGCATCCGGCAAGGACCTCGCGGTGTTCCGATTCACTTCCGGGGGCCAACTCGATCCGACGTTCAATGGTTCGGGGGGCGCCTCCGCCAACGTCTTCACCTTCGACGAGGCCCGGGCGATGACGGTCCAGTCGAACGGGCGCATCGTGGTCGCGGGAGACGCCTATTCGTTTGGAGCCGGAATCGAAATGGTCCGCTTTCTCACGAACGGCGCACTCGACTCGAGCTTCGACGGCGACGGCAAGGCGTTCTTCAACCCCGGTTTCGACATCTACGCCGGCGGGCTGGCCCTTCAGTACAGCGACACGCAGCCCGATCGCATCATCGTCGCCGGTTCCTCCGAGAATGGTTACATGGTGGCGCGCGTGACGAGCGCGGGAGTTCTCGACCCCTCGTTCAGCGGCGACGGTGTCGCGGACATCCCGACGGCGACGGGCTACGGGCACCTGACGGCCGTGCGCGTCGACTACAGCGGACTCTCCCCGCGCTTCATCGCGGCGGGGTTCGGCTACGGGCTGTACGGAGACACCGATTTCGTCCTGACCAAGCTGGTCACGAACGGCGCGTTGGACTCGGGTTTCGATGGTGACGGCATCCTGTCCACGCGCGTCGGACCCGGCGTCGACGCCCCCCGGGCCATGACCCTCTCCGGATCGAGCGCAATCGTGGTCGGAGTCTCGGCCGCGCTCTCGGCGTTTTCGACCAATCGTGACGTCGCGATTCTCAAGTACTCCGTCGCGAGCGGGGCGCTGGACTCCGGCTGGAACGGGAGCGGCATTCGCCTCGACGACGTCGGCGACATCGAGTGCTTCCTCCGTGCGGATGAGCTTCAGCCCGACGGCCGTCTCGTCCTGTGCGGGACCACCGCACGCCAGTCGGGCTCTTACGCCATCGCGCTCGCGAGGCGCATGCCTGACGGCTCACCCGATTCGACGTTTGGCGCGGACGGCCGAGTGGTCGTCGCGAGCAGCAGCGGCGCTACCGCGGTCGCCCTTCAGCCGGACGGACGCCTCGTGGTGGCCGACGAGAATTCGCAGGTCCACCGTCTCAACGGATCGGGTTCGATCGACTCGACGTTCGGGGCCGCAGGCCGTGTCGTACTGGCGATCGGAACGATCCAATCGACGGCGAGTTGCGTTGCGGTCCAGCCCGACGGCCGGATCGTCGTCGGACTGACGTTCAACTCGTCCCCGTCCCGCACGGCCATCGCCGTCGCCCGGCTGCTGTCGAACGGGGATCGGGACGCGTCGTTCGGAACCAATGGCGTTGCGACGTTCGTGGTGGGGAGCGGCAGCGCCGAGGTCCATGCCCTTCGCGTCCTGTCCGATGGTCGCATTGTGGTCGTCGGAACCGGCGTCGACTTCGGGGGTGCGGGATTCCTCACGCTTCGACTGCAGTCGGGTGGGGCGCTCGACCCATCGTTCAGCGCAGACGGGCTGGTGATCACGCCGATCCAGGGCGTGGGTGGGCTCGCGTGCGACGTCGAAGTTCAGGACAGCGGCGGCATCGTCGTCTCCGGGATCGGCGGCCCCTTCGGCGGTCCCGCATTCGTGCGCTACCTGTCCGATGGCGCCCTCGACTTCACGTTCGGGAACTCCGGGGCGCTCGTGATCGGGAATTCCAATCAACGCGTGAGCGCCTCGCTCCAACTTCCGGACGGCCGGATCCTGGCCGCGGGGGAAGGTCTCTCGAGCGACGTTCCGTCCAGCATCGACTTTCTCGCGCTGCGACTAACCGCGAACGGGTCGCTCGACTCGACGTACGGGGTTGCCGGCCTCGGCACAGCGGGATTCGAACCGTGGAGCGCGGACCACGGTGTGTCGCTTCGCCTCGACGCCTACGGCCGCGCCCTGGTCGCGGGCACGTCGGACTTTGCTTTCGCGGCGGCGCGACTGCTCGGTGACGACGTAGCGCTCGGCGTCGAGCCACGCACGGGTTCGAACCGTCTGCTCGGCCTCGGCGCGTTCGCGCCCAATCCGGCGGCAGCCTCGAGTCGGGCCGAGCTGACGCTTCCCGCCGCGAGCCTCGTGACCGCCGGACTCTTCGACGTCGGCGGACGTCTCGTGCGCCGCCTGCTCGAAGGAGCACCTCTCGATCGAGGCGTCCATTCGATTCAATGGGACGGCCTCGACGGCGACGGGCGGCGTGTTCCCGACGGCCTCTACTTCCTGCGGGTTCGCGCAGGCGACCGCACGGCCTCACGACGGCTCACGGTGCTGAGATGAGCCCGCCCGACGTCTTTCGCGCAACAGCTCGGGAACGAGCGCAACGAGAAAGGAGCAAACGAATGAAGCCCAGGCTCCCTGCGTGTTTGCCGCTGCTGGTCTCCCTGCTGTTCCCGAGCGTACCGAATGCGGCCGAGAACACCGCGGCCCTGGCCGGAAGTGTCGGTCTCCCGGCCGAGGACGCCTCCAAGCAGCCTGGAGCGGACGCGGCATGGTGGGATCGAGCGAGAGCCACGATCGAGGCCCAGGAGTACGAGGTGTCGCTCGGGACGTCCGGACTTCAAGCGCCGAACCGGGCGAATGGATTGCGCACGCGCTTTCGGGGGACGGGGATCGAGGTCGAAGCGCGGCGCGGGGATCGTGCGGAACTGCCGTGGCGATTCGAGTGGCGCACGTTGAGCTTCGGACGCGACGGCTCCAGGACGGCGATCGATTCGACCGAAGCTCGGAGCGAAGGTACTCGCGTGCGTTACGAACACGGCGCGCTCGTCGAGTGGTACGAGAATCGGAGGGACGGACTGGAACAGGGGTTCACGCTCGAGTCGCGGCCGCGCGGACGGGGCACGGTGCGCGTGGAAGGCGCCGTGAGCGGAGGTCTGCACGCGGAGGTCGCGGGGGACAGCTCGCTCGCGTGGTTCGACGAAAATGGAGTCGAGGTCCTTCGCTACTCGGGCCTCCGGTCCTGGGACGCGACCGGGCGGCCGCTGCCGTCGCGAATGGAGCTGCTTACCCGTTCCCCGGGCGATGCGGCGAGTGATCCCGTCGCGCGCGCGTGCCGCGTGGCCCTGGTCGTGAACGATCGCAATGCGGTTTATCCGATCACGATCGATCCACTCCTGACGTCGCCCTCGTGGGTCGCCGAGTCGAACCAGGCGGGTTGCGGCTTCGGCTACGCGGTATCCACGGCGGGCGACGTGAACGGCGACGGGTACTCCGACGTGATCGTCGGCGCGTTCGCGTACGACGATGGCGATCTGGATGAGGGCCGAGCGTTCGTGTACCACGGCTCGGCGGCCGGCCTGTCCGCAGCCTGGTCGTGGACCGTGGCCGGGGAACAGAGCGGAGCGCTGTTCGGCGGAGCGGTGTCGGCTGCAGGAGACGTCAACGGCGACGGATACGACGATGTCATCGTGGGCGCGCAGTACTACGAGAACGGCACGCAGGACGAAGGCGGCGCGTTCGTTTACCACGGATCGGCGGCCGGGTTGAGCACCTCGGCGTCGTGGAGCGCGGAGGGAAATCAGGCGCTGTCGCTCTTCGGCGCCGCGGTCGCAAGTGCTGGAGATGTGAACGGAGATGGGTACGACGACGTGATCGTCGGGGCGTACGCCTACGACAACGGACAAACCGATGAAGGGCGCGCCTGGGTGTACCACGGATCGCCGGCAGGACTCGGTACGACGGCGTCGTGGACCGGGGAGGGCAATCAGGTCGGCGCAGCGTATGGGAGATCCGTGTCGACGGCCGGGGACGTGAACGGAGACGGCTACGCCGATGTGATCGTGGGCGCGTACCAGTACGACAACGGGCAGGGTGACGAGGGACGCGTGATCGTCCACCTCGGGTCTGCGACCGGCCTCGCCGCCTCGCCGGCGTGGAGCGCGGAAAGCAATCAGGTGAACGCGCTGTTCGGGATCTCCGTGGGCAACGCCGGCGACGTCAACGGGGATGGCTACGCCGACGTGATCGTCGGGGCGTCCTGGTTCGACAACGGCGAGACCGATGAGGGCAGGGCGTTTGTGTACCAGGGATCGTCGAGCGGGCTCGCCTCGTCCCCGGCGTGGACGAGCGAGGGCAATCAGGCGGGTGCGCTCTGGGGTCTGTCTGTGGCGACCGCGGGAGACGTGAACGGGGATGGCTATGCGGACGTGATCGTCGGAAGCTGGGGGTACGACCAGACCCAGCCCAACGAGGGGGCGGCGTGGCTCTACGTGGGTTCGGCGACGGGACTCCTCGACGCCGCTCAGTGGTCGGCCGCGGGTCAGCAGGCGCAGGCGGCGTTCGGGTACGCGGTGGCGACGGCGGGGGACGTGAACGGCGACGGCTACTCGGATGTCCTCGTGGGCTGTCCGAACCACGACAACGGGCAGACGGATGAGGGACGGGCGTCGGTGTACTACGGCGCGCCGGCCGGGCTTGCGACGTACTTCGCCTGGGATGATGAGGGGAGGCAATCCAACGAGAACTTCGGCTATTCGGTGTCGAGCGCGGGAGACGTGAACGGTGACGGGTACTCGGACGTGATCGTAGGTGCGCCCGACTTCACCACCAACTTCAACCAGGAGGGGCGCGCCTACGCGTATCTCGGTTCGGCGAATGGGCTCGCTCAGGCTCCGTCATGGACTGTGGAGGGCGACCAGGCCAACGGGTCGCTCGGTTTCTCGGTCTCGACCGCCGGCGACGTGAACGGCGATGGGTATTCGGACGTGATCGTCGGTGAGGTCTTCTCGGAACACGGGCAACTCAGCGAAGGTCGAGCGTACGTCTACCACGGATCACCCACAGGGCTGGCTTCGTCTCCCGCGTGGACCGCGGAGGGCGATCAGAACGCGGCCCATTTCGGCTGGTCGGTCTCCACGGCCGGGGATGTCAATGGAGACGGCTACTCGGACGTGATCGTCAGTGCGCTCGACTACTTCGGTGGAGAGGCTTGGGAGGGGCGCGCATGCGTCTACCACGGATCGGCGACGGGGCTCGCCAGCTCTCCCGCATGGGTGACCGAAGGCAACCAGGTCGGGGCGAACTTCGGCTGGTCGGTCTCGACCGCAGGGGATGTGAATGGAGACGGGTACTCGGACGTGATCGTGGGGGCACGGTCCCACACCGATGGGGAAGCGCAGGAAGGCCGAGCCAGCGTGTACCACGGATCGGCCACGGGGCTTGCCACCTCTCCCGCATGGGTGGCGGAGGGCAACCAGGTCGGGGCCTCTTTCGGCTGGTCGGTCTCGACGGCCGGCGACGTGAATGGGGACGGGTATTCGGACGTGATCGTGGGCGCGCCCGCGTTCGACGACGAAGAGATGCAGGAAGGCCTCGCCTGTGTGTTTCAGGGATCCGCCACGGGTCTCGCCGCCGCTCCCGCATGGAGCGTGGAGGGAAACCAGGCGAATGCACTGCTCGGGAAGGCTGTGTCCACCGCGGGCGACGTGAATGGCGATGGATACTCGGACGTCCTGGTGGGCTGCCCGGGCTTCGACCACGGGCTATCCGATGTCGGCGCGGCTTACTTTTACACCGGATCCGCGAGCGGGCTCTCCACTGTGGCCAGCTGGTCGGCCGAAGGAGACCAGACATTCGGGTTCTTCGCGACTGACGTCGCCGGCGCGGGGGACGTAAACGGAGACGGAGCTTCCGACGTGGCGATCGGCTATCCCAGTTTCTCCGGCGGCACGCTTCCGTATCAGGGACGAGTGAACGTCTACCTCGGCCACGACCGCGGAGGAGTGAACCGCATCGCTCGTCAGGCACGCCTCGCGGGTCCCGCGCCGATCGCGATCCTCGGGCGATCGGACTCCCCGGACGGCTTTCGCCTGAAGGCCTTAGGCCGCTCGGCCGCCGGACGAGGCGCCGTGCGTTTCCAGTTCGAAGTCAAACCGTCAGGAGTCCCATTCGATGGAACGGGCCTCGTCACCGGTCCGCTCGTTTGGACGGGAGCGCCGGCGCCGGGTTCGGGGAGTTCGGTTGCGCTCACGGGAGACGCCACGGGGCTCACGCCTTCCACCTGCTATCACTGGCGCGCCCGGATCCTCGCGGATTCTCCCTGGTTCCCTCACACGCCCTGGCTCTTCGCGCCGGACAACGCCGCGACCGAGACGGACCTGCGCACGCCGGGCACCGCGGTCGCCGTGGAGGAAGGCCGTGCAGGTCCAGACTCGCGCGCGCTGGGTGTCCCCTCGCCCAATCCGTTCAGGACGTCGACCGACATCGCCTACGCGCTCGGCCAGGGCGGTGCGCATCGCCTCGCGATCTACGATGTCGGCGGTCGAGAAGTCGCGGTGCTCTCCCAGGGATGGCTCGATGCCGGAGCGCATCGCGCGCACTGGGACGGCCGTGACGCGCGAGGTGGCCCGTCGCCCGATGGGATGTACTTCGTCCGGCTCGAGCTGTCCGATCACGTCGAGCAACGCAAGCTCGTTCTGACGCGATGACTTCGTGACTCTCTCCCCGAGCGCGGCGAGCGCCGGCGCCGGGCTCGTCGCATACGAGCTGGAGAGCTGGCACTGGCGCAAAGGCATCGGTTCGAGCGCGGTCTCTGCCGTGCTCGAGGAACATCGGTCGAACTGCGGCGTGCGCACCTTTGTCGCGGTGCTCAAGGCCGCGAACCATCGGTCGCGAGGCTTGCTGCAGAAGCTCGGCTTCAGGCCGGCATCGCCCGAGGAGGTCGCGATGTACCGGGCGGGGCGAGACGAAGCGGTCCTCGTGCGGCCGGCGTCGTCGGACGTCCGAAGTCACCGAGAGGAGTCCGAAACGTGAGCGTTGAATCGCGCGAGGGGGCAGCGCGCCCGTCCCTCGCCCTCGTCTCTCTGCTCGTTCGCGACTACGACGAAGCACTCGCCTTCTTCGTGGGCACGCTGGGATTCACGCTCGTGGAAGACTCCAGCGTCGAAGCGCGGGACAAGCGCTGGGTCGTCGTCGCTCCTCCGGGCGCCAACGGATGCCGGCTCCTGCTCGCGCGGGCGAGCACGCCGGAACAGTCGGCCCGAGTGGGTAATCAGGCGGGCGGCCGGGTCTTCCTGTTCCTGCACACGGACAACTTCTGGCGCGACTACGACGCGTACCGGGCGAGGGGCGTCGAGTTCGTGCGGGAACCGCGGGACGAATCTTACGGAACCGTCGCGGTTTTCCGGGACCTGTACGGCAATCTCTGGGATCTTCTGGAGCCGGTTTCCTGAAAGCACGCTCGATTCCGGGCCGCTTTTCACCCGCGCCACACGATCCCCGAGAGGAATCCCCGTGAAGATCGTCGAACTCGCACTGATCGCACTCGCCGCCGCCGGTGGCGCGACCGCGGCGCCCGTGTCACGCGCGGATGCCGCTCGCTCGCCGGACCTCCCGGCGTTCGTCCGCAGTCTCGACTCGCTCCGCACCGCGGCGAAGATCGCCGGCCTGTCCGTCGCGGTCGTGAAGGACGGCGCGATCGTGCTCGCGCTGGGACTCGGCGAGGCGGACGTCGAGCATCACGTGCCGGCCACGGCCGAGACGCCCTACAACATCGCCTCGGTCACGAAGCCCCTGTCCGCGGTCGTCGCGCTCCGGCTCGTGGAGCAGGGCGCACTGGATCTCGATCGTCCGCTCGCCGAGTACACCGAGTGGGCCGGATTCTGCGACGAGTTCGCGCAGCAGCCGTCGATCTTCGCGAAGGACCTTCGCTGCGTGCCCCGCGTACACACGCTGCGCCACCTGCTCTCGCACACGGCCACGGGCACGCCGGGCACGCGCTTCTCGTACAACCCGCTGCTCTACTCGTGGGCGTCGCGCCCCATCCGGGCGGCGGCGGACACGACGTTCTCGGCACTGGTCGAGCGCATCGTGTTCGCGCCCGCGGGCATGACGCGGTCGGCGCGCATGAATCGCGACCTGCCGCTCCGCGCGGACCTCGCGAAGGCGCTCGCGCTGCCCTATCGCGTCGGCGCGTCCGGAGCGCTCGAGCGCGCGCCGATGCCGCCGCCGCAGGGCGACGGCGCCGCAGGCGGCGTCGTCACGACGGCGCTCGATCTCGCGAAGTTCGACCTCGCGCTCGATCGCGGCGCCCTGATCTCGGCCGCGTCGCGCGCGGCGATGATGTCGCCGATGCGAACGCCCGACGGCAAGCCGCTTCCCTACGGACTCGGCTGGTTCGTCGAGGAACACGACGGGCGCACGCTGGTGTGGCACTGCGGCCGGTGGGACGGCGCGTACACGGCGCTGTACCTCAAGGTCCCGGCCCGGAACGTGACGTTCATCGCGCTCGCGAACGGCGAGGGCGTCTGGAGCGAGAGCCCGCTCGACCGCGCCGACGTCGAGCAGTCGGCCTTCGCGCGCGCGTTCCTGCGGGCGTTCGCCGGGGACTAGGCGCGCCGACCGCGGCGCGCGCGCCCGTGCAACCTTCCGCGCCGCTCGATCACGAACGGGCATGACTCCGGACGCCGCCGACAACGCCGCCGATCGCGCCCTCGTTGAGGCCTACCTCCGCAGCCGCTCCGAGGCCGCGTTCCTCGCGCTCTACGACCGCCACACCGACGGGCTCCACCGCTTCGCGGCGCGGCTCTGCGGCGGCACCGGCCGCGAGGCGTCCGATCTCGTGCAGGAGACGTGGCTTCGCGCGCTCGCGGCACTCGAGGGTTTCCGCTGGGGCTCGCGCCTCGGCACCTGGCTGTGCGCGATCGCGCTCAACCAGTGGCGCGAGCAGAACCGCCGCGACGCGCGGCAGCGCGGCTTCGAAGTGATCGAGGGCGGGCGCGCGGCGCACGTCGCGCCGCCGTCGCCGGACGCGATCGCGCTCGAGCGGGCGATCGCGAGCCTCGCCGAGGGCTATCGCGAGGTGCTGCTGCTGCACGATCTCGAGGGCTACACGCACGAGGAGATCGCGCGGCACTTCGGCATCGAGGTCGGCACGTCGAAGAGCCAGCTGAGCCGCGCGCGCCGCGCGCTTCGGGCGGCGCTCGGCGAGGGGAAAGGAGTGCGGGCATGACGGACGAACGGAAGCCGAACGAAGACGAGCGGCCGGCGCCGCTCGGCGACTGGGGTTCCTCGTGGGAGGCCCCGCGCGAACTCAGGCAGTCCACGCTCGAGGCCGCGCGCCGGCGCGGTCTCGTGAGAGGAGGCTCCATGACGGGGCGTGGGTTCTGGATCGCCGCGGCCGCCGCGGCCGCGGTCGCACTGGTCGTGGGCTACGGGCTCGGCGCACGGCAGGCCGGGCGAGGAGGCGAGACGATGACGCAGACGCAATCCGAAGCGACGGCGCCCGCGGGCGAGGCGGCGGCGGCGCCGAAGTACGTGCTGTTCCTGTTCGAGGACGCGTCGTACGAGACGCCCGCCGAGAACGAGATCGCGGCGCGCGTCGGCGAGTACTCGGACTGGGCGCGTTCGCTCGCCGAGCGCGGCCGGTACGTGACGGGCGAGGAACTCGCGACCGGCGGCCGGTTCCTGCGCGTCGAGAGCGGCGCCGTGGCCGCGAGCGAGCTGCAGCGCGACGCGAATCGCGGCGGGCTCACCGGTTACTTCGTGATCGGTGCCGCGAACCTCGACGAGGCGCTCGAGGTCGCGCGCACCTGTCCGCACCTCAAGTACCACGGCTCGGTGGAGGTCCGGCCGATCCAGGCGAGCTGACCGGCGCCCCGCCGCGCCGAGCGCGGCAGGAGGCGGCGCGCACCCGGCCCGGTCCGGGTCGCGCGCGTTTCACCGCGAGCGGCGCGCGGAACCCGACCGCTGCTCGTTGCGACGATCGCTCCGCCCGTCGTGCGAATCGCCTCGCCGACAAGAACCGGGAGCGTCCGCATCGCGCCGTTCGCCCGCGCGAGCCGTCGCTCCGACCGCCCGTTCGCGAGGATCGGTCCCGGTTCCCGCGCGCGCGCCTCGCCGGAGGATCGGGCCGCGCACTCGAGCTCTCAACTGGAGAAGCGGGCCGCCGAGACTCGTACCGAACCTCCAACCTCGGATTCCGTCTCGGATCGCAGCGTCGCCGCGGGCTGGGTGTCGCGTTCCTCGCGAAAGGGAGTTCGCCAGTGTCCATTGCAGTGACTCCCACGGTGCGACGACGGCTCGCGGCGAGCGCCCTGTTGCTCGCGGTGACGACGGGAGTCGCGTTCGCCGGACCCGGCGCCGCCGCGCCGCCCGACCGGCCCACGTACAAGTTCGGATGCCTGCTGCAGGGGCGTGCCGAGTGGGAGCAGCTGTTCGAGAGTTCCCCCGCGACCGGCACGTACGTCGCGCAGAACCTCTACATGCGGCGCGTGCGCCTGCTGTTGAACGGCACGGTCGGCCCGCGACTGAGCTTCTTCCTCGACACCGACAGCCCCAACTACGGGAAGGCGTCCGCGAGCGGCGCGAAGGACTTCTCCGACCTCTACATCCAGGACGCCGTCGCGACGTGGCGCACGAGCGAGCGATTCGGCGTGGACACCGGGCTGCTGCTGACCCCGGGAGCGTTCAATCACCTGCAGAGCGCGGCGAGCCTCCTCGCGCTCGACTACGGTCCGTACACGTTCGTGTCGTCGAGCGTCGCGCAGGAGCGGCTCGGGAGGGACACGGGCATCCAGGCGCGCGGCCAGCTCGCGAGGCGTCACGTCGAGTACCGGATCGGCGCCTACCAGGGCCGGCGGACCGCCCGCGCCGACGAGCCGCTGCGGCTCGCGGGACGAGTGGCGTTCTCGCCGCTCCAGACCGACGGCGGCATGTTCTACACGGGCACGTCGCTCGGCGCCGCGGAGCGACTCGCGTTCGGCCTCGCCGCCGACCATCAGCGCGAACTCGTGAGCCTGCACGCCGACGTGCAGGCGGAACACCGGCTGACCTCGAAGCTCGCGCTCACCGCGCAGGCCGACCTCTCCGATCTCGACGGCCGCGGTGCGCTCGAGAACCTGCCCGACCAGACCGACTGGATGGTCGAGCTCGGCGCGCTGATCGTGCCGCTCCGACTCACGCCGTTCGTACAGGTCGCGCGCCAGGAGCTGCACGCCGAGGGCGCGGACGAGACCTCGGTGCAGTCGGGCGCGGCGTGGTGGCTGGACGGGCACCGCGCCGCGATCAAGCTCGGATGGACGCGAATTCTCCGTGACGGTGCCGAGGCTCGCAGCCGCTTCGCCGCCCAGTACCAGGCGTTTTCATTCTGAAGGAGTGCGACATGAATGCGACCTCCACCGCTGCGAAGCGCGCGACGACCGCCGAAGCGCACCAGTTCCTGACGTTCCGCGTGGGCGGCGAGGAGTACGGCATCGAGATCCTGAAGGTGCAGGAGATCAAGGGCCTGACGACGATCACGCCGATCCCGAACGCACCGCCCTACGTCAGCGGCGTCATGAACCTGCGCGGCTCGGTCGTGCCGGTGATGGAGCTGCGCTCGTGTTTCGGACTGCCGGCGCGTGAGGACGCGACGTTCGCGGTGATCGTGGTCGTGAAGGTCGGACCCAAGGTCGTCGGTCTCGTCGCCGACGCCGTGAGCGAGGTGCTCGACACGACCGCCGACCAGATCGAACCGGCGCCCGAGATCGGCATCGCGCCCGCGCAGCAGTTCGTCACCGCGGTCACGCGCGCCGGCGACCGGCTCGTCGGCCTGCTCGCGGTCGAACGCGTGGCCTGCGTCGGAGACCTCGACACTTCGCTCGCGGCCTGACGGCCGGCTTCGCCTTCACACCCCCCCGGGCCCCCGGATCGGACGAAAGGGAATCGCGGCATGGCTCGCCACGTCGTGTTCGGAATCAAGAAGAAGTTCGTCGGCATGCTGTCGACGTTCACGGTCGGACTCGTGTTCGTGGGCGTGCTCGGCATCGTCGGCATCGACGTCCTGCGCGGACAGCGCGTCAACATGGACCGCGCGACGAGTCTCTCGACCGACGCGATCCCGCCGACCCTCAACGTCGGACCCGCCTACCTCGCTCTGGCGCGGATCGGGTACGAGGACGACGCGGGGCGGCAGGAAGCGATCGCGGCCTACGAAGAGGCCAAGTCGCAGTACCAGGAACGCTACGACCACTGGGCGAAGGACCTCGTCAAGGCGCCCGAGCTGCAGGCGTCGTTCCAGGCGGAGCACGCCCTCGCGGTGCGGTTCTTCGAACTGGCCGACGGCAAGGGGCTGATGCTCGCTCGCGCGGGCAACGTCGCCGGCTTCCGCACGTTCGTGATCGACGAGCTCGATCCGATGTACACCGAGTACAAGTCGGCGGGGGACGCGTTCGCGGCCGAGATCAAGCAGTACGGCGTGGCGCAGAGCAGCCGCTACATGAAGATCCTCGCCGTCGTTCGCGGGACGCTGCTCGGCACGGCGCTGCTCATCGCCGCCCTGTGCGCGCTCCTCGGCGGACTGCTCGTGCGGGGGATCCTGGGCCGGCTCCTCGAGACGCGGCGGTTCCTCGCCGAGATGGCGAAGGGCGACCTGACGGGCGAACTCCACGACACGACGCAGGACGAACTCGGCGAGATGTCCGACTCGATGAACGAGGTCGTGCGCTCCATGCGTCAGGCGCTCTCGGGCGTGCTCAAGACCGCGGGCGGAGTGGCGTCGTCGTCGCGCGAGCTGTCGGCCGGGGCGTCGCAGATCTCGAGCGGCGCACAGCAGCAGGCGAGCGGGCTCGAGACGACGGCCGCGAGCCTCGAGGAAATCACCTCGACCGTCCGGCTCAACTCGGACAGCGCGCAACAGGCGAACGGACTCGCGATCAGCGCGCGCGACGTCGCCGAGCGCGGCGGCGGCGTCGTCGGCTCGGCGGTCCACGCGATGGCCGAGATCAGCGCGCGCAGCAAGGCGATCGTGGACATCATCAGCACGATCGACGAGATCGCCTTCCAGACGAACCTGCTCGCGCTGAACGCCGCGGTCGAAGCGGCGCGGGCGGGCGAGCAGGGGCGGGGGTTCGCGGTCGTCGCGAGCGAGGTGCGAAACCTCGCGCAGCGCTCCGCGACCTCGGCGAAGGAGATCAAGGAACTCATCTAGGACTCGGTGCGCCAGATCGAGACGGGCACCGAGCTCGTGAACAAGTCGGGCGAGTCGCTGCAGGAGATCGTGCAGTCCGTCAAGCGCCTGACCGAGATCGTCGGCGAGATCGCCTCGGCGAGCCGCGAGCAGTCCACGGGCATCGACCAGGTGAATCACGCGATCGCCTCGATGGACCAGATCACGCAGTCGAACGCGGCGCAGACCGAAGAGCTCGCCGCGACGGCGCAGGCGCTCTCGGGTCAGTCGGACGACCTGGTCGCGCTCGTCGCGCGGTTCCAGTTGGGCGCGGGTGGAGCGCCCCCCGCGGCGGCCGCCGCGAAGGCCTCCGTTCCGGCCGCGCGCGCGTCGCGCGTGATCCCGGGGAACTTCACGCCCGCGTCGGGTTCGACGCGAGAAGTGCATCCCGCCGCGGTCAAGGTGGCGGGTGCGGGCGAGGCGGAGTTCGACGAGTTCTGACGCGAGGCGAGCACGTGGAACCGGGGCCGGGCGCCATCGCGTCCGGCCCCGCGCGTTGGGGCGGGATTCAGCGGTGCGCGCTCAGCGGCCCGGCACGGGAGCGCCGGCGCCGCGAATGGCGTCGCGATACCACTCGCCGCTCGCCTTCACCGTGCGCTCGAGCGTCTCGAAGTTCACGTGCACGATGCCGAAGCGCTTCGTGAACCCGCTCGACCACTCGAGATTGTCGAGCAGCGACCACACGTAGTAGCCGCGCACGTCGGCGCCGGCGGCGATCGCGTCCTTCAGCGCATCGAGGTGCGTGCGCAGGTACTCGACGCGCAGCGGATCGTCCACCCGGCCGTTCGCCGCCGCGGGCGGGTCGGCGAACGCGGCGCCGTTCTCGGTGACGTAGAGCGGCAGGCGTCCGTAGCGCTCGGTCACCCAGTTCACGATGCGCGTGAAGCTCGGCGCGTGCACTTCCCAGCCGGTCTCGGTCGCGAGCGCGCCCTTCGGGAGCACGGAGCGGATGCCGTCGGGCCAGCCCGCGGGATCGTGCGCGACGACGCGGCGGGTGTAGTAGTTGATGCCGACCCAGTCGATCGGCTGCGCGATGCGCTTCAGGTCGCGGTCCGCGTGCGCGGGCCAGGCGTCGCCGTAGATCGCGGGCAGCCGCTCGGGCCAGCGGCCCTTCAGCGCCGGGTCCAGGTACTGGCGGTTGAAGTACGTGTCGCAGCGCGCCGCGGCTTCGACGTCTTCCGGAGCGTCGCTCGCGGGATCGATCGGCGCGAGGTTCACGACGAGCCCGATCCGGCCCTTCGCGCCGCTCGCGCGGAACGCGTCCACGCCGGCGCCGTGCGCGCGCATCAGGTTCACCGCGACGCGCGGCGCTTCGTAGAGGTTCACGTGGCCCGGCGCGTTGCAGCCCGACACGTAGCCGTCGTGGCACACGACCCACGGCTCGTTCAGCGTCGCCCACATCGGCACGCGGTCGCCGAACGCCTCGAACGCCACGCTCGCGTACTCCGCGAACCACTCGGCGACGTCCGGGTTGAGCCAGCCGCCGCGATCGTCGAGCGCCGCGGGCAGGTCCCAGTGGTAGAGCGTCACGTTCGGGGCGATGCCGCGCTCGAGCAGGCGGTCGATCACGCGGGCGTAGAAATCGAGGCCGCGCGGGTTCACGCGCCCCGTGCCTTCGGGCAGGAGCCGCGACCACGAAAGGCTCAGGCGGAAGCCCTGGAGGCCGAGCTGCGCCATCAGTTCGACGTCGGATTCCCAGCGCCGGTAGAAGTCGCACGCGACGTCGGCGCCGGCGCCGCTCCGCGTGCGGCCCGGCGTGTGCGACCAGCGGTGCCAGATGCTCGGCCCCGCGCCGTCGGCGAGCGGCGAGCCCTCGATCTGGTACGCCGACGTCGCGGCGCCCCAGAGGAAGTCGTTCGGGAATCCCGCGCGGCTCACCGCTTCGCGGTCCGCGCGAGCTTCACGTCCACGACGTGCGTGCGTCCGTCGGCGAACGCCGGCACGACGTTCCCGCGGATCGGCGCGCCGTCCACGACGACGCGCGTCTCGCTGCCGCCCACCTTCACGCGAATCCGGTAGGTCGCGTCGCGGAAGCGGCGCGTCATCTCGAAGCCCTTCCACTTGGGCGGCAGGCACGGATCCACGACGAGTCCGTTCCACGCCGGGCGCACGCCGAGGATCCACTCGGTCGCGACGCGGAACGTCCACGCGGCCGAACCCGTGTACCAGGTCCAGCCGCCGCGGCCGTAGTTCGGCGAATCGGGGCCGTCGACGTTCCCGGGCATGACGTACGGCTCGACCTTGTAGAAGTCGGGGTCCATGCCGCGATCCACGGGACAGAAACTCTTGAACAGCTTCCACGCGCGCTCGCCGTCCTTGAGCTTGCACTCGGCCTGGATCGCCCACAGGCCCGCGTGCGTGTAGAGCCCGCCGTTCTCGCGCGAGCCCGGCGAGTAGCGCGTGAGGTAGCCGATGCTCGCGTCGGGCGTGCGGTAGGCGGGCCACAGCAACAGGGGGCCATAGTCGCGGTACAGCAGCTTCTGCATCGAGCGCCGCATCACTTCGAGCCGACGCTTCGGCACGACGTCGTGCAGGATCGCCCACGTCTGCGCGTTCAGGAAGATCTTGCCGTCGCGGTTGCGCTTCGATCCGATCGCGGTGCCGTCGTCCTTCGTCGCGCGCTGGTACCACGCGCCGTCCCAGAAGTGGCGGTTCACGTTCGTGCGCAGCTTCGCCGCCTCGCGCGCGTACTTCGCGATCGTCTTCGCGTCGGGGCGCGCGCGGCGCTGCTCGAGCTCGACCCAGCCGTCGAGGATGCCGGCGAGGAAGTGCGCGAGCCACACGCTCTCGGACTTGAGCTTGTTGCCGATCGCCGACAGGCCGTCGTTCCAGTCGCCCGCGCCCATGCGCGGAATGCCGCGATTCGAGAGCCGCGCCCAGAACGAATCGATCGCGCGGCGGCAGTGCTCGTACACCGTGCCGACGTCCTTCGACACCCGGCCGTCCTGCTCGAGGAACGGCACGCGCGCTTCGAGCAGCGGGAAGTCGGCCGTCTCGCGCAGGTAGGCGAGCGTCACGAACGGCAGCCACAGCAGGTCGTCGTTGAGCTTCTTGCGCGCGCCGTCCTCGGTGAGCGGATGCCACCAGTGGTACGCGGTGCCGTCCACGAACTGGTGCGCGGCGTGCAGCAGGATCTGCCTGCGCGTGTGCTCGGGTGCGATCGGCAGGAACACCTGCGAGTCCTGCAGCTGGTCGCGGTAGCCGTAGGCGCCGCCCATCTGGAAGTAGCCCGTGCGTCCCCAGATGCGGCACGACATCGCCTGGTACTTGAGCCACGTGTTGTTGAGCACGTCGAACGCGCGGTCGGGCGTCTTCACTTCGAGGGGGGCGAGGAAGCGCTCCCAGTGCTTCTGCATGCCGCGCCACGCGCGCTCGACCGCCGCCGGCGAGTGGTAGCGCTTCGCGAGCCTGAGCGCTTCCGCGCGCGACTCGGCGATGCCGAGCGTGAACGTCAGCTCCTTCGTCTGCCCCGGAGCGAGCGTCACCGCGACGTGCAGCGCGCCGATGCCGTCGTGCCACTGGCCGAGCACCTTCGTGAGCTTGCCGCGACGCAGCGCCTCGGGATCTGCCTTCGAGCCGAGCCGGCCGAGGAACGCCTCCTTGTCGCCGTCCCATCCGATCGGACGCACGCTCGCCGCGTGGAAGGCGAAGTGCGGCCACTCGACGTTCCACGCCTGCCCGCGGCCGTGCTCGGCGATCGTGTTGAGCCGCTTCGTCGCGATCAGCCCCTGGGCTCCGGCCGAGTACTCGAGGTCGATGAACATCTTGTGGAACTCGCGGTGCGTGTCGGGCGCGGGCCCGAGGTTCCACTCGAGGTAGCTCATCAGGTCCAGCGTGCGCTTGCGGCGCGTCGTGTTCGTGAGGCGCACGCGCCAGATCTCGAGCGAATCGTCGGCCGGCACGAACACCGTCGTCTCGCTCTTCACACCCGCGTTCACCGACGTGATCGTCGTGTAGCCGATGCCGTGGCGGCACTCGTAGAACGACGGCTTCGCCTTCACGGGCTGGTAGGTGAGCGACCAGCGCTCGCCGCTCGCCCGGTCCCGCACGTAGACGTACTTGCCCCAGTCGTCGGCGACGAGATCCTGCTCCCAGCGCGTCAGCCGGTTGAAGGTCGCGTGCGTCATCCAGGAGTAGCCGGAGCCGGCCTGCGTCAGCACGGTGCCGTATTCGCGCGGGCAGATGACGTTCACCCAGGGGCGGGGGGTGTCGGGCCGGGTGATGACGTACTCGCGGCCGTCGTCCGTGAAGTAGCCGTACTTGGTCTGGAACAGCTTGCGGTCCATCGGGCCTCGTGTGGCGGCGCGGCTGCCCGGGCGGGCGGGCCGGCGCGGGGGAAGCGCGGCTTGAGTCGAGAAGAGGCCGCATTATGCGGGCAACACGTCCGGGCGCAAAGCATGATGAAAGGGTTTTCATCGAAGGCGTTGAAGCGGTTGCGCCGATCGATCGGCGCGAACGCGCGACTCGTCCGGCCGTCCACGCCGGAAGCCCGGGAGCGCTCCCACTCGCCAAAATCGCCCCTTGCACGTCACTGCTCAAATGTGTAGTGTGCCGCCCATCCCGAGCGACGCGTGCCTCCTTCCCAAGGGGATCGCGGCGCCACACACGAAGCACCGACACGGATGCCGCCCCTGCGAAGGAGACGCAGACCATGAATTTCCCGACGCCCAACGCCAAAGAGAAGAACAAGGCTCTCGACCTCGCGCTGCAGCAGATCGAGAAGCAGTTCGGCAAGGGCTCCATCATGAAGCTCGGCGAGTCCCAGTCCGCGGGCGGCATCGAGGTGATCTCGACCGGTTCGGTCGGCCTCGACATGGCCCTCGGCGTCGGCGGAGTTCCGCGCGGGCGCATCGTCGAGATCTACGGCCCCGAGTCGAGCGGCAAGACCACGCTCGCGCTCACGATCATCGCGAACGCCCAGCGCAACGGCGGGCACGCCGTGTTCATCGACGCCGAGCACGCGCTCGACGCGCAGTACGCGCAGAAGCTCGGCGTGGACATCGCGAACCTCCACGTCGCGCAGCCCGACACGGGCGAAGAGGCGCTCGAGATCGCCGACCAGCTCGTGCGCTCGGGCGCGGTGGACATCGTCGTGATCGACTCGGTCGCGGCGCTCGTCCCGCGCGCCGAGATCGAAGGCGAGATGGGCGACTCGCACGTCGGCCTCCAGGCGCGCCTCATGTCGCAGGCGCTCCGCAAGCTCACGGGCTCGATCAACAAGAGCAACACGACCGTCATCTTCATCAACCAGATCCGCATGCAGATCGGCGTGATGTTCGGGAACCCCGAGACCACGGCCGGTGGCCGCGCGCTCAAGTTCTACGCGTCCGTGCGCCTCGACATCCGCCGCATCGCGACTCTCAAGGAGTCCGAGCAGGCGATCGGCAACCGCACCAAGGTCAAGGTCGTCAAGAACAAGGTCGCAGCACCCTTCCGCGAGGCCGAGTTCGACATCCTCTACAACGAGGGCATCTCGCGCGAAGGCGAGATCCTCGACTACGCGATCGACAAGCTCGTCGTGCAGAAGGCCGGCACCTGGTTCAGCTTCGGCGAAGAGCGCCTCGGTCAGGGCCGCGAGAACGCGCGGCTGTTCCTCAAGGAGCACAAGGACGTCGCGCAGAAGATCGAGCAGAAGCTCTTCCCCTTGCTCGGCCTCAAGACTGCGGGCGCGACCCCCGAGGCGAGCGCGCCGGACAACGGCGTCGCGAAGCCCGCGCCCGCGGCCTCCGCTCCGACCGCACCGCCCAAGCCCGCGGCCGCACCCCAGCGCCCGCAACCCGCCATGGTCGCGAAGGACGGGCGGCGGTAGGAGAGGTTCGACGCCCCGGGCCCCGCGCCCGGGGCGTTCGCACTTTCGAGACATGGCGCGACGCCACGAACCCGACCCCGACGTCGCGACCGCCGATCCCGCGGCGGTTCGCGAAGCGGCGCTCAAGCTGCTCGAGCGCACGCGGCGCACGCGCAGCGATCTCGCGCGCCGGCTCCGCGACAAGGGCTTCGCGCCGCCGGCGGTGGACGACGTGCTCGACCGGCTCGCCGAGGTCGGCCTCGTGGACGACGCCGAGTTCGCCCGCGCCTGGCTCACCGGGCGCTGGGGCCGGCGAGCTTCGGGCTGGCGCTCGCTCGAACAGTCCCTGCGCCAGAAGGGCGTGGGCGCCGAAGACATCGCGCGCGGCCGGGCGCTGCTCGAATCGCGCGAGGGTGCGGCCGACGAGATCGCGCTCGCGCGCCGGGCGATCACCCAGTCGGAGCGCCGCTTCGCCGCGCTAGATCCTCACGTGCGGCGCCAGCGCCAGTACGCGCTGCTCGCCCGGCGTGGCTTCGACGGCGACGTCATCCGCCGCGCCCTCGCCGTGCCCGACGACGAGGCGTCCGAGTAGGGCGTTCCCGTCGGCGGCGCGGCGCTCGCGCCGCCCGGACGCGGCCCGGACCGCCGGATCGCGGCGATCGTGCAACGGTCCGGCCGAACGGCTATCTTCCGCCGATTCTTTCGAGTCCGCGTTCCCGGCCGACGCGCTTTCGCGGCGCCGGATCGCCGCTGCCCGCCCGCCTCCGGAGTCCGGATGTCCGACGTTTCGATCTCGACCAAGACCGCTGCCGAACTGCGCCGGGCGTTCCTCGACTTCTTCAAGGAGCGCGGCCACGTCGAGGTGCCGTCCGCCCCGCTCGTGCCGAACGACCCGACCTTGCTGTTCACCACGGCCGGGATGGTGCAGTTCAAGCCCTACTACACGGCCGCCGGCGACGTGCCGTACACGCGCGCCGTGTCGGTGCAGAAGTGCCTGCGCACCGGCGACCTCGACAACGTCGGGCTCACGCCGCGACACGACACGTTCTTCGAGATGCTCGGCAACTTCTCGTTCGGCCCGCGCTCGAAGGGCGCCTACTTCAAGGACGAGGCGATCGCCTACGCGTGGGAGTTCGTCACGAAGGTGCTCGCGCTCCCGAAGGAGCGGCTCTACGTCTCGATCTTCGAGGGCGAGGGGAAGCTGCCGCGCGACGACGAGGCGGCGGCGCTGTGGAAGAGCCACGGCCTCCCGGCCGACCACATCGTGGCGCTCGGCCGCGCGGACAACTTCTGGGGCCCGGCGGGCGGCGCGGGCGCGTGCGGTCCGTGCAGCGAGATCTACTTCGACCTCGGCGAGAAGCGTCCGGACTACCTGCCCGACGGCGCGTTCTGGGGCGAGCGGCCCGGCGACCCCGGCGACCGCTTCATGGAGTTCTGGAACAACGTCTTCCCGCAGTTCGACGCGCAGGCCGACGGGACGCTGAAGCCGCTCGCGAACCCCGGCATCGACACCGGCATGGGGATCGAGCGGCTCGCGCTGATCCTGCAGGGCAAGCGCACGATCTTCGAGACGGACGTGTTCGCGCCGATGGTCGAGCAGGTGCTCGCGTTCGGCGCGAAGCGGCCGCAGGACGCGAAGGCCGCGCTGCGCGATGCGCGCATCATCGCCGACCACGTGCGCGGGCTCACGTTCGCGATCGCGGAAGGCGCGCTGCCCGGGAACGAGGGCGCGGGCTACGTGCTGCGCCGGCTGCTGCGGCGCGCGGTCACGCGCGGCCGCTCGCGCCAGGGGCTCGCGATCCACGCCACGTTCCTCGCGAAGTGCGCGGAGCACGCGATCACGGTCTTCGGCTCGCATTACAAGGAACTGCCCGCGCATCGCGAGCAGATCCTGAAGATCCTCGAACAGGAAGAGGCGGGCTTCGCCGAGACGTACGAAGCGGGCATGGAGCGGCTCGAGCGCCTGCTCGAGAAGTCGCCGAAGCTCGGCGGCCGCGACGCGTTCGAGCTTCACGACACGTACGGTTTCCCGATCGAGCTGACCGAGGAGATCGCGAAGCAGCGCGACGTCGCCGTGGACCGCGACGGCTTCGAAGCGGCCATGGACGAGCAGCGCGAACGCGCGCGCGCGGCGAGCAAGTTCGTGAAGGGCGCGGAACAGGCGGCGCCGTGGACCGAACTGACGAGCGGCGCCGATTCCGAGTTCGTCGGCTACACGCAGCTTTCGGCCGACGGCCTCACCGCGCGGCGCTGGCGCGAGTCGGCGGACGGCACGTTCGAAGTCGTGCTCGACCGCACGCCGTGCTACGCCGAGAGCGGCGGACAGGTCGCCGACCGCGGCGCGCTGGACGCCGGCGGGGTCACGGCCGAACTCGTGCACGTCTACAAGGACGCCGAGCACATCGTGCACCGCGTGAAGGCGGCCGGCGTGCGCGACGCGTTCCTCGCCGCGGCCGCGAAGGGCGGCGCGCGCGCGCGCGTGGACGCGGGCCATCGCGCGCCGACGCAGCGCCACCACACGGCGACCCACCTGCTGCACGCGGCGCTCCGGCACACGCTCGGCACGCACGTGCGTCAGGCCGGATCGCTCGTCGCGCCCGACCGCCTGCGCTTCGACTACACGCACTTCGAGGCGACGAAGCACGAGGAGCTGGCGGCGATCGAGCGCAGGGTGGTCGAGTGGACGCTCGCGAACCGCGACGTGAAGTGGCAGGTGATGCCGATCGCCGAAGCGAAGCAGCTCGGCGCGATGGCGCTGTTCGGCGAGAAGTACGGCGCCGAGGTGCGCATGGTCACGGTGGACGGGGAGCCGGCGCTGGGCATCGAACCGAGCCGCGAACTGTGCGGCGGCACGCACGTCGCGCGCACGGGCGACATCGGCGCGTTCGTGCTCGTCGCCGACTCGGCGATCGCGGCCGGCGTGCGGCGCATCGAGGCGCTGTGCGGGGTCGAAGCGCTCGCGTGGCTGCGCGTGCAGCAGGAGACGCTCGCGCGCGCCGCGCACCTGCTCCAGTCCTCGCCGCACGCGGTGCCCGAGCAGATCGAGAAGCTGCGCGCCGAGATCGCGGCGCTCAAGAAGTCGCAGGCCGAGGCGGCGCGCGGCGGGCTCGAAGCGGAGTTCGAGCGGCTCGCGGCGCAGGCGACCGCGGCCGGCAAGGGGCGCTGGATCGTGGCCGAGATCGCGTCCGAAGCCGACGCGAACGCGGTGCGCGAGGCGGCCGACCGGCTGCGCGGCTCGCTCAAGAGCGGCGCGGCGGTGCTGTCCTTGAAGAGCGGCGACAAGCTCACGTTCGTCGCCGCCGTCACCGACGACCTCGTGGCGTCGAAGGCGCTCAACGCGTCCGACCTCGTGAAGAAGGTCGCGACCGTCGCGGGCGGTTCCGGCGGCGGCAAGCCGCACCTGGCCCTCGCGGGCGGCAAGGATCCGTCGAAGCTCGGCGACGCGCTCGCGGAAGCGCGCCGCCTGCTCGCGGAGGCGCTCGCGTGAAGGCGCTCGTCCTCGCGGGCGGCCGCGGCACGCGGCTCAGGCCCATCACGCACACGAGCGCCAAGCAGCTCGTCCCGGTCGCGAACAAGCCGGTGCTCTTCTACGGGCTCGAAGCGATCCGCGCCGCCGGCATCACCGAGGTCGGCATCATCGTGAGCGATCCGGCGGAGTTGCTGAGGCCCGATCACCGCACGGGCGAGATGGTCACCGTGATGGTCAACAGCCAGGAAGAGATCCGCGCCGCGGTCGGCGACGGCTCCAGGTTCGGGCTGAAAGTCACGTACCTCGTGCAGGAGGCGCCGCTCGGGCTCGCGCACGCGGTGAAGATCGCCGAGGACTACATGTCCGGCGAACCGTTCGTGATGTACCTCGGCGACAACCTCATCAAGGACGGCGTGACGCACTTCGTGCGCGAGTTCGAGGCCGAGAAGCCCGACGCCCAGATCCTGCTCGCGAGCGTCAAGAACCCGCAGGAGTTCGGCGTCGCCGAGCTCGAGGGCGACCGTGTCGTGCGGCTGGAGGAGAAGCCGAAGCAGCCGAAGAGCGACCTCGCGCTCGTGGGCGTGTACCTGTTCAGCGCGTGCGTGTTCGACGCCGTGAAGGCGATCCGCCCTTCGAAGCGCGGCGAGCTCGAGATCACCGACGCGATCCAGTGGCTCATCACGAGCGGCAAGCGCGTGCGCTCGCACGTCATCAACGGCTGGTGGAAGGACACGGGCAAGGTCGAGGACATGCTCGAGGGCAACCGCATGATGCTCGGCTCGCTCGAACCCGTGAACGAGGGCACGGTGGACGCCGCGACCGAGATCGAGGGCCGCGTGACGATCGGCCCCGGCACGGTCGTCGAGCGCTCGCGGCTGCGCGGCCCGCTCGCGATCGGCGCGAACGCGCGCATCACGGACGCCTACGTGGGGCCGTTCACGTCGCTCGCCGACGGCGTCGTGGTCGAGCGTTGCGAGATCGAGCATTCGATCGTGCTCGAGCGCAGCCGCCTCGTGAACGTGGAGCGCCGCATCGAGTCGAGCCTCATCGGCCGCGAGGCCGTGGTCGAGGGCCGCGCGAGCATGCCGCGCACGAACCGCCTCGTGCTCGGCGACTCGAGCCGCGTGGAGCTGACGTGAAGGTGATGATCACGGGCGCGGGCGGCCTGCTCGGCGCGGCGCTCGTTCCCGCGCTCCAGGCGCGGCGCGACGACGTGTTCGCGTTCCGCCACGCGGAGTGCGACGTGACCGACGCCGCCGCCTACGCGGCGCGCGCGCGCGAATGCCGGCCCGAGTGGATCCTGCACCTCGCGGCGCACACGAAGGTGGATGCGTGCGAGCAGGAGCCCGAGCGCGCCTCGCTCGTGAACGCGTTCGGCGCCCGCAACGCCGCCGCGGCCGCGAGCGAGTGCGGCGCGGCGCTGCTGTACGTCTCGACCGACTATGTCTTCGACGGCCGCGCCACGCGCCCCTACGAACCGGGCGATCCGGTCGCGCCGCTCGGCGTGTACGGCCGGACCAAGTGGGCGGGCGAGGAGGCGGTGCGCGAGCTGTGCGCGCGCCACGCGATCGTGCGCACGTCGTGGCTGTTCGGCCCCGGTGGCGCGAACTTCGTGGACACGATGCTCGACAAGGCGCGCGCCGGACACGCGCTCACGGTCGTGGACGACCAGACGGGCTCGCCGACGTACACGCCCGACCTCGCGGCGCAACTGCTGCGGCTCGCGGACGGACGGCACTTCGGCACGTTCCACTGCACGAACTCGGGGAGCGCGACCTGGCGCGAACTCGCGCAGCACGCGATCGCGGCCGCCGGGCTCGACGTGAAGGTCGCGCCGATCACGACGGCCGAGCTCGGCCGCCCCGCGCCGCGGCCGGCGTACTCGGTGCTCGGCAACGACTGGACGGAACGGCTCACGGGACGGCGAATGCCGGAGTGGCGCGATGCGGTCGAGCGCCACGTGCGGTCGAAGGTGGCCGCGTGACGAACAGGGAGGTCGGAATGAAGCGCGCGCGCCGCACCGCGGCGACTCCGCTCGAACGCGAAGCGAAGACGTGGCTCAAGGACGCCGCCCGGACGCTGCAGCTCGTCGAACAGCGCTGCGCGCGCGACGTGGCCGAGGCGGCCGAGGCCGTGATCGGGTGCCTCGAAACGGGCGGCACGGTGTTCTTCTGCGGCAACGGCGGCAGCGCCGCCGACGCGCAGCATCTCGCGGCCGAGTTCGCGGGACGCTTCCAGATCGAGCGCGCTCCGCTCGCGGCGATGGCGCTCACGACGAACTCGTCGTCGCTCACCGCGATCGGCAACGACTACGGCTACGACGCGGTGTTCGCGCGCCAGCTCGAGGGGCTCGGTACGCCGGGCGACGTGCTCGTCGCGATCAGCACGAGCGGCGGCGCAGAGAGCGTGCGGCGCGCCGTCGCGGTCGCGCGCCGGCTCGGCATGACGACGATCGGCATGACCGGCGAGAAGGGCCGCGCGTTCGCCGACCTGTGCGACATCGCACTCGTGACGCCGCACGCCGCGACGTCGCACATCCAGGAGGGGCACATCGCGATGGGCCACGCGCTGTGCCTGATCGTCGAGAAGGCGCTGTTCGGCGCCGCCGCGGCCGCGCCGAAGTCCGAGGGCGCGCGCCGCACGGCGTCGCCGCGCGGACGCGGGAGGCGACGCTGATGTTCGCGCTCGTCGAAGCGCTGCGCCCGAAGCAGTGGACGAAGAACCTGCTCGTCTTCGCCGGCATCCTGTTCTCGCAGCAGGCGTCGAACCCGGCGCTGCTGCTGCGCGCGACGATCGGCTTCTTCACGTTCTCGCTCGTCGCCGGGACCGTGTACCTGCTCAATGACCTGCGCGACCTCGAAGCCGACCGCCTGCACCCGAAGAAGCGCAAGCGCCCGCTCGCTTCGGGCCGGCTTCCGGTCGCAGTAGCTCGCGTCGCGCTCGTGCCGATCGTCGCCGTCGTGGCCGCCGCCGCGTGGTGGCTCGGCCGCGAGTTCGTGGTCGTGTGCGGTCTCTATCTGGCGATGAACTTCGCGTACAGCTACTGGCTCAAGCGCCAGGTGCTCATCGACGTGTTCGTGATCGCGCTCGGCTTCGTGCTGCGGGCGATCGCCGGCGTCGAACTGCTGCGGCCGGTGTCGCCCGACACCGCGATCTCGCCGTGGCTGCTGCTGTGCACGTTCTTCGGCGCGTTGTTCCTCGGACTCGGCAAGCGCCGGCGCGAGATCGAGAACGCCGGTGACTCGGCGTCGAGCCAGCGTTCCGTGCTGCGCCAGTACTCGGTGACCTCGCTCGACTCGCTGCTCGTCGTCACCGCCTCGTCGAGCCTGCTGAGCTACGCGCTCTACACGATCTGGCCCGCGACGGTCGAGAAGTTCGGCACCGAGAACCTCATCTACACGGTGCCGATCGTGGCGTACGGCATCTTCCGCTACCTGCACCTGCTGCACGCCTCGAACGAAACCGAGGACCCGTCGCAGGTGCTGCTCGCGGATCGTCCGCTCGGGGCGACCGTCGTCGTGTATCTCGTGACGGTGCTGCTCACGCTCTACCTGCGATGAACGCCGCGCGCCGCGCGGCCGCGCGCGAGGTGCGGGTCGAGGCGCGCGCGAAGCTGAACCTCGGCCTCGCGGTGGGGCCGCGACGCGAAGACGGCTTCCACGACCTCGTCACCGTCTTCCAGTCGATCTCGCTCGCCGACACGCTCGTCGTGCGGCCGCGCACGCGCGGTTTCCGTCTGCGCGTGCGCTTCGAAGACGCGAGCTTCGGCGCCGCGAAGCGGAAAAGCTTGCCGCGTACGGAAAGCGTTTCCGAAGGCGACGACAATCTCGTGATGCGCGCCGCGCGACTCTTCCACGAGGTCTCGGGACGCGGCGGCGGCGCCGACTTCACGCTCGTGAAGCGCATTCCCGCGCAGTCGGGGCTCGGCGGCGGCAGCGCGGACGCAGCCGCGACGATCGCGGCGCTCGCGCGCCTGCACGGCTGGCGCGCACCTCTCGAGCGACGACTCGAACTCGCCGCGCGACTCGGTTCCGACGTGCCGTTCGCGATGTTCGGCGGCACCGCACTCGGACGCGGACGCGGCGAGCGACTCGCGCGTCTTCGCCTCGCAACGCCCTTTCGCGCACTCGTCGCGGTGCCGACGTGGGGCGTGTCCACGCGCGAAGCGTTCGCGCGCATCGATCGGGACAAATATGGCTTGACTTCGTGGTCGGCCAAAATCAGATTCGCGAACGAAATGGAGCGACGCGCCGTGGACGTCTTGCGTGCGCTCCGAATGGGCAACACGTTCGAGGACGTGCTGGGACGCCGGCGTGCCGAGTTCGATTCCCTGCGTTCGCGCTTCGAGAGCGCCGGGGCCTCCGCGGTTCGTATGACCGGAAGCGGATCCGCGGTATTCGCAGTGGTGCCGCACGGAAGTCCCATTCGACTAGTCGCAGGCCGCTTCAAGGGCGACGAAACGTTGTTCGCAGTGCGCTCGGTCGCCTCGGGAATGCGGCTTCAAACACGATCAGTTCTGGAGCCGGAGGCAAGGAAGCGCGCGGTCCCCGAGTGACGTTGCTCGACGAAACGAGAACGGCTTCGGCGGCTGCGAACCCGACTGCGCTCCACAGGAAGGATCCGAGGTGAGCGTCTCATGATCGAGATCACCGAGGTTCGGGTTTCGCTGCGGAACGACGACAAGTTGAAGGCGTTCGTCAGCATCACGCTCAACGACTCGTTCGTCATCCGCGGGCTGAAGATCATCAAGGGCAACTCCGGATTGTTCGTCGCGATGCCGAGTCGCAAGCGCCCCGATGGTCAGCACCAGGACCTGGCGCATCCGATCAACGACTCGACCCGGAAGTACCTGACCGATCGCGTCATGGCGGAGTACGAGCGGGAGCTCAAGAACCCCTCGGCCCACAGCTACGCCGGGGACGGCCACCTCTAAAGAGCGCGCCCGCCCACCCCGCACCGCTCGCGCCCCCGACGGACTGCCGCCCACCCGGTGTCCGCCCGGCGCATTGACGCCGGGCGACCCGTCCGGATAGTCTCCCCGCCTCAATTTTCCCGAGCCGTTCTTCGGGCCAACCGCCATCACCCCGGCATCGCGCTCGATTCCGAGCGCCGATCCGGACCGTGACGGAAATCAGTTCTGTTGGTGGGGCGTGGCCAAGCGGTAAGGCACGAGACTTTGGATCTCGCATCCGGAGGTTCGAATCCTCCCGCCCCAGCCAACTCCCACGGCTGCCGGCGCGGCGGACGAGTGCCCTTGCTGCTCGCCCACTCCACATCCTTCCGAACCTGATCGCGGCCCTGCGCGCGGCGCCCCGCACCGGTGTCTCCGGTGCGCGGGGATCCGGGGCTCGTTCATCGTTCCGTGCGCGGTTCCCGTGAGGGCCGCGATCACGTCAGGAGGATCGTCCGCGTGGAGCCGTGTCGTGTGTTCGCCGGAAACGCCAGCCGTGCGCTGGCGCAGGCCATCTGCGACAAGCTGAAGACCCCGCTCGGTGACATCGAGGTGGGCCGCTTCGAGGACGGCGAGGTGTCCGTCCGCTTCAACGAGAACATCCGCGGCAGCGACGTGTTCATCGTGCAGGCGACCGGCGCTCCGTCGGACAACCTCATGGAGCTGCTCGTCATGCTCGACGCCGCGAAGCGCGCGTCGGCGCGGCGCGTGACCGCGGTGCTTCCGTACTTCGGATACGCGCGCCAGGACCGCAAGGACCAGCCGCGGGCGCCGATCACCGCGAAGCTCGTCGCGAACCTCATCACCGTGGCGGGCGCCGATCGCGCGCTCACGATGGATCTGCACAGCGCGCAGATCCAGGGCTTCTTCGACATCCCGTTCGACCATCTCTATTCGGCGCCCGTGCTGATCGAGTACTTCTCGTCGCTCAAGATCCCGAACCTGATGGTCGTCGCCCCCGACATCGGCAGCGTGAAGATGGCGCGCGCCTACGCGAAGCGGCTGAACGCCGACCTCGGTCTCGTGGACAAGCGCCGCCCGCGTCCGGACGCCGTCGAGATGATGAACCTGATCGGCGACGTCGAGGGAAAGAACGTCGTGCTGTTCGACGACGTCGTCACGACGGCGCGCACGCTGTGCCAGGCGGCGATCGCGATCCGCAAGGCCGGCGCCCAGTCGGTGCGCGCCGGGGTCACGCACGGCGTGTTCAGCCCGGGCGCGTTCGATCGCATCGCGGAGGCGCCGCTCGAGGAACTCGTCATCACCGACACGGTCAGTCACGAAGGCATGGCGCTGCCGAAGAACCTGCGCGTGCTCACGGTCGCCGGCCTGCTCGGCGAAGCCGTGCAGCGCATCCACGAGGAGCGCTCGCTGAGCTCGTTGTTCGTCTGAGTTTCGTCACACCCCGCGCGGCGCCTTCGGGCGCGCGTGCGGTACCGCCGGGGCCGCCGGTCCCGGCATCGCAGCCAGGAGGAGGAGTTCATGGCAGTCATCCCGATGAAGGGCCTGCGCCGGACGGGGCTCGGCAAGGGCGGCGCCCGCAAGGCGCGCGCGGCCGGCGCCATTCCCGGCGTGATCTACGGGCACGGCGAGACGCCGGTGCCGGTGTCGGTCTCGGCCCGCGAGTTCGAAGTCGCGCTCCGCTCTCACAAGGGCGGGAACGCGATCGTGAACCTCGCGCTGGAAGCCGGCAGCGAGTACACCGCGCTCATCCGTGACGTGCAGTACGACCCGATCGACCACTCGATCCTGCATCTCGACTTCCAGCACATCTCGCTCACCGAGACGGTCGAAGTCGAGGTCTCGACGCACCTCGTCGGCACGCCGCTGGGCGTGAAGGACGGCGGCGGCATCCTCGAGCACATCACGCGACACCTGAAGGTGCGCTGCCTGCCGACCGCGATCCCGCCGTACGTGGACGTGGACGTGAGCGCGCTCAACGTCGGCCAGTCGATGCACGTCGGCGACGTGAAGCTCGCGGACGTCGAGATCCTCACCGATCCGGACGCGACGATCGCCGTGGTGGTGTCGCCGACGGTCGAGGAAACGCCGACCGACGCGGCCGCGACGGAGCAGGCCGAGCCCGAGGTCATCACCGCGAAGAAGCCGGAAGCCGGCGAAGAGGCCGGGAAGAAGGGCGACAAGAAGGAGGAGAAGTAGTCACCCGTGGCACTGGTGCTCGCGCTCGGGAATCCCGGTGCGCGTTACGCCCGCACGCGTCACAACGTGGCGTGGTGGGTGGTGGACGAGGCGGTCGCGCGCTGGTCGGCGCGTCCCGCGGAGACCACGAGCGAGTACCGGTCGTGGATCGCGACGGTCGCGGGCCGCGACGTCCGGCTGGTCGAACCGCTGTTGTTCATGAACTTGAGCGGTGAGGCGCTGACGGCGTGGCGGACTCGGAACGAGTTCGATCCCGAATCGCTGCTGGTGATGTGTGACGACGTGTACCTGCCGGTGGGCGCGCTGCGGCTGCGTCCGCGCGGCTCGAGCGGCGGACATCGCGGGCTCGAGAGCGTGGAAGCCGCACTCGGCACCCGCGAGTACGCGCGGCTCCGTCTCGGAGTGGGCGGAGTCGAGAGCGAGCGGTTGCGCGAGCACGTGCTCGACGGATTCTCGAAGGACGAGGAGCAGACGATGAACGAAGCCGTGCGTTCGGCCGCAGCCGCGGTGGAGTGCTGGCTTCGGGACGGCCTGACGGCCGCCATGAACCGGTTCAATCGCCGGACCGGCGAGGAGGTTTCCGAAACGTGAACAAGTACGAGACGACCTTCATCCTCGAGCCGGGCCTCGAAGAGGCGCGGGTCAACGAGGAGATCGAGAAGGTCACGGGCTGGATCACCGCGAGCGGTGGCGAAGTGATCGAGACGCAACGCTGGGGCAAGCGCCGGCTCGCGTACGAGATCGGCAAGAAGCGCGACGGGATCTACACGCTGATGCTGTACTCGGCGCCGGGCGCGGTTCCGAAGGACATCGAGCGCCGCATGAGGCTCAACGAGTCCGTGCTGCGCGTGCTCACCGTGATCCACGTGCCGCTCGAGCTGACGCAGGGCAAGGTGGACGCGGAAGCGGTCGCCGCGGCGGCGGAAGACGGCGGCGACGACTGACGTCCGCGCCGGCGAACCGCCGGACGCGACTCCCAGAGGTGGTCCGGCGCGTGCGCCGGACCGGTGAGGCCCCGGAGCGAGGCTCCGGCGCCGGAGGTGAGAACAGACAGCGATGGCCAAGGATCGCGAAGGAAAAGGCGTCAAGAAGAAGTACTGCAAGCTGTGTCTCGAGAAGGTCGGATTCGTGGACTACAAGGACGAGAAGCGTCTCGGCCGGTTCATCACCGACCGTGGCAAGATCGTTCCGCGCCGCGTCTCCGGCACGTGCGCCCGGCACCAGAAGCAGCTGACGACGGCGATCAAGCGCGCTCGCATCCTCGCGCTGATTCCGTTCACCAGTGACTTCTATCGCTGATCGCACGCCGGGCGGAGCGCTGTGGCTCCGGCTCGTGTCGCTCCTGCTGCTGCTCGGGCTGCTCGGATTCTCGGCGCCCGCGCCGTGGGGGTGGCTGTGGATCGCCGTGCCCGTGAGCGTCGCCGCTTCGCTGCTCGCGGCGTGGCGCTTCGGGCGCTGGAGCGTGCTGATCCCGGTGGCGCTGCTCGGCGCGGGGCTCGGCATCGGCGGTCCTCAGAGCCTGTGGATCTGGTGGGCGCCGGCCGCGGCGTTGGCCGGCGTGTGGATGGGGCTCCGCGAGGAGACCTCGCCCGCGGTGGGGGAACGCGCGTGGTCGCTGTGGCCCGTGCTGCTGCTCGCGGCGCTATTACCGTGGGCGACGCACTACCGCGAGGCGGTCCGCACGATCGACTCGGCGATGCCGCCGCCCGATGCGACCTCCGTGCGGTGGCTCGAGCGCTTCGGCTACTCGGGCGCTTCGCTCCAGACGATGCAGGCGATGCTCAACGAGAGCGACGCGATGCTCCGCAAGGCGCTGCCGTCCCTGCTGCCGACGGCGCTGTTCCTGTGGCTCGCCCTGCTCGTGGGCGCGGGGCGCGCGCTGTCGTCACGGTTCTCGGCGCTGCTGCGCTGGCCGCCGCTCACCCGCGGCCGCCTGTCGGAGTGGCGCCTTCCGGATGGCGCGCTCTGGGTGTTCCTCGCCGGGCTCGGGCTCGTGCTCGCCGAGTGGAAGGACGGTTCGGCGACCGCATGGACGCTGCTGCTCAATTCGAGTCTCGGTTTTTGTGTGCAAGGAATCGCGGTCGTAGAATCCCTCGCGCTCGCGCGCGGTGTGCCGGCCGCCATCCTCTATCCGACGATGTTGTTCCTGTTTCTCGCCACCCTTCCGTACTTCGTGCTCTGCGCGGGGGCGCTGGGGTTGAGCGACGTGTGGCTGGACTACCGCCGGCTCGAACGCTCGGCGGACGACCCTCGGGACGGAGCGAACCGATGAACGTGATCCTGCTCGAAGACATGAAGGGCCTGGGCCAGCGTGGCGAAGTCGTCCACGTGAAGCCCGGGTTCGCCCGCAACTTCCTGCTGCCGCGCCAGCTCGCGATTCCCGCGGGCGAAAAGGCCGCGAACCTCTTCCAGGAGCTTCTGCGCCAGCGTCAGCTCGTGGAAGAGAAGAAAGTCGCCGCCGCGCGCATCGAGGCCGCGAAGCTCGACGGCGTCGAAGTGAACCTCGTGGCGCAGGCAAACGAAGAGGACACGCTGTTCGGCTCGATCACGAACGTGGACGTCGCCGAAGCGCTCGCGAAGGCCGGTCACGTCGTGGACCGCCGCCAGATCGAGCTCGAGGAGCACATCAAGACGCTCGGCAAGTACGACGTGCCGGTGAAGTTCTTCGGCGGCGTCACGGCGACCGTCAAGGTCTGGGTGGTGCGCGCATGAGCCCCCGCGCCCGCGTCTCCGGTCTCGTGCTGATCGCGCTCGCCGCGGCGGCCGGTCTCGCGATCGGCGCGCCCGCGGCGCGTCGCGCTTCGTCCGCGGCGCTGCCCGACAGCCAGCGCGTGCTCGTTCGTCTCGGCAAGGAGACGATCACGCGCGGCGACGTGGACCGCCGGCTGCGCGACCTGCCCGAGCAGTTCCGCGCCAATTACTCGACGCCCGAGGGCCGCCAGCAGCTCCTGGACCGCATGGTCGAAGAGCGCGTCTGGTACATGGCCGCGCAGCGCGCCGGCGTCGGCACGCGTCCGTCGCTCGAACGGCAGCTCGAGCAGCAGCGGCGCGACCTCATCATCCGCACGTACGTCAACGAAGTGATGCAGGGCAACACGACGCCGGGCGACGACGAAGCGCAGCGCTACTACGACGAGCACCTGTCCGAGTACAAGATCCCGGCGACGGTCGGGCTGCGTCACATCCAGCTCAAGACCGAGGCCGAGGCGAAGCGCCTGCTGCCCTTCGTCCGCAACCCGAAGGAAGACTGGAACAAGCTCGCGCAGAAGTACTCGGGCGACACGCTCACGCGCGCGAGCGGCGGCCAGCTCGGCACGGTGACGCTCGACGGCGTGTTCGCGTCCATCGGCCGCCAGCCGGCGCTCGCCGAATCGGCGTTCGCGCTCGGCGAGGGCAAGGTCGGCGGGCCGTACCGCACGGATCGCGGCTGGCACCTCGTGAAGGTCGAGTCGGCGAAGCCCGAGAGCTTCCGTCCGTTCGACCAGGTGCGCCCGATGATCGTGCGCCAGCTCGGCTCGACGCGCGCGCAGGACTACTACAAGAGCCGGCTCGACTCGCTGCGGCGTGTGATCGGCGTCTCGAGCGACAGCTCGGCCGTGCGCGGCTTCCTCGAGCAGAAGAAGAGCGCGCGCGACCTGTTCAAGGAGGCGCAGGAGGCGGGGACGCCGCAGGCGCGCATCGACGGCTACCGCAAGCTCCTGCAGCAGTACCCGACCGACGAGGTCAGCCCGCAGGCGCAGTTCATGATCGGGTTCGTGAACTCGGAGGAGCTCAAGAACTACGAGGCAGCCGAGCAGGCGTTCCGCGACCTGCTCGCGAACTACCCGAAGTCGGAGCTCGTGTCGTCGGCGCAGTGGATGATCGAGCACATGCGCACGGAGGAGGCGCCCGCGTTCCTCGACGCGGCGGGCGATACGCTCGCGAAGCCCGCGACGGACAAGCGGCCGGCTCCCTGGTCGCCGGGCAAGAAGGGCAACGGCGGAAAGCCGTGAACGTCGTCGAGGCGCGGGTTCACGGCGTCGTGATCGAGAAGTCCTCGGGCGCGAACGTCGTGATCCTGCGCGAGGCGGGAGGCGAACGCATCCTGCCGATCTGGATCGGCCCGGGTGAGGCGCAGGCGATCAGCCGGCTGCTCTCCGGGGAGGCGCCGCCCCGTCCGTTCACGCACGACCTGCTCGCGATGATCGTCGAGGGCCTCAAGGGCCGCGTCACGCGCGTCGTGATCTCGGACCTGCGCGAGAGCACGTTCTTCGCGCACCTGTTCGTCGAACGCGAGGGCGAGGTGCTGTCGGTGGACGCGCGGCCTTCGGACTCGATCGCCGTCGCGCTGCGCACGCGGGCGCCCATCTACGTCAACGAACTCCTCATGCAGGATCCGCCGACGCAGGAAGCCGAGGCGGAACCGACGCCCGAGCCGCCGGCCGCGGCGCCCGACGACGCGGAGCAGCTCCGACGACGCCTCGAACGGCTGAAGCCCGAGGACTTCGGGAAGTTCGAGCCTTGAGGCTCGCGCGCCCGCTCGCCGCCGCCGTGGCCGCACTCGCGATCGCGCCGCTCCTCGCGCACGCCGCCGCGCGGCTCGAGACGCCGCGCTCGCTCGGCGAGGCCGAAGCGCTCGTCGCGACGGCGGGGGGCGCCGAGCGCGACCGGGCGCTCGAGGCGTGGGGCGCGCGCGCGGCGCTCGACGAGATCGTCTTCGTGCTGCGGCGCGACGCGCGCGAACTGGGCGGCGCCGAGGGTCCGCTGTGCCGCGTGGCGCTCGCGAAGGCGCCCGCGTCGAACGCGCCGCTGCGCGCGCGCCTCGTCGCGCGCCTCGCGCGCACGAACGACAAGGGCGCGAAGGCCGCCGCCGCCGAACTCGCGGCTCGCCTTCCCGACTTCACGGGCGATCCGCGCGCCTCGGTGTTCCGGCTCGCGGTCGTCGCGCCGACCCGGGGCGACTACGCGGCCTACGGGGCCTCGCTACGCGCCGGCGTTGCGGCCGCGCTCGAAGCGGCGAACCGCGATGCGCGGGCGCCGATCGCGCTCGAGTCGTACGACTCCGGCTCGGGCGATCCCGTGGACGCGCTGCTCGCGGCCGACTCGGCCGCCGCGCGCGCCGCCGCGATCGTCGGCGACCTGCTGAGCACCTCGACGTTCCCGGTCGCCGCGATCGCGCGTGCTCGCGGCGCCGTGCTCGTGTCGCCGACGGCGACCGACGAGTCCGTCGGGCGTGCGGGGCGCGGCACGTTCCAGATCGGCCCCTCGGGCGACCGGCGCGCCGAGCGACTCGTCGCCTGGGCGCGCGCGAACGGCGTGCAGCGCTTCGCGCGACTCGCGTCCACGGGCGCGAACCGTGCGCTCGCGGACGCATACGAGGCCGCGGTCGCGCGCACGGGCGGTACGCTCGCCTGGCGCGGCGACTACGCGCCCGGCGACGGCGACTTCCGCGGCGCCTCGGCGGCGATCCGCCGCGAGCAGGTCGAGGCGCTGTTCTGGGACGGCGAGTCCGCCGAGGCCGCCGCGCTGCTGCGGCAGCTCGTCAAGGACCGCGTCTCGGTGCGCATCGTGGGCGGCGAGGCGCTCGCGCCCGACCGCTTTCACGCGGACGCGCGCGCGCTGCTCGCGGGCGTGACGTTCGTCGCCGACGACTGGGAATTCGACGCCTCGTTCGCCGAGAAGCTCGACAGCGCGGCCGTCGCCGCGGGCGAGACCGGCGCGAACGCGGTGTTCGTGCGCGGCTGGCTCGCGGGCGAGGCGATCGCGGGCGCGGTGAAGGCGGGCGCGCTCACGCCCGAAGCGCTGCGCGACGCGCTCGAGGCGGCCTCGGAACGCACGCCCGGGCGCGACCGCCTCGGGTTCCTCGCGCTCGAACGACTCGGCGCGCACGTCGCGCTCCGGACCGTGCAGCGCGGCAAGGCGGTGCCGCTGCCGTAGCGTCCGGTTCGAGCGGGCCGCGAGGCGCGCTCGCCCGCGCCCGGCGCTCGCGCGTCCCGGGCGGAACCGCGGCTCAGTTCCGGACGAGCGTGAAGCGGAACGGGAACAGCACCTGCACCTCGCTCGGCACGCCGCCGATGCGATAGGGGCGGAAGCGCCACTGCTTCACCGCGGTCGTCGCGGCGTCGGACAGCAGGCGGTCGGGGCTCGACATCACGTCCACGTCGCGCACGCGGCCGGTCGAGTCGATCACGGCGAGCAGCGTGACCTGGCCCTCGACGTCGCGCTCCTTCGCCTCTTCGGGGAAGATCGGCTCGACGCGCACCTCGATCACGAGGTCGTCCTTCGTCACGAACGGCACGTCGGCGCGCAGGCTCGGCGCGCGCCCGGCGAGGTCGGCGAGCGCGTCGCCTTCCTGCACGTCCCGCCGCTCCGCGGTGCGCGGCGCGGTCCCGCGCGGCGACGCCTTCCGCGTCTCGCCGCCGCGGCGCACGTTCGCACCCGGCAGCAGCGTGACGCGCGGCTGCTCGCCCGCGCCCGACGACTCGACGAGCCGGATGCGCTCGACGTAGCGCACCTGGCCCTCGAGGCCGAAGCGCGTCACGCGCACGATCTCCTGCTGCACCGGGTGCAGGCGGGCGAGCTGCAGCACGCCGAGCAGCGCGAGCGCGACACCGGCCGCGAGCGCGCTCGTGCGCCGCGCGACGCGTCGCCGCTCGAGGAAGAAGTGTTCGGTGCCGTGGGTCATGGGACTCCGACCCCGGTCGGCGCTCCGCTCGCAAGGCCGGTGGCCGGACCCGCCCACGGCGGGCGCCCGACTCGGTCGTTCATCACTGCGGAGCATCCTGCGGATACGACTCGCTGGTCACGCCCTCGCCGCCTTTCGCCCGGTCTTGCGAGCGGAGTCCGGTGACGCACGCGGAGGAGGCGGGGCACGCGGTGCTCGGTCTCCCGCGCCGTGCCGTCAGCGGCCGCGCGGTCCGGTCAGGACGAAAGCGTGCGCGGAGTCTAGCAAACGGCCGCGCGCGCGAACTCGCGAATCGTCCACCGCCGCCTCGTACGCGCCGGGTTCGGTGCGCGCGAATTTCACGACGCCGAACGCGTCGGATTCGAGCACGAGCGTGCCGAGCCGCACGGCGGCGCCCGCGACCGGCGCCCGGGCCTCGTCGCGCACGACGAGCGAATCGAGCGGCCAGTCGGCCGCGGGCGCGAACTCGTGCGCGAGCCCGAGGAACAGGGCGTACGCACGCGCTCGCAGGGCGCCGGGGGCGAGCAGGCGCTCCTCGACCGCGGCGTCGTCCAGCGGGCCGAGCATCGCGGCCATCGCGACGCACGAGGTCTGCGTGATCGGGTACTGAGCGTTCTCGCCGATCGGCGGCGCCGCGAGGCCGAGGCGTTCGAACTCGGCGCGCGTGCGGCCGGCCCACGCGCGGCCCGCGGCGCTCGAGAAATAGTGCCCGAGCTTCGCCGGCTCGTTCCGGAAGCCGACGCGCAGGAAGCGGTCCGCGCGGAACGCCTCGCTGATCTGGACGCGCTCGACGTCCGACACCGAAGCGTCGCCGTCGCGAGTCAGCCGCACGTCGGCGCCGGCCGCGCGCAGGAACGCCGCGAGCGCCCGGCACACCGCGAGCGCGAGTCCCGAGCCGCGCGCCCCGCTCGCGCCCACGCCCTGCGACTGGTCGCCGCCGCCGTCGGGGTCGAGCACGATGCGGCGGCCGTGGAGCGCGCCTCCCGCGATCGCGACGAATCGCGGGGGCCACGTCGTGTCGGAGGCGACGGCGCGGTAGCCGGCGAGGTCCGGCACGCCCACGTCTCCGAGCGAATCGAGCGGCAGCACGACGAACCCGTCGCGGTTGATCCAGCCCGCTCCGGGCTCGAGATCGCGGGTCGGCGTCGCCGGACGCAGCGCTGCGCCAGTCGCGGCGTCGAGGGCGAAGCCCGAGCGCACGGGCGAGGGCGCCGTGACGCCGGTGAGCGGGAAGTCCGCGAGCGGAGCGAACGGCGCGACGCGCCCCGCGACGACCGCCGCCCACTCGGGTCGTGGCGCGACGCGCCACGCGGCGACGCTCGCGCGCACGTAAGCCCAGCCGACGCCGTTCACGCACGTGATCGTCGTCTCGGCCGGCGCGAACGCGCCCGGGGACGGGAAGCGGAGCCGAACGTCGTGCGGACGCGCGGCCGCACGCGCGCCGTTCGAGAAGCGCGGCACGATCCGGATCGCGAGCACGCCGTCGCCGCTCGCGGGCAGCGGGCCCGGAACGTCCGCGTCGAGGCCGGCGATCGGTGCGAGCGTGTCGGCGCTCCACGAGAGGCTCGACCACGGCGAGGAGCCCTGCGCGGCGAGGCGCACGCGCGCCCGGGCCACGTGCGGCACGTCGGGCGCGAGCGCACGGGCGCTCCGGGCCCGGAGCCCGTCGGCCGTGCGCGTCCACGCGAGCGGTTCGCCGTCCACCTCGATGCGCGCGTCGTCGAACGCGCCGCGCACGCGCACCTCGAACGGCGGCGCCTCGCCTCCCGCGGCATCGGCGCGCGCGAAGCGCTCGATCACGGGCACCCGCCGCGCGAAGTAGTGCGCGAGCCCGAGGAAGAGCGCCTCGGCTTCGAGCCGCTGCTTCTCGGGCCGGCGGATCCGCGCCTCGACCTTCGGATGCGTGAGGTAGCTCGTCTCGGTGAGGATCGCGGGCGCGTTCGCGCCGCGGATCACGGCGAAGTTCCCGGGCGAGACCTTCTGCGCCGGGATCCCGACGTTGCGGACGAGCGCGCGGTGCACGCTCTCGGCGAGGTCGAGCGACGGGCCGTCGTCGCCGAGCTTGTAGTACGTCACCGTCTCGTTCACGTCGTGGCGCCCGGCGGGATCGGCGTTGTGGTGGATGGACACGACGACGTCGGCCGCGGCGTCGTTCAGCAACTTCACGCGCGCGTTCAGGTCCGAGCGCAGCGACGAGTCCGCGGGGGTGAGGAAGTCGCGGTCCGCCTCGCGCGTCAGCACGACCGTCGCGCCCGCGGCCTCGAGCAGTCGCCGCAGTTCGAGAGCGACGCCGAGGTTCACGGCGGCCTCGGTCGTGCCGTGGACGCCGATCGAGCCCGGGAAGAACCCGCCGTGCCCGGGGTCGATCGCGACGCGCCGGCCGCGGAAGACGCGGGCCTCGACGCCGGCCGGGTCGTCCCGCAGGCGGTCGTAGCCGGGCAGCGCGCGGGCGCGCGGCGGGGCGTGAGGGGGCGGGGCGCACGCCCCGGCGAGCGCCGCCAGCGCGAGGAACAGGAGGGCGGCGCGAGCCGATCGCTTCCCTGCGCCGCGGCTCCGCATCATGGTGCGCGACCGTAGCAGCGCCCGCGCGCGGCGGGCAAGGCCAACGCGCTGGAACGACGGGCCTTGCCTCACCCTCCGGGGCGTGCTAACCCTCCCCGCTCGTTCCTCGACCTTAAGAGGCGTCCGCGCATCGCGCGCGGGCCCCGGCTTCCTCTCTGAGCCTCCCCATCCACAGGAGACGCTCGCATGTCGCTGCGCGCACGGTTCGGTCTCGGCTTCGTTTCGATCGCGGTGTTGGCGCTGCTCGTCGCCGGATGCGGCGGAGGCGGCAAGGCGGGCGGCGGCGAGGAACTCGTCATCGGCGAGTACGGCTCGCTCTCGGGCAATGACGCCGACTTCGGGAAGTCCACGAAGAAGGGCGTCGAACTCGCCATGGACGATCTCCAGTCCGCGAAGCAGGGGATGATCGGCGGCATGCGCGTCCGCGTCGTCGTCGAGGACGACCAGGGCAAGCCCGAGGAGGCCGCGACCGTCGTCCAGAAGCTCGTCAATCAAGACCGCGTGATCGGCGTGATCGGCGAGGTCGCCTCCAGCCGCTCGATGGCGGCGGGCCCGATCTGCCAGAAGGCCGGCGTGCCGATGATCTCGCCGTCGTCGACGAACCCGAAGGTCACCGAGGTCGGCGACTACATCTTCCGCATGTGCTTCATCGATCCGTTCCAGGGCACGGTGATGGCGAAGTTCACGGCCGAGTACCTGAAGCTCAAGAAGGTCGCGATCCTCACCGACATGAAGAACGAGTACAGCGTCGGCCTCACGGAGTTCTTCAAGCAGGTGTTCGTGCCGCTCGGCGGCGAGATCGTGGCCGAGCAGACGTACGCGTCGGGCGACCAGGACTTCCGCGGCCAGCTCACGGCGATCAAGGCGCGCAACCCCGAGGCGATCTACCTGCCGGGCTACTACACCGAAGCCGGCCTGATCGCGCGCCAGACGCGCGAACTCGGACTCAAGGTGCCGATCCTCGGCGGCGACGGCTGGGAGAGCGACCAGCTCATCGGCATCGGCGGCGAGGCGCTCGAGGGCTGCTACTACTCGAACCACTTCGCGGCCGACAACCCCGAGCCGCGCCTGCAGGAGTTCCTGCAGAAGCACAAGACGAAGTACGGCGCGGATCCGAACGCCATCACCGGCCTCGCGTACGACGCGGCGAACGTGATGTTCCAGGCGCTCGAGCAGCTGCACGCGGCCGATCCGGCGGCGTTCGCGGCGCTCGGCTCGTCGAAGGCCGGCACGCCCGAGCGGCGGGCCGCCACGCAGAAGCTGCGCGACCTGATCGCCGCGACGAAGGACTTCGCGGGCGTGACGGGCAACATCACGCTGGATGCGAACCGCAACGCGACGAAGCCGGCCGTGGTGCTCGAGATCAAGGGCGGCAAGAAGGTCTACACGACCACGATCAACCCCTGATCCGTGTCCGAGTTCCTGCAGCAGCTCGTCAACGGCGTCACCTGGGGCAGCGTCTACGCCCTGATCGCGCTCGGCTACACGATGGTGTACGGCATCCTGCGGCTCATCAACTTCGCGCACGGTGACGTCTACATGCTCGGCGCGTTCTTCGCGTTCTACGTCGCGCGCTTCACCGGCGCGGCGATGAATCCGAATCCCGCGAAGGCGCTCATGGTGCTCGTCGCCGCGATGGCCGGTTGCGGCATCGCCGGGTTCCTGATCGAGCGGCTCGCGTACAAGCCCGTGCGCAAGTCCTCGCGGCTCGCCGCGCTCATCACCGCGATCGGCGTGTCGCTGCTGCTCGAGAACGGCGGCCTGCTGCTGTTCGGCTCCGATCCGAAGTTCTTCCCGCAGATCATCCCGGCCCGCAATCTCGCGCTCGGCGCCGGCGTCACGATCTCGAACCAGCAGATCATCGTGATCCTCGTGTCGGTCGTGCTGATGCTGCTGCTGCGCACGATCGTGCTGCACACGCGCGTCGGGAAGGCGATGCGCGCCGTGTCGCACAACCACGTCGCGGCCAGCCTCATGGGCATCTCGGTGGACCGCATCATCACGTTCACGTTCGTGCTCGGCTCGATGCTCGCGGCGGCCGCGGGCGTGCTCGTCGCGCTCCAGAACCCGAAGATCGAGCCCTACATGGGCATCATGCCGGGCCTCAAGGCGTTCGTGGCCGCCGTGCTCGGCGGCATCGGCAACATCCCGGGCGCCGTGCTCGGCGGGCTCGTGATGGGCGTGGCCGAGGTCATGGTTGTCGGCTACCTGTCGCCGAGCTGGCGCGACGCGATCGCGTTCGTGCTGCTCATCGTGATCCTGCTCGTGCGCCCGGCCGGCATCCTCGGCCGCAACGTGAGCGAGAAGGTCTGACGTGCGCGGCCTCCTGTGGCTCGCGGGTTCGGTCGCGGTGCTCGCGGCGCTGAACGTGCTGCTGCCGCGGGTGCTGAACCCGTACCTGCTGCAGGTGCTCATGCTGTGCGGGATCAACGTCGTGCTCGCGGTCTCGCTCAACCTGATCAACGGCTTCACGGGCCAGTTCTCGATCGGGCACGCCGGCTTCATGGCGGTCGGCGCGTACGGCTCCGCGATGTTCACGCTGCACCTCGGCAGCCGCTGGGTCGCGAACCTCGGCGCCGCCGGCGCCCCGGCCTGGTTCGCGGAAGGCGGCGCGCTGCTCGCGGCGCTGCTCGTCGGCGGTTTGCTCGCGGCGCTCGCGGGCTACCTCGTCGGCCTGCCGTCGCTGCGGTTGCGCGGCGACTACCTCGCGATCGTGACGCTCGGCTTCGGCGAGATCATCCGCGTGCTCATCCTGAACGTGGACGCCGTCGGCGGCGCGCGCGGGCTGCCGGGCATCCCGGGCTGGGTGAACTTCTTCTGGGTCGGCGGCGCGGTGCTCGCGGTCGTGCTCGTGTCGCGGCACCTCGCGCTCAGCACGCACGGACGCGCGCTGTTCGCGATCCGCGACGACGAGGTCGCGGCCGAGGCGCTCGGCGTGGACACGACGCGCTACAAGGTGCTCGCGTTCGTGATCGGCTCGTTCTTCGCCGGCGTCGCGGGCGGACTGTTCGCGCACTACCTGTCGTACCTGAACCCGAACTCGTTCACGTTCCTGAAGAGCATCGAGGTCATCGCGATGGTCGTGCTCGGCGGCATGGGCAGCATCTCGGGCTCCGTGCTCGCCGCGATCCTTCTCACCGTGCTGCCCGAGGGGCTGCGGCCGGTGAAGGACTACCGCATGGTGCTCTACTCGCTGATGCTCGTCGTGCTCATGATCACGCGCCCGCAGGGCCTGCTCGGGAGCCGCGAGCTGTCGTGGCCCGCGTTCCTGAAGCCGCGCGCGCCGAAGGCCGTCCGATGAGCGACGCGCTGCTCCGGCTCGAGAACGTCACGATCCAGTTCGGCGGGCTCAAGGCCGTCGCGGACCTGGACCTCGCGCTGCCGAAGGGCTCGCTGTTCGGGCTCATCGGCCCGAACGGCGCCGGCAAGACGACCGTGTTCAACCTGATCACGGGCGTGTACGCGCCGACCGCCGGCCGCATCCTGCTGAACGGCGAGCCGATCCACGGCCTGCGTCCGAGCGCGATCGCGCGCAAGGGCGTCACGCGCACGTTCCAGAACATCCGGCTCTTCGCCTCGCGCACCTGCCTCGACAACGTGCGCATCGCCGCGCACCAGCACGCGCAGGCGTCGCTCGCGGACGCGCTGCTGCGCAACGACCGCTTCGCGCGCGACGAGGCCGCGATGGAGAAGACCGCGCGCGAGCTGCTCGACCGCCTCGGCCTCGCGGCGTACGCCGACGTGCTCGCGCTCGAGCTGCCGTACGGGCAGCAGCGCCGGCTCGAGATCGCGCGCGCGCTCGCGGGCCGCCCGAGCCTGCTGCTGCTCGACGAGCCCGCCGCGGGCCTCAACCCGCAGGAGAGCGAGGCTCTCATGCACACGATCGAGCAGCTGCGCGAGAGCCTCGGGCTTACGATCCTGCTCATCGAGCACGACATGAAGGTCGTCATGGGCTGCTGCCGCCAGATCGCGGTGCTCGACTACGGCGTCAAGATCGCCGAGGGGTCCGCGGCCGCGATCCGCAACGACCCGAAGGTCGTCGAGGCGTACCTCGGCGAGGACGTTCACGCAGGCGGCGAGTCGTGATCCTCGAGGTGAACGCGCTCGACGTCCGCTACGGCGCCGTCCAGGCGCTGAAGGGCGTCACGCTCGCGGCGGCCGAGGGCGAGATCGTCACGCTGATCGGCGCGAACGGTGCCGGCAAGTCCACGCTGCTGCGCGCGATCTCCGGACTCGTGCCCGCGCGTTCGGGCTCGATCCGCTTCGAGGGCCGCGACCTCGCGAAGGTGCCGCCCCACCAGATCGTCGGCCTCGGGATCTCGCACTCGCCCGAGGGGCGCATGGTGTTCGCGAACCTCACGGTCGAGGACAACCTCGAACTCGGCGCGTACCTGCGCAAGGACCGCCCGGGCGTGCAGAAGGACCGCGACGAGGTGTTCCGGCTGTTCCCGCGGCTGCTCGAGCGCCGCCGCCAGGCCGCGGGGACGCTGTCCGGCGGCGAGCAGCAGATGCTCGCGATCGGCCGCGCGCTCATGAGCCGCCCGCGGCTGCTGCTGCTCGACGAACCGTCGCTCGGGCTCGCGCCGCTCCTGGTGCGCGAGATCTTCAGGACGATCGTCGAGATCAACCGACGCGGCGTCACCGTGCTGCTCGTCGAGCAGAACGCGCACATGGCGCTGTCCATCGCGGGACGCGGCTACGTGCTCGAGACGGGCGCCGTGCGGCTCGAGGATCGGGCGTCGTCGCTGCTCGCGAACGACGCGGTCAGGCAGGCGTACCTGGGCGGCTGAGCCGCCGCCGGCACCGCTACGCCGCGCGCTTCGCGACGCGCTCCGCGCGCCACGCGTCGGCGCTCTCGAGGATGCGCGCGATGTCCTCGATCGAGAACGGCTTCGCGATCACGTCGTCGGCGCCCGCCTCGTGCGCTCGCTCGCGCTCGACTTCGTTGCCCCAGCCCGTCACGAACACGACCGGCGTCGCGTCGTCCACCTCGCGTACGAGCCGCACGAACTCCCAGCCCGTGACGCCCGGCATTCCGAGGTCGGTGAAGATGACGTCGAAGCGCCCCAGCTCGTAGGCCGCGAGCGCCGCCTCGGCGCGCGCGTAGCTCTCGCTCGTGTGCCCGAGCTCGCGCACGACGTCGGCGAGCAGGTCGCGCACGCTCTGCTGGTCGTCCACGACCATGACGTGAAGCCGCCGCGCGGACGCGCCGGAGCTCGGATCCGGGCCCGGCGCGCGGTCGGGCGCCGCGGCGCGCGGCAGCGACACGTCGAACGCGGTGCCCTCGCCCGGCACGCTGCGCACGCTCATCTCGCCGCCGTGACGCTGCACGATGCCGTAGACGACCGACAGTCCGAGGCCGGTGCCGTGCAGGCCCTTCGTCGTGAAGAACGGATCGAAGATGCGCTGCTGCACTTCGGGGGAGATGCCGGCGCCCGTGTCCTCGACGCTGCCGACCACGCGGTCGCCGTTCGCGCGCACCGCGAGCCGCAGGCGGCCTCCTCCCGGCATCGCGTCGAGCGCGTTCAGGATCAGGTTCGTGAACACCTCGCGCAGCTGCGACGGATGGCCCGACACCCACGCGTCGGGCTCGAAATCGAACTCGACCGCGAGCCGCGACTCGTGCTCGGTCGCGCCGTGCTTCTCGCGCAGGCGCGACAGCTCCCACGCGGCGCGCACGATCTCTCCGAGGTCCGAGAGCGCGGGCGGCTCGGCGGCCTCGGGTTTGTGCAGGTGTCGGAGCCGCCGCACGGTGTCGGCGCCGTCGCGCGCCGCCGTTTCCATGACGCCGAGCGCCTCGGACAGTTCGTGCGCCGGCAGCGCGCTGGCCGCGCTGCGCCGTCGCAGCAGCTGGATGCGCGCGAGGATCGCGCCGAGCACGTTGTTGAAGTCGTGCGCGATGCCGGACGCCATCTCGCCCGTCGCGCGCATCTTCTCGGTGTGGATGAGCCGCGTCTGAGCCTGCGCGAGCGTGTCGAACGCCTCGCGCAGGCTGCCGCGCAGCGCCGCGGCGTGCATCGTCGGCTGCAGGTGGGCCGCGAGTTCGAGCGCGAGCCGCAGCCGCGCCGCGATCGCGACTTCGGCGGCGCGCCCGGCGACGAGCAGGATCGCGGTCGTGCCGTCGGTCCAGGGCAGCGCGATCACGTGAACGACCGCGCATCCGCGGGCCGCGAGTTCGGCGGCGAGCCCGGCGGGCAGCGCGCCGTCGCGCGCGAGTTCGAGCGTGGTCCACTCGTCGCTCGACACGACGTTCCAGACGTGTGACTCGCCCTCGCTCGCCGGCAGCGCCACGTCGGCCGGGTGACGGTGCGCGAGCGCGTGGCCGCGGCCGTCGGGCGCGGGCTGCGCGAGCACGATCGCGGGGAACCCGGCGGCGCGCTCGATCTGGCGCGCGACGACCTCGAACGCCCCGGCCGGCGTGTCGCACGCCTGCGTCTCCTGGGCGATGCGGCCCGAGGCGTCGGCGAGCGTCCGCAGCGCCTCGGCTTCGGCGCGCTCGTGCGCGCGCGCGCGCTGCAGCGAGTCGGCCATGGCGTTGAGCGACGAGGCGAGCGCCCCGAGTTCGTCGGAGCCGCGCACGGGCAGCCGCTCCTCGAGGCGTCCCGCGGCGACCGCCGCCGCGAGGTCGCCGGCCTCGCGCAGCGGATGAACGACGATCTGCGTGAGCAGCAGCGAGCCGAAGAACCCGATGAGCAGCGTCGCAGCGAGGAGCGCGTAGCCGAACCGCTGGGACTCGTGGAACGCCGCGAGCGGCCGGCGCGCGCTCACGACGACGCGCACAGCGCCCGAGGGGCGGGCGGCGTGCGCGCCGGGCGCGGCC
>JBGAOA010000022.1:0-56785 GCA_044222065.1 Candidatus Eiseniibacteriota bacterium
GAGGGCGTGCGCGCGCGGCACGCCTTCAGGATCTCGAGCGCGACGCCGAGTTCGTGCACGCGCGCTCCTCAGGCGATCGCGGCGCGCAGCCCGGCGAGCGCCTCGCGGGCGCGCGTCGCGGCCTCGTCCATCGCCGACTCGACTTCGGGCGAGAGGCCGACGCCCGTCTCGACGCAGGCGGGCTCCACGCCGACGACCGCGACCCGCCTGGGCAGGTCCCCCGTGAGGCGTGCGAGCGCGAGCAGCGTGCCGGCGCCGCCCTCGTGCGCCGTGTCGCCGCCGCCGCCCGGCGAAGCGAGCGCGGTCTCGCCGTCGAACGCGTGCACCGTCCCGGCCGCCGCGCCGCGCCGGATCGCGTCCAGCAGCAGCATCGCGGGGCGCTTCGACATCCGGCCGAGCAGCATCAGGCCCTGCGTGCCGCCGTCCACGAACTCGACGTCCGACCCCGCGAGCGCGGGATCGGACGCGAGTTGATCGAGCAGCCGGAGACCGACGCCGTCGTCGCGCAGCAGGAGGTTCCCCACGCCCAGCACGAGCACCGGTGCCGGCGTGGCGTCCCCGCCCTCAGCGCGATCGCGGTGCGGGTTCATCGTCGACGTCGCCCTCCTGGAAGAACTTCTCGCCCGAGATCATCGAGCCCACGAGACCGTTCTTGAACTGCTGGCCGTCGTAGAAAACGATGTACACGTGCAGGATCGTGAACACCACGAATCCCCACGCGAGCAGGTGGTGCCACATCAGCGTCGGAAACGCGCCGCCGAGCAGCGGGATCACCCAGCCCGCGGTGACCGCCCAGAAGCCGTCGGGGTTCGTCTGCGAGAACAGCGCGAAGCCGAGCAGCATCTGCAGCCACCCGAGGCCGATCACGCCGATCGTGTAGGCGAGCCCGCCGAGCGGATTGTGCCCGAGATGGATGTGACCGCGCTCGAGACGCAGGTAGTCCCAGCCCTGGCGCACGAGGTCGGCCCACCACTTCGGCCGCCACACGTACGGGAAGCCGGAGCGCGCGTACTCGTTGCCCATCCAGAACCAGTAGCTGCGCCACAGGAAGTTCACGAGGAACACGTAGGCGAGCAGGAAGTGGATCTTGCGCGCCGAGGCCATCACGAAGTGGTTCCACGCCTCGCCCTCCGGCGTCAGCACCGGGTGCGCGATGTAGAGCCCCGTCGCGAACAGCCCGAACACGCAGCCCGCGTTGGTCCAGTGGAAGATCCGGATCGGCCACTCCCACACGTAGCGGCGGCGAAAGACGCGGTGCGGCCGGGCGCCGGCGGCGCCCGATCGAAGCGTCGTCATCGAACTCGACATGCGCCCTCCTACCGGACCCGCACTTCGGCGAGCGTGCGTCCGTCGGGACCGAGCACGTGCGACGCGCAGGCGAGGCACGGGTCGAACGAGTGGATCGTGCGCAGGATCTCGACCGGACGCTTCGGATCCGCCATCGGGGTGTCGATGAGCGCGGCTTCGTACGCGCCGTGCTTCCCTTCCGCGTCGCGCGGCGACGCGTTCCACGTGGACGGCACGATGCACTGGTAGTTCGCGATCCGTCCGTTCTCGATGTGCACCCAGTGCCCGAGCGCTCCGCGCGGCGCCTCGGTGAGGCCGAAGCCCTTGCAGCTCTTCGGCCACGTCGCGGGCTCCCACTTCGATGTCTCGGCCACGGACGCGTCGCCGGCCTTGAGGTTCGCGATCAGCCGGTCGTACTCCTCGCGCAGCCAGTGCACGCACAGCACGGTCTCGAGGCCGCGCGCCGCGGTGCGGCCGAGCGTCGAGAACAACGCCGTCGCCGGCAGCCCGAGCCGGCCGAGCGCGTCGCCCACGACCGCCTTGTAGTCCTCGCGCCCGCTCGCGTATCCGACCAGCATGCGCGCGAGCGGTCCCACTTCCATCGCATGGCCCTTCCAGCGCGGCGTCTTGAGCCACGAGTAGGCGCCCTTCTCGTCGAGGTTCTCGAATGGCGGCTGCGGCCCCGTGTAGTGCGGCTCGGTGTGCCCGTCCCACGGGTGCAGCTGGTCCTTGCCCTCCGGGTAGCGGTACCACGAGTGCGCGACCTGCTCGCGGATCTCTTCGAGGTTCGTCGGATCCACCGGCAGCACTTCCGAGAGGTTCTTGTTGAGGATCGCGCCGCGCGGAATGCGGTACGAGGCCGGATCGTCGACCGACGTCTGCGGAATGTCGCCGTACGTGAGGTAGTTGCCGAGCCCGCCGCCGTACTTCGTCCACCCGGGATAGAACGAAGCGACCGCGTAGAGGTCCGGGATGTAGAGCTGCTCGACGACGTTCGCGGCCTCGTCGATGAGCCCGCGCACGAGGTTCAGCCGCTCCATGTTCACGGCATTGTCGCTCTGCAGGTCGATCGCGCAGGCCATGCCGCCGACGAGGTAGTTCGGGTGCGGATTCTTGCCGCCGAACACCGTGTGGATCTTGATGATTTCCTTCTGCCACTTGAGCGCTTCGAGGTAGTGCGCGACCGCCATGAGGTTCGCTTCGGGCGGCAGCTTGTACGCGGGATGCCCCCAGTAGGCGTTCTGGAAGATGCCGAGCTGACCCGAGTCCACGAACTTCTTGAGCGTCGCAGCGACGTCGCCGTAGTAGCCCGCGCCGCCGACCGGCCAGCGCGGCGACACCTTCGCGGCGAGCGCCGCCGTCGCCGCGGGATCGGCCTTGAGCGCCGACACGACGTCCACCCAGTCGAGCGCGTGCAGGTGATAGAAGTGGATGACGTGGTCCTGGACCATCTGGGTCAGGAACATGATGTTGCGGATGATCTCGGCGTTCTTCGGCACCTTCGTGCCGATCGCGTTCTCGACCGCGCGTACCGACGCGAGCGCGTGCACCGTCGTGCACACGCCGCAGATGCGCTCGCAGAACGCCCACGCGTCGCGCGGGTCGCGGTCCTTGAGAATCAGCTCGATGCCGCGCCACATCGTTCCGGACGAGAGCGCGTCGTGGATCACGCCACGATCGTCGAGCATCGCCTCGACGCGAAGGTGGCCTTCGATGCGGGTGATCGGATCGACGACGATTCGGGTCGCCATGGCCGCCTCCTATTCGTCCTGGTCCGAGTTGGGCGTGGTGGCCCGTGCTTCCTTCGAGCGCTCGAGTCCGCGCTTCGCGGCCCACGAGGCGAAGTGCGCCGCGACGCCGACGCCGGCGACCGTCGCGAGCGTCTTGCCGATCGCGTCCGGCGTGGCATCCACGTTCGGCACCGGCACGTCGGGGAGCCGGCGATAGAACGGGCCGTGGTCCCAGAAGCCGGCCTCGGAGCACCCAATGCAGCCGTGGCCCGAGCCGATCGGCCACGAGACGCCGTTGTTCCACCGCATCGTCGAGCACGAGTTGTAGGTGGCCGGGCCGCGGCAGCCCATCTTGTAGAGGCACCAGCCCTTCTTCGCGCCCTCGTCGTCCCAGCTCTCGACGAACTGGCCGGCGTCGAAGAACGGGCGCCGGTAGCACTTGTCGTGGAGCCGCTGCCCGTAGAACATCTTCGGCCGCCCGATGCGATCGAGGTCCGGCAACCGGTCGAAGGTGAGGATGTACGTGAGCACGCCCGTCATCACTTCGGCGATCGGCGGACAGCCCGGCACCTTGATGATGGGCTTGTCCTTGAGCAGCTCGTGCACCGGCTTCGCGCCCGTGGGATTCGGCGCCGCCGCCTGCACGCAGCCGTTGCTTGCACAAGAGCCCCACGCGATGACCGCTTTCGCCTTCGCCGCGGTCTCGCGCAGGACGGACTCGAACGTCCGGCCCCCGATCGTGCAGTAGACGCCGCCGTCCTTCGTCGGCGCGTTGCCTTCGACGGCGAGCACGAACTGGCCCGGGAAGTCCCTCATCACGCGGCGACGGCACTCCTCGGCCTGCTCGCCCGCGGCCGCCTGGAGAGTGTCGTCGTAGTCGAGCGAGAGCATGTTCAGCACGACGTCCTGCGCGATCGGGTGCGCGGAGCGGATGAACGACTCGCTGCAGCACGTGCACTCGAGTCCGTGCAGCCACAGCACGGGGAGCCGCGGCTTCGACTCGAGCGCCCGCACGACGGCCGGGACCATGGTCGAGTCGAGGCCCATCGAAGCCGCCGCCAGGGTGCAGAACCTGAGGAACGTCCTGCGATCGATGCCGTGACGCCGCAGGACGTCGTACGTCGTGACCTGTCGTTTCACGCCGACCATCGCCGCCTCCTGTGAGGGTGTCGCGACTCCGCGCGACCGGCGCGAAGGCGCTCGTCGTCCGACGCGCGGCGAGGGCGGAGCCGATCGGCGCGGTCGCGCGCCCGCGCAGCATCAAGCACGCCGCGCGCGTGGGACGCCGTCCGCGCGCCCCGCGGGGCCAGCCGGCGCCCTCCGCCGCGCGCGAGGCGTATCGCACGACGGGCGCGCGCAACGCCCTGCGCGCGCCGTCGTTGGTCGCCACACTTCGAGTGAATTCGCCGACTCGCGCCGCGCGACGGGACGCGCTGACATCGCGCCGCGGCCCCTGACAGGATCACGTAGCGCGGTTCACGATGACATGACGAATCGTCGCCTCGCGGCACGTGGCGTCAGGGAGCGAACGCGCGTTCGCGGTCACTCGCGTGCGGTTCGCGCGACGAATTCCAGACGGGCGTCAGGGCCTTGACACTCCTTCTCGGACGCCCGTAGCTTGGCCGCGCAAATGCTTCCCGAACGCGCGGCTGTGAGCGCCGCGGGGGGATCCATGTCTCGAATCATCTATGGCTGGCTGACCGCCTTCATCTCGAGCGTCCCGCTCGGGCTCGGTCACTGGCTTGCGGGCGTGCTGGCGGAGGTCCACTACCGGTTCTTCCCGGCCCGCCGTCACGCGGTGCTCGCGAATCTCGCCACGATCCTGCCCTCGGCCTCGCGCCGGGACCGCGTCCGGATCTGCAAGCGCATGATGGCGAGCTACAACCGCATGCTGTTCGAGTTCTTCCGGCTGCCGCACCTCGAGCGCGAGGAGCTGCTGAACTCGGTCGAGGTCGTGGGCCGCGAGAACCTCGAAGCGGCGGTCGCGCGCGGCAAGGGCGTCATCATCACGTGTTGCCACGTCGGCAACTGGGAGCTGGCGGCCGTCGTGCTCGCGCACTGGGGCTACACGCTGCACGCGGTCGCGGGCGTCCAGCTCAACCGCTGGCTCACGAGCGCCGTGCGCGAGACGAAGAGCGAACTCGCGATTCGAACGGTGTCGCCCGACGACGGATTCCGGAAGCTGTGGCGCGCGCTCGAACACAACGACCTCGTCGCGCTCATGGTGGACGGCGACGTCTACAGCCACGGCGTCGCGGTCGAGATGTTCGGGCGCGAGACGCGCTTCCCGGCCGGACCGGGCGTGCTCGCCCAGCGCACCGGCGCCTCGGTGATGTGCGGCTTCTGCGAACGCAAGGGCGCGGGCCGCTTCCGCATCGTGATGGAGCCGGCGTTCGACCCGGCCGACTTCCCGACGACGACCGCGCTCAACGCCGCCGTCGCGGCGACGACCGAACGCCACGTGCGCGAGCACGTGGACCAGTGGTGCATCTTCCGTCCGCTGTGGGAACCGGCGGCGGAGCGGGACACCGCCCCCGCCGCGGAGACGCGGAGCGCGCGCGCGTGAAGATCGGCATCGTCTCGCAGTCGTACTACCCGCGCTTCGGCGGCGTGACGGAGCACGTTCACCACACCGCGACCGAACTCCAGAGTCGCGGGCACCAGGTGACGGTGATCACGAGCCGCTTTCGCGGCGGCGAGGCGCACTACGGCGTCCCGGTCGAGCGCGTCGGCTACAACGTGCTCATTCCGTTCAACCGCGCGTTCGTGGACTTCTCGGTCGGCCTGCGCATGAAGCAGGACCTGCGTCGCCTCTTCCGCCACCACGACTTCGACCTCGTCCACACGCACTGCCCGGCGGCGCCGAGCCTGCCGCTCATGGCGGTCGAGACCGCGCCCGGCCCGCAGGTCGCGACGTTCCACACGACGGGCGGTCACGGCACGCTGCAGGACCTGTTCAACGGTTACCTGACGCGCCGGCTCGACCGGCTCCACGCCCGCATCGCCGTCTCGGACACGGCGCGCGCGACGGCCGAGCGCGCGTTCGGCGGACGCTACTCGGTGATCCCGAACGGCGTGGACGTCGAGACCTTTCATCCGGGCGTGGCGCCGTTCGAATCGTGGCGTGACCCGGACCACGTGAACATCCTGTTCGTCGGCCGGCTCGATCCGCGCAAGGGCCTCCAGTACCTCATCGCGGCGATGCCCGAGGTCGTCGAGCGCACGAAGGGACGCGCCCGGCTGCTCGTCGTCGGCGACTCCTACCTGCGCCCGAAGTTCGAGGGCTCGGTTCCGGCATCGGTGCGCGGGCACGTCACGTTCCTCGGTCACGTGCCGATCCGCGACCTGCCGCGCTGGTACGCGACGGGCGACATCTTCTGCTCGCCCGCGAGCGGGAACGAGAGCTTCGGCATCGTGCTGGTCGAGGCGATGGCGGCGGGCCGCGCGGTCGTGGCGTCCGACATCCCGGGCTACCGCACCGTGATCACGCCGGAGCAGAACGCGGTCGCGTTCCCGCCCGGCGACGTGCCCGCGCTCGCGCGCGCGCTCGTGCGACTCGTGAACGACCCCGAAGGCCGGGCGCTGCTCGGCGGCCGCGGGCGCGCGCACGCGCTCGACTTCGCCTGGCCGCGCGTGACGGACCGCATCGAAGAGGTGTACCGCTCGATCGTGGCGCGCCCGCGCGCGGTCGTGACGGCCGCCTGATCGCGCGGCCGATGTCCGCTCCGGACGCCCCGCCCCCGCCCGCCGGCGCCTCCGAGGCCGACGGAGCCGAGGCCCACCCGCCGCTCTTCGCGCAGCGGAACTTCGCCTCGCTCTGGTGGGGTCAGCTCATTTCGCTGCTCGGCGAGCGTCTCACGTACCTCGCGCTCGGCGGCCTGCTGCTCGAGCACACGGCGCGCGGCACCGATCCCCTCTACCCCGTGCTGCTCGCGGTGCTCGGCAACGTCATGGTCGCGCCGGTGCTGCTGTTCGCGCCGTTCACGGGCGCGTGGGTGGACCGCATGGACCTGCGCCGCGTGCTCATCGTCTCGGACACGCTGCGCTCGATCATCACGCTCGGCATTCCGTGGGCCTACGGCGTGACGCATCACACCGGGAGCATGTTCACGCTCGTCTTCCTGCTCTTCACGGCGAACGTGTTCTTCCTGCCGGCGAAGAGCGCGATCACGCCCGAGATCGTGCCTCGGTCCCAGCTCATGGCGGCGAACTCGCTGCTCGCGGTCGCGGGCATCGTCGCGACGTCCGTGGGCGCGCTCGGCGGCGGCTGGATCGTGGACCACTGGGGCTGGGGCACGGCGCTCTATCTGAACGCCGCGACCTACTTCGTGTCGGTGATCTCGCTCGCGCTGATCGACTACCGCCCGGGACTCCACCGCGTCACGCAGCCCGAGCGCACCGGCGCGGGCTACCTGCGCGAAGTGATCGAAGGCTGGGACGTCGTTCGCCGCAACCGCGCCGTGACGCTCGGCCTGCTTTCGCTCGGCGCCGTGTGGCTCGGCGGCGGCTTCCTGCACGTGGCGGGCAATCCGCACATCCAGCGCGCGGCGAACGCGCCCGGGATGGAGCGCGTCGGACTGCTGCTCGCCTCGCTCGGGCTCGGCAGCGGGATCAGCACGTGGTGGATCAACACGCGCGGTCGCGCGATTCCGCGCCACGCGCTGCTCGGGACGAGCCTCGTGCTCGTGGGCGGCGCGCTCGTGATCTTCGCCGTGACGACGCGCTTCGCCTACTTCGCGCTCTCGGCGTTCCTCGTCGGCGTGTTCGCCGCACCCGCGTTCTTCGTGTGCGAGACGCTGCTCCAGGAAGGCACCGACGTGCAGCAGCGCGGCCGCGTGTTCAGCGCACGAGACTTCCTCATGCGGCTGACGTTCCTCGTCGCCGTGACGCTCGCGGCCACGCTCGCCGGAGCGTTCGGGACGAAGCTCGCGATCCTCGTGTGCGCGGGTCTGATCGCGGTCGCGGGCGCGGCCTCGTTCGCGCACGGGCGCGGACGCTGAAGCCCCATCCGCTCGGGCGTGACGCGCGGGCTGCGATCGCGAAGGAACCCGGCGTGAGGAACGACCGGCCGGCCCGCCCGACCGGGACGGGGCCGACGGGCGAGGCCTAGCGCGGCGTCGGATCGCTCCAGTGCGGCGTCAGGTCCACGCCCCAACGTTCGCGCAGCGCCTCGCGGAACGGCGCGGCGTCCGCGCGCGCGCCGATGCGGCGGCGGTAGGCGTCGTAGGCCTCGACGATGCGCTGGCCGTGCTCCGAGAACATGCGGCCGCGCCCGATCGCGCCCTCGATCTCGCGCCCGTGGCTCGCCGCGAGCGCCTCGAGCACGGCGCGCGCGATCTCGAGCGGACTGGCGTTCGGCGCCACCGACGCCGCGGCTTCGGCGGGAGCGAGCGGAGCCGCGGCCGGAGCGGCCGGCGCGGGCGCGGCGGCTGGAATCACAGCGGGCGCCGCGGCCGGAGCCGGCGCAGCCGCCGGATGGGCCGGCGCGGCCTCGGCGGTCACGGCGCCGCTCCGCTGGACGACGAACGAGCCCGAGCACGCGGGGCAGCGCACGCGCGCGCCGCCCGGCCCGAGCAGCTCCGGCGGCAGGCGGAACGGCGTGACGCAATGAGGGCAGCGAACGTTCATTCCCGGCCTCGAGTCCAGAAGTCGCGCGGCATTCTGCCCCAGATCGCGCGTTCGCGAAACCCCGGACTGCCCGCGAGCCCCCGCTTCATCCGGCGAGCGCGAGTTCGAGCGGCTCGCGGAAGCCGGCGACGAGCGCGCGCTTGAGCGCCTCGTGCTCGGCCGCGAGCAGCTGCGGGTCGGCGGCGACGAGCGCGCGCGCAGCCGCCTGCGTGGATTCGAGCAGCGCCGCGTCGCGCGCCAGGTCCGCGAGCCGCAGCCGCGGCAGGCCGCTCTGACGCGTCCCCCACAGTTCGCCCGGACCGCGCAGCTTCAGGTCCTCCTCCGCGATCTCGAAACCGTCGTCTGTCGTCGCGAGCACCTCGAGCCGCCGCCGCGCCTCGGCGCCCGCGATCGCGCCCGGCACGAGCACGCACACCGAACGGTGCTCGCCGCGCCCCACGCGACCGCGCAGCTGGTGGAGCTGCGTGAGACCGAAGCGCTCGGCGTTCTCGATCACCATGAGCGTCGCGTTCGGCACGTCCACGCCCACCTCGATCACGGTCGTCGTGACGAGCGCGTGCACGTCGCCGCGCGCGAACCCGCCCATGACCGCCTGCTTCTCGTCGGCCTTGAGCCGCCCGTGCAGCAGCCCGAGCCGGAAGCGCGCGAGCAGCGGATGGCTCGCGATCCGCCGGTACTCCGCCTCGGCGGCGCGGGCGCCGCCGCGCTCGCCCGCCTCGATCATCGGCAGAACGACGTAGCCCTGCCGGCCGGCCGCGAGCTCCTTCGCCATGAACTCGACGACCTGCGGGAACTTGGCCTCGCTCGCGATGCGGGTCACGAGCCGGCCGCGGCCGGCGGGGCGCACAGCGAGCACGCTCACGTCGAGGTCGCCATAGGCCGCGAGCTGCAGCGTGCGCGGGATCGGCGTGGCGGTGAGCACGAGCACGTCCGGAAGAACGCGCTTGCCCGCGAGGCGCGCGCGCTGCCGCACGCCGAAGCGGTGCTGCTCGTCCACGATCGCGAGCCCGAGCCCCGGCATCTTCACGCGCTCTTCGAGCAGCGCGTGCGTGCCCACGACGACGAGCGCCTCGCCCGCTTCGAGCCGCGATCCGAGCGCGCGACGCTCGGCGGCCGGTGTCGCGCCGGTGAGGACCGCGACCGGGACGCCCGCCGCTCCGCAGACGCGCGTGAGCGTCGCCGCGTGCTGGCGCGCGAGGATCTCGGTCGGCGCGAGCATCGCCGCGGTGTGCCCGCCCTCGACGACGTGCAGCGCGGCGAGCGCCGCGACGACGGTCTTGCCGCTGCCGACGTCGCCGAGCAGCATGCGGTGCATCGGGCGCGTCGCACGCAGGTCCGTGACGATCTCGTCGAGCGCGCGGCGCTGGTCCGGCGTGAGCCGGAACGGCAGCGCGCGCTCGGCTTCGCGGGCGAGCTCGCCCGGACCGTCGTGCGAGAGCCCGCGTCCCGCCTCGGACAGCACGCGGCGGCGCAGCTGCATGACGCACTGGAGCAGGAACAGCTCCTCGAACGCGAGCCTCCGTCGCGCGCGCGCGAGCGCCGCCTCGTCGTCCGGGAAGTGGATCTGGCGCAGCGCCTCGCCGAGCGGACCGAAGCCCTCGCGCTCGCGGACCTCGGCGGGCAGCGGGTCCTCGAGGCGCTCGGCGACCGCGTCGAGCGCGTGCCGCACCGCGGAGCGCATTCCGCGCGCGGTCACGCCGCGCGTGAGCGCGTGCACCGGCACGAGCCGTCCGACGTGCAGCAGGTCGGCGACGTCGCCCTCGACGACCTCGAACGAGGGATTCACGAGCCGGTGCTCGTGCGCGTCCAGCTCGCCGCTCACGACCACTCGCAGCCCGGGCTTGAGCACGCGCGCGAGGAACGGCTGGCCGAAGAACCAGCAGCCGACCTGCGCACCGTCCTGCTCGAGCGTGATGCTGAAGTCGGTGCGCCCCGAGCGCGTGCGGATCGCCGCCGCGTGGCGCACGACGCCCTCCACGGTGACGACGCCGCCCGGGGCGAGCGCGCCGATCGGCACGAAGCGGCGCGCGTCGAGCCAGCGCAAGGGGTAGTGGCGCACGAGGTGCTCGAGCGTCACGAGCTCGAGCTTCTCGAACAGCCGGGCGCGCGCGGGCCCCACGCCCGGCAGGAACTGCAGCCGGTCCGAGGGCCCGAAACGCGGGCGCGGTGCGTCGTGGGGCGCGGTCACGATCGCGCTTCGTAGCGCATGCGCGGGTCGATCGCAAACGCGAGGGCCCCTCGGCCGGACCTCCGCGCGGCCCCGCATCGCCCGGCGGAAGCGCGATCCGACACGCCCGCTTCCGGCATTTTTCCCGTTGACATGCGCGCGCGCCGAGCCGATGGTGCGCGTGACGGGCGTACCGCGCCGCGACGGCGCGTGTGCCGAGCTTCGCTCCGCCCTCCCCCGCGCCTCCCCGCGCGACTCACCGATCCGCTCGCGTCCGCGACCTCGCGCGCGCCGCCACTGCGGCGATCCCACGCGCGGCGTTCCGAACGCGAACGGGGCCCCCTGCGACGATCGAACACGGGCGCTTGCCCCGCCCGCGTGCGTCCGGCAGCGCATGCGTGCGTTCCGTCCCCGGTCCTGAGGACCGGCGCTTTGCCGCTCGGGGGTCGTCTCGATGCATCGCTCTCCCGCTCGCCCGCACCGTCTCGGGCGCGCGTGGTCCGGCCGCGCGATTCGCAGCGCGCTCGCCGTGCTCGCGCTCGTCCTCGTCTCCGCTCCCGCGCCGGCCGCCGACGCGCCGCCGGCACCGAAGCCCGCCGCCACGACCGGACGCGTCACCGGCCGCGTGCTCAACAAGGACGGCCAGCCCGTCGAGTGGGCGTCGGTCCGGATCCCCGCGCTCAAGGCCGGCACCGCGACCGACGAGAACGGCCGCTACGTGCTCGAGCGCGTTCCGGCCGGGACGTGGACGATCGTCGCCGGCGACGGTCTGACGATTCCCGTGACGAGCCGCGAGGTCCCGGTGCTCGCGGGCTCGACGGCGATCGCCGACTTCCGCGCCACCTCCGACGCGGTGCACACGCTGCAGACGATCGACGTGACGAGCGAGCGCAAGGTGGACCCGGGCCGCGTCTCGACCGAGACGCGCATCGGCGCGAACAAGCTCGCCGAGATGAAGGCCGAGAACCTCACCGAGGCGGTCGCGAAGGTGATGGGCGTGGTCGCGAGCGCGGACGGCATCCACGTGCGCGGCGGGCGCGCGAACGAGGTCAAGACCGTCGTCAACGGCGTGCCCTCGAACGACGCGCTCACCGAGCGCAGCCCCGACGTCGCGGTGCTCGCCGTGAGCAGCCTCAACGTCACGACGGGCGGCATGGACGCCGAGATCGGCGACGCGCTCTCGGGCGTGATCGCGGTCGAGACGCGCGAGGGCTCCGACCGCTTCGGCGGCGAGGTGCGCTGGGACGCGGACCGCTTCGGCGACCTCACGAAGACGTTCGACCACTACGACCGCGTGACGTTCGGCTTCGGAGGCCCGACCCCGGTCAAGAACCTCACCTACTTCACGACCTACGAGGGCGCGTTCTCGGACGGCTACCTCGCCTCGTCGCTCACGAAACCCTCGACGACGCTGTTCGACTTCGTGCGCTTCGGGAACCGCCAGAACAACCGCGTGAACGGCAGCTTCAAGGCGGCCTGGAAGCCGTCCACGGAGCACAAGCTGACGTTCGAGGTGCTGAAGAGCCGCTCGATCTCGACGCCGTACGACCACGCGTGGAGCCGGTCGGGCTTCGTGCAGGTGGCTTACGACACGAGCGAGGGGACGAACGGGGCGCCGCCCGTCGTGACGCCGATCTACGGCAACTGGTCCGCCACGCCGCTCGATTCCACCTACCAGTTCATGAACCTGCCCGATCACGTGCCGACGCAGGAGGACCGCTACCAGCAGTTCAACCTCGCCTACCAGCGCCAGCCCTCGAGCACGACGTCGTGGACGCTGCGGCTCTCGCAGTTCGGCTTCTCGACGCTGCAGTCGGTCGGCCGCAAGGAGCCGTGGGAGTACGACACGCAGGCGCCGTTCTACTGGTCCGGGAACACGGAGCCCGGCACCGAGAACAACCCGTACTTCGCGACGCACGGCGACCTCCCCGCGTTCGTGCGCAGCCGCTCGAGCACGTGGTTCTTGAAGAGCGACGTGCAGACGACGTCGTGGAAGGCGCACAACGCGAAGGCCGGCTTCGAGGTGAAGTACAACGAGCTCGACAACCTGTCGCTGCTCGGGCCCAACAACGAGACGAACGGACTGCCGGGCGCGACGCGTTCGAGCTACCACTACTTCAACCCCGAAGCCGCGGTGTACGTGCGCGACCGGTGGAGCTTCGAGGGCATGATCCTCAACGCCGGCGTGCGCTGGGAGATGTTCTCGCCCGGGGCCCAGATCACCGACGCCGACCTGCCGAGCGGACGGCGCTACAAGGCGCAGTGGAGCCCGCGCCTCGGGATCGCGTTCCCGGTGTCCGATCGCGACGCGCTGTCGTTCTACTACGGCTGGGTCAGCCAGACGCCCGCGCGCTCGCAGATCTTCGAGAACCGCGGCGCGCTCGCGGCCGTCGCGATCCGCGGCAATCCCGATCTCGAGCCGCAGACGACGGTGTCGTACCAGGCCGGACTCCAGCACGTCTTCTCGCGCGACCTGAGCGGCCAGTTCGCGGTGTTCTTCAAGGACATCTTCGGGCTCATCGCGACCCGCACGCAGTCGGACGAGGCGGGCAACCTGCTGCCGGTGTTCGTCAACAACGACTACGCCAGCTCGCGCGGCTTCGAGGCGAGCCTCACGAAGGCGTTCAGCCACCACTTCTCGAGCGACTTCAACTACACGTACTCGCTCTCGAACGGCCTCGCCTCCGATCCGACGTCCGCGCTGCAGTTCATCAACGGCGGGCGGCTCTACCTGCCGATCAGCGAGCTGCCGCTCGCCTGGGACCAGCGCCACACGCTGAACGCGAACCTGCTGCTGCGCGTCGAGGGGCGCTACGGCGTGCGCGTCGCGTGGGAGTACGGCAGCGGACTGCCGTTCACGCCCGCCTACCGCAACGAGCGCCGCCAGGATCCGGCGGCGACGAACTCGCGCCGCCAGCCGTCGCGAACGGTCCTGAACGTGGACGGCGACAAGTACTACCGCGTGTGGGGACGTCCGGTGACGCTGTTCTTCGACGTCCGCAACCTGCTCGACGCGCGGAACCTCTCGGTGATCTCGCCGGGCGGAGTCGCGAACCCGAACGTGAACCTCGCGGGGGACGACTACACGATCTACTTCACCGAAACCGGGCGCGCCGGGGGCGCCTACCTGCAGGACACCAACGGGGACGGCACGCTCGACTGGGTCGCGCTGCACGACCCCCGCGTCTTCGAGGAGGGCCGCCGTGTGCGTCTCGGCTTCAGCACGTCGTTCTGATCCACGCTTCCCCGGGTTCCCCCGCCGCGCGCGGCGGCCGCCGCGCTCGCGCTCGCGTGCGTGCTCGCGTTCGCCGGCGCGCCCGCGGCCGTCGCCGACGAGAACGAGGTCCCGGGCGCGTTCCGCGACGCGCCGGAGCTGGGCCTCACGCCCGAACAGCTGCGCGCGCTCTTCGCGCCGCCGGGCGGCGGCTCGCGCACCCCGGGCCGCTACGCGATCCCGGACGTGTTCGGTCACGGCGCCGTGCTCGACGTCGGCAAGGTCGTGATGAAGGTCACGAACTTCGGATGCGTCGGGAATCCGTTCGTGAGCTCGAGCGATCCTTCGTGCCAGTGGCCGGGCGCCTCGGGCAATGAGTACATGAACCTGCTCACGCTCGGCATCGGCGCCGTGAACCCGCAGGCGAGCGACCCGATCGCGATCCGGCGCGTGTCGTTCTTCCAGGAGATGCGGCCCGCCACGCTCGAGCCCGAGGACCGCATCTACCCCGCGTACGACGGCATCGTGAACGGCGTCCGCTACGGCAACGACGACTCGGACTTCGATCCGTACGGCAAGCCGCGCATCGACGAGGACTTCCTCGACGGCCGCGACAACGACGGCGACGGCCGCGTGGACGAGGACTTCGGCGCGCTCGGCCAGAAGATGTTCTCGCTCGTCATGCGCGACGACACGCCCGAGGCGCTGAACTTCGCGCAGGCGGAGCCGCACGTGCCGCTGGGCATCGAGCTTCGCCAGCGCGCCTGGGCCTACTCGCTGTCGCAGTTCGAGAACTTCAACGTGCTCGAAACGCAGGTCACGAACGTCTCGGGCCACGAGCTGGACAGCCTCGTCGTCGGGTTCTTCTCGGACCTCGACGCGGGCGCGCCACTCCACGACCCCGGCTACTTCAACGACGACTTCGACGTCCCGGGCTATCCCCAGGGCGAGTTCCGTTACGTGCTGCCCGAAACCGATTCGCGGCGCCAGGCGATCCACTCGGCCGCGCTCTACGGCACCTATCCGGCGGGAACGCCGCTCTGCAACAGCATCCCGATCCGCGTGAACGGCTACTCGGTCGCCGACGACAACGGCGACGAAGGCACGACGGACGGCGTCGTGTCGGTGCTGCTGTTCGACCACACGACCGATCCGCTCGGCGAGAGCGGCCCGTCGCGCGTGGGCTGGCGCAGCTACCGCTCCTATCCGCGGGGCACGGCCTACGTGCAGCGCGGCGGACCGGCGATCGACCAGCAGCGCTTCGAGCTGCTCACGAGCACCGAGAACATCGTGCTCGATGGCGACCCCGAGACGAATCCGATGTACGGCTTCGTCGAGCAGGCGCAGGGCGATCAGAAGGGCGACTACCGCGCATGGACGGGCGTCGGGCCGTACCGGCACGTGCAGCACGGCCAGTCGGTGACGGTCACGATCGGGATCAGCGTCTCTCCCGGCACGCTGCGGCTCGCCTCGGCCTACCCGGCCGCCTACCGCCGCTACCTGACCGGACAGCTGACGCAGCAGGCGCTGTTCGAACAGTTCCCGTCCGTCGCCACCGCGTTCGCGGCCCAGGTCGCGTTCGAGGGCATCTGGGAGCGGCGCGGCGGCTTCGACGTGACGGACGACCACGGCCGCGAGACGGAAGTGTGCGTACCGCTCACAGGCCAGACCGTGATGCTCGGCGACTGCCGCGACGGCGAGAACGTGCGCTCGATCGCTCCCGGGCAGTGCGCGTGGTTCGACTTCGACTGCGACTACTGCACCGGCGTCTACGACTCGCAGACGGGCATCGGGCTCTTCCACAAGTACTGGAACGCCTCGGCGCCGCCGCCGAATCCCAACACGAACGTCTCGACCGGCTACAACTTCTCGGACAATCCGAACCGCACCTACGCGCCGGGCGAGGACGGCGCCGTCCTGCTCGCGTGGGACAACCTGTCGGAGACCACCCCCGACCCGTCCGAGTCGCGCGAGTTCGACTTCCGCGGCTACAAGATCTGGAAAGCGGCCGGCTGGACGCGGCCGACGGGATCGCCGGGCCCCGCCGACGACCAGTGGTCGCTGCTCGCCGAGTACCGGTTGTTCGACTACCGCAACGACCGCTCGCACGAGCCGATCGCCGACAACCGCTACTGGCTGCGCGTGAGCGCGTCGGAATCCACGCTCGTGTGCCCGCGCGTGTGGGTCCCGCTCCTCGACGACTCGATGGACGTGTGCCTGCGCCGCGGCGACTTCTTCGACCGCCAGAGCGGCACGATCCTGCGCCCCGACACGACGCGGCCGTGCGTCGGCTCGCCGGACTGCGAGACCGAGGTCGGGAACGCCGCCGGGTACTCGCGCGCACCGCTCGTGATCTCGGAGCGGCGGACGAAGTACCCGATCGGCCGCTACCGCTACGTGGATCACGAAGTGCGCAACGGCTTCATGTACTTCTACGCGATCACGGCGTTCGACTCGAGCAAGTCCGAAAGCGGCGTGACGACGGAACTCGAGGGACGGCGCGCCGCGGTCGAGGCCGAGGCCGTCGTGCCGCAGGCGGGCACGAAACCGCGCGGCGTCTGGGTCGTGCCGAATCCGTATCGCGGCTTCGCCGACATCGCCCACCGCTCGTCGGCGTGGGACCTGACGCCGAACGCCTCCGATCCGACGGGAACGCACGTGGACTTCGTCGGCCTGCCGCCCGGGCACTGGAGGATCCGCATCTACACGGTCTCGGGGGACCTCGTTCAGGAACTCCACCCCGAGGACGCCGTCAACGAATCGGTGCGGGGACCGGTGACGCTGCCGAGCGGCCAAGCCGTGCCCGGCTACAACCGCCAGCAGGACACCCCGAACGACGGACAGGCCCGATGGAACCTGATCTCGCGGAACGGGCAGGACGTCGTGAGCGGGATCTACCTCTACACGGTCGAGTCCGACGGAGGCGACGTGCAGCGCGGGCGCTTCGTGATCGTGCGCTAGGGCTCCCCCGGGCGCGGCGCGCCTTGCGGCGCACGCGCCCCGAGTGCCGCCGGCGGGAGCTCACGATGGGAGCCTCCCCCGGCGGCCGGGCAGGCCGCCGCCGGGGCGTGCGTTGCGCGCCCCGGCGGCCCTTGCTACAGTGCCGCGTCCTTTTTCGGCAGGCATGCGTTCACCCGGCCCGGCCGGGGTCCGTGAAGCGGGAGGTTTCGTCGTGGCTCAGCGTTGTTCGATCTGCAACAAGGGTGCGATGTCCGGCAATCAGGTGAGCCACGCTCACAACATCAGCAAGCGCCGCTGGAACCCGAACCTCCAGCGCGTCCGCGCGATGGTCGAGGGCCGGGTCAAGATGATCGACGTCTGCACGCGGTGCCTGCGCTCTAACAAGGTCACGAAGGCCGCCCGCGGGCGCCACAAGTCGGCCACGTCGGCCGCCTGATCCGGACCCGAAGACCAACGAGGGCCCTCCTTGCGGAGGGCCCTCGTGGCGTTTGGAGCCGGAGCGGGCGGGGTTCGGGACCCGCCGGTGCCCCGGCTCCGGTTACGCCGTGTCGCTCGCGAGCGGGGCGAGCATCTCGCGCCACTCGAGCTGGCGGCGCGGCAGTGCGCTGAGCGGATCGCACTCGAGCGCGGCCGCGAACTCGCGGTCGGCTTCGGCCGCGCGGCCGAGCGCGAGCAGCGCCCAGCCGAGATCGGCGCGCGCGCCGCCGAAGCGCGGGTGACGTTCGAGCGCCCCACGCAGCGCGCGCTCCGCTCCGGCCGCGTCGCCGCCGAGGAGCCGCGTGCGTCCGAGCAGCGCGAGCGCGTCGGGCCAGTCGGGGTGCCGCTCGGTGACGCCCGCGAGCAGCGCCTCGGCGTCGGTCCAGCGCCCGCGCTCGACCTCGATCGCGGCGAGTTCGAAGGCGGCCGCGTCGTACTCGGGCTGGAGCACGAGCGCGGCGCGATAGGCGGTCGCGGCCCCCTCGAGGTCGCCGCGCGCGCGGCGCGCGCGTCCGAGCGCGAGACGCAGGTCCGGGTAGGCCGGCTGCACGGCGATCGCTCGTGCGAGTTCGTTCTCGGCGCCCTCGAACTCGCCGACCGCGAGCAGCAGCGACGCGCGCTCGGCGGACGCCGCCGGCACCTCGCGATCGCGCGCGAACCCGCGGCGCACGGCGCGCAGCGCGTCGTCCGTGCGGCCGAGCGCGAAGTACAGCAGCCCGAGCAGCCGCTGCGCGCGCGCGAACTGGCGGTTCAGCTCGACCGCGCGTTCGAGCGGCAGGAGCGCGCCCTCGAAATCGCCCGCGCGGAAACGCGCGAGTCCGAGCCAGAAGTGCAGGTCCGGGTACTCGGGGAAGATCGCGAGCGCCGCCTCGACGTGCGCCGCCGCCTCGCGCGCGCGCGCCAGCTCGAGTTCGGCGCGCGCCGCGAGCAGCCGCGCCTCGAGGTAGCGCGGGTTCACGCGCAGCGCCGCCTCGAGGTGCTGGAGCGCCTCGCCGGCGCGCCCGGCCTCGAGCAGGAGACCGCCGAGCCGGCAGCGCAGGTCCGGGTAGCCCGGCTGGTCGCGGACGGCGTCCGCGAGTTCTCCGATCGAGCCGTCCAGGTCGCCGTGGTGGTAGCGATCGAGCGCGCGGTCCACGCGCTCCGACTGCTCGGCCCGCGCCGGCACGCGCTCGGAACCGACGAGCCGCGCCCAGTCGCCGGCGGCCCACTCCGCGGGCTTGCCCGCGGCGAGGTCGCCGGGCAGCTCGAAGCCCAGCTCGAGCGCGCGCGTGAGAGCCGCGTCGGCCTCGTCGGGTTTCGACTCCCCCGCCCGGCACACCGCGAGCAGCAGCCAGGCCTCGAGGTACTTCGGCTGCTGCGCGAGCGCGACCTCGAGATCCTCGACCGCGTCCTTCCAGCGGCCGAAGCGCTCGTGCACGCGCGCGCGGTAGTAGCGCAGGTCGGGGAAGCGCGGATTCTCGTCGAGCGCCTTCGTGAAGTGCTCGCCCGCGCGCTCGAACTGGCCCGCGTGGAAGCACGCGAGCCCGAGGTGGGCCCGCGCTTCCGCCGCGTAGCAGCGCGCGAGACTCCAGTCCGGATCGCTCGGATCGCGGACTTCGGCGAGCGCGGCCTCGAACGCCTCGGCCGCGCCCTCGAACTCTCCGCGATTGAAGTGCAGCATGCCGCGCCGGTAGTGGCGGTTGTGCCCCCACCGGAGCAGCGCCGACAGCAGCGCCACGGCCGCGCTCCCGCTCAGTCCATCTGCCGCCGGAGGAACGTCGGGACCTCCAGCGAAGACTCCTTGCGGCCCCACCGGCTGCCGCGCTCCTCGCGCCGCCAGGGCGCCGGGTGGCGCAGGTCGCCGCCGTCCGCGGCCGGCGCGTCGCCGTTCGCGGCCGCCGCGGCCGCCGTCGTCGCGCGGTTGCGCTCGATCAGCGAGAGCCGCGGTTCGCGGTGGCCGAAGCCGGTCGCGACGACGGTGATCTGCATCTCGCCGTCCATGTTCGGATCGATGACCGCGCCGAAGATCACGTTCGCGTCGTCGCCGGCCGCCTGCACGACGACGCCGGCGGCCTCGTTCACCTCGTGCAGCGACAGGTCGCGGCCGCCGGTGATGTTGACGAGCACGCCCTCGGCGCCCGCGATCGAGACGTCTTCGAGCAGCGGGCTCGACACCGCGGCCTGCGCGGCCTCGACCGCGCGGTTCGCGCCGCTCGCGCGGCCCGTGCCCATGAGCGCGTTTCCGCGGTTCGACATCACGGCCTTCACGTCGGCGAAGTCGAGGTTCACGATGCCCGGGACCGTGACGAGGTCCGAGACGCCCTTCGTGGCCTTGAGCAGCACCTCGTCGCAGACGTTGAACGCATCGTTCAGCGACGTGCCGCGCTCGACGACCGACAGCAGGCGCTCGTTCGGGATCACGATCAGCGTGTCCACTTCGGCGCGCAGTTCGGCGAGGCCTTCCTCGGCCTGGCGCATGCGGCGCCGCCCCTCGAACACGAACGGCTTCGTCACGACCGCGACGGTGAGCGCGCCCATCTGCTTCGCGATGCGCGCGACGACCGGCGCCGAGCCCGTGCCCGTGCCGCCGCCCATGCCGGCGGTGATGAACACCATGTCGCTGTCGGCGAGCGAGTCGGCGATCATCTGCTCGTCCTCTTCGGCCGACCGGCGGCCCTGCGTCGGATCGCCGCCCGAGCCCAGGCCCTTCGTCGTGTTCACGCCGATCTGCAGCCGGTTCGGCGCGAGCGACTGGTTGAGCGCCTGCATGTCGGTATTCGCGACGATGAAGTCCACGCCGCGCAGTCCCGCCCCGATCATGCGGTTCACGGCGTTTCCGCCGGCGCCGCCACAGCCGATGACCTTCAGCTTCGCGGTGTTCGTCGTTTCGATTTCGAGCTCGAACATGGCACCACTCCCTGTGCCTTCCCCCCCGGGGTGCCGTCGCGTCCCTCGCGACGCACTCCCCCGAACCCGGGTGGCGTCGGGGCCGGAAGGCCCCGGTTGCTGCGTTGCTCGCTCGCTCCTCCCTGCGGCGTGTCCAAGAGGGCACGCCTCGGTCGTCACTCGCTCGCGCCTTGCACTCGGGGCTTCCCGGCCCCGACGGCGCCTAGAACAGTTCGGCGAACCAGCGCCGCAGATCGAAGCGGCGCTTCTCGAGCTTCCGGTCGCGCGGCGCGTCGCCCGCGCCCTCGGCCAGCGCCGCGTGGAGCACGAGCCCCACGCCGGTCGCGTACCGCGGGTCGGCGACGTTGGCCGAGAGTCCCCCGAGTCCCTGGGGAACGCCCAGACGCACCGGCATCTCGAACACCTGCTCGGCCAGTTCGGCGACACCCGGCATCAACGACGTGCCGCCGGTCAGCACCACTCCGCCCCCGAGCAGTTCGGCGAAGTGGTTCTTCTTCACTTCCTTGTTGGCGAGCGCGAAGATCTCTTCCATTCGCGGCTCGATCATCGAGGACAGCACGTGGCGCGAGATCTCGCGGTCGCCGCGGCCGCCGACGCCCGACACGCTCACGGTCTCGTCGGCGCCGACGAGCGAGGCGAGCGCGCAGCCGTGCTGGATCTTGATCTGCTCGGCCTTGTCGATCGGCGTGCGCAGTCCGATCGCGATGTCGTTCGTGACGCTCGCGCCGCCGAACGGGATGATCGCCGTGTGGCGGATCGAGCCCTCGAAGAACACGGCCACGTCCGTCGTGCCGCCGCCGAGGTCGAGCAGCACGACGCCGAGGTCGCGCTCGTCGTCGCCGAGCACGGCGTGGCTCGAGGCGAGCGGTTCGAGCACGAGGTCCTGCACCTTGAGCCCGGAGCGCTGGATCGAGCGGCAGATGTTCTTCGCCGACGTGACGGCGCCGGTGATGATGTGCACCTCGGCTTCGAGGCGCACGCCGCTCATTCCGATCGGGTCCTTGATGCCGTCCTGATCGTCCACGATGAACTCCTGCGGAATCACGTGGATGATCTCGCGGTCGGTGGGGATCGCAATCGCCTTCGCGGCCTCGACGACGCGCTCCAGGTCGGCCGGGCCGATCTCGTTGTCCTTGCGCGAGACGGCGATCACGCCGCGGCTGTTGATGCTACGGATGTGGTCGCCCGCGATGCCGGCCGTGACCGACTTCACGGGCACGCCGGCCATGCGCTCGGCCTCGTCCACGGCGCGCTGGATGCTCGCGACCGTCTTCTCGAGGTCCACGACGACGCCGCGGCGCAGGCCCTCGCTCGGCGCGTTTCCGACGCCGACGACGCGCAGCTCTCCCGTCCCGTTCTGGTCGGCGACGATGCAGGAGATCTTCGTCGTTCCGATGTCGAGACCGACGTACGTCCGTGACGCCTGACCCATGATGGGCTCACCTCCCTGTGAAGAATCTCGGCGGTCAGCTGCTCCGCGCGGGGTCCGCCTCCGTGGCGGGAACCGGCCGCACGATGACCTGTTGCTCGAATCGAAGATCGACTTCCTGCGCGAGGATTCCCCGATGCTTCAAGTCCGCCAGCACGACCCGGAGCGCCGAGAGCCGTCTCACGCCGGGGGGCCACGCCGGGGTCAGAACCCGGGTGCCGTCCATGAGCAGCAGCCCCGTCGAGTGCGGATTCGACACGTCCAGTTCCGAGACCGTCCCGGCGAGCTGCAGCTCGCGCGACGACAGCGCGCGCACCCACGCGAGCCCCCGCTGGACCTCGACTTCGCGCAGCGTCTCGCCGGCCTTCGACCGCGAGACGTCCACGCCGGTCAGCAGCGGCACGTCGGCCACCACTCCTTCCGTGAGTGGGGGAAGCAGCACGCCCGACGAGTCCACCTCCCACGGCATTCCGTGGTCCACGAGCAGCACCGGTTCGCGTTCCTCGATGTGGAGCACGAAACGTCGCAGCCCTTCGCGGCGGACTTCGGCGCGGGCGATCCTCGGATCGGCGACAAGATGCCTGCGCGCGGCCGCAATGTCGAGCGAGAAGAGATCGGATCCGGCCCGGATCCCCGACGTCGCCGTCACGACCGAGGGCTCGAGGTAGCGCGCCCCCTCCACACGGACCGTGGAGACGACCGCGAACCGGCTCCGCAGCGACCGCCACGGCAGCTGGAACAGCACCGCCACGAGCGCGAAGAGGCCGAGCATCACGAGCACGCGGCGCAGCTTCCTTCCGCCCCGCGGCCGCGACTCGTGCGCGGCGCGCAGCGCGCGTCCCTGGTAGAGGCTCACGAAGCCTTCCCTCCCGTCGCCGCGGCCGCGCCGAGCTTCCGCAGGGCGTCGTCCGCGAGCTTCCACACGTCGCCCGCGCCGAGCGTCAGCACGAGATCCCCCGCGCGCGCCGCCTCGGTCGCCGCCGCCACAGCCTTCGCGCCGTCGGGCTCGAAGACGACGTGACGCGCGCCCGCGGCGTGCGCCGCCTCGACGATCGTGCGGCCCGAGACGCCGGCGATCGGCGCCTCTCCGGCCGCGTACACGTCCAGCACCCACACGCGGTCGGCGTCCGCGAAGCACCCGCCGAACTCGGCCGCGAGCGCCTGCGTGCGGCTGAAGCGGTGCGGCTGGAACACGACGAGCGCCCGCCCGCCGAGCGTCTTCGCGGCCGCGAGCGTCGCGGCGATCTCGGTCGGATGGTGGCCGTAGTCGTCCACGACGCGCACGCCGTTCACCTCGCCGCGCGATTCGAAGCGGCGCCCGACGCCGCGGAACGACTGCAGCGCGTCCTGCACGTGCGCGAAGCCGATCTCGACCTCCAGTCCGACCGCGACCGCGGCGAGCGCGTTGAGCACGTTGTGCCGCCCGGGCACGTGCAGCTCGATGTCGCCGAGGACGCGGCCGAACGACTCGACGGTGAAGCGCGAACCGCCCGGCACGAGGCGCACGTCGAGCGCGCGCACGTTCGCGTCGGGGGCCGTGCCGTACAGCGTCGGCCGCTTCGTCACGCGCGGCAGGATCGAGCGCACGTTCGGATCGTCGAGGCACAGGATCGTCACGCCGTAGAACGGCACGCGGTTCGCGAAATACACGAACGCCTGCCGGATCTCGTCGAGGTCGCGGTAGTGGTCGAGGTGCTCGCGGTCGATGTTCGTGATCACCGTGACCGCCGGCGCGAGCCGCAGGAAGCTGCCGTCGCTCTCGTCCGCCTCGGCGACGAGGAACTGCCCGTGGCCGAGCTTGGCGTTCGTGCCGAGCGCCTGGAGCCGGCCGCCGACGACGATCGTCGGGTCGAGTCCACCGCGCGCGAGCACGGCGGCGATCATCGAAGTCGTCGTGGTCTTGCCGTGCGAGCCGCCGACCGCGACGCCGTACTTCATGCGCATCAGCTCCGCGAGCATTTCGGCGCGCCCGATGACCGGCAGGCCCGCCGCCTTCGCCGCGACCATCTCGGGATTGTCCGGCTTGACGGCGCTCGAGTAGACGACGACCTGCGCGCCCTCGACGTTCGCCGCCTCGTGTCCGAAGAACACGCGTCCGCCGAGTCGCACGAGCCGGTCCGTCACGTCCGTCGGCTTGAGGTCGCTGCCCGAGACCTGGTAGCCCATGTTGAGCAGCACCTCGGCGATGCCCGACATGCCCGAGCCGCCGATGCCGATGAAGTGCAGCCGGTGCGTGCGCCCGTACATCAGACGCCTCCGTCCTCGTAGGACTCGATCGGCACCTCGTTCACCGTGCCGAGGGCCCAGCGCTCGAGGCTCTTCGCGATGCGCTCGGCGGCGTCGGGGCGCGCGAACAGCCGCGCGTTCGCCGACAGCCGCGACAGCAGCTGGCGATCGGCGAGGTAGTGCGCGATCTCCTTCGCGAGCCGGTCGCCCGTCAGGTCGCGGTCGAGGATCATCGCCGCGGCGCCGCGGTCGACGAGGTTGCTCGCGTTCACGACCTGGTGGTTGTGCGCGGCGAACGGGTACGGCACGAGCACCGCCGGCGTGCCGCACACCGCGATCTCGGCCAGCGTCATCGCTCCCGAACGGCACACGACGAGGTCGGCGGCCGCGTAGGCCTGGTGGATGCGCTGCAGGAACGGCATCACCTTCGCGGGCAGCGTCTCGGTCTCGACCGCGGTCTTCATGCGCTCGAAGTCCTCGCGGCCCGTCTGCAGGATGAACTGCACGTCCACGCGGCCCTGGAGCTTGCGCATCGCCTCGAGCGCCGCTTCGTTGATGCGCTTCGCGCCGCGGCTCCCGCCGAACACGAACACGGTCGGCTTGCCGGCCTGAAGCCCGAACTCGGCGAGCGCGCTCGCGCGATCGCCGGACAGGATGTGCGCCCGCACGGGATTCCCGCTGATCTTCAGGTTGTCCTTGCGCGCGAAGTACGACCGCGCCTCGACGAACGACAGGTGCACTTCGTCGGCGACGCGCGCGAGCCAGCGGTTCGCGAGCCCGGGAATGCTGTTCTGCTCCTGGATCAGGAGCGGACGGCGCAGCAGCCAGGCCGCGAACGACACCGGACCGCTCACGTAGCCGCCCGTTCCGAGCACGGCGTCGGGCCGCTCGGTGAGCACGATCCACAGCGCGGCCACGAAGCCGAACGCGTTGACGACGATGGATTCGGGCCAGCGCCACCACTGGCGGCGCGGGAAGCCGCGGGTCGGGATGTAGCGGATCGGGAAGCCGGCCTGCGGCACGGCCGTGGATTCGAGCCCGCGCTTGCCGCCGACGAAGAACACTTTCGCCTCCGGCGTGCGGCGCTTCAGTTCCTCGGCGACGGCGATGCCCGGGAACACGTGCCCGCCCGTGCCGCCGCCGGCGATCAGGATCTTCATGCGCCCTCCCGCGACCAGCGCTGACGCGCGAGGGCCTCGTCGGCGCCGTTCGAGGCGCTGATTCGGTAGAGCAGTCCCGCCGCCATGAGGTTCGCGACGAGGGCCGAGCCGCCGAACGACACGTACGGCAGCGGCAGGCCGGTCGTCGGCGCGAGCCCCGTCGCGACGGCGAGGTTGGCGAGTGCGTAGAGACCGAGTTGCAAGGTGAGTCCTCCCGCGAGGAGCGACAGGAACGGATCGGCGGCGCGCGCGGCGACGCGCATGCCCCGCCAGACGAGCAGCGCGAACAGCGAGAACAGCACCGTCGCGCCGAAGAAGCCGGTCTCCTCCGCCATCACGGAGAAGATGAAGTCGGTGTGCGCCTCGGGCAGGAACAGGTACTTCTGCAGTCCCGCCCCGATGCCGCGGCCGAACCAGCCGCCCGAGCCGATCGCGATCAGCGACTGGTCGAGCTGCCAGCCCGCCCCGCGGGATTCGAGTTCGCCGCTCACGAGGTAGCGCACGAACGTCTGGAAGCGCTCCATCTGGTACGGATGCGTGAGCAGCGCGACGGTCACGAACGCCGCGCCCGCGAGCACGGGGATCGCGAGGTGGCGCATCCGCGCGCCCGCGAAGAACAGCAGCCCGAAGCCGGTCATGCCGAGCAGGCCCGCGCTCGACAGGTTCGGCTGCAGCAGGATGAGCCCCGACAGCACGCCGACGATGCCGAGCGGCAGCATCGTGCCGCGCCAGAAACCGTGTTCGGCGGGCGGGCGGCGCTTGAGCCACCACGCCACGAAGAGGACGGCGGCGAGGCGCGCGAGGTCGGTCGGCTGGATGCTCAGCATGCCGATCGAGAGCCAGCGCGAGGCGCCCTTCGCGACGTGCCCCGCCACGATCACGGCCACGAGCAGCGCCGACGCGATGCCGAGCAGCCACGGCGCCGCGCGCTCGAGCCAGCGCAGGTTCACGCGGCTGCACACGAACAGCGCGATCAGGCCGAGGGCCGCGCGCTGCACCTGCGCGATCAGGAAGTAGTCCGCGCCCTTCGACTTCGCCATGAGCGCGAAGATGGACCCGGCCGAGTACACCATCACGAGTCCGATCGCCGTGAGCAGCAGCGGCAGCGCCACGAGCCAGCGGTCCCCGCGCCTCATCCGCGCGCCTCCCGGCCGCGCAGGCGCACGACCTCGTCCTTGAAGCGCGCGCCGCGCTCTTCGTAGTCGCGGAACATGTCGTACGACGCGCACCCGGGCGACAGCAGCACCGTGGGCGAGCCGAGGCGCTTCGCGGCCGCGAACGCGCGGTCCACGGCGTCGGGGAACGTCGCGGCGCGCTCCTGCGACACGCCGGGCCACGCCGCGGCCATCGTCGCCGCGCCTTCGCCGATCAGCACGAGGTGCGCCGCCGAGGACTCGACGAGCGCGGCGATCGGCCGGAAGTCCTGACCCTTGTCGCGGCCCCCCGCGATCAGCACGACGGGCCGCTCGAAGCTCTTGAGCGCGACCGTCATCGAGTCCACGTTCGTCGCCTTCGAGTCGTTCACGAACTCGACGCCGTCCACGACGCCGACCGGCTCGAGCCGGTGCTCGAGACCGCCGTAGGCCTTGAGCGCGTCGCGCAGCACGGCGGGGGGAATCTCGAGCGGCAGCGTGATCGCGAGCGCCGCGACGACGTTCGCGAGGTTGTGCTCGCCGCGCAGCTTCAGCTCCGCGACGCGCATCAGGCGCTCGGCGCCGCCGCGCCACGCGAGCGTGATGTCGCCCGCGACCGCGTACGCGCCCTCCTCGACCGCGCGCCGCACCGAGAACTCGAGCGCCGTGCCCCCGCCCGTGCGCAGCTCCGCGAGCGCGGAGTCGTCGGCGTTCCAGACCGACCAGTCCGCCGGCTCCTGACGGCGGAAGAGCCGCTGCTTCGCCGCGGCGTAGGCGGCGAGCGAGCCGTGGCGGTCGAGGTGGTCCGGGGTCAGGTTGAGCCAGGCGGCGACGTAGGGCTTGAGGCGATCCACGGTTTCGAGCTGGAAGGACGACACTTCCACGACGAGGAATCCGGTCGGCCCGACGGTCTCGACCGCGTCGCACAGCGGGCGGCCGATGTTCCCGCACACCTCGACGCGTCGGCCGGCCGCGCGCAGCAGTGCGCCCGTGAGGTCGGTCGTCGTGCTCTTGCCGTTCGTGCCGGTGATGCAGACGAACGGCGCCTGAGCCGCGAGGAAGCCGAGCTCGAGCTCGGACAGCACCGGAATGCCGCGCGCGCGCGCCGCCTCGGCGAGCGGGTGGTCGAAGCGGATGCCGGGGCTCCACACGACCGCGTCGCGTCCTTCGAGCAGCGCGGGATCGTCGCGGCCCCAGTCGGCCGCGATGCCGAGCGCGCCGAGCGAGGCCGCGGCGGCGGCGAGGCGCTCGGCGGGCGCCGAGTCGCACACGCGCACGTCGAGTCCGTGGCGCTTCAGCAGCCCCGCGGCCGCGAGGCCGGAGCGCGCCGCGCCCACGACCAGCGGCCGGGTGCCCGGGAAGGGATGTCGCGCGTCGATGGTCACTGCAGTTTCATCGTCGACAGGGTGAGGAGAGCCAGCAGCGCGCCCGCGATGTAGAAACGCAGTACGACCCGCGACTCGGCCCATCCCTGGAGCTCGAAGTGGTGGTGGAGCGGCGACATCTTGAAGACCCGCCGCCCGAACAGCTTGAACGACGTCACCTGGATCATCACCGACAGCGTCTCGGCCACGAACACGCCGCCCACGAGCACGAGCCAGAACTCGCGCTTGATGAGCACGGCCACGACCCCGAGCGCTCCGCCGAGGGACAGTGAGCCCGTGTCGCCCATGAACACGTCGGCCGGGTGACAGTTGTACCAGAGAAACCCGAGCGCCGCCCCCAGCACGGCGCTGCAGAAGACGGTCAGCTCGCCGCCGTACGCGAGGTGCGTGATGTTCAGGTACTCGCTGAACTTGAGGTGGCCGCTCAGGTAGCACATGCCGGCGAGCGTCAGCGCCGCGATCGCGACGAGCCCCGAGGCGAGCCCGTCGAGGCCGTCGGTGAGGTTGACCGAGTTCGACGACGCGGTGATGACGAAGATCACGAACGGCACGAACAGGATGCCGAAGTCCACGAACTGGAACTTGAGGAACGGCACGTGGGTCGTCGTCGCGGGAAGCTCGGGCCGCGGCCAGTAGATGAGGATCAGGCCGACCACCGCGCCGATCACGAACTGACCGACGAGCTTGTAGCGGCCGAGCAGGCCCTTCGGCAGCCCCTTCACGACGCGCAGGTAGTCGTCGAGGAAACCGAGCGCGCCGAGCCACACGGTCGTGCCGAGCGCGAGCCACAGCTCGCGCGAATGCAGGTTCCCCCACAGCAGCGTCGGCACGACGATCGCCGTGAGGATCAGGAGCCCGCCCATCGTCGGCGTGCCCGCCTTCGTGAGGTGCGCCTGCGGCCCTTCGGCGCGGATCTTCTGTCCGAGCTTCACGCGCCGCAGCCACTCGATCATCGGCGGGCCGAAGACGTAGCACACGATCAGCGCCGTCACCGCCGCGTACGCGGATCGAAACGTGATGTACCGGAAGACGTTCAACGCCGAGAGTCCAGGCGCCTCGTGCAGCGGATAGATCCACTCGTAGAACATCAGCGCTCCCGCTCCAGGCCCTCGAGCACGCGCTCGAGCGCCGCACCCCTCGACCCCTTGACGAGCACCGCGACGCCGGGCGCGAGCGCCTCCGCGAGCGCCGTGCGCACCGCCGCCACGTCGTCGAACACGCGCGCGGCCGCGCCCGCGCGCTTCGCCCCCTTCGCCCAGTCCTCCGCGAACGCGCCGACCGACCACACCTCGAGACCGGCCGCGGCGGCGCCCGTCTCGCGGTGCAGCTTCGCCGCGCCGTCGCCGAGTTCGAGCATGTCGCCGAGCACCGCGATGCGGCGCGCCGCGCCCGGCAGCGACGCGAGCGTCGCGAGCGCCGCGCGCGTCGAATCCGGATTCGCGTTGTAGCAGTCCACGAGCAGCGTCGCGCCGTTCACGCGCCACGATTCCATGCGGCCCTTCGCGGGCGATGCCGCTTCGAGCGCCGCGACCGCCGCCGCGGGGTCCACGCGGTATTCGCGCGCGACCGCGAGCGCGCCGAGCGCGTTCGCGACCTGGTGCGCGCCGACGAGCGGCAGCGTGAACTCCGGGAAACCGGGAACGGCGACGCGCGAGCGTCCGTCCGCGAGCGGCTGGACCTTCGACGGGCGCACGTCGGCGTCCTTCGCGAGGCCGTACGTCACGATGCGGCACTTCGCGCCGGCGAGCGCCGCGAGGAGCGGCGCGGAGTCCGCGCCCGCGAACAGCGTTTCGCCTTCGCGCAGCGCGAAGGCGAGCGCGGCCTTCTCGCGCGCGACCGCCTCGACGGCGCCGAAGCGCTCGAGGTGCGCGTGCCCGGCGTTCGTGATGAGCGCGGCGTTCGGCGCCGCGAGCCCCGCGAGTTTCGCGATCTCGCCGGGTTCGCTCATGCCCATCTCGACGACCGCGGCGCGATGCTCGCGGCGCAGCCGCATCAGCGTGAGCGGCACGCCCCAGAAGTTGTTCAGGTTGCCTTCGGTCTTGAGCGTCGGCGCCGCGGTCTGGAGCACGGCGGCGACGAGGTCCTTGGTCGTCGTCTTGCCCGCGCTGCCCGTGATGCCGAGCAGCAGCCCCGGCCAGTCGGCGCGGTAGCGGCGCGCGAGGCGCTGCAACGCGGCCGTCACGTCGTCCACGACGACGAGCGGCCCGGGCTCGCGGCCGCGGAACGGCTCGTAGCGCTCGCGGGCGCAGAACGCGCACGCGGCCCCGCGCTCGAAGGCGCGGACCAGGTAGTCGTGCCCGTCCACGTTTCCGCCGCGCAACGGCACGAACAGGTCGCCGTCCGCGAGCGTCCGCGTGTCGATCGTGACGCCGCCGATCCCGGAGCGCAGGAACGCCTCGCGCGCCGACGGTTCGGAGGGCACTTCGCGCACGGCGAGGTCGCCGCCCGCGAACTGGGCGACGTCCACGAGCGACACGATCGGCTCGGCGGCGAAGGCGGTCATCACGCGCGGCCCCTGCGCTTCATCGCCCGGCCCACCCGCGCGCGGCGAGTGCTTCGCGCGCGACCGTGCGGTCGTCGAACGGCGCGACCGTCGCGCCGATCGTCTGCGTCGTCTCGTGCCCCTTCCCCGCGACGAGCACGAGGTCGCCGGGACGGGCCTCCGCGATCGCAGCCGCGATCGCCTCGCGCCGGTCGAGGATCGTCGCGAGCCGGCCTTCGGGGTCGCCTGCCGAAATCTCGCGCGCGATGGCGGCCGGTTCCTCGCTGCGCGGATTGTCGTTCGTGATCCACGCGCGCTCGCACGCGCGCGCCGCGATCGCGCCCATGAGCGGGCGCTTGCCGCGGTCGCGGTCGCCCCCGCAGCCGAACACGAGCAGCACGCGCCCGGGCGCGTGGTCGCGCGCGGCCGCGATCGTGCGCTCGAGCGCATCGGGCGTGTGCGCGTAGTCCACGGCGACCGTGAAGGGCTGGCCCGCGACGACGCGCTCGAGGCGGCCGGGGACGCCGGCGACGGCGGCGAGGCCGGACTCGATCGTGCCGGGCACGATCCCGAGCGCGAGCGCGGCGCCGTACGCCACCGCGGCGTTCGACGCGTTGTAGCGGCCGAGCAGCGGCAGCACGAACGGGGCGCGCGCCTCGCCGCCCGCGCGCGCGACGAGTTCGAGGCCGCCCGGACGCGGCGTGACCCGTTCGATCACGAGCGCCGCGCCCCGGAGCGCCGCGCCGCCGGCCGAGACGCGCCGCACCTCGAAGCCGCCGCGCTCCGCCGCCGCGGCCACGCGGTCCGCCGCGGGGTCGTCGGCGTTGACGACCGCCCACGCGCGCTTGCCCACGCCGCCGTTGCGGCCGTCGAACAGCATGAGCTTCGCGTCGAGGTAGGCGTCCATCGTGCCGTGGTAGTCGAGGTGGTCCTGCGTCAGGTTCGTGAATGCGACGACGTCGAACGCGACGCCGTACGTGCGGCGCTGCACGAGCGCGTGGCTCGACACCTCCATCGCGACCGAGCCGACGCCCGCGTCGCGCATCTCGGCGAGCAGCGACTGCAGCTCCGGTGATTCGGGCGTGGTGAACGCCGAGGCGCGCGTGCGCTCGCCGAACTTCACGCCGGTCGTGCCGATCACGCCGGGCACGCGCCCCGCCGCGTGAAGGACGGACTCGAGCAGGTACGTCGTCGTGGTCTTGCCGTTCGTGCCCGTCACGCCGACGACGGAGAGGGCGCGCGACGGTTCGCCGTGGAGCCGCGCCGCGGCGAGTGCCATCGCGCGGCGCGGCTCCTCGACCTCGACCGTCGTGCGACCGGCGGCGGCGAAACCGCGCGGCACGACCGCGGCGACCGCGCCGGCCGCGAACGCCGCGTCCACGAAGCGGGCGCCGTCGGCGTGCAGGCCCGCGAGCGCGAAGAACGCGTCCCCGGCGCGCACGCGGCGCGAGTCGTAGGCGACGCCTCCGACCTCGAGCGCGGTGTCGCCGTGGGCGGCGACCACGCCGGCGTCTTCGAGCAGCGCGGCGAGCATCACGGCGTGCCGGGCGAGCTGGCGGCGACCGCGTCCACGGTCGTCGCACCCGGGGGCCGCACGGGATGCGGCTCGCACCACAGGCGGACTTCCGCGACGGGCAGGCGGGATCCGGGGGCCGGCGACTGACGCACGACGACGCCGCTTCCCGCGATGCGCGCCGGAACGCGGCGCGTGGACAGCACGCGGAGCGCCTCGCGCACGGGAAGCCCGGAGAGATCGGGAATGCAGGCGAGCGCGCTGTCGCGCGGCGCCTCGAGCACGAGCGTGACGCGCTCGCCGCGGCCGAGCGCCGAACCGGCGGCGGGCTCCTGCGCGAGCACGCGCGGACCCTCGCCGCTGCGGCGCGCGCGCAGGCCGAGGTCGGCCAGACGCCGCTCGGCCGCGCTCGACGGCAGCAATCGCAAGTCGGGAACGACGACCGGCGCGGGCGCGGGCGGGCGCACGGCGATCGTGTTCACGTCGGGACCGAACGGGCCGTTCGGGAGCCGCTGCAGGTCCTTCAGGACCTCGCGGAACACGGGCGCGGCGACCTCGCCGCCGTAGTAGTGCTTGCCGCGCGGCTCGTCGATCACGACGACGCCGACGATCGTCGGGCTCTCGGCCGGGGCGAAGCCGACGAACGACGACAGGTACATGCCCTTGCCGTACGTGCCGACGCGCGCGTCGTACTTCTGCGCCGTGCCGGTCTTGCCCGCGATCGCGAGCCCCGGCACCCGCGCCGCCTTCGCCGTGCCGCTGTCCACGACGGAGGCGAGCATGTCGGTGAGCGTGCGCGTCGTGCCCTCGCTGAACACGCGGCGCGACGCCTGCGGGCGCACGACACGGACGCCGCCGTCCGCGGCGCGGATCTCGCGCGAGATCATCGGCTGCATGAGCGTGCCGCCGTTCGCGATCGCGCCGTACGCGAGCGCGAGCTGGAGCGGCGTCACCGTCATCTCGTGCCCGATCGCCATCGTCGGCAGCGAGCGCGCCGACCACGAGGCCGGGCTCCGCAGCCGCCCCGCGGTCTCGCCCGGAAACTCGACGCCCGTGAGGCTGCCGAAGCCGAGCGCGGTCGCGTAGCGGTAGAAGCGCTCGGGGCCGACGAGCAGCCCGAGCTTGCCCATGACGATGTTGCTCGAGAAGCGCACGGCGTCGCGCAGCGTGTAAGCCGCTTCCTTGTGCGTGTCGTGGAACAGCGCCCCCGGCGCGATCAGCGCGACGCCGGTCGCCGAGGCCGCGAACACCTGGTCGGGCCGCGCCAGGCCCTCTTCGAGCACCGCGCCCGCCACGACGGCCTTGAACGTCGAGCCCGGTTCGTACTGGTCGGTGAAGTTCCAGTTGCGCGCCTTGCCCGGACCGAGATGCGGCGCGTTCGCGGACGCGAGGATCTCGCCCGTGCGCGGGTCGAGGAAGATCGCGAAACCGCGCTGCGCGTTCAGCGTGTCGACGGCGCGCGCGAGGTGGCTCTCGACGATCGCCTGCAGGTCGAGGTCGATCGTCGTCACGACGTCGGCGCCGTTCTCGGGACGGCGGCGCAGCCCGCGCGGCAAGGTGTGCGAGCGGCCGAGACCGTCGCGGAACAGCGTCTGCCAGCCGGGCCGGCCGCGGAGCACGTCGTCGAACTGCAGCTCGAGTCCGTCCACGCCGCTGTTGTCGAGGTCGGTGCGGCCGAGCACTTCGCAGGCCGCGAGTTCGAGCGGATACTCGCGGCGCGTCTCCATCGTGAGGTGCACGCCCTCGAGGCGCGCTTCGGCGATGCGTTCTCCGCGGCCCGGATCCACGCGGCGCGCGACGTACAGGAAGCGGCGCTTCGGATCGAACTGGCGCTCGAGCGCCCGCGTCTCGCGCGCGTTGCGGCCGAGCAGCTCGGCGAGGCGGCGCGCGGTCGCGCGCGGCGACTTCATCTCGCTCGGCGCGGCCGAGATCGTGTAGGTCAGCAGGTCGTGGGCGAGCGCCCGCCCCTGCCGGTCGAGCAGGTCGCCCCGCACGGGCTTCACCGCGACGCGCTGCTCCTGGTGCATCTCCGCGCGCGTCACGAAGTGCTCGTGGTTCACGATCGCGAGCCAGCCGACGCGCGCCCACAGCACCACCAGCCCGACAAAGAGGCCGGCCGCAGCCACCAGCACCCGACTCTTGCGCATTTCCGTGTGGGCCAATTTCATCCTTCCCTGGAGCAGCGGTTCACGCGGACCGCCGGGCCATCACCTGCGCGGTGCGGTGGTGCGGCCGGCCATCACCGGACACACCCCTTCCTCTGTGTGTCAGCGTTCGATGCGGCCCCGTGCCGTCGCGTCCGGCACGAGCGCGCGCGAAATCCTTTCCGCCGCCGCGAGCAGCGCGGCGTCCTTCGCTCCGGCGTTCGGCGCGTCCTCGTCCTCGAGGAACGAGGCGGGCAGCGCGACGAACTGCCGCGGATCGGCGGGCGCGAGGCCCAGGCCGTCCGCGTACGAACCGGCGCCGTTGCGGGTGGTGCCGCGTTCGAGTCCTGCCTGGTCGTACGCGAGACGGACCTGGCTGGCCGCGAGCGCGGATCGGGTCTGATCGAGTTCGAGCGAGAGTTCCGCGACGCGGGCGCTCCCCCACACCTCGGTGAGCAGCATGCCGATCATGCCGAGCGCGAGCAGGACGAACTCGGGACGAACGGACGACTTCTCCGGGACGTTCCAGGAACGCGTGCGACGGAACGAAACGGGCGTCATGCGGACTTCCTCCGGAAGGCACGGAGCCGGGCGCTGCGTGCGCGCGGATTCCGGGCCACCTCGCCGGGCGCAGGCGTCACCACCTTGCGCGTCAATTCCTCCCACGGCCCCTCCTCGGGCCGCGCCCCCTCGAACTGCGGCGGACGGCGGCGCGAAACCGTGTGCACGGGTCCGCGCACCGCACGCTTGATCCTCCGATCCTCGCCCGAGTGATACGCGAGGGTCACCACCACGCCGCCCGCGCGCACCGCGCCGGGCAGCCACTGCAACGCCGATTCGAGCTGTTCGGCTTCGCCGTTGATCCACGTCCTGAGCGCCTGGAACACCTGTGCGTAGCGGCGCGGGTGCGGGCGTCCGCCGAGCGCGCGGTCGATCGCCGCACGCAGCGCCACGGTCGTCGCGAGCGAACCGCCGCGAGCCTCGGCCACGAGCGCGCGCGCGAGGCGCATCGCGCCGCGCACGTCGCCGTACTCGGAGAGCACGGTCGCGATCTCGGCGTCTTCGGCGCGGGCGAGCCGCGCGGAAGCCGGCTCGTCGCGCGTCGGATCCATGCGCAGGTCGAGCGGCCCGTCGTGCGAGAAGCTCATGCCGCGGTGCGGCTCGTCGATCTGGCGCGATGACAGTCCGAGGTCGAAGAGCGCCCCGGAGAGCGGCTCGTCGCCGGCCGCGGCGTGCGCGGCGGGCAGCTCGGCGAACGTGGCGTGCGCGAACGTCACGCGGCCGCCGAAACGAGCGAGGCGCCCGCGCGAGAACGCGAGCGCATCGGGATCCCGGTCGCAGCCGAGCAGCCGCACGCGCGGGCGTCGCTCGAGCAGCGCTTCGGCGTGTCCGGCGTCGCCCAGGGTCGCATCGAGCACGAGCCCGTCTTCGGCGTCGAGGAATCCGAGCGTCTCCTCGAGCAGGACCGGGTCATGATGCCGTCTCACGCAGCGGCTCCAGCGCCCCGTTCAGCAGCTCGGTCGCCGAAGGCCAGCACCGCAGGCGCGGCTCGCAGCCCGCGAGCCGGAACAGGTCGCGCAAGTAGTGCGACAGACCGCAGACGACGAAGCCGCCCGCGTGCGATTCGAAGTGCGTCAGCGAATCGACGAGTGACGGCACGAGGCGGTAGTCGATGTGACGGAGGTGGGTGCAGTCGAGCAGCAGCTGGGTCGCGCCGCGGTCCTCGAGCGATTCGAGCGCCCGGGACAACCGCGTGGCCGCGACCGTGTCGATCCAGCCCGCGAGCCGCACGAGCGCGATGCGTTCCGCGCCGCGGTCGTGCAACTCGAGTCGGGCGGCGGCGCCGTGCCGTCCATGGCTCAACTCGACGTTGAGCGCGAGCGGTGTCCGGTCCCTTCCGTGGTCCTTCGGCGCCACCATCCCTAGTTCCCTCCGAGCACCTCGTCCGCGAGCTGCTCGAGCTGGCCGTCCGTCTCGGCGACGAGACCCTTGAGGCGGTCGGCGTTCCAGATCTCGATGTGATCGACGAGACCGTGCAGAACGGCTTCCTTGCCGAGGTCTGCACGGTGCAAGAGTGCCGGCGGAATCGTGATGCGTCCCTGCGCGTCCACCGTCACCTGTGTTGCATTCATCAGGAACGCGCGCGCGAACGCGCGTCCCTTTCTATCCCCCATCGGAATGCGGCGAAGCCGCTCTTCCACGTGCTTCCAGTCTTCAGGCGCGTACAGCGCGAGACATCCTTCGAAACCCGCGACGAGGTAGAACGTGCCGAGCACCCGCTTGCCGTCGCGTCGCATCGCGGCGGGAATCGCGAGCCGTCCCTTGTGGTCGATCGCGTAGGTCTCGGTTCCGTAGAACGGCATCGCGCGCTTTCGTTCGGTGTCGCCACCGCGTCTACCCGATTCACCATCGGGCACCACTCGCCACCACAATTCCCCACTTCTCCCCACGGGCGCGCAAGCTAGTCCCTCGCGAGTCCGGTGTCAAAAAGAAATCGCCGCGGCGCCGCGATTTCTTCGCACGCTGCACGCGCGTGCACGATCGCGCGCGGAATCGTTCACGCGCGCGAGCGCCTCAGCGCGGAGGTATCGCGCCTCGCAGCGCGCGCAGCGAATCGTACGCGGCCCAGTTCACGCGGTAGAACGTGTAGACCGCCTTCCCCGGCCGGGCGATGCCGAGGTTCGGAACGCTCGCGTCTCCGAGCGGCGTCAGCGCCGCGGCGTACGGACTGCGCGCGAGCATGTCGTTCGCGACCGTCGCNNNNCGATCGACCAGGTAGTCGGGGCGCGCGAACGACGCGAACGCGAGGTTCGCGATCAGGTTCTCGGGCAGGTCCTCGCGCAGCAGCGGGATCATCTGCGGCGTGACGAGGCCCGCGAGGTCGAGGATGCGGCGTTCGCTGAAGTAGCCGAGCGCGCCGATGTCCGGCGCGGCGATCGTCGTCGAGTGCGGCGTGTGCGCGTCGAACCACTTCCCCCACGGGATGAGCGACGTCTGCATGCCGCGCGTGAAGGACCGCACGTGCGGCACGACGGTCGCGCGGTACACCGTGAAGTTCTGCGCGATCACGACCGTCGAGAGCAGCCATCCGAGCAAGAGCCCGCGCTGGAGCCGCTCGGGCCGGCGCTCCTCGCCGATCCACCAGCGCTCGACCGCGCGCCACGCGAGCCACGCGAGGATCGGGAGCAGCGGCACGAGGTAGCGCGAAACGACCGTGACGCCGCGCGCGGCGTAGAGCAGCGGGATGCCGATCACCCACGCCCAGGGCAGCAGCCGCTGCGACGGCAGGCGTCGCGCGAGCCGCGGCGCGCCGAATCCGAGGGCCAGCACGAGCACGACGCCGAGCAGGCCGTCGGACGCCGAGATCACGCGCGCCTGCCGCCACAGGTTCTCGAGCACGAACGTCACTCCGCCGCCGCCCGCGGTCTTGGCGGACAGCGTCACGGGCCAGAATTCGCCGAAGTAGAAGCGCGCGAACAGCAGCCATCCGCCGTAGATGACGAGCGGCGGCAGCAGGCCGAACGCGAGCCGCCGGACGCCGTTCCGGCTGTCCGCGTCCACGAGCAGGAACACGAACCATAGTCCGAGTAGCAGCACGGCCTCGGGTCGCGTGAGCGCGGCGAGCGACCACAGCGCGCCGGTGCGAAGCGGACGCGCGCCCCACATCTGGCCCTCGGTGTACGCGACGAATCCCGCGAGCACGAGCGCCACGGCGAGCGGCGTCTCCATGCCGGAGAGCGACCAGCGCAGCATCCACGCGTGGCCGGCCCACGTGACGGTCGCGAGCGCGCGCATCTCGGGCACGTGCATCGTGCGGCGCGTGAGCTGCAGGAACAGCCCGATCGAGGCGATCGTGGCCGCGAATCCGAGCACGCGCGCGGCGAGCAGCCCGTCGATGCCGAGCGCCATCGCGTCGGCGAGCAGGGCGACCCACAGCGGACTCGTGCAGCCGTAGACGCGCTCGCCGTGGTTGAACACGAGCCCGCGGCCCTCGGCGAGGTGCCGCGCGAACTGCAGGTGGATGTACGTGTCGTCGGTGACGTAGCCGCGCAGCGGCCACAACAGGACGATCGCGAGCACGACGCCCGCGAGCGCGCCGATCTTCTCGACGCGCGTGAGCGGTCCGTTCGCGGTGCGGATCACGACGCGCCTCCCGCGAGCGCGTCGAGTTCCCCCGCGAGCCGCGCGGCGAGACGATCGCGACGGTGCTCGTCGAGCCACTCGGGCCTCGCGCGCGGCGCGCGCTCGCCCGCCTTCCACGCGAGCCAGCGCCGCTCGATCGCCTGCGCGATCCCGCGGCGATCCCCGGGCGCGAGGACCTCGCCGCCCGCGCGCCGCACGAGCCCCGCCGCCTCCTCGCCCGCGTCCGCGACGGCGAGCACGGGGCGACCGGCGTCGAGGTATTCGTAGAGCTTGCCCGGCACCATCGTGTCGAACCCCCGTGGCTTCCACAGCACGAGCAGGTCGGCGCGGCGCTGCAGCGCCACCGCGTCCGCGTGCGAGACCGGTCCGAGAAAGTCGGCGATGCCCTTCAGACCGAGCGCGATCGAACGGTCTTCGTACTCCGAATCGAACGGTCCTGCAACCCGGAGCCGCAGCCGGCGACGCGCGTCGGGGTGCCGGGCGAGCACTTCGTGGATCGCCTCGAGCGTCACTTCGCAGTCCGGCTCGTGCGAGAGCGTGCCCGTGAACGCGAGCACGAACGCGTCGCCGCCGCCGTCGGCGGCGGGTCCGGCCTCGGGCTCGGGCTCGAAGCCGTTCGGCAAGTGGAGCGCGCGCCGCGCGCGAGCGCCGCTCTCGCGGCCGAGCCGCGCGAGGTGCGTCGCCGACGCCGTCAGCACGAGGTCCGCGCCGCCGACGACGGCGCGTTCGAGCGCGGCGTGGCGCGCGCGGTGCCACGCGGTCGGCGGGTTGCGGAACGCGAGGCCGAGCCACGGATCGCGGAAGTCCGCGATCCACGGCACGCGGCGGCCGCGACCGAGCGCGAGCGCCGCGAGGTGCACGCTGTCGGGCGGCGAAGTCGTGAGCAGCGCGTCGATGCCGCCGCGCGCGAGCCGCGCGCGCGCGGCGCGCGAGGCGCGCTGCGCCCAGCCGGCGTAGCTGTCGGGCAGCGCGAACCAGTCGCTGAGGCCCCGCAGCCCCGAGAACAGTCCGGCCGAGCGCCGGCCCGACGCGGCGCCGCCGCCGCGCGCGAGTTTGAGCAGCGCGCCGACCCCGCTCCCGCCCGAGACGCGGATCACTTCCGTGTCCGCCGGCACGCTCGCCACGAGCGACGCATCCTCGACCCAGTAGTCGCCGGGCCCCGCGCACACGATCGTGCAGTCCCAGCCGTGCACCGGCAGGTGGCGCGTGAAGCTCAGCACGCGGTGCACGCCACCTCCCGCGAGCGGCGGATAGAAGTACGCGACGACGAGCAAGCGGCGGCTCACGCGCGCGCCCCGCGCCGCGCGACGGTCTCGAACAGCGTCTCGATGCGCGCGAAGTTCGTCTCGCGGTCGCCGCGCTCGGCGATCACGCGCAGGTTGCGCGCGCGCGCACGCCCGCACCACGCCGGATCCGCGAGCGCCGATTCGATCGCGGCTTCGAGCGCCGCGCGCTGCCCCGGCGGGAAGAGCCGCGCGCCGTCGCCGTCCGCGACCCACTCGCGGTTTCCCTCGATGTCGCTCACGACCGGCACGGCCCCGGCGCTCATCGCCTCGAGCAGCGACACGCTCGTCGAGTCCGAGTGCGACGCCGACAGGTACACGTCGGCGCGCCGCATGAGCGCGGCGAGCGGCTCGATCGGCAGACGCCCGACGAACTCGTAGCGGCCGGCCGGCAGCACGAACTTCGCGCGCGCCTCGAGCGTCGCGCGCAGCGCGCCGTCGCCCGCGACGACGAGGCGCGTGTGCGGGTGCCGGCGCATCACCGGCCCCGCCGCGTCGAGGATCGTGCCGACGTCGTAGACGGTCTCGTGCATGCGCGCGGACACGAGCAGTCCGGCTCGCGCGCCTCGCCGGCGTGGAGCACGCGCGGTCCACGCCCACGGATGCAGTGCACGCGCTGCGCCGCGCCGTGCGCGCGCGCGGCGTCCGCGAGGTTGAGCGCATCGGCGAGCACTGCGTCCGCGTGCGTGAGCACGAAGCGCGCGCGCGCGCTGGAGCAGGTTGCAGTTCGCGGCGACGAGCAGGTCGCTCCCCCACGCCGCCGACGAGCGGCGCGAGCCCCGCGAGCGTCGCGAGCACGCCGTAGTTCGGCACGAAGTGCGCGCCGACGACATCGGCCGGAACGCCGCGACCGCGCGCCGCGCCGCCGGCGCCGCGAGCGGATAGCGCAGCCAGCCGGGAAGCGGCGCGACCGGGAGCGGGCGCGCACCGAGCGCGTCGGGCCCGGGCTCGAGCGACCACAGCGCGACCTCGTGTCCGCGGCCGCGGAAGAACTCCGCCCAGCGCTCGGTGTGAACGACCGCGGCGTTCGACAGCAGCGCGATCCTCACGTCGCCTCCCCGCGCGCGCGTCCGCTCCGCAGGCGTTCCTGCAGCGCGCCCGCGAGCCGGCCCGCGAGCGGCGCGTGGCGGGCGTCGAGCCAGCGCACGGGGTAGCGCACGAGAGCGGCGCCGAGCGAATCCTTGAACGACGACACGGCCTCGCGGCCCGCGCTCGCTCCGAGGTTCACGCGTTCGCGACCGCGCGCCGCCGCCCACTCGACGACGCCCCACAGCAGCACCGTGAACGCCTGCCGCGCGCGGCCCTCGGCGTGCGTGCCGCTCCACCACACGAACGTCTCGCGCGGATGATCGAGCGCGAGCACCGCCGACAGCAGTCCGCGCCCGTCGCGCACCGCGAAGAGCCGCGCGACCGGATCCGCGATCCCGCACTCGGGCGCCGCGGCGAGGAGCCGACGCGACAGTTCGAGCGGCAGCGGCCGGTGCGCACGCCAGCCGCGCGCCTGTTTCGCGTAGAGCGCGTACGCCGCGGCGAGATCCCCGGGCGCCTCGTCGAACGCGAGCCCGCGCGCGCGCGCGCGGGCGAGCGTCTGCCGGGTCTTGCGATCCACGCGGCGCAGCGCCGCGTCCAGTCCGTCGCCGAGTTCGACGACCGCGGCTTCGAACGTGCGCGTCACGCCGTCGGGCGCGCCGACGCTTCCGAGTTCCACCGTCGGGCCGTGCGGACGGTAGAGCGACCACTCCCCGCCCGTCGCGTGCACCTCGCGCTGGAGCGAGGCGAACGCGCGGCCGCACTCGGCGTCCACGCGGGCGTGCGCGCCGTCGCGTGCGAGCGGCGCCGCCGGCAGCAGCATCGGGAGCGCGTGCAGGAAGTGGAGTCCGGCGCGGCGCTGGAGGAGCGCCGCACAGCCGCCGAGGAGCGCGCCCGCGTCGTCGCGCACGGCGTGCACGCGCGCCTCGTAGCCCGGCAGCGTCTGCTCGAACGCGCGCCACAGTTCGGGGCGGTGCGCCGCGGTCGCGTTCGGATCCGAACGCAGGAGCGCGTCCCAGCCCGCGGGGACCGCGCTCCCGACGCTCCAGCTCGTCCCGGTCACGCGGCCGTCAGCGCAGCAGGACGAAGCGCGCGAAACCGCTGCTGCCCGCCGCGACGACGCGCAGGTAGTAGACGCCCGGCTGGACGAGACTGCCGCGCGTGTCGCGGCCGTCCCACACGAGCTGTCCGTTCGATCCCGCCTGGAAGCGGTGCACGAGCCGGCCCACGAGGTCGTAGATCTCGCCTTCGTAGCTCGACGCGTTCCCGGACAGCCTCAGCGAAGCGCCGAGCGCCGTCAGCGACGCCGGATTCGGATACAGGTTGAAGCGCAGGCTCGGGGGCGGCGGCGGCACCGGCGGCACGTACGCGGGGTCGTAGCGGTTGAGTCCGCCGGCGGTCGCGATCCACACCGCTCGCGAACCGGGCTCGGGCCGGATCGCGCGCACTTCGTCGTTCACGAGCGGCGAGTTCGCCGTCGTGAAGTCGGTGATCGCGCCGTCGGACGTGCGCACGCGCACGCCGTTCGCCGTGCCGACGTACACCGTGCGGTCGGCGGCGACGTGCAGCGGGTGTCCCGCGAGCACGGGATTCGCCGGCAGCAGGAACGAGTCCACGCAGGCGCGGGCGAAGCGCGCGTAGTAGCGCACCTCGCGCGTCGTCATCGCGTAGATCGTGTCGCCGAGCGCGACGAGCGCGCGCACCGACAGGTCCTCGGTGTTCGCGACGTTCGAGAACGAGGGCGCGTTCGTGCCCGTGGGCGGCAGGAACGACTGGATGCCGCCCTCGAGCGAGCCGAGCCACACCGCGCCGCCGCGGTCGGTCGTGAGCGCGTGGATGCGGCCGCCGAGCACTTCGGCGTTGTTCGCGGCGTTGTAATTCGCGAGGTACGCGCCGTTCGCGTCGTAGTGCTCGAGGCCGAGCGGAACGCGGTCGGGCGCGCCGAAGTCGTTCGTGTCCATGCCGAGCCAGCGGCCGCCGACCGAGTCGGCCGTGCAGCCCACGGGGCGGGTGTGGAGGTCGTTCGGATCCGAGGTCCCGGACGGACCCACCATGAAGTAGTGGACGAAGCTCGGGAACGCGCCGCGATCGTCGAGGCGCGAGATCGCCGAACCCCACGGCCCGAACCACAGGTAGCCCTGCACGTCCTTCAGGATCGCGATCGAATAGCCGACGCCGTAGAACGCGGTGTCCGGATCGCACGGATCGCCGCAGCCGGCGGTCCAGTTCTTCCAGTTCGCGCCGTCGAAGCGGCCGATGCCCTTGTCCCACGCGGTCACGTAGACGCGGCCGTTCTGCACCTCGACGTTGTAGAGGTCGTTGCCCGGCGGACCGCTGAACGGCGTGTTCTGGTACGTCGTGCCGCTCAACTGGCGACGGAGACCGGTGGCCTGCGCGAACCAGAAGGCCCCGCTCGGATCGGTGCCGGCCGCGTACCAGGTCGCCGGGTCGGAGGCGTTCGCGGTGAACGCGCCGGGCGCGACGTTCGTCCAGCCGGGAGTCGTCCAGCGGAACACGCCCGAATTCGTCGTGTGCAGGATCGTCGTGCCGTCCTTGACGATCGTGATGCCGGTCGGGACGCCCGGAGGCGTCGAGGCGTTCCACAGCGATCCCGGCGCGCGCGTGCGCACGCGGATCACGCCGTTGCGCGTGAGGCCGATCAGGCGCTCGCCGTCGTCCACGGCCACGGCCCAGCCGAGCGACTGGTCGGGGTTGTTCGGGTCCACGGTCGTGTTGGCTTCCGCCCAGTCCGTGAGGCCGGTCGAGATCCGGGCCACGTGACACGCCTGGGTCGAGAACACCCACAGCGAGTCGCCGAGCGGAACGATCGACACGATCGAGTTGTCGCGGAACGGCGAGGGCGTGAATCCGTCGGGCAGCGTGCCCGAGATCTGCGTGCCGTCCCACAGCGAGAGCCCGGCGTCCGTTCCGATCCACAGCGTATCGCCCTGCGCGGTGAGGCAGGTGATGTTCTCGGACGCGAGTCCGTCGAAGCGGTTGAACACGCGCCACGTCCCGTCGGGCGCGCGTCGCGACAGCCCCCGGTCGGCGGTGCCGACCCACAGGTTGCCCGAGCGGTCGCGCGCGAGCGCGCGGATGTCGTTGCTCGAGAGCCCCGCGGGTTCGTGGTTCAGGAACGAGAACGTGCCGCTCGCGCGGTCGTACGCGACGACGCCGGCCTCGCCCGTCGCCATCCACACGGTGTCGGGCTCCGCGAGCAGATCCCGGAAGGTCAGCGGTCGGACGATCGTCCGCCACGCGCCTTGCGCGCCGGCGGCCGAGGCCGACAGCGCGAGCGCGAGCCCTAAGAAGAGCACTGCGAGCTGCTTCTTCATGCGCCTACTCCACTCGGCCGAACAGATCCAGGAGCCGCAGACGCCACACCATCCCGGCGGCCTCGACGATGATCCTGCGGTTCATCTTCGAGACGCCCGCGCGGCGGTCCACGAACACGATCGGAATCTCCTTGATCTTGAACCCGCGCTTCCAGCACTTGAACGACATCTCGATCTGGAACGAGTAGCCGTCCGACTTCACGCGGTCGAGGCGCACGCCTTCGAGCGCGCGCCGCCGGAAGCACTTGAACCCTCCGGTCGCGTCCTTCACCGGGAGGCCCGTGACGAGCCGTGAGTACACGTTCGCCGTGTACGACAGGATGAGCCGCGTGAGCGGCCAGTTCACGACGGTGACCCCGTGCAGGTAGCGCGAGCCGAGCACGAGGTCGTACTCGTCGGCCCACTTCAGGAACTCGCCGATCGCGTCGGGATCGTGCGAGAAGTCGCAGTCCATCTCGAAGATGTACTCGGCGCCGTGATCGAGCGCGAAGCGGAAGCCCTCGCGATACGCCGAGCCGAGGCCGAGCTTGCCCGCGCGCTCGAGCAGGTGGACGCGCGGCTCGCGCGCCATCCACTGCTTGACGATCTCGGAGGTGCCATCGGGCGAGCCGTCGTCGACGACCAGCACGTGCAGCCCGTACGGCAGCCCCATGAGCCGGCCGAGCATGGCGTCGATGTTCTCGCGCTCGTTGTAGGTCGGCAGGATCACGATCTTCTCGAACCGCTCGCTCACGCCGCCCCCTCGCCCGCGGGCGCCGGCTTCGAGCGGCGCGCGAGCAGCAGCCCGGCCACAATCATCAGGATCGCGACGACGGCGCTCACGATCGAGAGCGTGCGGCCGAGTCCGAGCGACGGCGAGTCGAACGTGAAGCGCACTTCGTGTTCGCCCGCCGGCACGGCGACCGCGCGCAGCAGGTAGTCGGCGCGCAGCAGATCGGCGGGCTTGCCGTCCACCGCGACCTTCCAGTCCGGGTACCACGCGTCGGCGAGCCGCAGCACGCCGGGGCCCGGCGTGCGCACCTTCACGGTGACGTCGTTCAGGCGGTAGGACGTGATCTCGGCCGTCGCGCCCGCGACGTCGCCCGGCGCAGGATCGGGCGCGCGATCGAGCCAGGTCACGGCTGCGGGATCGGCGCCGCCCGCGCGCACGCTGTCGAGGATCGCCTTCGTCGCGGGCGCGACGCGCACGGCGCCGACCACGGTCGCGCGCGGGAGCGCGAGCAGGTTCTCGTACACGACGCCGCTCGCGCCACGATGCGCCTCGCGCAGCCACGGCGGCAATTGGTCGATCGCCTGCGGCGCGATCACGAAGCGCACGTTCAGGAGCCGCCACCACACGGGATCGTTCTGCAGCTGCGCGTCGAGGAAGTCCTGCACCGCGCGCGGCTTCGCGGCGTGGTAGCCGCCGACGGACGCGATGCCGAATCCGGCGAAGCGGTTGTTCTGGAACTCGGGGAACGAGAGCGGAAGGATGCGGAACGAGCCCGGGGGCCCCGCCTTCTCGAGGAATTCGATCGTGTCGTCGCGCCCGGCCTCGAGGTCGCGCGCCTGCACGTCGCCGATCACCGGCTGCATGACGCGGCCGCTCACGGGCCACAACTCGCCGAGCAGCAGCGCGAGCGCGACGAGCGTCGCGAGGGAGGCCGGCAGCCGGCCGCCGCGCGCGAGCCACGCGGCGCCGAGCGCGAGCAGGCCGAGCAGCGAGACGCGTCCGAGATCCGTGACGAACATCTGGAACGCGATCTCGGCCGCCTGCGGCGGCACCTGCGGGTTCGAGGTCGCGAGCGCGACGTACGGTCCGTGCAGCAGGCCGCCGCCCGCGATCGCGAGCAGGAACCCGAGCGCGAGCACCGCGGCGCTCGCGAGCAGCGTGCGGCCCACCGGATCGGCGGCCTTCGCGCCCTTCGCGGACTCGGGGGCGCGTTCGAGCGCGGCGCTCCACCCCCACGCGAGCGCGAGCGCGCCCGCGAGCTGGAACAGCAGCAGGATCATCACCGGGATGCGGAACTTGTTGAACAACGGCAGGTGGTCGTAGAGGAAGCCGTAGAGGGGCGAGTTGTGCCCGAACGAGATGAAGATCGCGATCAGCCCGAGCGCGACGGCGAACGCGCGCGCGACGCCGAAACCCGCGGCGAACGCGGGCAGGGCGAGCACGACGGCGACCATGCCGAGGTAGGCGTTCGGATAGTCCGTGAACGGCATGCCGCCCCAGTACGTGCCGCCGCCGAAACCGACCCAGTTCGGCACGATCGCCGACAGCAGCTCGTAGGGCGCCATCGACCAGCCGGTGGCGTACGCGAGCCCGGCGCCGCCGCCGTCGCCGCCGCCGCGGATGGAGTACTGCGCGTAGTCCTTGAGCGGCAGGTTGTAGACGCCCGCGAGCCCGAACGCGAGCCCCGCGGCCACGCCGAGCGCCGCGGCGCGCGCGAACGTCTTCGCCAGTTCGCCGGGCGTGCGCAGCGTGGCCACGATCTGCACCACCGCGAGCAGGCCGATCGCGATCCACGTGTAGAAGCAGATCTGCAGGTGGCCGCGCAGGAACTGGAAACCACCCGCGAGCGCGAGCAGGCCCAGGTCGGTGACGCTGCCGCGCCGGAACCAGCGCGCGGCGAGCCACACCATGAGCGGCAGGTACGCCGAGTTCACGAGCTGGCTGCCGTGGCCGTGCGAGCCCACCGCGACCAGGTTCGGCTGGAACACGAACGCCACCGCGCCGAGCAACGCGCCCTCGGAGCGCGCACCCCACTCGCGAGCGAGCAGGTACGTGAACAGGCCGCCGAGGAAGTAGTACAGCAGCATCCACGTGAGGTCGGGCAGCGGCAGCACCTTCTGCAGCAGCGCGAGCGGCCAGTCGGGCGGGTAGATCAGCGGGTTGTACGCGCCCGACCCGAACGACGGCATGCCCAGGAACACGAACGGATTCCACAGCGGGTAGACCTTGTCCTGCCACAGCGAATGCTCGCCGATGCGCACGAAGCCGACGGGGTTCGTGGCGTCGGGCGACACGAACGTGCGCCCGCCCACGGACACCTCGTGGAAGAACAGGATCACCAGCAACGCGAGGATCGCCGCCGCCCATCCGGTGGACAGGGAGAACGGCGGTGCGGTCTTGACCTCGCGCTTCGCGGAGGCGGTCTTCTTCTCGGCCATGCGGGTCCTCGGGTCAGGCGGCGGGCAGCCGCGCCTCGATCTCGGACACGAGACGCGCGGCGAGCGCGTCCCAGTCGTGCGGGCGGGCCAGCTCGCGTCGTCTTGCGCGGTCCGCGGGGGCGTCGAGCGCCGCCGCGAGCGCGCGGGTGGTGTCTTCGGCTGTGGTAGCGAAGAGGAGGTCGGGCGGGCTTTCCGGGAGGTCGAGGACGGGCGTGGTGATCACGGGCAGCCCGGCCGCGAGGTACTGGTAGACCTTGTTGGGATTGATCCCCTGCACGAACGGATCGTTCGCGCGGAACGGGATCACGCCCACGTCGAGACCCTGCATGTACGCCGGCACGTCCGCGTAAGGCCGCGGCCCCAGCACCGCCACGCCCTCCCGGCTCGCGAAGTCGGCGACCGCGGCGTCGGTGGCGGGAGTGCCCGGCCCCAGAAGTACCACGGTGCCGCCCCGGCGGTTCCGGCGCAGCGCTTCGAGCAGGTCGAAATCCAGGAAGTGCGACAGCAGCCCCACGTAGCCGATCCGCGGCCGGGGCAGTGACGCGAGGTCGGCCGGCAGCGGCCGCTCGGGCTCGAAATGGCCCGTCTCGACGCCGTTCCCGAGCAGGATCAAGGGCTGGGTGATCTCCTCGGCCAACTGCCGCCGGTAGTACTCCGAGACCGCGAACACCGCGTCCGCCTGGCGGATGGTGCGCGGCCAGTAGTCGCGGGCCCACGACGGTGTCACGGAGAACTGAAAGGGACTGTCGTTGAAGTCGTAAAGTACCAGCTTCTTCGAGAGCCGCGAAAGCAGTCCGGGGCAGTAGATGTTGGACACCAGCACGGTCGGCCGGGCCTCCACGCCCAGCTTGCGCAGCATCCGGCCCAGGTACATTTCGGCGCCCGCCTCGATGAGCGCCCGCCCGGGGGCCGTGGCCGCCAGCGCGTTGTACGGGCCGCTCTTCGTGCCCGGCTTGAGGAACGGGACCGTGAAGGAGGTGACGTTGCCCTCCCGCCGCGGCGTCCACGGGTCGTCCGAGCCGAACGCCGGCGGTTGGGCGAAGAACACGCGCCAGCGGTCCGGGAAGCGCGACAGCAGGAACTGCTTCCGGGTGCGGAAGTAGCCCCAGCGCACTTCGGAGAGGACGAGCAGGTCCATGGCTCAGGCGGCCCGGGAGTGGGCCCGGGGGCCCTGGTGGGGAGGTCGCATCCGGGGCAGGCTAAACGAGGGAGCCGCCCCCCCACCAGTGCCGGCCGGGCCGAGCCCGGCATCCCCCGCCGGCCTCCCCCGCCGCCGGGCCGTCCGGGGCGGCCCTCAGGCCACCGGGGAGCCCGTCTCGACGTCCCGCTCGTAGCGGTCGCGTGCCTCGACCCAGCTCAGGTGCCGCCCGGCGTGCGGGCTGTCGATCGGCGAGGGCCGGTCGAACCGCGGGTCGGCCGCGATCATCTGCTGCGACCACGACTCCAGCGCCAGCCAGCGCCACACCTGGAGCCCGATCGCGCGGCGGCCCGCCAGGTAGTCCTCGAGCTGGTCGGCCATCACGCGACGGTCCACCCAGTCCTGGAACGGTCCCGGCCGCGACAGCCGCCGGCGCACTTCGGCCGAGTGCCGGCCGCGCAGCCACAGGTCGGTGGGCGTCTCGAAGCCCATCTTGTCGCGGCGGTCGAGCACCGCGCGCGGGATGCGCTCGGCCATCGCGCGGCGCAGCACGGCCTTCGTCGTGGTGCCCTCGAGTTTCGCGTCGTCGGGCAGCGAGAACGCGAACTCCACGAGCCGGTAGTCGAGGAACGGCAGGCGCGTCTCGATCGCGAACGCCATCGAGTTGCGGTCCTCGTAGCGCAACAGGCTCGGCAACTGGCGCACGATCGTGTCGAACTCGAGCTGGCGCCACAGGAAGCTGCGCGCGGCCCCGGCGGGACGCGGCGCCTCGCTCGCGAGCGAGGCGAGCGCACGGCCGAGCACGCGGTCCTTGCCCTGTCCCCAGCGGCGGCGCATCGCCTCCACGAGCGGCGCGGGCAGGAACGGCTCGAACGTGTGCAGCAGCGTGGTGGCGAAGCCGAGCCGGTCGGAGACGCCGCTCCACAGGTTCGCGAACGCGCCCCACTCGCCGTTCGACACGTGGTCGCGCAGCCGCGCCGGCAGGTAGCGGAAGTAGCCGGCCAGCGTCTCGTCGCCGCCCTGGCCGTCGAGCAGCACCTTGAGGCCGGCGCCGTGCGCCAGTTCCATCACCTTCCACTGCGAGAACAGCCCGGGCCCCGCGGTGGGCTCGTCCTGCTGCATCGCGAGCGTGTCGAACACGTTCCAGAAGTCGGCGCCGTCGGGCACGACCACGTGCGAGCGCACGCCGGTCGCCTCGGCCACCGCGCGCACGTACGGCCGCTCGTCGAACGACGGGCCCTCGTCGTAGGCGCACGTGAAAGCGTGCAGGCCCTTCGGCGCGAACATCGCCGCCGTGGTGACCACGGCGCTCGAGTCGAGCCCGCCCGAAAGGCACGAGCCCACCTCGACGTCGGCGCGCAGGCGAATGCGCACCGCGTCGGTGAACAGCCGCTCGTACTCGCGCACGTGATCGTCGATCCCGCCCGACGCGGTGGCGGACGGATCGAGCGACCACCAGCGCCGGATCGCGAAGCGACCCTCGCCCAGCACGATGCAGTGCCCCGCGGGCAGCTGGCGCAGGCCCTCGAAGAACGTGCCCGAGCCGTGGTCCACCCAGTCGAGCGCGAGCAGGTCGCGCACCGCGGGCAGGTGCGGCGTGATGCGGCGCGGCTGCGTGAGCACGAGCGCCTTGGGCTCGGAGGCGAAGGCGAACCGCTCGCCGTCCCACTGGTAGTAGAACGGCTTCACGCCCAGCCGGTCGCGCGCGCAGAAAAGTTCGCGACGTTGCCCGTCCCAGATCGCGAGCGCGAACATGCCGTTGAAGTGCTGCAGGCAGTCGCGGCCCCAGCGCGCGTACGCCGCCAGGATCACCTCGGTGTCGCTCGTGGACACGAAGCGCGCGCCCGCCTGTTCGAGTTCGGCGCGCAGCTCCACGAAGTTGTAGATCTCGCCGTTGTACGTGATCCACGTGCGACCGGTCGCATCGCACATGGGCTGGTGCCCGCCCGGCGACAGGTCGACGATCGACAACCGCCGGTGCACGAAGCCGAGCCGGTACGTCGCGTCGCCCGGCGCGCCGGTGCCGCGGCCGGGCGCGTACGGCAGCGCACTCGCGAACGCGTCGCGCGGCGTGTCGGGTCCGCCGTGCGTGAACGCGCGGCCGGTGTCGGGATCCACCAGCACCACGCCCTCGTCGTCGGGCCCGCGGTGGCGCAGCACCTGCGCCATGCGATGCAGTCGGCCCAGGTCGGCGCGTCCACGCGTGTCGAACAGTCCGGCGATACCGCACATGGGGCGAAATCCTCCGCCTAACGCTTCCAGGGCGCGTCCGGCCGATGCCGCACCGCGCCGCGATCCGTCCACACCTCGAGCCGCCACGCGAGCGCCGCGAACGCCGCGAGCGCCACCGCGCGCACCGCGATGCCCGCCGCGCCGCCCGGCGCCCACCGCACCACCGCGAGTCCCGCCGCGAGCGCGCCCACGAACAACAGCGCCAGCCGCGCGCCGCGGTGCGGCAACGGCTTCACGCGCTGCGCGATGACGAACGTCAGCACGGCCGAAGTCGTGTGCCCCACGAACGTGGACGCGGCCGCGCCCTCGGCGCCCCAGCGCGGCACGAGCAGCGCGTTCGCGATCGCCGCCGCCGCCGCGCCCCCGCACGCCGCCCAGCCGAGCAGCGACGTGCGAAGCGAGAGATTGATGCCGAGCGCCGCGACATAGTAGGCACCCTGCGCGACCGCGGCAAAGCACAGCCACAGCGCCGGACCCGCCGCGTTCGCGTACGCCTTCGTGGCGAGCAGCGAGACGAGGATCGGCGCGCCGAGTCCCACCGCGAGCGCGCCGAACGACGCGGCCGCCATGTACAGCGCGCCCACGCGCGCGTACAGGAACGGCGCGTCGGACTCGCGTGCGCGCGCGAACGCGAACGGCATGAACGCCAGCTGGAACGCCGACACGCCCATGGTGACCACCGCGAAGAACTTGAGCGCGACCGCGTACACCGCCACCTCGGCGAGCGTGGCGTGGCGCTGCAGGAACCAGCGGTCGAGCGAGCCGATCAGCCCGTACGCGAACGCCACCGGCACGAGCGGCGCGCCGTACGCGACCATGCGGCGCAGCGTGGTGCGGCTGAAGCGCGGCCGCAGGTGGTGCCGGCACAGCAGCACGCCGAGCGCCGCCGCCACCGCGTCGCCGCCCAGCTTGCCGTACAGCGCGCCCACCACGCCCGCGTGCTGCCCCACCACGAACCACAGCGTGAAGCCGCCGATCGCCACCGTCTGCGTGACGTTGAGCGCCACGAACTTCCACGGCTGGAACGTCACGCGCAGCACGTCGTTCGCGAACAGGCTGAACAGCGTGAACGGCAGCGTGAGCGCGGCGATGCGCAGGTACTTCGCGTACACCGCGCCGCCCAGCAGTCTCTCGGCGAGCCACGGCGCCGCCGCCGCCAGCGCGAGCGCCGCGCCGCCACCCACCACCAGGCGGAACACGAACGACGACGACACCATGCGCAGCCGCGACTCGCGGTCAGGCTCGTCGTAGAAGAAGCGCGCGAGCGCCGCGTCCATGCCGAACACCATCACGAGCAGCGCGCTCTGCGCGTAGCCCAGCAGCAGGTCGTTGAGCCCGAACTCCTCGCGCACGAGCGCGCGCGTGAGGATCGGCACCAGCGCCAGGTTGACGATGCGACCCAGCACCTGCCCGAGCCCGTACACCACGGACTCGCCGCCGAGGCGCTTCAGCTGTTCGCGCAGGTTCACGACACCCCGAGCGAGCGGTAGAGCTCGATCAGCCGGCCCGCCACGACCGGCGCCGCGTGCTCGCGCTCCACGTACGCGCGCCCCGCCGTCGCGAGCGCGGCGCGCCGCGGGGCGTCGCCGAGCAGCGCCTCGAGATCGGCCGCGAGCGTCTCGATGGACGTGCGCACCACCGGTGCGTCTTTCGCGAGCGGCTCGAAACCGGGGCGCACGTACGCGAGCGCCGGCTTGCCCAGCGCCATCGCCTCCACCGACACCATGCCGTACCAGCCCATGAAGAGCTGGTCCACGAACACGTCGCACTCGCGCATGAGGTCGCGCAGTCCCGCCCAGGGCACCTTCTCCACCGTGCGGAACTCGACGCCCGGGAACTTCGGCCGCAGCGCCTCGAACGCGGCTTCGACGTACTTCGTGCCCTTGATCAGCCGGTTCGTGGGCGCGTGCAGCACCAGCCTCGGCTCGCGCCGCGGCTCGGCGAACGGGTAGTCGGGCAGCCACACCGCCACGTGCAGCTGCCGCGCATTCGGAACGGACTCCAGCAGGTCGGGCGTGGACACGATCTCCGCGTCGACCCAGCGGCGCGCGCTCGCGAGGATGCGCTGCTGGCGCGCCGGCAGGCAGAACGGGTCGCACTCCGTGCACGTGCTGCGCGCGTGCGTCGCCTTCATGTGCGCGCGGTTGCGCACGTCGCAGCCGTGGTAGTGGAACACCACCTTCTTCCCCAGCGCGCGGTACAGCGGCAGGTCCGGGTTGTGCGGTGGGATCAGCGTGCGGCCGAAGTGGAAGTGGAAGACGTCCCAGTGTCCCGCGTGCTTCAACACGTGCCCCGCGTACGACAGGTAGCGCGGCAGCGGCGACTTCGCGTCGTCGCCCGTGGCCTCGTCGGGCGTGTACTGCGCGAAGGTCGGGTTCGTCGCGAGCGACCACGCCTCCACGCCGAGGTCGCGCAGCGCGCGCGCGAGGATGCTCGTCTGCCCCGCGATCTCGGACGGCGCATGGAGCACTCTCACGCGCGCGCCTCGGCGGCGGGTGACGGGGCCGCGACGCGGCGTGCGCTCACCGCGGCCTCCCGAACGGGTTCGCGCTGCCGCACCACGGGCACGTCCAGCGCGTGGGCCACGGCGTGCCCGCCGGGTCGACGATCGCGTGCTCGCCGCACTCGCGGCACACGTGCGTGACGCGGCGGCGGCCCGGCATCGCGGTGGAGCGCGCCGCCTCCCCCGCGAGCTTCCGGCCCGTCTTCACGAACGTGAGCACGAAGTTCGCGTCCGCCGCGAGATCCACGCCCGTCGCGCGGTGCAGGCCCGCGAGCGCGTCGGTGAACGCGCCCTGGAGCGGCTTCGTGCGCGCGTCGTTCATCCACGAGAAGCCCGCCGGCACGAACGCGTGCGCCGTCACTTCCATGCCGCGCGAACGGAAGCGCGCGAGCAGGCCGGGCAGGTCGAAGCGCTGCTGGTGCTCGATGCGCTTCTTGAACTTCATGAGGGCGTACTTCGCGAAGTAGCCGGCGAAGCGATACAGCCGGTCGTCGAACGCCGCCGCGCGCGGCACCGCCAGGTACAGCGTGCCGCCCGGCTTCGTGACGCGCACGAGCTCGTCGCAGCACGCCTCCAGCTCGGTGACGTGCTCGAGCACGTAGTGGCACACCGTGAGGTCGAACGTCTCGGCGCGCACCGGCAGCCGCGCGAGGTCGCCGCGGAAGATCTGCACGCGCTCGGAGCGCTTCGGCGGGCCCGGCGGGAACTTGATGTCGAAGCCCGTGATGCGCAGATCGGTCCGCAGCTCGTACGGCCACGAGTTCGGCCCGCAGCCCGCGTCGAGCACGCGGATGCCCTCCGGCGCCGCCGCGATCACCTCGCGCAGGAACACCGGCGGCTCGCCCGGGGCGAGCTGGGGCTTGTGGACGGAGAGCGGGGTCAATTCCATCGATTCGGGTATTCCAGGTAGAGGAAGTCGTGATCGGACTTCACCAGCACGGCCTCCTGCGTCTCCTCGCAGTCGTAGCGGATGCCGATGAACGCCACGACGAGCAGATGCTGTGCGCGCCCCGGAATGGCGTAGTCATGAAGCAGGTACACGTCCGGCCGACAGTACGTGACGGCTTCGAACCTCCATCCCGACCGATCGAATCGGCCGTGCACGACGTGGTGCGTGAGCGCGTATCGCGAATTCGGATCGCGCCAGAGCGTGTCCGTGCGGACACTGTCCACGCGCGCGAGCCTCGGACCGGGCCGCTCGGCGAGGGGCGCCAGGCGACGGCGGAGCGCCGAGATCTCGGAGGGCTCCCCGCGCCATGCGTCGGCGAACCGGTGAACCAACCGGGTCGGCGCGCCCATCGAGTCCGGATGAACGCTTCGAGAGTAGACGCAGGGTCCGATCCCCGACTCGTTCAACCCGTGCACCATCCAGTACACGCGCTGCTCGCTCGCGCTCCAGCCCAGGGGCTCGAAGACGTCCGGGCCGCCATGGTAGGCCACGGCGTTCGGAACCCACCCGACGAGCAACCCGAGCACGGCACACCACGCGCGTCTCACGGCTTCGCCTCCCCGGAGTTCCCGCTCCCCTCGACGCCCGGGAACTCGCGCGTTCCCGACTCGCCGTCACGTACGAGCATCACGCGCTGGATCTCGTAACCACCTTCGTCCGGATCTCCGATCCACGCCAGCACCCACACGCGCTCGCTGCGGCCAGGCACGCGCCACGTGCCGGTGCGCACCACGGCACCCCCGCGGAACTCGTCGAGCTCGACGAACAGCCGGTCGTCCCACGTGGCACGCAGGCGATGGCGAGGCACCGGGCCGCTCCACCACGCGAGCGAATCCTCGCGCACGGTCTCGCACCGGAACGGCAGCACGGTCGCAGGCTCGCTCGGGAGCGGCCGCAGCCGCGCCCGGAGTGCCGCGAGCTTGCGCAGCCGGACGGAATCCTGCGCCGATCCCTCGCCGCCACCGCGACTCCACTCGACCTCGCGCAGCTGCATGGCGTCCGTGCTTGCGAGGTCGAAGTACTCGATCGTCCCGAACCCGCCTCCGGCGTCCCACGCGTGCTGGTGCACGTACACCCGCTTCGCGGCCGCGTCCCAGCCGAGCAGCTCCATCGGCTGCGGGCCGCCGACGGTGGCGTGCGCGGCACCCACGAAGAGACCCGCGGCGAGCACGGCGAGCAGGAAACGGATCGCGTGTTTCACAGTTTCACCTCCGCGGGGTTCCGACCGCTGACGGCATCGAGGAGCGCGCGCGGCACGGCGGCGGCGGCCTTCGCCTGGCCGCGCGCCACCAGCAGCAATGACAGCACCACTTGCTGCGCGAGGAAGCACGGGCCCCACGTGAGCGCGGCGAGCCCGTGCGCATGGCGCGCCCACATCGCGGCGTTCGCGCGCAGGCGCTGGTAGATCTTCCACGGATTGCTGCCGCCGCCCGAACTGGCGCTCACCTCGTGCCACAGCCGGGCGGTGGGCACGAACAGCAGCCGGAAACCGGCGGCCCTCGCGCGCAGGCACCAGTCGGCGTCCTCGGCGTAGATGAAGTAGCGCTCGTCGAGCAGGCCGACCTTCTCCCAGCACGCGCGGGTGGCGAGCAGGCAGCAGCCGGTGAGATAGCCGGTGTCCTCGATCGAGCGGTACTGGCCGCGGTCGCGCGTGCGGATGCCGCGATGCGCGCTGAACGCGAGCGCGGGCCGGCACTCGCCGCCGGCGTACCAGATCACGTCGGTCGGTGCGGCGTGGTAGATGAGCGGCGCCGCGGCGCCGGCGCCCGGCTCCTGCTCCAGCGCCAGCAGCAGTCGCTCGAGCAGGCCGGGGTCGGCCTGCACGTCGTTGTTGACGAGCATCACCGCGTCGGCGCCCTGCTCCAGCGCGCGAACGAGCCCCACGTTGTTGCCGCCGGCGAAGCGGCGGTTCTCGGGCAGCGCGATCAGCTCCACCCACGGGTAGTCGGCGGTGATCGCGGCGGGCGTGCCGTCGCTGCTCGCGTTGTCCACCACGAGCACGCGCACGCTCCAGCCGTCGGGACGCCGGCAGCGCGCGAGCGAGTCGAGCGTGGCGCGCGTGAGCGCGAGCCCGTTCCACGCCAGCACGATCACGGCGACGCTCTTCACGGCGCCTCCGCGGTGGCCGCGCGCCACGCGCGCCAGCCGGCCCACCACGCGCCGGCCTTGAGCGCGAGCGCCGCCGCGAACAGCGGCACGAACGGCAGCCCCGTGTACCACGCGTACAGCCACCAGAAGTCGAGCGCGTGCAGCAGCGTCTGCTGCTCGCCGGGCGTGATGCCGAGCCGCGGATCGACCACGCCCGACTGGCCGAGCTTCGGCGCGGCGCCACCCAGGTGCTCGCCGGTGTTGCGCAGCACCATGCGCCAGTGCCCGGCGATCGGCGAGTAGCGCGGGTTGAAGTGGCTGGCCTCCATGAAGTGCGGATCGTCGAGCGCGCGCGTGTAGGGGTAGTCGCCCGACTCGCGCATCTGCGCGCCGAAGTACACGGCCACGCCCGCCACGGTCACGAACACGCCGAGCGCGCCGAGCGCCCACGCCACGCGCTTGCGCGCGCGGCTCGCACCGTCCAGCGCGACGCCCACCGCGACGAACGCCAGCGGCAGCAGCGGCACCAGGTAGCGCGGCCCCCACGAGCCGTCACCGGCCCAGTGCTGGAAGCGCCCGAACTGCAGCAGCGCCACGCCCCACGCGGCGCACGCGGCCCACGCGGCGCGGCGCACGTCGTCGCCGCGACGCGCCGCCGCCGAATGCTGGCGCGACGCCACCATGGCCGCGATGCCCCACGGCGCCAGCGCCACGGCGGGCGCGAACCACAGCACGCCCTTGCCCGACGACACGAGCAGCCCGTACAGGCCCACGAGCAGCGGCGTGCTGAACGCCGCGGGCGACGCCTGCGCGCCGTAGCCCGTCTCGAGCGGCGTGCCGAATCGCGCGGCGTTGTACGCGGCGTGCCCCGCCACGGCCAGCGCCATGCCCGCCACGGGCAGCAGCCACGCGCGCGGGCGGCGCCAGCCGGCGGCGGCCAGGCAGGCGAGCGCGAGCGGCGCCATCGCGAGCTTGGCCGAGATCGCGAGGAACGCCCCGAGCGCGGCGGTCCATTCGCCGCGCCGCGCGCCCGAGGGCGAAGCGTCGGCGCCGGCGCGCGCGGCGCCCGCGAGCGCCAGCAGCAGCCCGAGCGATTCCAAAGGCTCGGCCATG
>JBGAOA010000115.1:0-9991 GCA_044222065.1 Candidatus Eiseniibacteriota bacterium
GGCGACCGCGAGCGCGCGCCCGGTCCCGCGCGCCGCGGCGCCGTCCGCTCCTGCCGACCGCGCTCCGCGGTAGACCGCGTTCACCTGGCCCCACGTCACGCGCCGCGACGGCGTGACGTTGCACTGGTTCGCCGCGCCGGGGCTCGGCGCGCAGCCCGTGCCGGCGGGCGTCAGCGTTCCGGTGTACGGGTTGAGCGCATCGAGCAGCACCCAGTCCCCGTGTCCGTCGGGCGATCGCCCGATCGCGCGGTCGGCGGCCGCCGCGTGTGAGCGGAACGCGTAGCGCTCGACCTCGGCCGTGTCCGCGCCCGAGATGCGCCACAGGATGACCGCGTCGCCCGAGTTCCCGAGCGACAGGCCGAAGGACGGGAAGCCGTTCGCGCGCTCCCAGTCGTAGGACATGCGGCCGGTGACGAGCAGGTGGCCGCCGGCAGGCAGCGAGCCCGAGAGCGCGTAGCGCGGCAGGCTGTCGAGATCGGTGACGAGGTAGCCGTCGAGCGCGATCGTTCCCGCGGTCGGATTGACGAGTTCGATCCACTCGTCGTCGCGCGAGGAGAACGCGCCGCTGCCGTCCCAGTCGGTCGCGGGCCCGGCGAGGATCTCGTTGAGGCGCAGCCCCGGATCGGCGCAGGCGGAGGTGACGGCGGCGGAACAGGGCAGGACGACGGAAAAGCACACGGTGGCGAGCAAGGACGCAAGACGCATGGCGTGACTCCACGGGGGACGCGGCGCGCGGCGCGCGCGTGGGCGGAGGCGTGGATGCGCGGCGCACCCGGCGCCGCGTTCGCGCGCGTTCACCGCAACGCGCGTGCCGCGCGCGGCCGGCCGTGGCGGGAAGCGCTTGCGCCCGGAACGCGCGACGGCGGCCGTCCACCGGACGACCGCCGCCGTTCACGCCGTGGACGCCCGGAGCGCGGCTCCGGGCGACGCGCGATCACACGCGCACGCGGGCTCCCAGGAACTCGCGCATGCTCTTGAGCGCAATCTCGATGTTCGCGAGCGAGTTCGCGTACGAGAACCGCACGTAACCCTCGCCGAACTCACCGAAGCTCGTGCCCGTCAGGCACGCGACGCCGGCCTCTTCGAGCAGCGCCTTCGCCAGTTCCTTGCTCGGGATGCCGGTGCCGGTGATGTTCGGGAACGCGTAGAACGCCCCCTTCGGCATCGGGCACGTCACGCCCGGCAGCGCGTTCAGGCCGTTCACGATCGCCTCGCGGCGCTTGCGGAACTCCTCGACCATCGCCTTGACGTCGTCCTGCGGTCCCGTGAGCGCGACCTGGCCCGCCTTCTGGACGAACGTCGCCGTGCACGAATTGCAGTTCGTCATGAGGCGGGCGATGTGGACCTGCAGGTCCTTGTTCATGATGCCGAAGCCGAGCCGCCAGCCGGTCATCGCGTAGGTCTTCGAGAAGCCGTCGAGCACGATCACGCGCTCGGCGAGGTCCGGGTACGACGCGAGCGAGACGTGCTTCCCCTCGTACTGGATGCGCGCGTAGATCTCGTCCGACAGGATGTAGAAGGAGTGCTTGCGCGCGAGCTTCGCGATGCCCTCGACCGTCTCGGGGGACAGCACGGCGCCCGTCGGGTTGTGCGGCGAGTTCAGGATGAGGAGCTTCGTGCGAGAGGTGATCTTGCTCTCGAGCTCCTTCAGGTCGAGGTCGAAGCCGTTCGCTTCCTTGAGGTGCAGCGGCACGGTTCGCGCGCCGACGAAGTTCGCGACCGACTCGTAGATCGGGAAGCCGGGGTTCGGGTACAGCACGTCGTCGCCTTCCTCGACCAGCGCGTGGATCACGAAGTACATGATCGGCTTGCCGCCCGGCGTCACGACGACGTTGTCGGCGTCGCACGGAATGCCGCGCTCCGCCTTCCAGATGTCGGCGATCGTCTTGCGGAAGTCCGGCAGGCCGGCCGAGGGGCCGTAGTGCGTGAAGCCGTCCTCGATCGCGCGGATGCCGGCGTCGCGGATGTACTTCGGCGTGTCGAAGTCCGGCTCCCCGATCTCGAGGTGCACGACCTTCTTGCCCTGGGCTTCGAGCGCGCGCGCTCGCGCCAGCACTTCGAACGCCGTTTCGGTCCCGAGCCTGCCCATCCGCTTCGCGTACGACATGTGCGCCTCCCTCTCCACGCTCAGGGCGCGCGGGCCGCTCCCGCGAGTCGCGCGCGCCGCGTCCAGTCGATCGTCCATTTCGATCGCGCCTCCCCGGCGACTCCGGCGAGCGCGAGCGATGCGCGCACCCGGCCGCTTCCGGCCGGCAGCGCCACTTCCAGTCGCGTGCGTTCCCCGGTTCCGGTGAGCGCCCGCAGCACGAGCCGGTCGGCTTCCGCCTCCGGCAGATAGAGACTCTCTCCGCGCCGCACGCGGTACGCCGCCTGAGTGAGCGCAAGCCGCGCGCCGAACGGCGCGTCGCACTCGAAGCGCGCGGCCGTGACCGCGCGGAGTCCGGAGCGGACGATCGCGCGTTCACCCCAGCGTTCCTCGCGCAGCACGAGCGAAGCGCCGTTCGTCCGCACGCGCCATTCCGCCCACGCGCCCTGCCGGAGCGGGGCCGCGGACGTGGCCGCGAGCGAGCGCCGCACCCCGCGCTGCTCTTCGCATCCGAACGCGACGGCGCCATGGTGCGGGAAACGAATGTCGAGTTCAAGCGCGGCCCGAGAGCCCGAAACGCCCGCGCGCTCGCGCCAGAGCGCGACGCCGGCGGCCGCGGAAGCGCCCGGGTACGCGCGCCGGAACGCGAGTCCGAGCGCGCGCGCCGGACCGGCGCGCCGCGGCTCCGCGAGCGGCGCGAGCGTTCCCGCGCCGGTGCGCGCCCACAGCCGCGCGAGCCCTCCGGCGAGCGCGCGATCGAGCGCCGCTTCGATCCGCCGCGCGCGCGCCGTCCCACGCCGCCTGAGCGCCTCGCGCGCTCGACGCCGACGCTCGCGCGCCGGGCGCCCGCGCGATCGCTCGCGAGGCCGAGCGCCGCGGGACCGGCGATGAACCGCGCCCCCGCGAGCTTCGCGCGCGCGAAGCGTCCCGCGAACGTCGCGAGGCGCGTCGCGCCGCCCCACGCGCCCGACACGCCGTCGCCGCGCGGCGTGAAGGGATCGAAGCCGACCGCGGCGCGCTCGAAGCGCCACGGTTCGATCGGCGCGCCCATCACGAGCCCGCGGCCCCACGTCGCGACGAGCCGGCCGGCGGCGACGCGACCGCCGGGCGTCGCGAGCTCGAGCCGCGAACTCGCGAGCGGATCGCCCTTCCCCTCGCGCACGCTCGCGCGCAGCCCGTCGCCGCTCACGCGCATGCGCTTCGTCTGGCGCGCGCTGCCGCGCGCGCTGCCGGCCGCGCCGAGGCCCACTTCGACTTCGCCGGCTTCGATCGAGTCCGCTCGCTCGACCTCGTAGTCGGCGCCATCGGCCGCCTCGGGCGGCGGCACGAGTTCGTCGGCGCGCGCGGGCGGCAGGAGGAGCAGCGCGGCGAGCAGCGCGAGCGTGAGCGCTCCACGGCGTGGGAACCGCATCACCGCCCGCCTCCCCCGAGCGCGAATCCGGCGCGCACGGTCGAGGGCAGCAGCGGATGCGATTCGAATTCGCCGCTCACCTCGACGCCGCGCACGCGCGCCGCGAGCCCGAGCGCGCCGCGCGCCGGCGCGTCCTCGGCGCGCGCCCACACGCGCAAGCCGGCACCGCCGATCTCGAGCCGCGCGGTGTGCCCGCCGCGCACGCCCGCGACCGGCGGCGCGCGGTGTTCGAGCGCGAGCGCGGCCCCCGGCCCGCGGAATTCGAGGCCGAGCACGAGCCCGCGCCGGAGCGGCGGCGGATCGCCCGCGAGCGCGAGCTGCGGCGCGCTCGCCCACGCGCGCGTCCCCGGCGCGACCTCGAGCCACGCGCCACCGCCCGCTTCGACGTTCGCGCCGTCGTCGGGACCCGCGGCCTCCGGCGCCGTGCAGGTCGCGCCGGACGAGCGCGGGCCGCCGCGCCGAAGCGGTCGCCCACCGCCGAGCGCGATGCCGAGCGGAGTTCCAGCCGAGGTCCCACTCGCCGGCGCTCGCGAGCCGAGCCTCGAGGCGCACGGGTCCGAGGCCCGACGCGACGCGCCTCGCGTCTCGAGCGCGGCGAGGCCGAAGCGCCGGCACGCGACGGCCTCGAGCACCGGGGCGGCGGTGCGCGGCGGGAGCCCGGCCGCCAGCATAGCGACACCCTGGGCGACGAGACCTGGGCGTCGAAGTTCAGGCGCGCACCGTATTTGCACACGGGGCGGCGAGCGCGAGCGACGTCGTCGCGAACGCGATCGCGCGCGCCGCGCAGTTCACGGCGCGCTCCGTCCGACGCGCAGTGCGTGCGCTTCGACGATCGCCGCTCCGCCGTCGTCGCCGCGCGCTTCGAACGCGAGCGCGTACGTCCCCGGCGGCAGCGCCTCGAGCGCGACGTCGCGTTCGCCGCGCGCGCCGCCCGCGAATTCGGCCAGCACGCCGCCGACGCGCCGGCCGTCGAGGTCGTACGCGCCGACGCGGATCGTCGCCCGCGCGAACGGCAGCGACCCGTGACCCGCACGCGCTCGCCCGCGCGGGCGCGTGCGCGTTCGAGCGCGAACCGCCCCGCGATCGGCGCGCGGCGGACGCGCGGGCGCGAGCGGCGAGCCGAGCGGGTCCAGCGCCGGGCGCCACAGCCCGTCGAGGCGTTCGATCGGGACGCCCTTCGGCACGCCGGCCGCCGAGTACGGCACGCGCTCGACCGGGGTGCCGTCGTCCTCCACGAGCGTGAGCACGTCCGCGACGCCCGAGTCGTCGTCGGCGTTGTTGAGCGCGGGCCACGAGCCCGCGACGCCGCGCACGCGCGCCGTGTCGAGCCCGGGCCGCCGGGCGAGGAACGCCGCCCGGTCCTGGCACCACACGGCGAGGCTCTCGGCCGGGAGCACGAGCGGCTCCGCGAGGCGCGCGACGGCGCCGCCGCGATCGGAGACCCGCAGGCGCGCGAGGTCGAACGATTCGCGCGCGCGCAGCTCGATCCACTCGCCGCCGCCGTCGTCGGGATGGAACTGGATCTCGCTCAGCTCGACGGGCGGCGGGCCGACGCGCACCGCGGCCGAGTCGGCGTCGTTCGCGCCCGACTTGTCGTCGCCGTCGGCGCGCGCGAGCGCGAGCGCGCGCCACTTGCCCGCCTCGGGCGCCTCGAACGCGACGTCGAGCGCCGCGCTGTCGCCCGGGGCGAGAGCGGCGTCGAGCGCCGCGGCGCCGAGCGCGCGCGTCTCGCCGCCTTCGGCGCGGCGCGCGGAGAGCGTCACCGACACCGCGCCGTGCGCGAGCGTGTCGGCGCCCGCGTTCCGTAGCGTGACCCGCGCACGCGCCGCGCTCGCCGGCGGCGGCGACTCGGGCGCGAACGACAGCGAGCCCGCGCGCAGCGCGACGTCGCGTCCGGCGCGATTCGCGCGCCCGGGGCTCGGATCGGCCGCCTCGAAATCGAGCGCGTTCGAGCCGCGGTGCGCATCGTCGGGCACGCGCGCGAGTGAGCGGCCCGACGGCGGATCGGCGGCCGGCTCTCCACAGAAGTACTCGGCGAAGTCGTGCGCGCCCCAGCCGACGGTCTCGACCGCGCCGTCGGGCCACACGAGCCGCACCGCGTCGGGACCGTTCTGGAGATCGAGCGTCGCGACCGCGTCCACCGGCGGCGTGACGAGCGCGCCACCGACGACGAAGCGCGCGCCCGCGCGCAGCGTGTCGTTCGCGCCGCCGGTCCAGCGCAGCGTCCAGCGTCCGGGCGCGGAGCCGTCGCCGGATTCGAGCCGCGCGCCCGCGAGCGGGCGCGTGCCGGGGCCGGGCCAGAACAGCTCGACGTACTCGCGGCCGGTGTCGTCGCCCGCGGCGTCGTAGAGGACCTCGGCGATCCACGGACGCGTCGCGTCCGCGCACGGCGTGGACAGGGCGAGCGCCGCGGCGAGCAGCGGGAACGGCATCGGAACGACCTCGTGCGGGGCGGGTTGCGCGCGGAGCGTTCGCGCGCGGGCGCGGAGACCGAGGGAGCGATGCCGCAAGCGACGTGCCGCCCGCGGGCGGCGCGCCGCCGGAGGATCAGGGCAGGCCGCGGCGGCGGCGCACGATCCACTCCGCCGAGAGCAGCGCCACGACGAGCGCGAACACCCACGGCGATTCCCAGAGCCTGAGGCTCACCGTGCGGCCGCGCGCGAGGGCGCGCGAGCCGAGCGCCCGCGCCCACGACTCGGCCGCCGCGTCGCGCGTCGCCCGTCCCCCGCTCGCCTCGGCCACGGCGGCGAGCGTCGCGCTGTCGGGACGCGTGCGCGCGAGCTCCAGGCTGAAGCGGTCCACGCCGAACTCGCCCGTCGCGCTGCCGAGCGCGCGGCCGCCGCGCGATGCGCTCACGCGCACGTTCCAGCGCCCGGGCGCGAGGTCCTCGAGCCGCGCTTCGTACGCGCCCGCGCCGCGCGCCTCGAAGCGCAAGGGCGCGGCGGCGATCCCGCGCTCGTCGCCTCGCCCGTGACGGCGGCGCCCGCGAGCGGCCGGAACGCTTCGTCCTGGAGCGTCGCGACGAGCGTCACCGGTTCGCCCGAGTTCGCGAGCAGCCGGTCGGCGCGCACGCGCAGCGGCTCGCTCTGCACGGGCTCGGCGAGCCAGCGCGAGCCTCCGGCCACAGCGTGCGGCCGCGCTCGGCCGCGCGGTCGTCCTCGGAGTCGAGCGACCAGCGCCACAGCCCGGTGCCGTTCGTGACGAGCACGGGGCCGCGCCCCGCGCGGCGCGTGAAGAGCAGCGGGCCGCCCGCGCCGCCGACGAGCGTGCGGTCGCCGGCGCCCGGAGCGAGCGGTTGCACGTCTGAGCGGCGCGGCGTCCCGCCACGCGGTCGGAACGCGCGGATCGTCGTCCACATCAGCAGGTCGCGCGCCTCGGGCGCGGGCTCTGGCGCGGTCGGCCGGCCGGCGCGCGCGGGATCGAGCGCGGCCGCGAGTTCGGCGCCGAGCGCGCCGTCGCGCTGGCGCGCGAGCCCCGGCGGCGGACCCGCGAGCACCCACAGCCCGCCGCCCGCGCGCACGAACGCGGCGAGCGCGCGGTCGAACTCGGGAGACACGTCGCGCGGCGAGCGAGGTCGAGCACGACGACCGCGGTGCCGCGCAAGTCGGCCGCCGACGGCGGCGCGGCCGGACTGCCGCGCTCGACCGACGTCCAGCCGCCGCGCGCACGCACGCGCGTCGCGACCGCGAGGCCCGAGTCGGCCGCGAGCGCGCGGCGCACGAACGCGAGGTCCCAGTTGAGGCCGCCGCTCACGACGAGCACGCCGAGCTTGCCCGGCGCGACCTCGAGCGCGACGCCGCGCGCGTCGTTCGCCGCCGTGAGCTCGCCCGCGAGCGAGTCCACGCGCGCGGTCCAGAGCGCGAGTCCGGGACGGTCCGGGCGCACGTCGAGTTCGACGGTCGCCTCGGCGCCCTGGCCGGCACGATCGCCGTGGCGCCGCGCGCGAGCACGCGCGACCCGTCCGCGAGCGTCACCGGGATCGCGGTCCCGGGCGGCTCGTCGCTCGCGATCCGCACGCGCACCGGGCGTGCGCTCGCCGACACGCGCGCTCGCGGGCGCCTCGATGCCGGCGATCGCGCGATCGGGCGCGCCGCGCCCCGATCGCGACGGTGTGCACCGGCAGTCCGAGCGCGCGCGCCGCCGCGACCGGATCCTCGCCCGCGGTCGAGACGCCGTCGCTCACGACGACGAGGCTGCCCGCGCGCTCGGCGAGCGGCGACGAGGCGAAGCCGCGCAGCGCGTCGCCGAGCGCCGTCGCGCCGCGCGCGCCGACCCGGCCCGAGTCCGACTCGAGCCGTTCGGCGAAGTCCACGACCGCGACGCGCGCCCGGCCGCGCCACGCGGACCGCAGCGCCGCGATCGCGCGCTCGGCCGCGGCCGCGCGCGGCGGGCCGCCCGCCGACGCGGGAAGCTCCATGCTCGCGGACGCGTCGCGCAGCACGACGACGGCGGCGTCGCCACCGCGGGGCCGCTCGAGCACGGGACGCGCGAGCAGCGCGAGCAGCCCGACGAGCGCGAGCCCGCGCAGCCAGGGCAGCAGCGTGCGCGCGAACGGCGGCAGCGGCGGCACGGCGATGCGGTAGCCCCACGCCGCGAGCAGCGCGAACGCCGCCGCGAGCAGGGCGAGCGGCAGCCACGGGACGTTCGGAGCGAGGTGGAGCGAGAAGTCGTTCATGCGGGTCGGCTCGCCGTCCGCGCCGGTGCCGCCGGCGGGCTCAGCGCGCCGCGCGCTCCTGATCGGCCTGCCGGAGGCCTTCGAGGATCATGCGGTCCAATTCGAGATCGATCTGGATGTCCTCGCCGTCGGCCTGTTCGCCGTCGAAGAAGCGGAAGCGGCCGTCGCGCCACAGCAGCACGCGGTAGACGATGCGTCGCAGCACGTCGCGCACGGCATCGGCGAGGTCGTGCGGCTCGACCAGCCCTTCGGACACGAGCAGCTCGCCGAGCCGGCGGCCCGGACGCGCCTGCTGTTCGGCGAGCGCGCGTTCGAGCCGCTCGGGTGCGAGCAGTCCGCGGTGCACGAGCACCTGGCCCGCGCGCACGCTCGGACCGTCCGTGCGCGCGAACACGGGGCGGCCGCGCTCGAGGAACAGCTCGGCGCGCTCGCCGGGACGCTCGAGTTCGAGGCGGCCGTTCGCCTGCGACAGGTGGAGCAGCTGGAGCACTTCGGTCGGAAAGAAATGTCGGAGGTCTCCTTCGAGCACCGACGCCATCATCTGGGTCCCCAACGCACGTCCCCCACGACGCGCCCCGGAACGCTCTCCGGCTGGCGCATGACTTTCAGGTTGTACCAGCCGAGCGCCACGACCTGTCCGACGGTCGCGACGAGCAGCGTGCCGAGCGCGACCTCGGTGAGCGTGTGCAGCCGGGCCGCGAGCGGGCCGCTCGCGACGTGGAGCAGGGTGAGCAGTCCCACGAGTCCGGTCATGACGACCCCGGTCGCGCGCCCGAAGAACGTCGGCTGGATCCGCACCGGACCCACGAACAGGTAGAGGCCCGCGCCGCCGACGAGCAGGATGCCGTAACGGAGCAGGGCGACCGCGAACACCCAGCCGCCGAGCAGGTCCGCGCTCCACAGCCCGGCGAGCACCGACAGGTTGAACACGATGTCCACGATCGGGTCGAGCACGGTGCCGAGCCGCGTGGTCTGTCCGAAGCGTCGCGCGATCCAGCCGTCGAGGACGTCGGAGCACGCGGCGAGCAGGTAGCAGCCGAGCGCGAGGCCGAAGCGGCGCTCGACGAGGAACAGCACGATGCCGGGCACGAGCGTCGCGCGCAGCATCGTGAGCGCGGTCGGCACGTTGATCGCCGACAGGCGGTAGCCGTCGCGGTCCCGCAGGAACTCGACGTGGGCCGTGAGCAGCGCGAACCCGGGCAGGATGCCGAGCGAGGTCGCGAGGAAGAAGTCTTTCGCGAGCTCGCGGTCGTCGTGGAGCGCGAGCCAGACGGCGGCGAGGAACGCGAGCGCGAAGTAGGCGAGCGCGACGCTCCAGATCGAGCGCACGGCCCCCGGGTTCGCGACGACGCTCTCGCGGATGCGCGCGCCCACGCGCCGCGCGTAGCGCGCGAGCGCCGGCGGCGAGAATCGCTCGGCGCGCAGCTCCTTCAGGTGTTCTTCGATGAACACGCGTCCTCCGGGTTCGGTCGGCGGCGGAGCATAGGCGGACGGTGGCAGCCGCGCCACCCGCTTCCGCGCTGGACGCGGGCGGATGGCAACCCGATGATGCGCCGATGACGCTGCAATTCCGCCGCGCCGTGCCCGTCGTGTCCGCGCTCGCGCTCGGGCTCGCGACCGCGTGCGCGCCGCGCGACGATGGGCCGGCGCGCGCGTTCGATCCCGACTCGATCCCCGAGGCGTTCGCTCGCTCGAGCGCCGCGCTCGCCGAGGCCGGAGCGACGCGCGCGTTTCGCGTCACGCCCGACGGCGCGCTCGAGAACGGCGCGTGGCGCGTCGCGATCGAGGTGCGCGATGCGCACGGGTCGCTCCCGCCGCC
>JBGAOA010000116.1:0-7313 GCA_044222065.1 Candidatus Eiseniibacteriota bacterium
GGAACCCCGCGCGCAATCCGCGCTGGTGATCGAGCGTGGCGAAGCCGAGTTTTTCGAGCGGCGCCGCCGCGAGTTCGCGCGCCGCCGCTCTCGGAGTCACGTCGCCGCGGCGCACCCGCCGGAGCAGGCGCTCGACGTCAGCCGGCCGCACGCGCGGGCTCCGCGTCGTCGAGCGCGGCGCGGCCGCCGGCGTCCCCAGCCTCGAACGCATCGAGTCCGTGGCGCTCGAGCCGCTCGAGGTAGTCGCGCAGCAGCATCGCGAGTTCGTCCACCGACTTCGTGTGGTTGACCTGCTCGCGCACCTTCGCGCTGTTCGGCAGCCCCTTCACGTACCACGCAACGTGCTTGCGCATCTCCTTCGCGGCGATGGACGGTCCGGCCGAAGCGACGAGCAGGCTCAGGTGACGCAGTCCCGCCGCGAGCCGCTCGACCGGCGTCGGCGCGGGCAGACGCTCGCCGCCACGCCACAGCGCGAGCGTGCGCCGGAACACCCACGGATCGCCGAACGCCGCGCGGCCCAGCATGACGCCGTCGCAGCCCGTCGTCTCGAGCATGCGCAGCGCGTCGTCGGCCGTCCGCACGTCGCCGTTCCCAATGACCGGAATCGTCACGCCGCGCTTCGCCTCGGCGATCATGTCCCAGTGCGCGGTGCCTTCGAACTTCTCGGCGCGCGTGCGGGCGTGGATCGCGACCGCGGCGGCGCCCGAGTCCTCGAGCGCCTTCGCGACCTCGACGACGTTGCGCGAGTTCCCGTCCCACCCGAGGCGGATCTTCGCCGTCACGGGCAGCGTGCTCGCCGCCACCATCGCGCGGATCATCGCGCGGATCCGCGGCACGTCCTGGAGCAGCGCGGCGCCGGCGGACTTGTTCACGACCTTGCGCACCGGGCAGCCCATGTTGATGTCCACGAGGTCGGGACGGCGCTCGGACGGCAGGTCGCACAGGATGCGCGTCGCGTCCGCCATGACGGCGGGGTCGGAACCGAACAGCTGGATGCCGATCGGGCGTTCGTGCGGCTCGAAGGCGAGGTAGTCGAACGTCGCCCTGGAGCCGCGCGTCAGGCCCTCCGAGGAGACCATCTCGGTGTAGACCGCCGAGGCGCCCTGCTCGCGCGCGAGCTGGCGGAACGGCGAGTCCGACACGCCCGCGAGCGGCGCGAGCACGAACGGCGAGTCGAGCGCGACGCCTCCGATGCGGAACGCCGTCATCGCGCGCCCTTCCGCACCGGCCCGGAGCCGGACGACAGCTGGCGCCCGAGGTCCGCGACGTCGGCGAACGTGTCGAACGCCTGAGCCGCGAGCCCGCGCTGGTCGCACCAGGCGAGCAGCCCGCCGCGTGCGAGCACCGCGTCGGCGGCCTCGGCCCCGCAGCGATCCGAGTAGCCGTCGCCGACCATCACGGTGAAGTAGCCGAGCGCCTGATAGCGGCGGACGTGCTGGGCCTTGCAGTTCCCGCAGCGCCCGCAGCCCGAGTCGAAGTAGGGGAATTCGAGCGCGAAGCGGCCGTCCTCGAACGACGTCCGGTTCGCGGCCCACGGCAGGTCGCCGAGCCCCGCACGCTCGAGGTGGTCGCGCACGTAGAAGTCGAAGCCGTCACTCACGACCATCACGGCGTCACCGCGGCCGCGCGCCTCGCGGACGAACGGCGCGAACGCGTCGTCGAGCCGGAAGCGGCGCGCGAACTCGAGCGCGTCCTGCTCGCTCGCCGCGAGTCCCTCGCACTCGGCCAGCGTGAGGTCGCGGCTGCCAAGGTCGCCGCGCTTCCAGCGCTCGAGCAGGTCGTGGCGGCGTTCCTCCGGCACGGGGCTGAAGCGGCGCACGAACGACGCCCCGATGTCGGCGGGGGCCGCGGTGCCGTCGAAGTCGCAGAGGAACGCCACCGGCACCGTCAGCGGCTCCCGGTCGTGGCTCCGCGCTTCACGGCGGCGCCGGCCGCGGACTTCGCGGCCGTGGTTCCCTTCGGCGCTTCGGTCGCGGCGGCCGCGAACACCCCTGCCGCGTCCTTCGAGCGGCCGAGGGCTGCGAGCGCGCGTTCGAGCACGGGGTCTCCTTCGAGCGCGCCGCGCGCGGCCGCGGCGTCGCCGCTCACGCGGCGCGCGATCTCGCGGCGAAGGCCGCGGGCGAGCACGACGCGCTCCGCCGCGACCGAGTCGCGCGTCGACACGGCGCGTTCGGAGACGAGGAATGCGGCGAAGTCGTCCCACGTCGCTTCGTCGAGCGGCGCGCCCGCGCGCGCCTCGGCATGCGCGCCGACCCAGCGATTCGCGTACTTCAGGTTGAGCGCGCGCCGCTCGACGCGCAGCGCGACCGGGCCCAGCGTGTCCGGCTTCACGACCAGGTCGGGCGTGATCCCGCCGCCGCCGAACACGACGCGCCCGCCGGCCGTCGCGTACTTCGGCTTCGGCAGCGAATCGTCGGGCGGATGCTGGTAGGTCTCGTCGAGCGCCTCGTCGTCCTCGGCGTAGGCGACCGCGAGCGAATCGCGGCGGTCGCGGTTGATGCAGCGGCCGCTCGGCGTGTAGTAACGCGCGGTCGTGAGCTTGAGCGCGCTGCGCTTGTCGCGCAGCGGATAGACGCTCTGCACGAGCCCCTTGCCGAACGAGGTCTCGCCGACGAGCAGCGCGCGATCGAGGTCCTGCAGCGCGCCGGCGACGATCTCGGACGCCGAGGCGCTGCCCGGATCGATCAGCACCGCGAGCGGCCAGTCGCGCTCGCCGCCGTTCGCGTCGGTGAAGTAGCGCTGCTCCTGCGCCTTCGCGCGCCCGCGCGTGTACACGACGAGCTGGCCCTTCGGCAGAAACGTCTCGGCGACGTCCACCGCCTGGTCGAGCAGGCCGCCCGGGTTCGAGCGCAGGTCGAGCACCGCGCGCGTCGCGCCTTCCTTGCGCAGCCGCTCGAGCGCCTCGCGCACCTCTTCGCCCGAGCGCTCGGAGAAGCTCGCGAGCCGCACGTAGCCGACGCCGCCCGGCAGCGTGAACGCGTACGGCACGGCCTTCGTGACGATCGTGTCGCGCTCGATCGTGACCTCGCGCTCGTCCTCGCCCTCGCGCCGCACGACGATCGTGACCTTCGTGCCGGGTGCGCCCCGGAGCCGCGAGGCGACTTCGTCGATCGACAGTCCCTCGGACGACTTGCCCTCGATGCGCGCGATGATGTCGCCGCTGCGCAGCCCCGCGCGCCAGCCCGGGCTGCCTTCGATCGGCGAGATCACGGTCGGGAAGCCGTCGCGCAGGCCCACCACGACGCCGATCCCGGCGTACTCGCCCTGCGTCGTGGTCTGCAGGTTCTCCCAGTCGCGCGCCTCGAGGTACTGCGAGTACGGATCGAGGTCCTTCACGAGTCCGTCGATCGCGCCGTGCAGCAGGCTGTCGGCGTCCACCGGATCAACGTAGTTCGCCTCGACGCGGTTCAACACTTCGAGGAACGTGTCGAGACGGCCGTAGAGATCGCCGGTCGCGCCCGAGCGGCCGACCCACCAGCCCAGCGCGAACAGCGCCACGAACGTGACCGCGATGACGATGCGTTGACGGGTCAATGCTCCTCCGAATGCGGCGCGCTCAAGGATCGTCGGCGGCCGGAGACTCTAGCACAGCGATTCGGAGGCCCCGGCCTCCGCGTTGGGATGCACGATCGGGCCGCGCGGCGCCCGCGGGGAGGCGGTTCCGGATCGGCGCGGCGGTCCGCCCTACCGGAGCCGGAGGTCGAGCGCGGCCCAGGCCTGCGCCTCGAGTTCGTCCGGATCGGAGCGGGCGTCGAGCACGACGAAGCGTTCGGGATCGAGCCGCGCGAGCGCGCGGTAGGTCTCGAGCACGCGCCCGTGGAACTCGGGGCCCTCGAGGTCGAGACGATTGCCGTCGCCCTGCGCACGCCGCCGCGCGAGGCCGATCTCGACCGGCAGGTCGAAGAGCAGCGTGAGGTCCGGCACGAGCCCGCCCGTGGCGAACGCGTTGAGCTGCCGCAGCCACTCGAGGCCGAGCCCGCGTCCGCCGCCCTGATAGGCGAGCGTCGAGTCGTCGTAGCGGTCGGACAGCACGACGCCGCCGGAGGCGAGCGCCGGGCCGATCACGCTCTCGACGAGGTCGGCGCGCGCCGCTTCCATGAGCAGCGCCTCGGTGACCGGATTCGGCGAACGCGCCGGATCGAGCAGCAGCTCGCGAATGCCCTCGGCGAGCGGCGTGCCGCCCGGCTCGCGGGTGATCACCGGTTCGCGCCCGGTCGCGCGCAGACGCGCAGCGAGCCGCTGGATCTGGGTGGACTTGCCCGAGCCTTCCCCGCCTTCGAACGTCACGAACAAGCCGGCCATGGTGTGCAGTGCTCCCGGGAGACGTCTGCGGGCCCGGCGTCGCGCGCCGGGCCCGCTCGTTCGTTTCGCCTCAGCGCGACTTCGCGAGCGTGCGGCGCTTGCGGCGCGCGCGTGGCTTCGCCGGCGCGGGCGCTGGCGCTGCGGCCTTCGTCGCGTGCGGCTTCGCGGCCTGCACCATGCGGTGCTGTCCGTTCGAGCTGCCGTTGCGCGACGGTTCGTGGATCGCGACCGGCTTCGCTTCCTTCTTCACGACCGGCGCGCCCTTCTCGCGCAGTCGGCGCTCCACGCCCTTCGGATCCTTGATGTACTCCTCGACGAGGTTGCGCGACTCGTCGTCCGGGATCTGCACGGGCGGCGACTTCTTGAAGTACGACGACGGGGCGATCAGCGCGCCCTTGAGGCCGTGGTCGAGTCCGAGCTTCGCGCACCGCACGGCGTCGATCACGATGCCGGCCGAATTCGGAGAGTCCCACACCTCGAGCTTCATCTCGAGGTTGAGCGGCACGTCGCCGAACGTCGTGCCCTCCATCCGGATGTGGCACCACTTGCGGTCTTTGAGCCAGGGCACGTAGTCCGACGGCCCGACGTGCACGTCTTCCTCGGCGAGGTCGTACGGGATGTTGCTCGTCACCGCCGACGTCTTCGAGATCTTCTTCGACTCGAGGCGCTCGCGCTCGAGCATGTTCAGGAAGTCGGTGTTGCCGCCGAAGTTCAGCTGGTACGTGCGATCGATGCGCACGCCGCGGTCCACGAACAGGTTCGCGAGCACGCGGTGCGTGATCGTGGCGCCGACCTGCGACTTGATGTCGTCGCCGATCACCGGCAGGCCCTTCTTCTCGAAGCGCTGCTGCCAGTACTTCTCGCGCCCGATGAACACCGGGATGCAGTTCACGAACGCGCAGCCGGCCTCGAGCACCTGCTCGACGTACCACTTCGTCGCCTCTTCCGAGCCGACGGGCAGGTAGTTCACGACGACGTCGGTCTTCGTGTCCTTGAGCAGCTTCACGATGTCCACCGTCGAGCCGGGCGCCTTCTGGATGATCTGCGACAGGTACTTGCCGAGTCCGTCGTGCGTCATGCCGCGCTGCACGACGATGCCCGTGCGCGGCACCTTTGCGAACACGGCCGTGTTGTTCGGCCACGTGACGATCGCTTCGGAGAGGTCCTTGCCGACCTTGTTCTTGTCGACGTCGATCGCGGCGCTGATCTCGACGTCGCGGACGTGATAGCCGCCGAGGTTGACGTGCATGAGGCCCGGAATGCGATCGGAGTCCTTCGCGTTCCGGTAGTAGTGGAGCCCCTGCACGAACGACGAGGCGCAATTGCCCACGCCGATGATGGCCACGCGAACCTTGCCCATGTTCTCGGAACCTCCCTGAACCGGCCGCTACGGCCGTGAACGATCGAGACCCGCGCCGCGGGTTTGCTTGTGCACGTGCACCACGCGCTGCAGCGCGGTGGCAAAGGACAGCACGGCCAGCACGGCCAGGCTGACCGACAGGACGGGGAACACCTTGATGTACCCGGCCAGGATGAGCAGCACCATGCGCTCGGGACGCTCGAACCAGCCGACCTTGCAGTCGACACCGAGCCCCTCCGCCCGCGCGCGGGTGTAGGACACCATGAACGACCCCACGAGCGCCAGCACCGCGAGGAAGGCCAGCACGGCCCACGCGATCGGCGGCAGACCGAGCGCGAGCTGCTTCAGGACCTCGTCCGGAGCGAACACGAGCGCGAGCAGGTTGCGCAGCCCGAAGGCCGCGATGCCTGCGAGCGCGGCGGCTTCCGCGAGCCGGTCGAGCGTCGAGTCGAGGAATGCGCCGAAGCGCGAGACCTGATCGAGGTGGCGCGCCAGTTCGCCGTCGAGGATGTCGCACACGCCGGCGGCGAGCAGCAGCGACGCGCCGAGCTTGAAGTGGCCGTCGAAGAACGCGAAGCCCGAGCCGAGCGAGACGACGAAGCCGAGCCACGTCAGGTGGTCGGGCTTGAGGCCGACGGCGGCGAGCCCGCGCACGAGCGGGCGAAGCACCGCGTGCGCGCCGTCCTTCAGCCGGTCCTTCAGGCGCTTGAGCGGACCGTGAGGCACCGGGGCCTCCGAGAGGGCGGGCGCGCTCATTCGTCCGACCCTCCGGCGCGCGCGCCTTCGTACCGTGCGCGCCGCCGCGCCGATTCGTCCCTGCGGGTCCATCCGCTCAGCACCAGCACCATTTCTCCCCTTCGACGATCCGGCGCGAGCCCCGCGCGCACTTCGCGCGCGCTGCCGCGCCGCACCTCTTCGAACGTCTTCGTCAGTTCGCGCGCGAGCGCGATCGGCCGATCGCCCCACACGGCCTCGAGATCCGCGAGCGCGGCATCGATGCGGTGCGGCGACTCGAACGCGACGATCGTCTCGCGACGCTCGGCGAGTTCCGCGAGCCGCTTTCTGCGCGCCGCCGGTTTCGGCGGCAGGAATCCCACGAAAGTGAATGCGTCCGTCGGCAGCCCGCTCACCTGAAGCGCGGCGATCACCGCGCTCGGCCCGGGGACGCTCTCGACCCGGATGCCCGCCGCGATCGCGGAGCGCACGAGCGGATACCCCGGATCGGCGATACCCGGCGAACCGGAGTCCGTGACGAGCGCGACCGAATCTCCGGCCGCGAGCCGGCGCAGCAGACCCGGAGCCCGCGAGCGCTCGTTGTGCTCGAACACGCTGATCGTCGGCTTCGAGATCCCGAAGTGATCGAGGAGCCGGCGGGTGTGTCGCGTGTCCTCCGCCGCCACCAGGGCGACCTCGGAGAGGATCCGGAGCGCGCGCTGCGTGATGTCTTCGAGGTTTCCGATCGGGGTGGCGACCAGGTACAAGGTGCCGCCCGTCCCGGGGTCCTGCTGTTCGGTCACGGGTTCGGTCCGCCGTGGATCAGGCTGTCCGGAAGCGGCGCGCACGGTATCACGCGACCCGGGACGCGTCGAACCCCGATCGCGCGCCGTCCGCAGGCGCCCGCCGGCGCGCTCAGCCCGCCCGGCGCCCCGCC
>JBGAOA010000023.1:0-55211 GCA_044222065.1 Candidatus Eiseniibacteriota bacterium
AGCGGATCGAGTCCGCTGAACGGCTCGTCGAGGATCATGAGCCGCGGCGATCCGATGAGCGCGGTGCAGAGCTGCACCTTCTGCTGCATGCCCTTGCTGAGCGCCTGCACCGGCTTCCCGATCCAGTCGCCGAGCCCGACGCGCACGAGCAGGTCGGCGGCCTCCTTCTTCGCCGCGCCGCCGCTCATGCCGCGCAGCTCGCCGTAGTAGGAGAGCGCCTCGAGCACCTTCGCGCGACGGTAGAGCCCGCGCTCTTCGGGCAGGTACGAAACGCTCGCGCGGCTCGTCGTGCCGATCGCGCGACCGTCGAGCGTGATGGCCCCCGAGTCGGGGCGGGTGATGTCGGTGATCATGCGGATCAGCGTGGTCTTGCCCGCGCCGTTCGGTCCGAGCAGCGCGAACAGCTCGCCGGGCTGGACCTGGAACGACACGTTGCGGACCACGGGGCGTCCGCCGTAGCTCTTCACGACGTCGGTGACTTCGAGCATGGATCGAGTCGAAACCGGATGCCGCGAGGGACAGCCCCCGTCCGGCCAGGCGGCTGCGGCGGAGGGGTCGAGGGCGAGGAGGCGAAAACCTATGCGACCCTGCGGGCGTCAACAAGGGCGGTTCGGGCGCGGCCTACTGGCGCGGCCCGTGGCCCCCCGAGCGCGGCAACACCGGGGCCCCGTCCGCCGCTCAACCGCAGGCCCCCGCCCGCCGATAACGAGGGCGACTCTTCGCGTGCCCGCCTCGCCCGTGGCGGGCCGCGCCGCCATCCGCTCACCGTGGAGCGAACATGATTCGGAATCTCTCTGAAGCGACCCGTCGCGCGCCCGCGTGGCTCGCGCTCGCCGGCGTGCTCGGCCTCGCGGCCGCGGGCTGCGACTCGAGCCCCGTCCCGACGCAGCCGGTCGTGCCGTTCCCGCCGCTCTCGCGCGTCGTCATCGCGCTCGGCGCCGACACGACGTTCGCGGCGGACACGATCGATGCCGGCAGCCAGCTGCTGCTCTCGGCCGAGGTGCGCGACACCGGAAACGCGATCGTGACCGACCCCGCGCCGACGTGGAGTTCGACGAACGCCGCGGTCGCGCGCGTCAGCACGAGCGGCGCCGTCACGGCCGTCGCCGAGGGCGAGGCGTGGATCATCGTCACCGCGGACACGATGCGCGACAGCCTGCGGCTGCTCGTGCTCTCGGGCGACGCCGGATGGCTGACGCAGGTGAGCAACTCGTCGCGGCAGCTCAACGCGATCACGTTCCGCCCGGGCGGCCGGCTCGGCTGGGTCGTGGGCAACGTCGGCGAGATCCTCGCCACGTCGGACGCGGGCGCGACGTGGGCGCGGCAGGTGAGCAACACGTCGTTCGACCTCCACGGCGTGTGGTTCACGAGCGACGCCGAGGGCTGGGCGGTCGGCAACGCCGGCACGATCATGCACACGACGAACGGCGGCACGACGTGGACGCTGTCGGTGAGCGGCGCGGGCGAGAACCTGCGCGACGTGGCGTTCGCGACGCGCGACACGGGCTGGGCGGTCGGGACCGCGGGCGCGATCCTGCGCACGTTCGACCGCGGCGCGACGTGGTCGAAGCAGAACCCCACGACGTACGCGCTCATGGGCGTCGCGTTCTCGGACACGCGCCACGGCTGGGCGGTCGGCGACAACGGCGTGATCCTCGGCACCACGGACCGCGGGCTCAACTGGACGATCCTGACGCCCTACCTCACGAGTCAGCCTCTGCGCGCCGTGCGCAACCTCGGGCTCGTCGTCGTGCGCGCCGCCGGCGGCGGCGGCGTGACGCCGCGCGCGGTGGACGACAGCTTCGGCTCGCCGTTGTGGGAGCTGCAGAATTCGGGCGCTTCGAACGACCTCATGGGCGTGAGCTACACGACCGCCGCGCACGGCTTCGCGTGCGGAACGAACGGCGGCGGCATCGTGCTCGAGACCGTGAACGGTGGCGCGAACTGGTCGTCGCTCACCGTGCCCGCGGGCACGAGCCTGAACGACGTGTTCTTCGTGGACGACCTGCGCGGCTGGGTCGTCGGCGACAACGGGCGCATCCTGCACACGAGTTCCGGCGGCCACTGAGGCCGTCGCGGCGGGCTGCCGCATTCGGCGCGGGGCGCGGCGTGAGGCCGCGCCCCGCGCGCATTTCGGCCGCATCGGGGCTCGCGGCCCGGAACTTCGCGCTTGACGAACCCTGCGCCGGCGGGGGATACCCAAGGCCGGTTCGGCTCTCCGGCCACCCGTCGTCCGCCTCCGCGTTCCGTCCCGCGGCGACACTCGGTCCCGATATGACCGCTCGAATCCATCGCGTGGGCGCTCCCCGCCCGCCGCTCACGGCGCCGCCCGCCGCTTCCCCGCCGGGCTCGCCGATCGCACCGCATCCGATCGCCCGCGCCCGTCCGGGGCCGTTGCCCGCGCGCGCCGGCGCTCCGGGGAGAGTCCGTCGCATGAACGAACCGTTGCCCGTCGCTTCCGAAGCAGCCGACCTGTCGCCGCGCGTGTGGGACCGCATCGCGTGCAGTCCGTGGCGCGAACTGATGCTCGACTTCGACGGCACGCTCGCGCCGTTCCGCGCCGAGCGCATCGAGGCGCGCGTGCCCGCCGACACGCTCGGCGCGCTGCGTTCGATCGCGACGAGCGGCTGCGACCGAGTGACGATCGTTTCGGGGCGGCCGGTCGCCGAGCTGCGGCCGTTGCTGCCGGACCTCGAGGCGCGCCTCGTCGGCGAGCACGGCTGGGAGGACTGGCGGCCGGGCAGCGAGCCGCGCCAGCACGCGCTCGACGACGCGACGGCGCTCCAGCTCGCGCGCGCCGCGCGCGCGGCGCACGCGCGCGGCTGGGGGCCGTTCCTCGAGCGCAAGCGCTGCTCGCTCGTGCTCCACACGCGCGGACTCGATGCCGCGCACGCGAGCCAGCTCGAGCGGTTGGTGTCGGAGTTCTGGTGGAGTCAGTTCCTCGGTGACGGCCTGAGTCTCGAGAACATCCATGGCGGGCTCGAGCTGCGGGCGACGGCGCGCCACAAGGGCGTCGCGGTCGCCGAGACGCTGCGCGAGTCCCCCGCGGGGGCGCTCGTCGTGTACGTCGGCGACGACCGCACCGACGAGGACGCGTTCGAAGTCGTCGCGCCGCGCGGCCTCGCGATCCGGGTCGGCGCCCCGGGCGTGCCCTCGCACGCGCCGTACCGCCTCGACTCTCCCGGCGCGGTGGGGCGCTTCCTGCGACGCTGGGCGATGGGGCCGCCGGCGGCTGCCGACGGAAACCCGCTCTGAGATGGCGCTCGGCGATCGCCTCAAGCGCGTGGCCTCGCGCGCGGCCGTGCGAAGCGAGCGCCGCGTGCGCGAGGCGCCGGCCACGACCGGACGCGATCTCGCCGAGTGGGCCCGGGCGCGGTTGCACGGGCTCCGGCTCGTGCTGGTCTCGAACCGCGAGCCCTACTCGGAGCTGCCCGACGGCGGCGAGGTGCGCTGGGTGCGAAACGCCGGCGGTCTCACGGTGGCCCTCGACGGCGTCGCGCGGGCGCTCGGCGCCGCCTGGGTGGCGCAGCGCAGCGCCACGTCCGAGGTCGCCTCGAGCGAGCCGGAACGCATCGGCTGCCCGCCGGATCGTCCGGCGTATTCGCTTCGCCGCCTCACGCTCAGCCGCGAGGACCACGAGCGCTACTACGCCGGGTTCTCGAACGGCGGCCTCTGGCCGCTGTGTCACATCGTGTACGTGCGGCCGCGCTTCGAACTCGCCGACTGGGAGCGCTACCGCGACGTGAACCGGCGTTTCGCCGACGCGGTCGTGGAAGAGGCGGGCGACGGCCCGTGCCTCGTGTTCCTGCAGGACTACCACCTCGCGCTCGCCGCGCGCTTCATCAAGGAGCGACGGCCGGACGCGCGTGTGGCGCTGTTCTGGCACATCCCGTGGCCGAACGCCGAGGTCATTCGACGGCTGCCGTGGCGCGCGGAGCTGCTCGACGGCATGCTCGCGAACGACTTGATCGGCTTTCACATTCGCTTCCACGCGCTGAACTTCCTGCACACCGTTGCCGACACGCACGAGGCGCGCGTGGATCACGAGAAGCTCGCCGTGGACCGCGGGGGACGACGCACGTTCGTGCGCGACGTGCCGATCTCGGTGGACCTCGAGGAGATCTCGGCGCTCGCGGAGATGCCGGCGGCACGCAATGCCGCGCGCGCGTTGCGGGAGCGCTTCGCGCCGGAAGGCGGGGCGATCGGACTCGGCGTCGACCGCATGGACTACACCAAGGGCATCCCCGAACGGCTCGAAGCGCTCGAGCGTCTGTTCGAGACGCGGCCGGAGTGGATCGGACGCTTCCGCTTCGTGCAGGTCGGGGTGCCGTCGCGAATCGAACTCGAGGAGTACCGCGCCATCGCGGCGCGCACGCGCGCGCTCGTCGAGCGTTTGAACGGCCGCTTCGGCGGCCGCGACGAGGCCGTGACGCTGATCGAGGCGAACCTCGACTTCCGCGAGTTGCTCGCGTGGTACCTCGCGGCCGACGTCTGCGTCGTCAGTTCGCTCCACGACGGCATGAACCTGGTCGCGAAGGAATACGTCGCCGCGCGCGTGGACGGCGACGGCGCGCTGGTGCTTTCGCCGTTCACGGGCGCCGCGCGCGAGCTCGAACGCGCGTGGATGGCCTCCCCGTACGACAAGGAGGCGCTCGCGGACTCGTTGCACGCCGCGCTCGCCGAACCGGCCGAGGGACGCCGGGCGCGCATGCGCGCGCTGCGCGAGGCGGTCGCGCGGCGCACGATCTTCGACTGGGCGAAATCCATGCTCGAGGCGGCGGTCACGCTGCCGGGCGAACCGCGCGCGGAAGAGCGCGACGCGGCGATCTGATCGGCGAAACGAGAGGAGGCGCACGTGCGAATCGCGATCCTGATGGAGTCCATGGTGCCGGGGCTCGTCGAGCGGCTGAACGATGCGTGGCGCGCCGCGCAGGACGCGGGGCCCGCGATCGGCATCGCCGCGCTGGTCTTCGTGGCGGGGCTCGCCGTCGCGGGCGCAACGGGCGCGGCCCTCGTCATGGTGCTGCGTCGCGCGCGCTTCAACGAGGGCGTCGAAGGACTGCTCGCGCGACCGCTCGCCGGAGCGCACGAGCCCGCCGCCATCGCGGGCGTGCTCGTGCGCTGGAGCCTGTTCGCCGTGGCCGCGGTGCTCGCGCTCGACGCGCTCGGCGTGCCGCTCGCGGAGTCGCTCGCGGCGCGGCTCGGCGACCTGCTTCCGCGCATCGTGGTCGCCGCGCTGCTGCTCGTCACAGGCACGCTGTTCGCGACCGGCCTCGGAGCACTCGTGCGGCGGTTCTTCGAGAGCGCGGGCTTCCGCGCCGCCCGGCTGCGCGGTCAGGTCGTCACGATCGCGCTCACGCTGATCGCATTCCTGCTCGCGCTCGAGCAGCTCGGCTTCGCGGCCCAGTTCGTCATGGGGCTCGGGCTCGTGGCGGCCGCGGCGATCGGGCTCGGCGTGGCGCTCGCGTTCGGGCTCGGCTGCCGCGACCTCGCCCGCGACCTCGTGATCGAGTACCTGCGCTCGCTCGAGGAGGAATCGCCGCGGTCGTGACAGACGCGCGGCGCGCGCTCTACACTCCGCCCCCCTTCACCCGGAGCGCTCCGATGGCCGAACGGCTGATCATCGTGGACGGCTACAATCTCATTCATCGCTCGCCGGCGCTGAAGCCCGGCGCCGACCGCACGCTCGAGGAATCGCGCGCCAAGCTGCTCAACCTGCTGGCCTGGGCGTTCGGCGCTGGCGATGCGCGCTTCGTCGTCTTCTTCGACGGCGCAGATGTGCGCGGCGGAACGGGCGAGTCGTCGAGCCGGGTCGAAGTGCGCTACTCGAAGCCGCCCCGCACGGCCGACGACGACATCAAGGAACTCGTCGAGCGGCGCGTCGGCGGCGACGAGCACATCACGGTCGTCACCGGCGATCTGGACATCGCGCGGCACGCGCGCGCGATGGGCGCCGACGTCTCGCTCGCCGACCTGTTCCTCGCGAGCGCGCTCGGCGCCGGCGCGCCCGAGCAAGCCGAGAAGCCCACGCAGCTCTCGAAGAAGGAACTCGAGGAGTGGGCCGAGATCTTCCGGCGCGGGGCGAAGAACGCCGACGCGCCCGACGCGCCCGACGCCGAGTAGGCGCCCGGGAACGCGAACGAGGCCCGGCGTGCGCCGGGCCTCGTCGTTTGCGCGCCGCGGGCCGTCCTCCGCGCGGACGCGACACGGGGTGCGCTACGGCAGGAACTCGATCGCGGGATCGGCGGGACCGCGCACCGCGAACGGCAGGATCCACGCCTGCGCGTCGTACGGCAGCTGGTCGTCGAACAGCGTGCCGTGCGTGAGCGCGTCCACCCCGGCGTGCCGGATGCCGGGGACGAGCGGCGCACGCCACGTGCCGGTGTACGTGCCGTCGCCGTTGTTCACGAAGCGGAAGCGCCCCTCGCGAGCGAGCAGGAACAGCGCGTCGTCGTTCTGGTTCGTCGTCACCGTCAGCGTGACGAGTTCGCCCACGCCGGCGCGCAGCATGCCGCGGAGGCGGATGAACGCGAGCGGATCAGCGATCGTCGTGTCCTGCGTGGCGCTCTGCACGCGCAGGCTCTGGATCTCGACCGTGTGGTCGCTCGAGGTGACCTTCACGCCCGACGTGGCGACGACCTTCCACACGGGCTCGTCGTGGCCGTTGATGCGGATGCGGTGCAGCAGCAGGCGGCGGCGCCAGTGGTCTTCGAACGGCTTGCGCAGCACGTTCACCGTGTCGGCCGGATTCGGGCCGCCCTCGAGCGAGGCGATCGCGGGATCCCCGAGCACGATGTTCAGCGTGCCGAGGATGCGCTTGTTGACGACGACTTCGGCGCGCGTCGGGCGACCGGTCGAGTCGGTGTCCGCGAACGCGAACTCGAACGAACGCTGCACGTCGCGCACGTTGCGCCACCAGCGGCGCGGCTGGATCGCCGTGAACGATCCGGGAGGCGCCGACGACGCGTCGGCGACCTGCGCGCTCTCGTAGTCGTTGTCGTCCACGACGTCGGGCGACGACGCGACCGCGGCGGCGACTTCCGCCCGATCCACGCTGCTCGACGGGCCGGCGTTCGAGCCCGTGGGCGAATTGATGTCGCCCGCGTTCTTGCCGCAGCCGCTGAGCGCGACGGCGACGACGCAGGCGAGGCCGAGACCGAGTGACTTGTTCAAGGCGGATCCTCCGGTGCTGCGGGCGCGGAGCCCGCGAGGTGAATGGCGCAGGGCAAAGCTGCGGAGTCTTCGAGCACCGCCGGTGCCAGCCGGAATGGTGGCGTAACCCGTTGTGTCCCAACGAGAGGCGGGAGCGGTCGAGCGCGCGGTTGTACCGATCGGGGCAGTCGCACGCACCGCGTGTGCGCCTGGGGCCGGGGTGAACGAAACGAGGCGGGCCCCGAAGGGCCCGCCTCGACGCTCGCCGGATGCGGCGGCGCTATTCGTGGACGACTTCGGCCTCGCGCGTCGAGAACACCAGCTCGGTGCCTTCCTTCAGCACGACCTGGTAGCCCTTGCTGCCCGCGACGCCCGCACCGGCGGCCGCGCCGCCGATCAGTCCGCCGATCAGCGCGCCCTTGCCCGAGCCGCCGACGGCCTTGCCGATGAGCGCGCCCGCCGCCGCGCCGCCCGCGATCGCGCCGAGATTCCGCGCGCGCGTCGAGCCCGCGATGATGCTGTCGGCGCTCGCGCCGATTTCGTGGCTCTGCCCGTTCACCTCGATCGAGGTCACGGCGAGATACAGGAACGCGCGCGAGCCCTTCTCGGCCGGCGCCGCGCCGCGAATCACGCCGCGCACCTTGCTGCCCGCCGGAATCGGGGCCGCGGTGCCGATCACGACCGGGCTCGTCACCGAGCCTTCCCACGCGTCGCCTTCGTGCACGAACTCGGAGCTGATCTGCGCGTTGACCGCGATCTTGATCGGCGTGCCGGCCGGAATGGTGACGCCCGGCTTCTGCGCGGGCGCGGGCGCGGGCGCAGGCTTCGTGGACGGCTTCGGCGCCTTGGGCTTCGACGACGACGTGCTCGGGGTCGGTGTCGGCGTCGCCTCGGGTTCGGGCTGCGCGGCCTCGGGCTGCGGCGTCAGCTCGCCCTGCGGCGACTCGACCGGGTTCTGCGCGAGCAGGCTGTCGGCCGACGTGGTGGCGGCCTGTTCGGCCTTCTGGCCGCAACCGGCGAGCGCGACGGCGAGCGCGAGCGAAGCGACGACGGGGACGAGGGTACGACGCATGAGGGTTCTCCTTCCGTGCCGGCGGCGCCGGTCACCTTTGTCCGGACTCGGGGAAGATCCGTCTTCCACGAGAAGTCGGCCGTTGCTGGGATCGGATTCACTCGGTCGGGGAGCGGCCGAACGCGGCAGGGTTACCATTGCGCCCCCGCTCGTTCAAGTGTTGCGGCGCTACGGAAGCGTGCGCCCCGGTTGTTTACGCGCGTCGCCTGCCGCGCATTCCCGGACGCGTCCGATCGCGTCCGATCGCTGCAATTCGCCAATCGCCGGGCTATTCTGCGCGGGCTCGACCGCCCTTGCGCCATCCCACCCCGCCGAGAGGCGCGGAGAACCCCATGAAAGTGACGCTCGTGCGCGGCACCCTCGCCGCGCGCGCTTCCGGTATCACCGTGCTCGGGCTGTTCGAAGGCACTCGGACGCTGGACGCCGCGGGAACGGCGCTCGATCGCGCCTGCCGCGGCGTGATCCGCGCCGCGCTCGCGAGCGGCGACTTCCGCGGCCGCTTCCTCGAAACGCTGACGCTCTACCCGACCGGCGCGAAGGCGCGCCGCGTGCTGCTCGTCGGGCTCGGGAAGGTGTCGGACTACAGCTGCCACCGCGCGCGCCTTGCCGCCGCGAAGGCGGCGCGCGTCGCGCGCGAGTTCGCGATGCGCACGCTCGTGCTCTCGGCGCCCGGCGTCGGCTCGTGCGAGATCTCGCCGGCGCTCGCCGCGCAGGCGGCCGCGGAAGGCGTGCTGCTCGGGCACTACCGGTTCACCGCGTATCGCAGCGATCCCGGTCCGCCGCCGCTGCGCAACGTCGAGATCGTCGAGCCGGAACCGAAGCGCTACGCCGCGCAACGGCGCGCGGTGCGCGACGGCGTCGCGTGGGCCGAGGCCGTTTGCCTCGCGCGCGATCTCGCGAACACGCCGGGACAGGATCTCGTGCCCGAGCGGTTCGCCCAGCGCGCGCGCGAAGTCGCGCGCGACTCCGGTGCGCGCATCCGTGTGCACGACGTGCCGGCGCTCGAGCGCCTCGGCATGGGCGCGCTGCTCGCGGTCGGCCGCGGCAGCCCGAATCCGCCGCGCTTCATCGTGCTCGAGCGCGCCCCGTCCGCGCCCGCGCGCGGCGCGAAGGCTCCCGACACGATCGTGCTCATCGGCAAGGGCGTGACGTTCGACACGGGCGGCGTGTCGCTCAAGCCGCGCGAGGGCATGGCGAAGATGAAGTACGACATGTCGGGCGCCGCCGCGGTGCTCGGCGTGTTCGCCGCGCTCCCGACGCTCGACCTGCCGTTTCGCGTCGTCGGGCTCATTCCGTCGGCCGAGAACGCGCTCGGCGGACACGCGCTCAAACCGGGCGACGTCGTGCGCTCACTCGACGGCACGACGATCGAAGTGACGAACACCGACGCCGAGGGCCGGCTGCTGCTCGCCGACGCGCTCGGCTACGCGCGCCGCTTCCGGCCGGACGCGGTCGTGGATCTCGCCACGCTCACGGGCGCGATCTCGGTCGCGCTCGGACATCTCGCCGCCGGGCTCTTCACCGAGGACGAGTCGCTCGGGGCGGAACTCGCGGGCGCGGGCTGCCGCACCGGCGAGCGGCTGTGGCGCATGCCGCTGTGGGACGAGTACTCGGCCGAGCTGCGCAGCGACACCGCCGACCTCGTGAACAGCGCGGCGCGCGAAGGCGGGGCGATCCTCGCCGCGGCGTTCCTCAAGCACTTCGCGCGCGACCTCAAGTGGGCGCACCTCGACATCGCGAGCACGGCGTGGAGCTACACGGAACGCCCGCACGAAGGACGCGGTCCCACGGGCTTCGGCGTCCGGCTGCTGCTCGAGTGGCTGCGGACGCGCGCGGCGAACGGAGCCGCGGCGGCGGCGCGCGGCGCTACTTCGACGACGGCGCCGCGGGCGCGGCGCTCGAGCCGGGCCGCGGCTTCGGCGGCGCGGCGCGCTTCACCGGCGCGGCGACGCGCTCGACGGTGATGCCGTCCGCCGGCATCTCGGCGCGCAGCATCCAGCCCTGAGGGGCGACCCAGAACAGGAACTGCGACGGGCCGACCGCGAGCGCGAACTTGCGCGCGGTCACGGGGCGCGCACCCCAGCGCAGCGCTTCGGTGCCGACGAGACGCACGACGCCGGACTGGATCGTGTCGGGATTGCCGACGACGAACAGGTTGATCGGCGCCGAGTCGAGCCCGCGGCCGCCGTAGTAGCGGGCGATGACGTCGATCAGCGACAGGCTCATCGGCTCGAGCGCGAACGTGCGTCCGGGCGGCGAGAGGTACGTGACGCCCTCGCCCTGCTCGTTCGCCTCGCGGAACGCCGTGATGACCGTGTCGCCGCGCGTGAGCGCGCGCAGCCCGAGCTGGCGTCCGCTTCGGAAGAGAACCGACTGATAGGTGTTGAGGTCGTAGTCGAACGCCCGCACGATGACGTTCGCATGCTTGAGGATCGAATCGCCGTCGGCGAGACGCTGGACGAACTCGCTCGTGACCAGCAGGCTGTCGCGGTGGTAGGACCAGGCGAAGTGCTCGGTGGCGACGGTCCGGCCGCCGACCATGACGCGGAAGTCGCCCTCGTCGAGCAGCACCGCCGGGGCGACGGGATCGTGAGGAATCGGGAACTTGTAGTTGTCGGCGCGCGCCGGAGCGGTGAGGGCCGCGACGGCCGCGAGGCACAGGGTCAGGGTGAGTGATTTCACGGCGACGAGGTCAGGCTCCGTTTGCAAAGCCGAATGCAAGGCGGCGAGGGAGTGAGGAACGAGGCGTATCCGAGGGATACTCCGCAGTGACGAACGACCGAGCTAACGCAGCAGTCGGATTTTCAAACGGAGGCTAGCACGGGAGGAACGGACGATGTCAGGAGCATGGAAATCGGCGGTCGCACTCGCGGCCCTCGTCGCGGCGCTCGGACTCGCGGGGTGCGGCGCGGGAGGCGCGAAGCCGGCGGGTGGCGGGGACGCGACGCAGTCGACGAACCCCGGCGCGATGACGCCCGACGAACTGCACGCGTTCCTCGCCGAGCATCCCGAGGCTCACGTGCTCGACGTGCGCCAGCCCGAGGAGTGGAACGACCGTTACGGGCACATCGAGGGCTCGACGCAGATCCCGCTGCCCGAACTGCCCGCGCGGATCGGCGAGATCGAGGCGTGGAAGGGCGACCCCGTGATCGCGGTGTGCACGGTCGGCGCGCGCAGCGGGCAGGCCGCCTCGATCCTCGCCGACAACGGCTTCGCGCACGCCTACAACCTCACGGGCGGCCTCGTCGCCTGGCGGTCGAAGAGGTACTGAGGCGCTTCAGCTCGCCGCCGGCTCCAGTCGCGCGACGCACTCGATGTGCGGCGTGTGCGGGAACAAGTCGAACGGCGTGATCTCGGCGAGCGCGTACCCGTGCGCGGCGAAGTCCTTGAGGTCGCGCGCGAGCGTGCCGGGATTGCAGGACACGTAGACGATGCGCTTCGGGCGCAGCTCCGCGCAGCGGAACACGACGCGCGGGTGGAGCCCCGCGCGCGGCGGGTCCACGACGACGAGGTCCGCCTCGGGGCGTCCCTGCCGCGCGCCCTGCGCCCACTCGCGCAGCACGCGCCGCGCTTCGCCCTCGACGAAGCGCGCGTTCGAGAGCCCGTTGCGCGCGGCGTTCGCGTTCGCGGCGGCGATCGCCTCGGGCACGCTCTCGACGCCGACCGCCTCGCGGCACGCGCGCGCAAACAGCAGCGTGAGCGTGCCGGTGCCGCAGTAGAGGTCGAGCACGCGCTCCGAGCCCTCGAGCCGCGCGGCCTCGATCGCGCCCGTGTAGAGCTTCTCGGCCTGCCGGCTGTTCGTCTGCAGGAACGCGTTCGCCGACGCCTCGAACTCGAGCCCGAGGAGCCGTTCGCGGATCGTGCCCTCGCCGACGAGCACGCGCTCGGCCTCGCCGAACGCGATGTTCGAGCGCGAGTCGTTCGTCAGCAGCGTCACGGTGCGCACCGCGGGCGAGAGCGCCGCGACCGCGCGCGCCCACGTCTCGAGCGCGGGCACCTCGCCGTTCGCCGCGACGAGGTGCACGCCGCCTTCGCCCGTGAGCGGCAGGTCGCGCACGGTGAGGAAGCGCACGACGCCGTCGTGATGCGCCGGGTGGTACGCGCGCCACCGATGCTCGCGCGCGAAGCGCTGCGTGAGCCGCACGATCTCGACCGTGAGTTCGCTCGGCAGCCAGCACGTTTCGACTTCGAAGATGCGGTCGAAGAGTCCGCGGTGGTGGAGCCCGAGCACGGGCGCGCCGTCGTCGCCGGGCGCGAAGCTGAACTCCATCTTGTTGCGGTAGCGGAACGGCTCGGGGGCCGTGACGATCGGGCGCACGAGCGGATCGCGGAGGCCGCCGAGGTGTTCGAGCGTCTCGCGCACCTGCCGCTCCTTGAGCGCGGCCTGGCGCGCGTAGGGCAGCTCCTGCAGCCGGCAGCCGCCGCACACGTCCACGTGCGGGCAGCGGGCCGGCTCGCGCTCGGCCGACGGTTCGAGCAGCCGGGTCAGCTTTGCCTCGGCCCAGCCCCGCTTCACGCGCGTGATGCGCGCCTCGATCACGTCGCCCGGGAGCCCGCGGTCCACGAACACGACGCGCCCGTCCACGCGGCACAGGGCCTTCCCGCCGAGCGCCACGTCCTCGACGGTGAGTTTTGACAGCTCGTTGACTCGCATGGTCGGAGCGGGAGTGTCGGGGTCCCAACGCGCGGGATGCGGCGGCCGTCTAAGGGGGTCGTAACGAGTCGGCTGCCGGGCGAAATGCGTCCGGGCACAAGCTAGCACAGGGGGTACAGCGATGTTTCGAACGGGCGTCACCAGGGTCGCAGTGGGGCTGTTGCTGATCGCGGGGCTCGCCGGAGCCGCGATCGTGTCGAAGGCGAACGCGGCCGAAGAGCGGCCGATGCTCGGCATCACGATGCAGGATCTCGGTCGCGACATGCGCGACGCGCTCGACTACCACGGCGCCGGCGTGCTCGTGACGCGCGTGCTCGACGGCACGGCCGCCGACCGCGCGGGGCTCCGCAAGGGCGACCTGATCGTGAGCCTCAACTCGCGCGACGTGAATTCCAGCGAGGAGCTGTCGGACCGCATCTCGAACATGCGCGTCGGCCAGTCGGTGACGCTGCGCGTCAAGCGCGACGGCGACTGGCGCACGATCACCGCGACGCTCGGCGCCCGCGACGACGAGGGCGAGGACCGGTCGTTCTCGTGGCGCAGCGACGGGGACGAAGACGAGGAGGCGCCGACTCCGCCCGCGCCGCCCCGCGCGCCCCGGTCGCCCCGCGCCCCTTCGGCGCCGTCCGCGCCGCGCGCCCACGTCTTCCGGGTTCCCGACGGCGAGGGCCGCGAAGAGATCTTCAACTTCGACGACCTCGGTAACCGCATGATTCTTCCGGGGATCGGCCGCGGCCGGCTGGGCGTGAGAATTCAGGACATGAATCGGGACCTTTCGGAATACTTCGAGGGTACGAATGGGCGAGGAGCGCTCGTGATGGACGTCGTCGAAGGTTCGGCGGCCGAGCGGGCGGGCCTCAAGGTGGGAGACGTCATCGTGAAGATCGATGACGAGTCGGTGGACGATTCGGAATCCCTGCTTCGTGCATTGCGGGACGAAGAGGGCCCCACGTCGGTCACCGTCGTCCGCAAGGGCGTGACGAAGACGCTCGAGGCGGATCTTCCGGAACGCGAAGTCAGGGACCGTCGCGTTCTCCGCTACAAGAACGGCCCCGACGGGTTCGAGTGGCATGGGGACGGACTCGAAGGGCTCAAGGGACTGAAGGGACTGGGACCGCAGATCCGCAAGCAGCTCCGCGAAGGCAACGACGATTCGGAACTGCGGCGCGAACTGCAGGAGTTGCGCGAGGAGCTTCGCGAACTGAGGCGCGAACTCGACGCGAGGAAGTAGCAGCACCGAACGCCGCCCCAGGAGGAGCGTCGTCCGAACCACCCGAAGACATCAGATGCTTGCAAGGGGCGATCTGAAAGGGTGGAACGGAGCAGCGCGGCGCTCCTTCCGGCGGCGGTGAAAGACCGAGCCCGGCTCTCGCCAGCCGGGCTCGAGTCGTTTGGGGCGGGGGCGGCGGCGAACGACGCTTCGCTGGAGCGGCAGGCGCTGCGGCGCGAACGCGAGCGCGCTCGCTCGAAGTGCCGGCCGCTCAGCGCGGCCCGCCCGCCCGCTCAGCCCTCGATCGCGGCGCGCAGCTGCGCGAGCGCGCGCGAATGCGCTTCGAACGCGATGTTCTTCGGCAGGCGCGCGAGCGCGAAGAAGCGCGCTTCGATCGCGTCGTCGCCGGGCGTGAGGCGCCCGCCGGTGACGCGCGCGCGGTACAGCACCAGCACCGCGCGCACGCGCGGATCGTCGAAGCCCGCGTAGACGCCGAACAGCGAGTCGAGCTTCACGCGCAGGCCGGTCTCTTCGAACGCTTCGCGCCGAGCGCAGTGCTCGGGCGTCTCGCCGTACTCCATGAAACCCGCCGGGATGCACCACGCGCCCGCGCGCGGATCGTAGGCGCGCTTGACGAGCAGCACTTCGCGCCCGCGCGCGACGAGCACGCCCGCCGCGGGCGCCGGATTGCGGTAGTGGATGAAGCCGCAGTTCGGGCACGTCGCCCGCGGGGTGCCGTTGTCGTCGCGCCGCACGAGCTTCGTCGCGCAGCGCGGGCAGTAGAGGAAGTGCGGGCGGGTGGACATGGGCGCGCGAGGGTAGGGGCGGGCGCGCGACCGCGCAAGAACGCGAACGCGGCGCGGGGCTCGCACCCCGCGCCGCGTCACTTTCACCTCGCGCGCGTCGCCGCGCGCCGTGTCACCGCACGCGCACGATGCGCTTCGTCACCGACTCGCCGCGCGACAGCAGGCGCGCGAAGTACACGCCCGGCGACGCTTCGCGGCCGCCCGCCTCGCGGCCGTTCCAGCGCGCGGCGTGCACGCCGGCCCCGAAGCGCCCGTCCGCGAGCCGCGCGATCTCGCGGCCCGCGACGTCGTGGATCGTGAGCCGCGCGTCGGCCGCGAGCGGGAGTGCGAAGTCGAGCACGACGGCGCCGGACGACGGATTGGGGGAGGGATTCGCGAGCGCGAGGCTGCTCGCGACGAGTCCGTCGCCGACGCCGTTCACTTCGTGACGCATGCGGAAGTCCATCACCGCGCGCCCGCCGAGCACGGGCGTGAACCACGGCGTCGTCGGGAAGAACGGCGAGTTCGACTCGACGCGGCCGCGCACGGCGTAGCGCGCGCCCGGCGTGTAGCCGCCCGTCGGGCCGCCGAGCATCGGCGTCGAGCCCGGGCCCCACGCCGTGACGCTGCCGAGCATGCCGGCCGCGTTCACGCCGCCGCCGATCGCGTTCACCGCGACGTTCAGGAAGATCTTGTTCGGCCCGGCCGCGCTCCGCCCGACGTTTCCGAGCCAGAAGTAGTCCGCCTCGCCCGAGAGTCCGAGCGGCGCGATCGGCGTCGTGCCGTCGGTCAAGCGGATCAGGAAGCGGCGGTCGAGTCCGTTGAAGCCGTTCTCGACGTTGCCGAGGAACAGCTGCGCGAGCCCGCCGTCGAACGCGTTGTACGCCGGCGCGCCCACGATCACGTCGCCGAAGCCGTCGCCGTTCACGTCGCCCGCGCCCGCCGTGCTGAAGCCGAACCAGTCGCCGCCGTTCGCGCCGTCGCGCGACCAGAACGGCGTCGTCGAGCCGAAGCCGGCGTACACGCGCGCGCCGCCCTGATCGGAGGCGCCCATCAGGTACGAGCCGACGACGATGTCGCTCGCGCCATCGCCGTTCACGTCGCCCGCGCTGCCGACGGACCAGCCGAGCTGGTCCTCGGCCGCGGCACCCACGATGCTCCACGCCGCGAGGCCGACGAGGCCGCCAGCGCCGCCGAGGTACACGTTCGCGACGCCCGCGTGGAGCGGCGCGCTGGACGAGTAGTAGGGGCCGCCGACGATCAGGTCGGAGTAGCCGTCGCCGTTCACGTCACCGGCGCCCGCGAGGCCGTAGCCGAGGTACTGCTGCGAGCGCGCCGCGATCACGAGCGACGGCGTGAGCGCCACACCCGTGTCGGTGCCGTAGTAGACGAGCACGCGCCCGGCGTCGGTGATCGTGATGAACGGAGTCGTCTGGTTGTCGAAGAGCGGCGCCGCGATCGCGATGTCCGAGAACCCGTCGCCGTTCACGTCGCCGATCCCGGCGACGCGGTCGCCGAGGTGCTCGTCCGCCTGGGAACCCGTGAAGATGCGGTCGGGCGAGAGGTGCGGTCCCGTCGGTCCGCCGAGATAGAGGAACGCGCGGCCCGCGCCCGAGCCGCCCGTGGGATCGAGCGGCGAGCCGACGAGCACGTCCGAGTAGCCGTCGCCGTTCACGTCGCCCGCGCCCGCGACGTACGAGCCGAACAGCGCGCCCGGCGCGCCGATCGCCGTCCAGATCGGCGTGTTCGAGAGCACTCCGGGCCCGCCCGCGAACACGCGCGCGGCGCCGCCCGAGGCGCCGTACGGTGCGCCGACGATCCAGTCTTCGTAGCCGTCGCCGTTCACGTCGCCCGCGCCCGCGACCGAGAAGCCGAACGCTGCGCTCCAGTCGTCGCCGGGCCGCGACCACGCGGCCGCGCCGAGTCCGCTCGCCGAGCCCAGGTAGAGCGTGGCGCGTCCGTCGTCGCCGAACACTTCGTCGCGGAACGGCGCGCCGTAGATCACGTCGCCGAAGCCGTCGCCGTTCACGTCGCCCGCGGCCGCGACCGACCAGCCGATGTTCTCGGCGAACTGCGAACCGCTCGGTCCCCACGCCGACGTCGTCTGCGGCTTGTTCGCCGAACCGAAGTAGAGCAGCGCGCGGCCTTCTTCGGTGTTCCCGTTCGACCAGCCGGGGCAGCCGACGACGAGGTCGCCGAAGCCGTCGCCGTTCACGTCGCCCGCCGCGCCGACGCCGGTGCCGAAGTGCTCGTTCGCGGCGTTTCCATAGAAGGTCAGCTGAGTCGGGAACGGCGCCGTGCCGGAGCGTCCGAGCACCACCGTCACCCCGCCCTGATCGGTCGTGCTGGGGCCGTCGTAGTCCGGGGCGCCGACCGCCACGTCGGCATAGCCGTCGCCGTTCACGTCGCCCGCGGGCCCGAGGATCGCGCCGTTGTGCGCGAACGTGCTTCCGCCGTCGCAGAGCCACACCAGATTTCCGGTCGAAGGCCCGCTCGGACCGCCCCAGTAGGCCCACGCGCTGCCGAACTCGAAGAAGCCGCTGCCGCCCATGTTCGGCGCGCCGACCGCGATGTCGGCGTAGCCGTCGCCGTTGAAGTCGCCGGCCGTCGAGACGCACGCGCCGAAGCGCGCGCCGGTCTGGAAGCCGTTGATGATCACGGGCGGGATCTGGAACGTGCCGCCGAGTCCGCCCGCCGAACCGAAGTACACGCACAGTCGGCCGATCGCGCCCGAGCCGCCGTTGTAGTTCGGCGCGCCCACGACGACGTCGGCGTAGCCGTCGCCGTTCACGTCGCCCGCGCCGTGGACCGAGAAGCCGAACTGCGCGCCGACGCCGCAGAAGAACCCGCAGTAGAGCGCGCTGTTCCCCGCGGTGAGGCCGCCCGCGGCGCCGTAGTAGAGGCCGAACGTGCCGGACGAGGTGCCCGTGCAGGTCGCGGTCGGATCGCCCACGACGATGTCGTCGAAACCGTCGCCGTTCACGTCGCCCGCGGGCCCGAACGAGTAACCGAGCCCGCTCCCGGTGCCGGTGTTGAGCGTGAACGGCGTCGCGCCGGGTCCGCCCGGCCCGCCGTAGTAGACGCTCACCTGGCCGCCCGAGGCGAACAGGCTGCCCCAGCCGACGATGAAGTCGTCGTAGCCGTCGTGGTTCACGTCGCCCGCGGGTGCCGCGTGCGGCTCCTGCGTCCAGCCGGTGCGCGTCCAGCCGGGCGTGAGCGCGGGGCCGGTCGCGGTGCCGTAGTAGAGGTCCGCGGTGCCGGTGCCCGAGGTCGAGCCCGAACGGGTGACGAGGAAGTCGGAGTAGCCGTCGCCGTTCACGTCGCCGGCCGTGACCGTCGAGGCGCCGTAGCGGCGGAAGTTCACGTTGCCCTCGACCGTCCAGCCCGAGAGCGTGAGGCCGTTCGTCTCGTTCGGAACGTTGGCGGCGCGGGCGGCGAGGGGGCTGGTCAGGGCGAACAGGGCGCACAGGAGCGCCGATCGGAACGACGGACGGGGATGCATGGGAGGCTCCTCGGTGGGGTGGGTCGGTCTACGAGGAAGCCAACGGACGCCGGCGCGCGGGATCACACGCCGGGGCGCGAAAAACAGGGATTTCGCGCTGCCCGACGCGGGGCGCCCGGCGTGAGGCGGAGACCGGAGCGGCTACTTTCCGGCGAGGCCGGCGAGCCGCTTCTTGAAGCCGTCGATCCGCCCCTGCGAGCGCTGGCCCTCGGGCAGCGCCTCGGCGAAGGCGATCGCGTCCTCGACCGTCTTGCGGGCGTTTTCGAAGTCGCCCTTCGCTTCGAACACTTCGGAGCGCAGCTGGTAGAAGTTCAGCTTGCGGGGCCCGTAGGCCTTCGCCATCGCGCGGTCCGAGGCGGCGAGCGCGTCGTCCCAGCGCTTCATCGCCTTGTACGCCGCGGCGAGACGCGCGGGCGGGTTGTAGTCGTCGGGCATCGCCCGCTCCGACGCCTGCAGCATCGGCACCGCCTTCTCGGGCGTGCCGAGCTCGAGGTAGGCCGAGAGCCGGTGCGAATCGAACACCGCGCGCGCGTCGGGCGTCTTCGCCTTCGCGGCTTCGGCGTCGAGGAATCGCGACCAGCGCTCGAGCGCGGCGTGCGCGCCGGCCTCGTCGCCCGCGTCCTGCCGGGCGCTCGCGAGGTCGGCGAGCAGGCTCGAGCGGTCGTCGCCCTCGACCACGATCGCGGGGTCGTCGGCGATCTCGCGGCACGCCGCTTCGAACTCGGCGACCCACGCGGCCCGCTGCGGATGCGACTTGTCGAGCGCGAGCGCGCCGTCGAGTCCGCTCACGGCGACGGTGACCGCGCTCGCGCGCTTGCGCACGCGCGGCAGCGCTTCGCGCGCCAGCGTCACCACGCCTTCGTTGTCGTCCGCCATGGACATCGAGAACAGCGCGGCCTCGACGACGCGCGGGTATTCGCGCCAGTCCGCGGGCGCCGCCGCGAGCGCTTCGCGGTACGCGGCCGCGGCGCCGGCATGGTCACCCCGGCCGTAGAGCGCGTCGGCGCGCGCGAGCGCGGCGTCGAGCGGCGAACCCGAGGCGGGCGCGTGGCGCCGGTCCCACGCCGCGCGCTGCTCGTCGAAGAACGCGTCGAAGCGCGCGGCGCTCGCGCCGCCGACCCAGCGCACGATCACCGTCTCGCTGTCGGGGTCCACGAGGAAGTACGACGGCAGCGCCGGAATGGGGAACTTGCGGCGCACGGGCGCGTTCTTCGCGAGTTCCGAGTTGATGGCCAGCCAGACGAACCGTCCGGCGTGCCGCTCGAGGACCTTGTCGGTGAACACGTAGGCCCTCATCGAGCGGCACGTGTGTCACCAGGGCGCCCAGGCTTCGATGAAGAGCGGCACCTTGCGCGCCTTCGCCTCGGCCACGGCGCGCGTGTAGTCGTCCTCGATGAACGGCAGCACCATCGGCTTCGCGGGCGCGGCCTTTGACACGGCCGCCTTCGCGGGCGCCGCGGCGTGGGCCGCGGGCGCGGCGAGCGCGGCGAGGACGACGAGGAGGGCGATCGATCGCATGGGCGGCACTCTAGCAGTGGCCCCGCGGGCGGACCACCGCGGGGCCGCCGCGAAACGACGAACGCCCCGTCCGGGCGGACGAGGCGCCGTTCAGGAAGGCGTCGCCCCTCGGGTCCGGATGAAGACCCGAGTGCAAGGCGGCGAGCGAGTGAGGAACGAGGTGTGTCCCCCGGGACACTCCGCAGTGACGAACGACCGAGCCGGGCACCCGCCGAAGGCGGGTCCCGCAATCGGGTCTTCAGCCGGAGCCTAGACCCACGCCGCGGCGCGGCGCGCGGCCTCGTGTTGTCCGAGCGTCATCGCCACGAGCGAGCCGGCGATGAGCGCGCGGTCGAGATCGTGCTCGTCGAACGACTCGCCGTCGCGCTTGTTGCTCAGGTTCATCACGCCGAAGAGCCGGTTGTTGTGCACGAGCGGGACGCAGATGAACGAGTCCGAGTTGTAGGCGTCCTGCCCGGTGTGCGGGTTCGGCTGCTCCTGCTCGCGCATGCGCACGAACAGCGGCTTGCGGTTGTGCGCCACCCAGCCCGCGATGCCCTGCCCGATGCGCACGCGCACCTGCCGCGCGATCTCGGGCGACACGCCGACACACGCCGCCATGTGCAGCGCCTCGCCGGTCGCATCGAGCGTCATCAGGCTGCAGCGCTCGACGCCGAAGTGCTGCGAGAACCACGCGACCATCGTGCGCGCGAACTCGTCGCGGTCGTGCTCCTGCGACAGCACCTGGCAGACCTCGCGCAGGAATCCCATCGTGTGGTTCAGCGCGCCGAGGCGGTTCTGCGCGTGGTCGAGCTGCGCGTACGCCTCGGTGAGGTGTTCGGTCGCGAGCGCCGACTGCGCCTCGAGCGCGCCGAGCTCGCCCTTCACGCGGTCGAGCTCGAGCCGGTACTGGCTCGAGTTCTTGTCGAGCGACTCGATCTCGAGCCCGAGCGCCTCGACGCGCCGCGCCTTGTCGGCGTTGTCGCGCTCGAGTTCGGCCGCGCGCTCGGTCATGACCTGCATCTGCTGCTGGAAGCGCCTCGCGGCTTCGAGCGCGTCACGCTCGCGGCCGGCCTCGGTCGTCTCGGGGCGCGGCGCGCGGTGCAGGTGCTGCGAGATCGCGAGCGTCGCCGTGGCCTTGAGCGGCAGCAGCGAGGCGATCTCCTTGCTGCCGAACGCGCCCTTCTTCGAACTCGCGATCATGAGCAGGCCGAGGATGTCGTCCTGGTCCGCGAGCGGCAGGCACACGGCCGACTGCCAGTCGCGCATCGGCGACACGGGCCCCATCGCGTGCGCTTCGGGCAGGCTCAATTCGTAGTAGGGCGACGACTGGAAGAGCTGCGTGAGCCATTTGCCCCGGTCGCCGTGATTGAAGAATGCACTGGGGTGGAAGAACTTTCGCACGAGTCGCGCGGGGAGCCGCTCGACCTGGATCGAGAGGTCGCGGCGCTGGAGCCGGTTCGCGTCCCGCTGGTAGACGTTCACGATCGCGTCGCGGCTCACTTCGTAGAACGCCACCGAAGCCCGCCAGTCCGAGCGAACCGATTGCAGGTAACCGAGAAACTCGAACAGCACCGCTTCGGTGTTCCGCGAAGTCGCGAGCCGCTCCGAGATGTCGCGCAAGTCGAATTTGGACACGAGCCGATCCCCCTCGAGAAGTCGTGCGCAGTGTGGGCACGAAGCGAAGGCAACGGCTGTGCCCATTGCCCCATTGCGACGTGCACGGCCCGACGAGCGCGCGGCGGACGCGCTTGCCGCTGCGGCGCCGAGCGGTGGAGACTGCGCCGCGCGAAGGGAGGTGACGCGATGAAACCGGACGAGGTGCGGTTGCCCGAGGCGATGTCGGCGGCGCTCGCGGAGCGGCTCGAGCGGCTGATCCCGCTCGCATCACTCGGCGACGACGCGCCGGCCGTGGACGCGGCCGGGCGGCGCGCGCTCGCCGAACTCGCCGCGCGGCTCGCGAACACGTACCCGTACCCCGACGCGCACTACGCGGGCCAGATGCTCAAGCCGCCGCATCCGGTCGCGTGGGCCGCGTGGGCCGCGACGATGCTGCTCAATCCGAACAACCACGCGCTCGACGGCGGACCGGCGACGGCGGCGATGGAGCGCGAAGCGGTCGAGTGGATCGCGCGCCGCTACGGCTTCGCGCGCCACCTCGGACACCTCACGGCCTCGGGCACGATCGCGAACCTCGAGGCGCTGTGGGTCGCGCGCGAGCTGCGCCCCGGCGCGACGATTCTCTCGGGCGAGAGCGCGCACTACACGCACGCGCGCGTGTGCGGATTGCTCGGCGTGCCGCACGAGACCGTGCCGCAGGACGACCGCGGCCGCATGGACCTCGGCGCGCTCGAGGCGCGGCTCGCCCGCGGCGGCGTCGGCACCGTGGTCGCGACAGTCGGCACGACCGGGCTCGGCGCGCTCGATCCGGCGCACGCGATCGCGGACCTCGCCGCGCGCCACGGCGCGCGGCTGCACGTGGACGCGGCGTACGGCGGCTTCTACGCGCTGCTCGCCGACGGCGGCTCGCCCGGCGTCGCGCGCGAACCGTTCGACGCGTTCGCGCGCGCGGACTCGATCGTCGTGGATCCGCACAAGCACGGGCTCCAGCCGTACGGCTGCGGCTGCGTGCTGTTCGCCGATCCCGCCGTCGGCCGCGTGTACGCGCACGACTCGCCCTACACGTACTTCACCTCGAAGGACCTGCACCTCGGCGAGATCAGCTTCGAGTGCTCGCGCGCCGGCGCGCGGCCGCCGCGCTGTGGGCGACGCTGCGCGCGCTGCCGCCGCCGCGCGACGGTCTCGGCGCGACGCTCGCCGCGTGCCGCGGCGCGGGCCTCGCGCTCGCCGCGGCGCTCGCCGGGCGGCCCGGCGTGGCGCTCGTGGTCGAGCCCGAGCTGGACATCGTCTGCCCGTTCGCGGACCTGGGATCGGCGAGCGCCGTGAGCGCGGCGAGCGAACGCGCGTTCGACACGCTCGCCGCCCGCGGCTGGCACGTCGCGAAGTTCGCGGCCGACACCGCGTGGCTCAAGCGCCGGCACCCCCGCGTCGCCGCCGACGCGCCGCGCGTCACGACGCTGCGTTGCTGCCTGCTCAAGCCCGCGCACGGGGCGGTCGTGCCGGAACTCGCCGAAGCGATCGCGGACGCGCTCGCCGGCCGCTGACCCCTGAGCCGCGGCGTTCGCCGGGTGGCGCGCGTTCGCAGTGGCGGGGCCGCGCGGCGGCGGGCTAGATTCGGCGCGTTCCCGCACGTCCACGCCCGCCGCGAGAGGAGCCGTCCGCATGCCGAAGCTCGTCGCCGACCGCCCGCTGCTCACGATGACGTCCGAACTCGGGGCCGTGATGGCCGCCGCGAAGGCGCGCGAGGCCGCCGGCGAGCGCGTGCTGCACCTCGAGCGCGGCGAGCCCGACTTCGACACGCCCGCGCACGTCGTCGAAGCGCTCGCGGCCGCCGCGCGCGCCGGCGACACGCACTACCCCGACTCCCGCGGCGCGCTCGCGTTCCGCGAAGCGCTCGCGGCGAAGCTCGCGCGCGAGAACGGACTCGCAACACACGTGGACGACATCGTCGTGACGGACGGCGGCACGCACGGCCTGTTCCTCGCGTTCCAGTGCCTGATGTCGGCCGGCGACGAACTGCTCGTGCTGTCGCCGCACTGGATGGCGATCCCGAAGCTCGTCGGCTTCGTCGCGGGCGCGACCTACCGCACGCTGCCCGCGTACCTCGACCTGCAGTCGGGCGCGCTCGACGCGGCGGGATTCGCCGACCGGCTGCGCTCGGCGCTGCGCCCCGAGACGAAGGGCGTCTACCTCAACTCGCCGAACAATCCGACCGGCGTCGTGCTGTCGCGCGCGCACCTCGAGGCGCTCGCCGCGGTCGCGATCGAGCGCGACCTGTGGGTGATCAGCGACGAGGCGTACGAGCACCTGCTGTTCGACGGCGCGCAGCACGTGAGCCTCGGATCGCTGCCCGGCATGGCCGAGCGCACGGTGTCCGTGTACACGTTCTCGAAATCGTACGCGATGACCGGCTGGCGCCTCGGCTACGTCGTCTCGCCGCCCGCGATGCGCGCGACGATGGGGCCGATCCTGAACTTCTACACGACGCACGGTGTGTTCAACTCGGTGCAGGCGGCGGGCCGCGCCGCGGTCACGGGCGACCAGTCGTGCGTCGAGACGATGCGCCGCGCGTACGAAGAACGCCGCAACCTGCTCGTCGAAGGCCTCGCGGGCCAGGGCGCGGTGCGCGTGCCCGTGCCGCAGGGCGCGTTCTACGCGTTCGCGAACGTCGCCGGCGCGCGCAACGGGCGCGACGTGTGGGAGCTCGTGCGCGAGTGGCTCGCGATCGGCGTCGCGGTGCTGCCGGGCACGGCGTTCGGCCCGGGCTACGACGACTGGGTGCGGCTCTCGCTCGCGACGCGCCGCGACGACGTCGCCGAGGCCGCGCGGCGGCTGCGCGAGCACGCGCTCGCGGGCGCGCGCGGCTGACGGAGGCGCGCGTGCGCTGGTGCCCGGAGTGCGGCGCGGAGTATCCGCACGAAGTCGTCGCCTGCCGGGACTGCCGCGCCGTGCTCGTGGACGAGCCGCCCGACCAGGCGGCGGAACCCGTCGTCGTCCACAAGGTGCCGGACGTCGTCGCGGGCGCGCTGCTCGTCGGCCTGCTCGAACACCAGGGCATCGAGGCGACGCTGCGCAGCACCGAGCTGCCGGGCTACCCGAGCGTGCCGCGCGACTGGGGCACGACGTCGTGGGGCGAGATCCTCGTGCCGCGCGCCGACGCGATCGAGGCGCGCGCGGTGATCGCGGACTACCTCGCGGAACTCGAGCGCGGCGGCGCCGTGCGCGACGAGGACGTCGAGGGCACGGGCGAGGGCGGCGCGACGCCCTGAGCGGGCGTGAGTCCGCGGGCGGGACCCGCCGGACGGCTCCGGGGTACTGCGAGCGGTTCGCTACGCCCCGGGCGGCGGCTATGATGCCCCGCTCGCGGAGGCGTCCCTGCCTCCGGCGCGCCCTGCGCGCCACCCGAGACCGGAGGAACCCGAGCATGTGCGGCATCAACGGCGTGTTCCACTACCGCGACGGCGCCCCCGCCGATCCGGGGCTCGTCGAGCGGCAGGCGCTCGCGATGCGCCACCGCGGTCCCGACGATGCGGGCGTGTGGCACGACGGCCCCTTCGCGCTCGGCCAGCGACGGCTCTCGATCGTGGACCTGTCCCCGGGCGGGCATCAGCCGATGCCGAACGAGGACGGCACGCTGTGGGTGACGTACAACGGCGAGCTGTACGGCTGGCCCGAGATCCGCGCCGAACTCGCCGCGCGCGGGCACCGCTTCCGCGGCTACAGCGACACCGAGGCGATGCTGCACCTCTACGAAGAGATGGGCGACGGCCTGCTCGAGCGGCTGCGCGGCATGTTCGTGTTCGCGCTCGTGGACCGTCCGAAGCGCCGGCTGCTCGTCGCGCGCGACCGGCTCGGCATCAAGCCGCTCTACTGGCACGACGACGGCTGCCGGCTCGCGTTCGCGAGCGAGCTGAAGGCGCTGATGCTCGATCCCGCCGTGCCGCGCGAGCTCGACGAGTCGGCGCTCGGCGACTACCTCGCGCACCAGTACGTGCCGTCGCCGGCGACGATCTGGCGCGGCGTTCGGAAGCTGCCGCCGGGGCACAAGCTCGTGTGCGACGCGAACGGTCCGCGCGTCGAGCGCTGGTGGTCGCTGCCGGTCGCGACGGATCCGTCGCTCGACGCGCCGCGCGCGGTCTCGCGGCTGCGCGAACTGCTCGCCGAGGCGGTGCGGCTGCGGCTCGTCGCCGACGTGCCGCTCGGCGCGTTCCTCTCGGGCGGCATCGACTCGAGCGCCGTCGTCGCGCTGATGGGCCTCGCGATGGACGAACCCGTGAAGACCTACAGCATCGGCTTTGCGGAATCCGAGTTCGACGAACTCGTGCACGCGCGCCGCGTCGCGACGCACCTCGGGACCGATCACCACGAACAGGTCGTGCGGCCCGACGCGCTCGCGCTGCTGCCGCGCCTCGTGTGGCAGTTCGACGAGCCGTTCGCCGACGCGAGCATGATCCCGACCTACTACGTGTCCGAGATGGCGCGCCGCGAGGTGACGGTCGCGCTGTCGGGCGACGGCGGCGACGAGAGCTACGCCGGCTACGACACCTATCCGTTCGCGCTCGCCTACGCGCGCGCGGACCGCGTGCCGCGGCCGCTGCGCGCGCTCGCCGCGGCGGGCGCGCGGGCGCTGCCCGAGGACCATCCGCTCGGCCGCAAGCTGCGGCGGCTGCCGATGAGCGTGCTCGACCGGCACCTCGACGCGATGGCGTTCTTCCGCACGCACGAACTCGCGCGGCTCGCGAGCGCCGACCTGCGGGCGCACCTCGCCGGCCGCGATCCGTTCGCGCCGGAGCGCGCGACGTTCGCGCGCGCCGCGGCCGGGCTCGGCGAGGTCGCGGCGCTCCCGGTCGTGGACGCGATGCACTACATGGCCGACGACGTGCTCATGAAGGTGGACAAGACCTCGATGCTCAACTCGCTCGAGGTGCGCGTGCCGCTGCTCGACCACAAGGTGCTCGAGTTCGTCGCCACGATCCCGTTCCACCTGAAGCTGCGCGACGGCGTGGGGAAGTGGGTGCTGCGCGAGGCGGTGCGCGACCTGCTGCCGCCCGAGATCCTCGCGCGCGGCAAGCAGGGCTTCGCGGTGCCGATCGAACGCTGGTTCGGCGATCGCTTCGGCGCGCTCGCTCGCGACGTGCTGCTCGATCCGCGCGCCCGCGCGCGCGGCTGGTTCGACGCGCGCGCGATCGAGCGCGTGCTCGCGGGCGAGGGGCTGCGCGGCGACCGGCGCGCGCGCCAGGTGTTCGCGCTCGTCAACCTCGAGCTGTGGGCGCAGACGTACCTCGACCGGCCGCGCGAAGCGCTCGACGCGCCGCTCGCTCCGGGACGGGACGCGGCGGCGGCGTGAACCTGGCGCTCCTGATCGGCGCCTTCCCTCCGGGAGCGATCGGCGGCGCCGAATTCCAGGCCGAGGCGTGGGCGGGGCGCCTCGCGCGCCGTCATCGCGTCACGGTGATCACGCGGCGCGTGCCCGCGAGCCGGCCCGCGCGCGAATCGCGCGACGGCTTCGACGTCGTCGCGCTGCCGCCCTCGCGCTGGGCGCCGCTCCGGCCGTTCGCCGACCGCGCGGCGATCGCGCGCACCGTCGGCGCGATGCGGCCGCGGCCGGACGTCGCGCTGTGCTTCCAGACGTTCGTGAGCGGCTGGGCCGGCGTCCACGTGCAGCGGCGCTTCGGCGTGCCCGCGGTCGTGTGGGTGCGCGGCGAGGACGAGATCCGCTTCGGCGCGCGCTGGCGCGCGCGGCTCGTGAGTCCCGGCGTGTGGGCGGCGGCGCGCGGCGTGCGCGTCCAGAGCGACGAGATGCGCGCCGCGCTCCTCGCCGAACTCGCGCCCGCGGCGCGCGCCGCGCTCGAGGCGAAGCTCGCGGTCGTGCCGAACGGCATCGAGCTGCCGCCCGCGCCATCGGCCGCGCCCGGCCACCGCGTGCTCGCGGTCGGCCGGCTGCGCCCGATCAAGGGCATGGACGTGGTGATCGACGCCGTCGCCGGCGCGCAGGGACTGCTCACGATTGCGGGCGACGGCCCCGAGCGCGCACGGCTCGAAGCGCAGGCCCGCGCCCACGGGCTCGACGTGCGCTTCGCGGGCGCCGTGGCGCGTGACGCGCTCGCCGCGCTCTATCGCGAGGCGTCGTGCGTCGTGCTCGCGTCGCGGTTCGGCGAGGGCTTCCCGAACGTGCTGCTCGAGGCGATGGCGCACGGCCGAGCGGTCGTCGCGACGCGCGTCACGGGCGTCGCGGAGCTCGTGCGCGACGGCGAGAACGGCCTGCTCGTGCCGCCCGGCGATCCGCTCGCGCTCAAGGACGCGCTCGCGCGGCTCGCGCACGAGCGCGGCCTCGCCGAGCGCCTCGGCGCCGCCGCGCGCGCGACCGCGGAGCGCTACGCGTGGGACGCGATCGAGCCGCGGCTCGAGGCGCTGCTCGAACGCTGGCGCGCGAGCTGAGCGTTCCGGGCGCTACTCGCGGCCCTTCGCCGCGCGCGCGTCGTCGTCGTCGCCGTCGTCGTCCGACGCGTCGTCGTCCTCGCCCGAACCGACCTCGATGATCAGGTTGCCGCCGCGCACCTGCGGCAGGATCACGCGGTGGAGCGCGACGTTGAACACGTCGTCCATCGTCTCGACCGGGATGAGCTCGAGCTTCTCGCGCACGTCCTCGGGGATGTCCGAGATGTCCTTCACGTTCGTCGCGGGGAACAGCATGGCGCGGAATCCCGCGCGGTAGCTCGCGAGTGCCTTCTCGCGCAGGCCGCCGACCGCGAGCACCTTGCCGCGCAGGCTGACCTCGCCCGTCATCGCGAAGTCGTGGCGGATCGGGCGGTCGCTCAGCACCGACGCGATCACGAGCCCCACGGTGATGCCGGCCGACGGGCCGTCCTTCGGCACGCCGCCCGCGGGGAAGTGGATGTGGATGTCGTAGTTCTGGAACGCCTCGTCCGGGATCTCGAGCACGTCGGCGCGCGAGCGTACGTAGGAGTGCGCCGCCTGCACGGACTCCTTCATGACCTCGCCGAGCTGGCCGGTCGTCATCACGCGGCCCTGCCCCGGCATCTTGAGCGCCTCGACGATCAGCACCTCGCCGCCGGCCGCGGTCCACGCGAGCCCGGCCGCGACGCCGACCTCGTCGGTCTTGCCCGCCATCTCGGGCGTGTAGACGCGGTGGCCGAGGTAGTCCTCGAGGTTCTCGGGCGTGATCTTGTGGCGCTTGCGCACGCCGGTGACGCGGGCGCGCGCGATCTTGCGGCACACGGTCGAGATCTGGCGCGACAATCCGCGCACGCCGGCCTCGAGCGTGTAGTGCCGCACCATGTCGCGCAGCGTTTCCTCCGACAGCACGAGGTCGTGCGGCGAGAGGCCGTGGTCGGCGAGCAGCCGCGGCAGCAGGAACCGGCGCGCGATCGCGAGCTTCTCGTCCTCGCCGTAGCCCGGCACCTCGATCACCTCGAGGCGCTCGAGCAGCGGATCGGGCACCGCTTCGATGGTGTTCGCGCACAGCAGCATCACCGCGTGCGACAGGTCGAGCGGCAGGCCGACGTAATGGTCGGTGAAGTGCGAACTGGTCTCGGGGTCGAGCAGCTCGAGCAGCACTTCCATCACGCCGAGGCCGCCTTCGCCGATCAGCCGGTCCACGCCGTCGATGATGAGCACCGGATTGCGCGTGCCGGCCTCGTGCAGCGCCTTCACGATCTTGCCGGGCTGGGCGCCCGGAAGCGTCCGCGGCACGCCGCGCAGCTCCGAAGCGTCGCTCGTTCCGGACACGCTCACGCGCACGAACGGCCGGTCGAGAGCGCGCGCGACCGCGCCGCCGAGCGAGGACTTGCCCGTGCCGGGCGGGCCGACGAGGCAGATCGCGGGGCCCGGCAGGTCGGGCTTGAGACGCCGGACCGCGAGGTACTCGAGGATGCGCTCCTTCGCCTTCTCGAGCGCCATGTGCTCGCGTTCGAGCGCACGCTCGACGTGCTTGAGGTTCGCGTCCTCGGGCGCGAGCTGCTCCCACGGGAGCGACCACAGCCACTGCAGGTACGCGCGCACCTGTCCCGCCTCGGGCGAACCCGGCGGCAGGCGGCGCAGTCGGTCCATCTCGCGCTGGGCCTGGCGCGACACCTCGAGCGGCAGGCGCGTCGCGTTGTAGGGCGAGCCGTGCGGCGTCGGCTCCGGGCGGCGCGTGGAAACACCGTCCACGGCGGTGGCGCGGAGCGAACGGGCGGTCTTCGGGCGATCGGAGCGGGTGCGCAGCGGGCGCGGCATGTGGGCTCCTCGGATCGGCTGCGGACGATGGATCGCGAAAACGTTCGAGCCGGGGGCGGCGACGGCGGCGCTCCCGGGCACTCGGGTTCACCGCATTGCGATAAGCAAGAGGGCGGCCGGGGTTCGGGCGGACTCGCTCACGAGGCGCGATCGCCGGTCAGATGCTGGACCTGCACGTCCTTAGCCCGCCGGACAAGGGTCGGCGCGGGAGCGGCGGAGCTGCCACGACCGGTGCCGGATCGCCAAAGGACTTTCCTGCGAGGGGCAAAGTTCTTGTGAGCGTCGCGGGCCCGGCGCCCGCGGCAAACGAGACGGCCGCCCGCTCGCGCGGGGGGCCGTCCGGATGCTGCAGGGGCGATCGCTGGACTAGCGATAGAGCTGCTTCACGCGGCCCCACGTGGACGCCTTCGACGGCGTCAGCTGGAAGCACGCGTCGTCGAACGTCGTACCGACGCCCATGTTGTCGACCGAGAAGCCCCAGTCCGCCGTGCCGACGTACGCCGGGCTCGCCGGGAGCGTGGCGGCCGTGGCGCTCTGACGCAGCGCGATCGTCGAGATCGCGATCGAGGTCGCCGCGGCGTTGGTGTTCGTGACGCTCGGGCTCGCCTGGTTCGACGGGTTGACCCACAGCGTCGAGGTCTTCGCGACCGGGTCGTACGCGATGACGATGCGGTACGACTGGTCGTAGTTGAGCGTCGTCGCCGACCACGGCGTGACGCCGACCGTCGCGCTCGTGCTGCCGTGCGAGATGCCGAACGTCCAGCCACCGCTGATCGGCAGCACGTACACGCGAGCGACGAAGTTCGCCGTGCCGGCGTCCTTCAGCGCGACGCAGTAGATCGGCTTCGGCGCGGCGGCGACCGCCGGGATCATCATCTCGAAGCACGCATACGTCGTGTTCGTGAGCGTCTGCGCCGTGAAGAAGCGGTGATCGTCGTTCGCGTTCGGGCCCGAGCCGACGGCGCGGCCCGCGATGACCTGGACGTCCGTCGCAGCGCCGCTGAAGTTGGCCCAGCCACCGTTCGGGACGAGATTCCCGTTGGCGTAGCTGAAGCCCTCGGAGAGCAGCACCGTCGCGAACGACGGGGCCGCAGCCAGCACGAGCAGGGCGCCGGCGAGAACCGCAATAGCAGTCTTGCGCATGAAAGGGGGCTCCTCTGTTGCGTGACCATGGTTGTCGAGGTGTCTCGGAGCCAGCCGCGGGGGGCCGTGCCGGAATCCGTCACCCGCTGATGTCGAACCCGTGAAACGGGGTCGGGCAACCCCCACGACGAGCTCACGGGCAGGTCATGGAATTTCGACGCAGAAATGGTAGTGGACCGCGGTGCGCCGGAGCAAGCCGAATGTGCCGTCAGGGCCGAGAGTTGCGCGGACGGTAACCCGGTTTCATCGAGTTGAAACACGTGCGCTTCGAGCGGGGGACAGCACCCATCTGCGCGGGCATTTGGGCCACCCGGCCAGGACCCCGAAGCGGAGCGGGGGACGGCCTCTTCGAGCGCTCGTCGGTCCCGGGGGCGGCGACGGTCGAGGCATTTGCCCCTCCCGTCAGCGCGCGGGCCGCGCTGCGGCCGGCTTCCCGGCCCTGAGCCAGGTGTGGAGCGCGTTGAAGATCTGGAACAGGGCGAAGCCGCGCGTGAGCAGGTCCCGGGGGACCCGCTGGGCCACGACCGAGGACGCGAGCGCGCCGACCGCGGCGCCCAGCGCGAGCCAGCCGACCAGCTTCCAGAGCACGTTCCCGAGCCGCGAGTGTTCCCACGCGCCCGAGGGCGCGGTGACGAGGATCACGGCGAGCGACGTGCCCTGCGCGAGCGGCTGCGGCATGCCGAGCAGCAGCGTGAACGCCGGCACCGCGAGCACGCCGCCGCCGACGCCCATGAAGCCCGCGAGCAGGCCGACCGTGGCGCCGAGCGCCACGTCGAAGGCGAACCGCGCCGCGGGCGCGAGGGCGGGCGCCGTCGCCGCGGGCGCGCCGGCCGACCACAGCATGCGCAGCGCGACGAGCACGAGGAACACGGCGAACGCGCGCTTGAGCTGCGCCGACGACAGCCGCGACGCGAGCCGCGCGCCGTAGCGCGCCGTGAGCGCGCTCGCGAGTCCGACGAACGCCGCGGTCGTCCAGTCGACGTTGCCGTTCGCGCCGTACACGACGAGCGACGCGATCGCGGTCGCGCCGATCACCGCGAGCGACGTGCCGTGCGCCTGGTGCTGCGTGGCGGCGAACCAGCCCGTGAGCAGCGGGATCAGGAAGATGCCGCCGCCGACGCCGAACAGTCCGCCGAACGCGCCCGCGATCACACCCGCCCCGATCGAGCGCGCGCGATCGCGGGCGTTCATTCGCTCACTCGGCCGGGGCGAAGCTCGCGGGCGCCGTGCGCTGGATGAGCCGCACGACGTCGGCGAAGCGCGTGGCGTTCGTCGGAGCGCCGAGCACGACCGCGATGAGGTCGCGGCCCTGCGTGCGGATCCAAGTCGCGAAGCAGTAACCGGCCTCGTTGATGAAGCCGGTCTTCCCGCCGACGATCTCGTAGTCGCTGTAGAGCAGACGGTTCGTGTTCCCGATGAAGTGCGAGCGCTTCGCCGTCGCGAACTCGTACTTCTGCGTCGTCGTGATCTCGTGGATCAGCGGGTTCTTCGCCGCGACCTCGAGCACGCGCGCGATGTCGGCGGCCGTCGAGACGTTCCGCTCGTCGAGACCCGTCGTCTCGACGTAGCGCGTGTGCGTCATGCCGAGCGCGAGCGCCTTGCGGTTCATCGCGGCGTGGAAGTCCTCGCGCGACAGGCCCGACTCGCGCGCGATCACGCGCGTCGCGCAGTTGTCCGACACCATGAGGCTCATGCGCAGCAGGTCGCTCAGCACGACGTGTTCGTTCGGGCGCAGCTGCGTGTGGCCGGCGCCGGTCCAGTCCTCGCGCGTGACGACCACCTCGCGCGAGAGGTCCGGCTTCTGCTCGAGGAACACGAGCGCCGTCATGAGCTTCGTGAGGCTCGCGATCGGCACCGTGCGGGTCGAGTTCTTCTCGAACAGCACCTGGTCCGTCGTCGGGTCGAGCACGATCGCGTTGCGCGCCCAGACGCCTCCGGGCGGCGGCGTGCGCCGGCGTGCGCGACGCTTGGACGACGCCGTGCGCTTCTTGCCGGCCTTGCTCCCGGCGCTCGCGACGGACGACTTCGAGGCGCGTGAGGGCGCGCTCGACTTCGAGGTGGATCGGGCTGGGGCGGTGGCGGCTTCGACCCTCGTGGTCGGCCAGGCCACCAGCGCGGCCAGGAGCAGGAACGTCCCGGCGCGCCAGGCGCGCTGCGTCATGAAATCTCCTCCGCGGACGTCCGCGTGAGCGCGGACGAACCGAAACCATCCGTGGTATCGGCAGAACAGCGAGCGGCACTTTACGTTTCGATCGCGGCAGGGGTCAACGCGGATTCGCGAGATTCGTCCTCGGGTCGAGCGGGCCGCGCGAGGCGACGCATCCCGCCCGATCGGCCGCGCGAGCCGTGCGCGCCGCCCGCGCGAGCAGCGCGCGCGGGGCATTCGGCCCGGACTCAGCGCGGCTTCGTCGCCGCGAGTTCGCGCAGGATCTCGTCGCGCACGAGCGGCAGCGCGACGCCGCTGCGCCGCAGCAGCGCGTCGTGGAACGCGCGCGGAGAGACGCCCGGCCCGAGCGTGCGGCGCACCTCGTCGCGCAGTTCGAGGATGCGCCACTTGCCGAGCGTGTAGACGAGGTACGTCGGGTCCGCGGCGCCGCGCCGCGCCTCGCGCGCCGCCGTGACGGGCGACATGCGGCAGCGCGACTCGAACAGCGCCTGCGCTTCCTCGACGGACATGCCGCGCGTGTGGAGCGACAACCCGACGACGAACCGTCCGACGCGCCGCAGCGCCGCGAGCTGCTGCGCGAATTCGGCGCGCGGATCGCCGCCGCCGAAGCCGGCCTCGACGGTCATTTGCTCGCAGTAGTGCGCCCAGCCCTCGGTCGCGCTCGCGCACGGAAACGCCTGGCGGATGCGCGAGCGCAGCTCGCGGCGCGCGAGCGCGTCCCACGCGTGTCCCGGGATCGCCTCGTGGATCGTCACGTTCGCCGCCGCCCAGCGGTTGAAGAACCGCAGGTGGTCGTGCCGCTGCGCCGCGGTCCAGCCCGCCTCGGGCGGCGTGACGTTGTAGAACGCGCGCACCGAACCGCGCTCCCACGGCCCCGCCGACTCGAGCGAGGCGAACGACAGTCCGCGGCGGAAGAGCGGCGTCTCGCGCACGACGATCTTCTGGCGCGCGGGCGGCGTGACGAGGTCGCGAGCCACGACGAAGTCGCGGATCGAGTCGAGCAGGCTCGCGACGAACGGAACGAGTTCCGCTTCCGTCGGGGCGTCGCGCTCGACCGAATCGAGCGCGGCCGCGACGTCGCCTCCGGGCGCGATCCGCGCCGCGAGTTCCGCGAGCCGCGCCTCGAGCCGCTCGAATTCGCGGACGCCGAGCGCGAGCAGCGTGTCGGGGTCGGCGGTCTCGAACTCTTCGGCCGCGAGCTTTTTCGCGTACAGCTCGCGGCCGAGCGCGAACGAGCCGGTCGAACGCGCGAGGATCTCGCCGCGCAGCGCGCCGAGGAATTCCTCCGTCGCGCGCACCGCCTGCGTGTCGGCCTCCGCGAGCGCCGCCTGCAGGCCGGGGTCGCGGCAGTCGGCGGTCAGCTCGCCGATCGTCACGCGATAGAAGCGCAGCGCGCCGTCGAACTGCCCGATCGCGATCTCGGTGTAGATCCGCGGCGGGTCCTGCAGTTGGAGCCGCGCGGCGCGCAAGATCTCGGGCACGACGCGGAGCCGCCGCGTCGCGCGCACGACGCGCGCGCACGGGCTTCCGGCTTCGCTCTGCAGCACCGACTGGATCGCGCCCGCGACGAGGTCGAGGTAGCTGCTCGGGTCGCGCGCCCACGAGCGGATCTCGGCGAGCTGGAGCCGCTCGCGTTCGAGCCGCGCGCCGAGGATGCGCGCGTCCACGGCGCGGTCGGGTGAGAGCGCCTCCGCGGGAATCGCCGCGAGCTCGGCGCGCGCTCGCGCGATCCACTCGAGATCGGACGCGACGCTCGCGGGCGTGACCGGAAGCAGCACGGCGTCGAGGTCGTGGCGGCCGAGCCGCGTCGCGAGCTGCGGACGGCGGCGCAGGAACTCCTCGAGCACGCGCGCGGAAGTGCGGTCGAATCGGGCGTCGGCGTCTGCGGCGAACGCCGGCGCCGCGGCGGCGCACGCGAGCGCGATCGCCGCGGCCGCGAGCAGCGCGCGCCGGGGCGTCATGGGCGCGGGACGACGTCCTTCACGAGCGTCATGGGGTCGCCGACCTTGAGCGGCGACGTCGCGAGGAACGCCTGGCCGTGCTTCACGCCGATCTGCCAGCCCCAGTAGCGCGAGTAGGCTTCGAACGCTTCGCGCGGATGCGGCTGGTTCGCGGGCCGCGGCCGGTCCGGGTGGTAGAACTGCGTCTGGTGACGGTCGATCGCGTCGAGCCAGGGCCCGACGAAGTCGGACACGTCCACGACAAACGTCGGCGGAGTTCCCGGCGGGAGGAAGTAGAAGTAGATCGCGCGCGCCTGGTGCGGCTCGCCCTCGATCGGCGCCTTCGAAAGGTGCGCGAGGTTGTATGCGTTCGCGACGATCTGCCCGCTCTTGTAGTGGTCGTTGTGCCCGAGCCCGCGGCCGATCGGCAGGTGGTAGTACGGCGCGAGCACGATGGACGGCCGGTGGCGGCGGATCATCGCCGCGGCCTTGCAGCGGTTCTCGAACGTGTCCTCGATGCGGCAGTCGCCGAGGTCGAGGTTCTCGCGCACGTCGATCTTCAGGATCGCGGCGGCCTCGTCGCTCTCGCCCTTTCGCAGTTCGGGCGTGCCCCAGCCCATGTCGCCGGTCGTCATGTCCACGATGCCGGTGCGATGACCGAGGCTCTTCAGCTTGAGCAGCGTCGCGCCGCATCCGATTTCGGCGTCATCGGGATGCGGACCGAAGGCGAGAACGTCCACCGGCATACGGGGTCTCCGAGCGAGAAGAGGCGCGGCCGAGGGTGGGGGCGGCGAGTGCGGCGTGCGGTGCGCGCGGCGTGTATCATAGCCACCGCTTCTCGACCGAACAAACCTCTCGGGCGCTCGCCGCGCGCCCACGAATGGGATGCGATGCTGTACTTCGCCTTCGCCTCGAACATGGATCCGGTGCAGATGCGCCACCGCTGTCCCGACGCGCAGGTCGTCGGGCTCGCGGCCCTGCACGACCACCGCCTCGGGTTCCCGCGCTGGTCGGACGACTGGGCCGGCGGCGTCGCGAGCCCGCAACTCGCGCACGGCGAGACGCTGTGGGGCGTGCTCTACGAGGTGAGCGAGGCGGATCTGCGCGGCGCCGACGCCTACGAGGGCTTCCGCGGGCCCGGCGACCAGCACAACGCCTACGACCGCGAGAGCGTGTGGGTCGAACTCGTGCGGGCCGACGACGGCTCGGTGCCGCGGCGCGTGCGCGCGCAGATCTACCTCGCGCGCCCGGCGAATCCGGCGCCGCCCTCGCGCCGCTACCTCGACGCGATCGTGCGCGGGGCGCGCGCGCACCGCCTGCCGGACGAGTACCTCGAGAAGCTCGCGCGCATCCCGGCTGCCGAAGCGCCGGTCGAAGGCGCCGGAGACCCCGCGCTCGGCGCGTAGGCTCAGTCTGCGAAGCTCGATTGCAGGGCGAGAGCGAGCGCGTCGCACGCTTCGCGTGGGTGCCCCGACGGCGTGTGCTCCTGGACGCTCCGCAGCGACGAGCGAGCAGGCCACGCGGCCAACGAGCTTCTCGGACTGAACCGGACGCCACCTCAGCGCCCGCGCGCGAATTCCGCGAGCGCGCGACGCACCTCGGACTCCAGTTCGCGCCACGCCGCGCGCAGCTCGCGCGCGTTTGCGCGGCAGTAAGCGCTCGCGACGCGCGGATCGCTCGCGGCGAGCCGCGTCGCGCTCGCGAAGCCCGGCCCCGCGAGACGCCGCCGCGCGTGCGGCGCGCCGATCCGCCGCAGCGCGGTCGCGAGCACGTACGGCAGGTGACTCGTGCGCGCGAGCGCGCGATCGTGACGCGCGGCGTCCACGACGAGCGGCCGCGCGCCGAGCGCCGCGACGAACCGGCGCGCGAGCCGCGGCACGCCGCCTCCGAGCGGCAGCAGCGCGAACGGCGCCCCTTCGAACAGCTCCGTGCGCGCAGACGCGAAGCCGCGGCCCTCGTGTCCCGCGATCGGGTGTCCGCCGATCGCGCGCACGCCGCGCCGCCCCGCGGCGGCGAGCGCCGGCGTCACGGGGCCGCGCGCGCTGCCCGTGTCGAGCAGCACGACGCCGCGCGGCAGCGCCGCCGCGGCCTCGGCGATCGCCGCCGGCAGCGCGTCCACCGGCACCGCGATCACCGCGAGCTGCGCATCGCGGCACGCGTCGGCGATCGAGCGGGCCGCGCGTTCGATCGCGCCCGCGCGCCGCGCCGCGCGCCGCGCGCCGGCGTCGAGGTCGAAGCCCGTGACGCGCCAGTCCCGTGAGCGGGCGAGTGCGCGCGCGATCGAACCGCCGATCTGCCCGAGCCCGACGATCGCGACGCGCGTCGCGTCCGGCCGCGCACTCGCGGACCCGGCCGCGTGCAGGTCGGGGCGCAGCGCCTCGGCGCCGTCGAGGTACACGGGCGTGAGCCGCGCGCCGCGCCGCACGCCGCGCAGCGTCACGAGCACGCGCACGATGCGACGCGGCGCGCCGGGCACGCCGAGCTCCGTCGCGCCGAGCAGCGGCACGTCCTCCCATCCGAGCCGCCGCGCGGCGTGCGCGGGGAAGTCGGCGTCGAGATCGGGCGTGCTCGTGAAGAGCGCGCTCACGACGTTCGCGGGCGTGAGCCGGTTCTCGTCGAGCATCGCGCGCAACAGCCGTGCGGTCGCCGTGCGGATCGCTTCGGACGTGTTCGCGGGCGCCTGGATCGCGCCGCGCAGCGCGGCGATGCCGCCGTCGTGGACGCGTGCGCGTGCGCGCGGGGTGCGGGTCATCGGGTCCTCCTCGGGATGCGCTCGCGAGGCGGGCACGAAAAAACCCACCTCCGCGATGCGGAAGTGGGTGCGTGCGCGACGCGCGTCAGGCCCGGACCCACCCCGCGAGGGGATAGGCGTAGGCGTACGGGCGGAGCGCGCGGTCGGCGTTCATGACGGCGATCACGCTACGCAGCGGCGGGCGGCGCGGTCAACGGCGAAATGCCACGGCGCCCGGCTCACGCCGAGACTTCGATGCCCTCGCGCGCGACCTCGGGCGCGAGCGCGGCGTCGCCGCCGCGCTTCCGGAGCCACAGGCGCGTCGGTCCGTGCGGATCGCGGCCGCGCCGCCCCGGCACGATCAGCACGCGCACGCCGCCGACGGCGCAGAACGCGGCGCCCTTCTCGACGACCATGTTGCCGTACTCGGACAGCGTGCGGGCGACGCGCAGGCCGAGCAGCTGCTCGAAGCGTGAGGCCGCCGTCTCGACGTCGCGCACGGACACCTCGAGCGCCGCGATCCCGGTGAAGCCGTTCGGGTGCTTCGCGCCCGCCGGCACGCGGCGCTCGCGCGGCGTCACGTCTTCGATCAGGAACGGCAGCCACGGCGAGTCGGGGAACGCGACCTTCCATTCGAGCCGCTCGCCGTCCGGCCGCGTGCGGCCCATCGCTACCGGGTCGCCGATCGCGAGGCCGCGCTCGCGCGCGGCCGCGACGGCGGCGGCGACGTCGCTCGTTCCGACCGCCCAGTCTACGAAGCCGCGCCGCACGCCCGTGAGCGAGAGCACGCGCCGCAGGAAGCCCGGGCGCGAGCGGATCCACGCGAGTCCGGGCGTCGTCGAGCGCAGCACCGCGGCGCCCGCCGGCACGAGGAACGAGCGCGGCGCGAGCAGTTCGACGTAGCTCGAGTCGGAAAACGCGACGAGCGCGTTCTCGGTCGGGCTGCCCTCGTGCCGCCCGCCGGGCACGACGTCGAAGCCCGCCTCGCCCCACGCGCGGCGCGCGGCGCCGAGACCCGGGACGAGCACGACGGCGTGATCGAACTGGAATGCGAGCGCGTCATCCATGAGCGGCGTCCTCCGGCGGAACCTAGTGCGGGTCCCAGCGGGGCGTCGTGCCGAACAGCCCGTCCACGACGCCGATCTGCCACGCGAGCCACAGCCCGAACACGAGCGACACGAGCCCGGTCGCGACGCGCGCGATGCGCGGCGCCGCGGGCCAGCGCACCGAAGCGGCCGAGATCGGAGCCGCGAATCCGGTCGTGACGAGCACCATGCCGGCGAGCGTGCCGGCGCCGAACACGAGCAGGTAGAGCGCGGCGTCGAGCGGCCGGCGCACGGTCGCGAGCACGAGCAGCGCGATCGCGGCCGAGCCCGCGAGCCCGTGCACGAGCCCGACGACGAACGCACGCCCCGCGGGCACGCGCGCAAGGTCGTCGTGCCGGTGCGGCGGCGTGCGTCCCAGGTTGAGCGCCCCGATCACGATGAGCGCGATCGCGACGACGAACTCGAGCGACAGTCCGACGCGCGGCGGAACCACGAGGTTGAACGCGACGATCGCGCCGCCCACGACGAACACCGTGAGCGTGTGACCGAGGCCCCACACGAGCCCGAGCCACGCGGCGGGCGCGAGCCGGCGCGTGCGCGACGTGATCGCGGCGACGGCCGCGACGTGGTCCGGGTCCATCGCGTGGCGGAGGCCGAGCGCGAGCGCCAGGCCGAGCAGCGCGAACAGGCTCACGGCGTGTGCGATTCCGGATCGACTCGCGACGGCGCGAGCGACGGATCGAGCGCCGAGACGCTCGCGAGCGATCCGCCGCCCCCGGCGCCGCCGGCCGCGAGTTCCGCGGCGGCCGCGGCCGCCGCCTCGAGCGGGTAGAGCCGCGCGAAGTACTCGCTCACCATGCGGTCCGACGAGAAGCGCTCCACGCCCATCGTGCGCGAGGCCGCCATCATCGAAGTCCAGCGCGCGCGGTCCTTCCACGCCGGCAGCACGTCCTGCTCGAGCGCGCGGTGCAGGTATTCGAGGTCGCGCGCGTCCGAGCCCGCGCTCTCGTCGCCGATCGCCCAGCCGTTCACGCCGTGCTCGCAGCCCTCCGGCCACCAGCCGTCGAGGATGCTCAGGTTCAGCACGCCGTTCATCGCCGCCTTCATGCCCGACGTGCCGCTCGCCTCGAGCGGGCGAACCGGGTTGTTCAGCCACACGTCCGAGCCGCGCGTGAGCACGCGACCGAGCCGCATGTCGTAGTTCTCGAGGAACGCGATGCGCCCCGGGTGCGACTTCGCCGCCGCGACGAGCCGGCCGATGATGCCCTTGCCGATCTTGTCGTCGGGGTGGCTCTTGCCCGCGAACACGAAGTTCACCTTCTCGCGCGCGAGCAGCGCCTCGAAGCGCGCGGTGTCGCGCAGCACGAGGTCCGAGCGCTTGTAGGCGGCGGCGCGGCGGGCGAAGCCGACGAGCAGGCCGTCCGGGTCCATCGCGACGCCGCTCTGCTTCTCGATCTCGGCGAGCAGCTCGCGCTTGTGCGCGACGTGCGCGGCCCACAGCGCGTCGGGCGTCGCGGCGTCGCGCACGGCCTCGGACTGCCACGTGCCGCGGTGGACGCCGTTCGTGATCGCGATGATCGGCGAGGCGTCCGAGACGCCCGCCCACATCGAGCGCGACGTCACGCCGTGCAGCTGCGCGACGGCGTTCGAGAGCCGCGAGAGCCGCAGCCCCGCGATCGTCATGTTGAACGGGTCGCCGCCGAGCGCGCGCATCTCGGCGCCGGAGAGCTGCAGGCACGCGCCGAGCCGGCGCAGTTCCGCGAGCCCGTGCTCTTCGTTGCCCGCCTTCACCGGCGTGTGCGTCGTGAACACGATGCGCTTGCGCACCGCGGCCCACGCGAGCGGGAACGGCTCGCCGGTCTCCATGCGCTCGGCGATCATCTCGACCCCGGCGAACACGGCGTGGCCCTCGTTGAAGTGGTAGGTCGCGATCGGGATGCCGAGCCAGTTCAGCGCGCGCACGCCGCCGATGCCGAGCAGCATCTCCTGCGCGATGCGCACGTCGGTGCCGGCTTCGTAGAGCCGGTGCGTGATCCAGCGGTCCTGCGGACGCGACGGCTCGATCAGGAACAGGGGCACGTGTCCGTGCCGCTGCGTCACCCACACGTGGCAGGGCACCTCGACGCCGCGCACGCGCACGCGCACGTGCACGCCCGTGTTCTCGAGGAAGCTCGAGTCGTAGTCGGGGTACTCGTCGGTCGGCAGGCCGTCGGCGCCGATGCGCTGCACGGTGTAGCCGCGGTCCCACTTGAGCCCGACGGCGACGAGCGGCAGCCGCAGGTCGTGCGCGGACTTGATGAAGTCGCCCGCGAGGATCCCGAGTCCGCCGGAGTAGATCGGGAACGACTCGTGGAGCCCGTATTCCATGCAGAAGTAGGCGGCGTGCGGCGTGCGTCTGTTCATGGGACTCGCGGTGGGGTTCGGGCGAACGTGGAGTGGCGCGGGATATTAGAGAGCCGTGCGCGGGCTGTCACCCGCGCCCCGGAGTATCGGCGCCGCATCCGCCGGTCCGCAGGGGTTCCGACGCCGGGCCCGTCAGTTCGCGATCCAGAGGCGCGCGGCGACCACGACGAGCAGCACGGCGAACGCACGCTGGAGCGCGCGCGGCGGCAGCGCGAGGCCGATCTGGGCGCCGAGCCAGGCGCCCAGGAAGAGCCCGGCCGCGAGCAGGACGGCGGCGCGCGGATCGATCTCGCCGCGCTTCCAGTACTGCCAGGCGCCGAGCAGCCCGACCGGCAGGAGCAGCGCGCCGAGCGACGTGCCGGTCGCCTCCTGCGGCCGCATGCGCGCGAGCAGGACGAGCGCCGGCACGATCACGATGCCGCCGCCGATGCCGAACACGCCCGACAGCACGCCGGCGGCGAGTCCGATGAGGGCATAGACCACGGGGAGTCCTCCGATCCGCGTGCGGCCCGCACGCGCGGGCAGCATAGCCGCGTCCGCCGCGCGCGCCGAAAAACGAACCGCCGCGCCCCACGGCGGGAGCGCGGCGGTCGCGGTGCCGGAGCGGCTCAGTTCGTCGGCGACGTGTTGGCCTTGTCGGCCTCGGAGCCTTCCATGACCCAGCGCACGCTGCGCGAACACGGGCACGTGCCGCCGACGCGCTTGAGCTTCGGCATCGCCTTGATGCCGTCCGCCTGCGCCATCTCGCCGGCCGCGACCTTGCGCAGCACGCTCGCGTAGTTCTGCACGTCGCGGCTCGCGCAGTAGCCCTCGTTCAGGTTCCGCGACAGGTAGCGCAGGTACTCGTCGGCGTCCGCGAACGCCTCGCCGTCCACGCCGATCATCTGGAACGCGCTCTCGCCCTTGCGGCGGAAGAAGCGTTTGTCCGGGATGCGCAGCAGGTCCGCCATCTTCATGCCGCGGTGCGTGCCGCGCGTCTCCTCGAGGTCCGCGATCACCTGCTCGGCGCGCTCGGTGTCGTACTCGGGGAAGCGCGCGCGGACGAAGCGCACGTTGATGTCGCGGATCATCTTCCGCACTTCCTCGTAGTACTGGTCCTGCGCCTCGCGGTTCTTCAGGTCCTTGAAGCCGAACTTCACGTTCGTGTCGCCGCCGCGTTCGTCGCCGAACATCTCGAGCCCGCGCGGCAGCCACTTGTTCAGCGCGTGCTGGATGATCGCCATCGTGACGAACGGGTCGCCGCTCGCCGCCTTCTGCGCCCAGCGCCGCAGCGGGATCACGCCCGCGGCGAGGTGGAACGCCTCCTCGCGCAGCATCGGCGGCATCGAGTCGGCCATGGGCTTGTAGGCGCACACCTTCTGCATCGTGAGCTGGTACTTGCCGACGCGGTCGATGAGCGCGGCGAACACGATGTTGTCCACGAACGAGTCGTACTCGACGTTGAACGCGTCGAGCACGTGATTGCCCGTCTGCATGGACAGGATCTCTTCGACCATCTGCGGGCCCGTCACGCCGCCCGAGACGTGCGACCAGTCCTCGCTGAGCAGCAGGTGCAGCATCTGGTAACCGTGCCGCAGCTCCTCGGCCATGACGCGCATGACCCAGTAGCGGTCCTGGTCGTCGAACGCGCGCTCGAGCGTTCCCGAGTGCTGCTGGATCGAGCCGAACTCGGTCGAGGCCTGCGCCTTGATGATCGCGAGCAGGTGGCGCGCCTGCTCCTCGGTCAGCTCGTTCGGCTTCAGGCGCTTCTTCTCGCCCTTGAAGTCGCCGACCTGCACCGTGTCGGACGTGCCGAGCTCCATCTTCGCGCACAGGCAGAACTCTTCGTCCTGCGGGAAGTACTTCTGCCAGTGGTCGAGGAGCTGCTGGTACTCCTTGAAATTGTGCCGGTGCCAGTGCTCGACGGCGTCGTGGTACTTCTTCTCGAGCTGAACGTTCTCGACCTTCATCGGGTCCTCTCGCTCACGGGCGGAGCTGGATTTCGAGGGCCTCGAGCGGCGACGGGGCGAAGCCCAGCGCCTTCAAGAAACCCGCGACGTTCGGTTCGTTGCGGTCCACGAGCGTGCGGACGGTCGTCGCGCCCGCCTCGGCGAAGTGCCGGCGGATCGCGTCGAACATCAGCTTGCCGAGGTCGCGTCCGCGGTAGTCCGGGTCGATGCCGAAGCGTTCGATCCAGCCGCTCGCCTGTTCGATGCCGAACTCGCCCTCGCGGACGTCGCCGAGCATGAACCCCACGACCTTGCCGTCCACCTCGACGACCTTGGAGCCGTCCGGGTCGCGGCGCAGGTAGTACATGACGCGGCGCTCCCAGATCTCGGGCCGGTATTGCCCGCTGATCCGCTCGTCGATCTTCGTGATGGCACCGATGTCCAGCTCGTTCACGGGGCGGATTCTGGTGGCTGACTTCGTCTCGGGCATGTCGAACCTCGAGGTGTGGGGGGTGGAAAAAGGCGCGGGGAGAGTATCAGGTCGCCGCGCGAAGCGTCAGGCCGGCGGCCCCGCATTCGCGGGCCCCCCACGCCGCTCGGCCGGCCCCCGGTTCCCCCGCTCGAGGCGTTCCGGGAAGGGCGAATCGCCTTGAGTTGGCCCGGAAGCAACGGCAAAATGTTGGCGCCTGACCCTGGGGCCGTCGCCCCGAATCAAAGTGCCGCGCGCGCTTCGAGCGTGCCCCGTGCCCTGCATCCGTGCCCGTCGTCGAACGAACTCATCCGGGCAATCTCGCTCTGGAGGCCGCATGATCCGACGTTTCGTCACCACTCTCGCGCTCCTCGCGCTGTGCGCGCTCCCGGCCCGCACGGCGCTCGCCGTCGCGCTCGATTCGCCTGCCGTCGCCGTGGACGCGATCGGCCACGGCAAGGTCCGGCTCACGATCACCGCGGGGCCCTCCGGCGCGCCCAGCGGATTCGGCGTCTACTGGATGACCGCCGAGGACTACGCCAACTACGGCAGCGTGTGGCCCTCGATCCTCTCGTACCCCGGCCTCGGCTGGTCCATGTTCACGGGCGCGCCGACGCTGAACACGTTCGGCGAGTACTCGACCTTCGCGCTCGGCCCGAACGAGACCATTCGCATCGAGCTCGGCGATCTCGGCGGCGAGAGCGGGCTGACCACGAACTCTCCCGAGGAACTCGCGTCGGGCACCGAGTACGTGATCTGCACGTTCGCGCGCGGCGGCGGCGGTTTCACGACGAGCGGCTTCTCGACGAACGCCGTGAGCACGCTGACGCTCCAGGGCCAGAACTGCACGTTCACGATCGGCTATTGGAAGACGCACGGCCCCGCGGGCTGCGTGACGGGCAACAACTCGAACGCCTGGCCGGTCTCGAGCCTCACGCTCGGCACCGTGAACTACGGCGCGTCGCAGCTCTGCAGCATCCTGAACCAGAGCCCGGCCGGGAACGGCCTGGTGACGCTCGCGCACCAGCTGATCGGCGCGAAGCTCAACATCGCGAACGGCGCGAATCCCGGGGCCGCGGTGCTGGCCTGCATCAGCTCCGCGGACGCGCTGATCGGCGGACTCGTCGTGCCGCCGGTGGGCGGCGGATCGCTTTCGCCGGGGACGACCTCGTCGCTCACGCAGTGCCTCGACGACTTCAACAACGGCCTGTCGGGAGTGCCGCACTGCTCGTCCACGCCGTCGAAGCCGACGAGCTGGGGCCGCCTCAAGACGCTCTACCGCTGAGCCCGGCTGGAACCGAAGCGGCCCCCTTCTCGCGAAGGGGGCCGCGTTCGTTTCGGCCCTCGAGCCACGGCGCCTCGCGGCGCCGTACGATCGGCGCCGCCTAGAGCACGGTGACGCGCGCGGGCATCTCGGCCTCGGCGTTCCAGTGCGCGGGTTCGCGCCGGTGGACGACGTCGATGCGCATGCGCTCGACCGGGTCCCAGTGCCAGCCGAGACGCGCGGGGATGCCGCCGTCGCTGTGGTTCCAGCGCAGTCGCGGCACGTCGCCGCACAGCGCGTCGGCGAAGTCGGGATCCACCGCCTCGGCCGGCGCCCACGCGCCGTCGAACGCGTCCGAAAGCTGGCGCAGCGTCCGCCGCCCCGCCTGGTGATGGCGCTCGAGCTGGTGCGCGAGCCAGTTCACGACGCGCGGCCGCAGGTCCGAGAGCACGTTGAAGCAGTCGTGCGCGCCGCGCGGGTAGAAAACGATCTCGCGCTCGCAACGCGCGTCCTCGAAGATGTGCCACGCCTCGCTCGCGGGCGTGATCATGTCGCGGCCGCCGCCGGAGACGAACAGCGGGCAGCGCACGTCGTCGAGCACGTCGGCGAGCGTGATGCGTTCGATCGTCGCGCCCATGTCGCGCTCCGCGATGCCGTACAGGTTCGCGAGTTCGCGGCGCATGCTCGACAGCGTGACGTTCCAGTAGATGTCGGCCGAATACGGCGGGCTCACGGTCGCGACGGCGCGGATGCGCGGGTCGTGCGACGCCATGCGGATGGCCATGTAGCCGCCGAGGCTCATGCCCATGAACGCGACCGCGTCGGGATTCAGGTCGGGCCGCGCCTCGATGTGGTTCAAGATCGCGACGCCGACGGGCCGCGGCTCGGCGACCATCGAGAGCCGGTGGAACGTCGAGCCGAGGCCCGGACCGTCGAACATCGCGACCGCGAGGCCGCGCGCGAGCAGCGCCTCGCTCCACCAGTGCAGCTCTTCCTTCACGGCGTTCGTGCCGTTGAACACGACGACGACGGGCGACGGCGAGCCGGTCGGGGGCACGCGCAGGTAGCCTTTCATCGGGCGGCGCCGGTACATCACCTCGAACGGCTGCGCCGGCACTTCGAACAGCGGCGCGGCCTTCGCGTACGAACGCACGCACGCCTCGTGCAGCGATCGCTTGCGGTCCACGTCGAGGAAGATGACGTACTGCGCGAAGTTGTAGGCCGCGCTCGCGGCCAGGTAGCGCCGCGCCGCGTCGGCGGGACGTTCGAGCCGCAGTGCGTCGTCGCCGCCTTGCTCGTGCGCGCGCCCGAGCGACTCCCACTCGTCGGCCCACGAAGTGAGGCCGTCGATCCGCCGCAGCACGCTCTCGAGATCGTCGGGCGACACGCCGGCGTTCGTGAACTGGAGCTTCGCCCACGCGGGCATCTGCTGGGCGAATCCGAGGCGCAGCGAAAGACGGACGAATCCGGGGCGGAGGAGCTGGCTGCGCAGGTAGTGCGGCACCAGGAACTCGAGCCTTCCGCCACGGACGTTCATGTCTGCCTCGCGCGCGCGTGCGCGGTCGAAGGGGGTGGGGCGGCGCCGGGGGGCGCCGCCCCGTGGGGGATCGAAGTCGCCGGGATGCGGGCGACGACTCCGAGGAATTGCACCGGACATGCCACGAGCGGCGCGCGGCCGAGCGCGACAACATGCGGAGTATCGGCCGTCTTCGCGCGATTCCGAGGCGGATTCCGCGGGCGATTCGCACGAACGGCCGCCGCGAGAGCGCTCCGGGCTGGGGAAGTTTGCGCTCGGCGCGGGCGAGGCGCCCCGGCGCCGGTGCGGCGGGCCCGCCTCAGCCGCGCGCGACGCGCGCGCGGTAGGCGGCGAGCAGGCGCTCGCCGATCGCGCGGCCCGGCATCACCCGGCTCCCGAGCCGCGCGATCGGCACGACCTCCTGCACCGAGTTCGTCAGGAACACCTCGTCGGCGCCGAGCGCGTCCTCGGGAGTGAGCACCGCCTCGCGCACCGGCAGCTCGAGTTCGGCGCACAGCGCGATCACGGTCGCGCGCGTCACGCCGGGCAGGATGCCGCTCGCGAGCGGCGGCGTGCTCACCTCGCCGCTCCGGACGACGAACACGTTCGAGACCGCGCCTTCGAGCAGCTCGCCGCGCGGCGAGACGAGCAGCGCCTCGTCGGCGCGTGCGGCGCGCGCTTCCTCGCGCGCGAGGTGGTAGGCGAGGCGGCTCGTCGTCTTGTGCGCGCCGAGCGAGCCCGGCTCGAACGGCACCTTCGAGAACACGGCGGTCGCCTCGTTCCGTCGCGCCCCGGCCCAGAGCCGCGCGGTGACCGGCTCGACCTCCATCCAGGCGCCCGTGCGCGTCGGGCGTCCGCCGGGAATGCCGCGCGTCACCGTGAGCCGCGCGACGGCGTCGAGCAGGCCCTCGGCGGCGAGCAGCTGCGCGAGCGCGTGCCGCAGCCGCGCGGGCGCGGGCGGCACCGGGAAGCCGAGCACCGCGGCCGAGAGCACGAGGCGCTCGAGGTGCTTCTCCCACAGAAACGGCTCGCCGCCGTAAAGCCGCACCGTCTCGAACAGCCCTTCGCCGTCGCGCGCGCCGCGGTCGAAGAGCGACAGGAACGCCTCGTCGCTCTTCACGAACTCGCCGTTCACCCACAGCGTGCGTTCCGGGAGCCGCGCGACGCGTTCGCGACCCTGCGGCGTGCGCGTGTGCGGCGAGCGGGCGGTCGGCATGCGCGGCACGCTAGAAGGCGCGGCCGAGCGGCGTCAACGGTTTCACGCGCGCGCGGCGACCGCGCGCTCGCCCAGGCTCACGTCCGCGCCGAGCGCGTCCGCGATCGCGACGCGCATGCCCTCGGCCTTGGCGAGCGTCTCTTCGTACTCGGCGTCCGCGTCCGAGTCGGCCGTGATGCCGCCGCCGGCGGCGAAGTGCAGCGCCTCGCGCGTCGCGGTCGCGGTGCGGATCGCGACGTTCCAGTCGGCGTCGCCGTTCCAGTCGAGCCAGCCGATCGCGCCCGTGTAGACGTGGCGGCGCACGGGCTCGAGCGACTCGAGGATCTCCATCGCGCGGATCTTCGGCGCGCCCGTGATCGAGCCGCCGGGAAAGCAGGCGGCGAGCAGATCGAACGCGTCCACGCCCGGCGCGAGCCGTCCCGCCACCGCCGAGGTGAGGTGATGCACCTGCGCGAACGTCTCCAGCTCGAACAGCGCCGTCGTCTCGACCGATCCCGGCACGCACACGCGCCCGAGGTCGTTCCGCAGCACGTCCACGATCATGACGTTCTCGGCGCGGTCCTTCTCGCTCGCGAGCAGTTCCGCCGCGAGCCGCGCGTCCTCGGCGCGCGTCGCCCCGCGCGGCCGCGTGCCCTTGATCGGGCGCGTCTCGACGCGCCCGCCCCGGAGTTCGAGGAAGCGCTCGGGGCTCGAGGAGGCGACCGCGTGGTCGCCGAACCCGAGGAACGCCGCGAACGGCGCGGGCGATCGCGCGGCGAGCGACTCGAGCAACGCGAGTCCGCGCGCGTCGGGCGGCGCGGGCGGCAGCGCGAGCGACCAGCGCTGCGACAGGTTCGCCTGGAAGAGATCGCCGCGCGCGATGTGGTCCCGCACCCGCTCGACCGCGGCGCGATAGCCGGCGCGCGAAAACGTCGAGTGCGCGACGAGCGGCGCCGCTCCGGACTCGTGCGGCCGCGCCGCGCCGCGCTCGCCGCCGTCGACCGCGGCCGCGATCCGGCGCGCGAACGCCTCGAGTCGCGCCTCGGCGCGCGCCCACCGCGCGTCGCCGCGCTCCGGAAGGCCGCTCGACACGAGCGTGCACGCGCCGCTCGCGCGCTCGATCGCGAGCACGACGTCGTAGAAGCCGAGCGCGAAGTCGGGCAGCCCGAGATCGTCGGCGGCGAACGACGGCAGCCGCTCGAGGCGCCGACCGAAGTCGTAGCTCCAGTAGCCGACGGCGCCGCCCGCGAACGGCGGGCGGCCGAGCACGAGCGCGTCGTCCGCGGTCTCGCGCGCGAGCGCGCGGAAGCGCGCGACGACCTCGCTCCAGTCGCCGCCGCGCGCGGCGAAGAACGGATCGGCGCCGGCGAACGACCAGCGCGAGCGCGGATCGTCCGCCGCCGCGTGGAGCAGGAACGGCTGCGGCAGCGCCGCGAGCGTGCGCAGCGCCGCGAGCGGCGCGACGGGCGGGAGCGGGCGGACGAGCGGGAGCGGGGCGTTCATCGGAGGCGCGAGCCTAGGCTCGCGGCCGCGGTGGGGGCCAGCGGCGAGCGGCGGCGACGGGGCGGGCCGCGCCGCGCGCGGTCCGGCTGGCCACTTTTTCCTTGAGGCAGCCCCGCGGCCTTTCTAGAATTTCCGGCCACTCCCACTCCCTACGACACGGAGGCTCTCTTGCGGCTCGTCACCCCGCTTCGCATCGCACTCGCCTTCCTCGCCGCGCTCGCGGCGCCCGCCAGCGCCCAGATCGTCAACGGTTCGTTCGAGCCCTCGTCCGCGATGGGCAACTACGCGGCCCTGCCGGGCGGCTCGACCGCGATCCCGGGCTGGGTCACGACCGACACCGGCGTCGAGTGGTACAAGCCCGCCGCCTTCGGTGACGTTGCGGCGCCGAACGGGCTCTACGTCGTGGACCTCGCGAACTACATCTTCTCGGCGGGCGGGATCCAGCAGACGATCCCGACGGTCGTCGGGCAGGCGTACGTGTTCCAGTTCTTCCTCGGTACGAACCAGCAGTCGGGCCGCGACGGAACGTGCGAGATCGTGGTGAGCGCGGCGGCGCAGTCGCAGACGTTCACGCACGTGAACCACGCGACGCTCACGACCTGGGCGCTGCAGTCGTTCCCGTTCACCGCCACGTCGACCACGACGACGCTGTCGCTGCGCTGCCTGCAGAACGCGAACCTCCACTTCGCGCTCGTGGACGGCGGCGAGCTGCTGACGCCGCTGTCGGCGACGCCGGGCACCTGGGGCGCGATCAAGCGGCTCTACCGCTAGGCGCGCGCGCCGCGACGCGCACTCCGGACTCGAAGCGCCGGCTCTCGGGCCGGCGCTTCGCGCTTGGAGCGCCCGAGCGCTGCGCTATACTGCCGCGCGTTCTCGGGCACGGATGCCCGGGCGCTCGATTGCACGGAGGCCTCTCCTGAGCAGCCTGCTCCTCCATTCCGGCACGCTCGTCACGATGGACCGTGCCTGGACCGTCCGGCGTGGCGACCTGCTGGCCGTGGACGGACGCATCGCCGCACTCGGCGACGTCGGGGCGGCGCTCGCGGGGCTTCCCGGCGGGCGCGCGGACGAGACGTTCGACGCGACCGGCTGCTTCGTCCTCCCGGGATTCGTGCACGGCCACCTGCACCTGTGCCAGACGCTGTTCCGCGGGCTCGCCGAACAGGCCGACCTGCTGCGCTGGCTGCGCGAGGCGATCTGGCCGCTCGAGGCGGCGCACACCGAAGCCTCGCTCGCGGCCTCCGCGCGGCTCGGGCTCGTCGAGCTGATCGCGGGCGGCGTCACGTGCGTGAACGACATGGCGACGGTGCGCCACACCGACGCGCTGGGCGAAGCGCTCGAAGCGAGCGGCGTGCGCGCGGTGTTCGGCAAGGCGCTCATGGACACGGGCGACGGTGTCCCCGATGCGCTGCGCGACCACGCGCGCACCGCGCTCGCCGAGGTCGAGTCGCTCGTGAAGCGCTGGCACGGCGCGGCGGCGGGACGCCTGCTCGTGTCGCTCGCGCCGCGCTTCATCCTGTCGTGCAGCGAGGGGCTGTGGCGCGACGTCGCGGCGCTGTCGAAGGCGCGCGGCCTGCTCGTCCACACGCACGTTTCGGAGAGCCCGACCGAGGGGCGCGAGGTCGAGGCCGCCGTGCAGCACACCGCGGCGCGCTACTTCGCGACCCACGGCGTGCTGAGCGAGCGCTTCGTCGGCGCGCACGGCGTGTGGCTCGAGCCCGACGAACTCGCGCAGCTCAAGAACGCCGACGCGGCGCTCGTCCATTGCCCGGGCTCGAACCTCAAGCTCGGCTCGGGCGTCGCGCACGTGCGCGCGTGGCGCGACCTCGGCCTGCGCTGCGGCCTCGGCTCGGACGGCGCGCCGTGCGGCAACCGCCTCGACACGTTCCACGAGATGAGCCTCGCCGCGGGGCTGAGCCGCGTCGTGAAGCCGACCGCGCACCTGTCCGCGCGCGACGTCGTCGCGCTCGCGACCTGCGACGGCGCGGCGGCGCTCGGCCTCGGCGCCGAGATCGGCTCGCTCGAGCCGGGCAAGCAAGCGGACGTGATCGCGATCGACCACGCGACGCCGCACGCGGGGCCGAACGCCGGCGCCGATCCGTACGTCACGATCGTGCACGCGGCGCGCGCGGACGACGTGCGGCTCACCGCCGTGCAGGGCCGCGTGCTCTACCGCGACCGGCGCTGGTCCACGCTCGACCCCGAGCGCGTCGCGGCCGACGCGCGCGCCGAGGTGCAGGGCGTGCGGCGGAGGGCGAACCTCGCGTGATCATCGGACCGTGCACGATCGTGACCGGCGGCCCCGAGCCTCACGTGCTCGAGGACGGCGCGGTGCGCATCGTCGGCGCGCACGTCGCGCACGTCGGGCTCGCGGGCAACCTCGCGGCGACGTATCCGAACGAGACGCTGTGGGCCGCGCACGGGCGCGTTCTCGTGCCCGGCGTCGTGAACACGCACGCGCACCTCGCGCGCAGCCTCGCGCGCGGCCTCGGGCTGCGCACGCCCGCCGACTGGCGGCGCTACGACCACGCGCTCGCGCCCGAGGACGTGCAGTGGGCCGTGCGCGCCGCGCTCGCCGAAGGCCTGCGCCACGGCGTCACGACCGTGTGCGACTTCCACCGCTCCGACGCGTGCACCGAGCTGTCGCTCACCGAGGTGGTCGCCGCCGCGCGCGAAGTCGGCGTGCGCCTCGCGACCTGCTACGGCGTCTCGGAGCACGACACGCCGGCCGAACGCAAGGCCGCGCTGCACGAGAGCGCGACGTTCGCGCGCGAGATCGGCCGCCAGCGCGACGGTCGCTTCCAGGCGCTCATGGGCGTGCACGCGACGTCGCTCGCGGGGCTCGAGGCGCTGTCGGGCGCGGCGCTCGAGGCGGGGGGCGGGCGCGTCGGGCTGCACGTGGACCTCGCGCTCGACCTGACGCCCGCCGAGCGCTGGGGCGGACGGCTCGCGAAGGCAGGCCCCGCGACGCTGTGGGCGCACGCGGACACCGCGCCGCGCGATCTCGTGGACGCGGCGCGCGAGCGCGGCGACACGCTCGCCGCCGTGACGAGCGGCGCCGCCCCACACGTGCGCGATGCCGAACTCGCGTGGGGCAGCGACAGCGCCGTCAACGCGCCGCCGCTCGGCGACGTGCCCGCCGCCTCGGGGCCGCGCGCCGAACTCCACTACCGCCGCCTGTTCGCGAACGGACCGCGCTGGGCGAGCGCGCTGTTCGGCGAGGGACTCGGCACGATCGCCCCCGGCGCCCCCGCGGATCTCGTGCTGCTCGACTACCGCCCCGCGACCGAACTCTCGTCGCGCACGATCGTCGAGCACCTGTTCACGGGGCTGCTGCGCGCGCCCGTCACGGGCGTGATGGTGTCGGGCGAGATCGTGATGAACGAGGGCCGGCTCACGAACGTGGACGAGGCCGAAGTCGCGAAGCGGGCGCGCGAGTGCGCGAAGCGGGTGTGGAAGAAGATGGGGTAGGGGCGCCGCACGTTCGCGCCGCGATCGCCGCGGCCGTCACAGTCGCGATCGCGACGCTCGCGGCCGTCGCCCTCGCGCTCCTCGCCGCGGGCTGTTCCCCGCGCGACTCCCGCGCGCCCGCCGCGGACTCGACGCGCGCCGTCGCTCGCGACACGCTGCCCGCGTTCGTGAATCCGGCCGATCAGCCGGAGCCGCGCGCCCGACGACCCGCCCGGCCCACGGATCGGGCGCGGCGATTCGCTGATCAACGCGCATCGCGCCGTGCTCGAGGAGTGGGCGGCGATGTGGCGCGCGGCGATCCCGGGATTCCGGCTCGATTCGTTGTGGAGGACCGGACGCGAGTCGTGGCGGCCGATCCTGGTCAACGGCGCTCCCGGCGCCGCGCCCGACGAGGATCTCGCGAGCCCGCCGTGGGAAGACGCCGCGACGGCGGCGGCCTTCACCGTCACGTCGCCGAACGGGCGATTCGATCTCGAGATCGACACCTATCAGGCGATCGTGGAGTACGGCGACGAACTCGAGATCGGCGGGGAGCCCGACACGCGCGCGGCGATCTTCGACCGCCAAACGCGGACCGAATCGGTGCTCTCGTGTGGGGAACGATGGCCGGCAGCCACTGGGGCCGCTGGTTCGACGACGATCTTCGCGCTCGGCGGATGGGAGCGCTTCGGACTTCGGGCAATGGAAGCACGGCTGGCTCCACCTGTATTCCCTGCGCGATTCGTGCTCACGACCTACGTCGCGCCGACCGTCGCGGACACGGTCTACGTGCGCTACGAGGCCCGCTGGCACACGTGGATCGAGCGGCGCTATTGGGCGGCGAAACGGCGGGCGAAGCCGGCGTGAGTGCCGCGCGTCGCTACCCCGCTCGAAGCCGTACTCGCGTTCGACCTTCGCGACGCGCACGCGGTAGCCGGCGTACCAGCGCTCGCGGCCCGCGCGCTGCGCTTCGAGGTGCCGCGCGACCTGCTTCCACGCGCGCGCCGAGGCTTCGTCCTTCCAGTACGTCGCCGAGATCCCGAAGCCCTCGGGCGTCCGCGCGCTCTCGATGCCGAGGAAGCCCGGCTGTTCGCGCGCGAGCGCTTCCATCTCGGCCGCCATCGCGCCGTAGCCGTCGTCGCCCGCGGTGCGCAGCGACGTGAAGATCACGGCGACGTACGGCGGCTCGGGCGTGCGCGATGCGGGCGTCGGACATGCGCGGCACTCTAACGGGCCGTCCACGGATCGCCACCACGAACGCGTCGCGCCGCCACCCCGTCGCGCGCGCGTTTTTTCGCCGCCGTTACGCGCCCGAGCGATCCGCCGTCACACGCGGCGCGTATCGTGAGCCGCGTTGGGGAAGCGGCCGTGGCGTCCGGGTCCCAACCTCAGAGACCGTCCGACAGGTCCGGTCTCAACGCGCCCCGATGCAACGCATCCGCGCATCGCAGCGCCGCTTCCCGACCTTCGACGCCGCGCCCGTTGCCCCTTGCGGGCGCGCTGCGCCGGGTGCGCGCGCCCGCGCCTTGCCCTGCGGCGCGCCGCCCGGCCCCGAGCATCGTCAGTCGCGGACGCTGTGGATCTTGAACCGGCCCTTGCGCTCGGCGACCGAGCGGCGCTCGTGCTCCACTTCTCGATCTCGCCGCGGTCGTTCTTCACGACGAGCACGAGTCCGTCGTGCAGCGCGAAGTTGCGGAACGCGGCGGTCGTGTCGGTGCGCTCGAAGCGTACGAACTGCCACACGCGCCCGCCGAATTCGCCCACGGCGTCCGACGTTCCGCTGCGGAGCCGCAGCTCGAGGTGCGTCCACGCGTCGGTCCATTCGAGTCCGGTCGCGGGGCGGCTCTCCGGGAACTCGGGCCACAGGACGTCTCGGAACTCGTGGTCGCGAAGGCAGCACGCGAACAGCGAGTCGCGGTCCGAGTGGTGGAGCAGCCGGCACACGATGCGTCCGAGTTCGTCGAGGCTCTTCGCTCCGCCGTGGAATTCGCCTGCAGCACTTTACCGGCGCGGCGATGCCGTCGCCCGTACACGACGGACAGCGACTCGGGATCCGCCGGCGCCGGTGTCCAGCCGGGCGAGGACTGCGTCGAGGTCGGGAGGCGGACCGGCTTCGACGCGGGCGGTGCGGCGGCGGCGCCGACGATGCCGGCCGGCGCCGCGGCGAGCGCCATGAAGAGGAGCGGCGCGGCGAAGCGCGCCCGAAGCGGGGTGAGCCGGATGCGCGCGCTCACGAGCCGAACGACACGCCGACCGAGTACGAGGCGACGGCCGGTGCGGTAGCCGGACACTTCCTTCGCGCCCTGGAGCAGCTGCTGTTTCGGGTCCGTGAGGTTCTTCGCCGCGAGCCGCACGCGCCACGAGTGGAACACCGTCACGCCCGCGCTCGCATCGAGCGTCGTCGCGGGCTGCGCGTACACGTCGGGGAACGGGAACACGGCGAGCGTGCGCAGCCGTTTCCCGACCGCGTTCACCATCACCGCGACGTCCAGGCCCCGCCAGCCGCCGTATGCAGTCCGCGTTCACGAGGTAGTCCGCCTGGCCCTGCAGCGGGTGCTCTTCGCTGCCGAGCTTCGAGATCGCGGGCGGCAGCGTGACCTTCGACGAGATGAACGATGCATTCGAGTTCAGGGAGAAGCCTCGCAGCGCCGGCGCAAAGCGCTCGAGCCCGACTCGAGCTTCCAGCTCGAGGCCCTGGTTGCGCCCGCCAGCGGAATTGCGCGGCT